>DATAUV010000116.1:0-20330 GCA_036268075.1 Allostellaceae bacterium | reverse complement strand
GTCTTCGAGGAAGACGCCTATCAGATGCAGTTCTTCTCGGCCCGGGTGCTGAGCCGGCGCATCTTTATCTGCAATAGCCCGGACACCGTCGCGCAAGCGTTTATCGCGATGCACGAGAGCTTTCAGCGCAAGACGCCGCAGATGCGCCATGCGCTCGACCCGCTGCTCGGCGACGGGCTCTTCATCAGCGACGGCCCCATTTGGAAGCAGCGCCGCGCGATCGTCGCGCCGATCGTGCATGCCTCGCGGATGGACCAGTTCGCGCCGGTCATGGTCGAGGCCGCCGCCGAGACGGCGCGGCGCTGGCGGGAGCTGCCCCCCGGCACGACGATCGACGCGCTGCGCGAGATGGGCACGCTGACCGCCGAGATCATCTGCCGCACGATCTTCGGCCCCAAGCTCGGCAGCGAGCACGCGACCGAGATCGTCGCCTCGTTCGCCGAATACCAGAGCCAGATCGGCCAGATCGACCTGACCTATATGCTCGGCCTTCCGGACTGGCTGCCGCGCTGGTATCCGCGCTCGGTGCGCGAGGCGGCGGGGCGCATCCACGCGATCCTCGACCGCATCATCGCCGAGGCCCGGAGCAGCCGCTCGCGCGGCGAGCAGGCGATGATCCATCGCTTGCTCGAGGCGCGCGACCCCGAGACCGGCGCCGGCCTCGATGCCGACGCTCTGCGCAACGAGGCCGCGGTGATCTTCATGGCCGGCCACGAGACGACCGCCAATACCCTCGCCTGGACCTGGTTCCTCTTGTCCCAGGCCGAGGCGGTCGAGGCGCGGATGCACGCCGAACTCGCTGACGTGCTCGGCGGCCGCGACCCGACCCTCGCCGACATGCCGCGCCTCGTCTACACACGCGCCGTCGTCGAGGAGACGCTGCGGCTCTACCCGCCGGTGCCGATCCTCGGGCGTCAGGCGTTGCGCGGCGAGCGCATCCGCAACCGCGACATCCCGGTCGGCTCGCTGGTGCTGGTGATCCCGTGGCTGCTGCATCGCCACCGGCGCCTCTGGGAGCAGCCCGACCATTTCGTGCCCGAGCGGTTCCTGCCCGAGAACGCCGACGCACGGCAGCGTTACAGCTACATCCCCTTCGCGGTCGGCCCTCGGGTCTGCGCCGGCCAGGCGTTCGGCCTGACCGAGGCGATCCTTTGCGTCGCGACGCTGGCGCAGGCGGTGCGGCTGCGCCTTGCGCCGGGCGAGACGGTGACGCCGGTATGCCGCCTGACGCTCAGGCCCGGCGACCGGCTGCCGATGCTGATCGAGCGCCGTGGCTGAACTGCCGCCGTCCCGGCGCGTGCGGTTCCGACGTTGGCGGCGCCATTGGCTGCGCGACCCGGCGCTCGCCGCGCTGAACTACTCGCTGCTCTACCTGGTGCGCTCCCTGCCGACCGATCGCGGGTCGGCGGTGGGCGCCGCGATCGGCCGGATCAACGGCCGCTGGCGCTACCCGGCGATCCGCGAGCGGATCAAGAAGGGCTATGTCCACCTGACCGGCGCCGAAATGTCGCCGGCCGAGCTCGACGCCCTGGTCGACCGGCTGTTCGCCAATACCGGACGGACGATGCTCGAATTCGCGCTGCTTTATCGGCTGTGGGACGAGGGCCGGGTCGAGGTCGATGCCGCGCCGCTCCTCGCCGCCCGCGCCCAGAGGCGGCCGGTGGTCTGCGTCGGCCTCCATCTCGGCAACTGGGAAATCCTCGGCGTCGCGCTCGCGGGGATGGGGATCGAGTTCACCTCGTTCTACGCGCCGCCATCGAGCCGGTTCGACCACCGCATCGTGGTCAAGGCGCGGCAGAGCTACGGTGGCCAGCTCTTTCCGCCGGACCTCGCCGGCACTCGCGCGGGGCTGCGCCTGTTGACCGAGGAACGCGGCGTTGTCATGATCTTCGCCGACGAGGAGCGGCGCGGTTATGTTTATGGCCCGCTTTTCGGTCGCCAGCCGGCGCCGCATGCCAATCTGGTCACCGCCGTTCGCCTGGCAATGGCGTCGGATGCGGCGCTGATCCCGTGCTACATCGAGCGTCTCGAAGGCGCGCGCTTTCGCGCCACGTACAGCGAGCCGGTGGAGCTCTTGCCCGGCAAATCTGCGCTCGACGAAAACATCCAGCGCCTCGACCGCGCCATCGCCGGCCCGATCCTGGCGCATCTTGACCAGTGGTACTCGCTGTTCGACTACTACCGCCCGGAGCGGTTCTAGCCGCGCGGATTGTTCTTGCCGAGGTTCAAGTCCGCAGCGCAACCTCACGCCCGCCAGCTTGGAGAGTTGAGGGCGGCTTGCAGTCCAATTTCAGCGATGCCGGTTCCCGCCGCCCGATTCCGGTAATGCCGCCGCGTCCGGCGCGGCCGCTATCGACCGTGGCGATGCTGCGGACAATCGCGCGTAATTCCGTTTCGGCGCTCGACGATGAGCTGTTCGACAACCTCGTTGTTCCCCGCCGCTATCTGTGGCGGCGGGTGTTCTTCGTCAGCGATCCGGCGGGGATCAAGCGGGTGTTTCTCGACAACGTCGACAACTATCCGCGCTATCGCTACATCCGCCGCCTGTTCCAAGCGGGGCTCGGCACCGGATCGCTCGGGACAGAAGGCGTGCTGTGGCAGCGTCACCGGCGGATCACGTCGCCGGCGCTGGATCACCGGGCGATCGCCCCGGACGTTCCGGCGATGATCGCGTCCGCCGAACGAACCGCCGCCCAGCTTGAGGACTATGCCGTGGGGACCCCGATCGACGTTGAGCCGGGGGTCGCCCACCTCCTGCTCGGGCTGTGGAACCGGGTCCTGACTGGCAGCGATCCGGCGGCCGAGCCGATGCTTCTCGGGCTCGCCAAATATCCGCGCAAGCCGCGCCTCGTCGATTTCACCGCGCTCGGACCGCTGCTTGATCCACTCCGCCCGCCCGCTCAGCGCCGGCAGAAGATCGGGCAATTTTACGGGATGATGGACCGGCTCATCGATGCCCGGCGGGCGCCGGAATACGCGGGTTCGCATGACCTGATCTGGCGGCTGATCCATCTGCGCGACCGGCGCGGCGGCGAGGCCCTCCCGCACAACGAGGTCCGGGACGAGGCGGCGAGCATCATCGCGGGCGGCGTGTCGCCGACCGCGCGGGCGATGACGTGGATATGGTACCTGCTCGGCGAGCATCCCGAGACTCAGGCCCGATTGCACGAGGAACTCGACACCGTCCTCGGCGGCAACCCGCCGACGCCCGCCCAGTTACCGCTGCTGACCTATACGAGGCAGGTCATCGACGAAGCGATGCGGCTCTATCCGCCGATCCCGGGCATCCTGCGCGAGGCGGCAGGAGAGGACGTGCTGTGCGGCCACCGCGTGCCGCCGCGGTCGATCATCGCGATCCTGCCCTGGGTCGTGCACCGTCACCGGCGCTTGTGGGATGACCCCGACCGGTTCGACCCGGACCGCTTCCTGCCTGCCAACGCAGCCAAGCGATCCCGCTTCGCCTATGTGCCGTTTGCCGCGGGGCCGCGCATTTGCGTCGGCACGACGCTGGCGATGACCCAGATGCTGATCGCGGTCTCGGCGATGGCGCGGCGATTTTGCTTTCGGCCGGCGGAGGAGCATCCGGTACGTCCCGAAGGCCATATCAGCCTGCACCCGTTCGGAGGGCTGCGCATGAACGTGGAGCGGCGGCACCCGCCCCATCACTGACGCCCGCGACGTTGACACCGCCGGCCGCGGCCTTCAAACATCGGCCCGATCGATAAGGGAGGCGCGAGATGGCTCTCAGCGTGCGGCGGATCGTGACGGGGCATGACGCGGACGGCAAGGCCGTCGTCGCCAGCGACGAGACGATGCCGGGCCAGCAAAGCCCGAGCCGGTCGTATATTTCGCGGTGCGAGATCTGGTCGACCGACAGCATGCCGGTCGACAATTCCGAGGGCGCCGCCGGCGATGCCCAGCGGGCCGGGTTCGTCAAGCGCTACAACTATGTCGGCACCGGCCAGGGCAGCGTGATCCGAGTCACCGAGTTCGCTCCCGGAGCGCCCAAATTCATGCACCGCACCGAGACGGTGGACTATGCGATCCTCCTCAAGGGCGAGTGCGACCTCGAGCTCGACGGCGGCGAGACGGTTCACATGAAGGCCGGCGACATCGTCGTCCAGCGCGGCACGATGCACGCCTGGGTCAACAACGGCGCCGAACCCTGCACCTTCGCCTTCGTCCTCATCGACGCCGACCCGGTCGAAGCCGGCGGCCGGGCATTGACGACGCACTATCCGGCGCGGTGATTGCGGCGCCGATGGGCTTCGCTGCGCTCAGCCCATCCTACGGCACCGAACTTGTAGGATGGGCCGAGCGCAGCGAAGCCCATCACGGCCTGGGATATGTTCTCGGTTAGGAGACCAGCGTAATGGAAATGCAGGATCGCACGATCGCGTTGACCGGCGGCGCCTCCGGCATCGGCCGGGCGACCGCGCTGCTGCTGGCGCGCGAGGGCGCCCGCGTGTTTGTCGGCGACCTCGACTGCGAGGGCGGCGAGAAGGTCGCGGCGGAGAGCGGCGGAGCGATCGAGTTCCTGCCGCTCGACCTGTCCGATTCCGGCTCGGTCGCCGACTTCGCCGCCGAAATCCACCGCCGCGTCGACCGCCTCGACGGGCTTGTCAACGCGGCCGGGTGGGACCGGATCGAGCCGTTTCTGCAAAACCCGCCGGAGATGGTCGAGCAGGTCATCGGCATCAACCTGATGGGCGTCGTGCGGCTGACGCGCGCCGTGCTCGACCCGATGGTCGCGGCGATGGAGGGCAAGATCGTCAGCATCTCCAGCGACGCCGGCCGCGTCGGCAGCATGGGCGAGACGATCTATGCCGCGGCCAAGGGCGGCATCATCGCCTTTACCAAGTCGCTCGCCCGCGAGATGGCGCGCTATCGCATCAACGTCAACTGCGTCTGCCCCGGCCCGACCGACACGCCGCTGTTCAGCCGCCAGCCCGAGCGGATGCGCGAGGCGCTGACACGGGCGATCCCGTTCCGCCGCATCGCCCAGCCCGAGGAGATCGCCGAGGCGGTGATGTTTTTCCTCGGCCGCCGATCGGACTACATTACCGGCCAGGTCTTGAGCGTCAGCGGTGGGCTGACGATGGTGGGCTAGGGGAGAGGTCGATGCGGATCGAAGCGATCATCGCGGGGATTGTCATGGCGGCGGCCGTCGCGGCGCCAGTTTGGGCGCAGCCGGCGCCGGCCGGCGACCCGCAGGCGCAGCAGAATGTCCGCGAGAGCCAGCAATACGATCAGCTTGCCTGCAAGAACGCAAAGTTCCGCGCGACCCGTATCGCCAAGGAATGCGGCCCGCTGCAGGGCTCGTCGTTCTACGACAACTGCGTCGCCTCGTTCGACTGCGGCAAGGGGCAGGCGCCGGTCAACCCGAAGGCCACGCCGCCTTCGGAAAAAATCCAGTAAGCGAATGCACGTTCCTACTCGTCGTCTCTTCATTTCGTCATTCCCGCGAAGGCGGGAATCCAGGGGCGGCCGTTCCGTCGCTTGCCCCTGGCCCCCCGCCTGGGCGGGGGCGACGATCTCCTGAAAGGAGCAATCATGGCCAATCCCGCCCCCGGCTGGGCCAAAAAGCCCGAGCACCGTGTCGACATGCACCCTGATTCGACGCATCTGCGCGTCTCGTTTGGCGGTCAGGTGATCGCCGACAGCAGCGCAACCCTGCGCATCGAGGAAACCGGCCACGGGCCGGTCCATTATTTCCCGGCCAAGGACGTGCGGCTCGACCTCCTAAAAAAGACCGAGCATTCGACCTATTGCCCGTTCAAGGGCGACGCGTCGTACTGGACCATCGAGGCCGGCGGCAAATCGTCGGAAAACGCGGTGTGGGGCTACGTCACCCCGTATGACGAGACGACCGGCCTCGCGGGCTATTACGCGTTCTACACGACCCGCGTCGATTCGATCGAAACCGCCTGAGATGGCGGCGATCCAGAACTGGGTAGTCCGCAAGCCGGGCGTCGCCTCGCGCGGCGGCATCGTCGCCTCGCAGAACGGTGCCGCGGCGGAGGTCGGCGCCGGGATTCTCGCGGCCGGCGGCAATGCCGTCGACGCGGTCGTCGCCACCGCCTTTGCGCTCAGCGTGCGCGAGCCGTGGAACAGCGGGCTCGGCGGCATCGGCTTCATGGTCGTGCACCCGGCCGGCGCCAGCGCGGCGCAAGTGATCGATTTCGGCCCGATCGCGCCGAAAGGGCTCGACCCCAGCGCCTACCCGCTGACCGGGGAGACCTCGTCGGACCTCTTTCCGTGGCCGCGGGTCAAGGACGACCGCAACGCGCACGGGCCGCTGAGCTTTGCCGTCCCGGCCGCAGTGCGCGGCTATGCGGCCGCGGTCGAGCGGTTCGGGCGGATGAAGTGGCGCGACCTCGTCACGCCGGCTGTCGCGATCGCGGCGCAGGGGCTGCCCTGCGACTGGTTCACGACGCTCAAGATCACCACCACCGCGGCCGAATTGCGCCTCTACGACGAAAGCCGTCGCATCTATCTGCGCGACGGGCTGCCGCCGGTGACGCCGCCGACCAGCACCCCGGCGAGCCTGCCGATGGGCCGGCTCGGCGACACGCTGGCGCGCCTCGCCGACAAGGGACCGGAGGATTTCTATTCGGGCGAGATCGCCCGCGCGATCGTCGCCGACGCCCAGGCCGGCGGCGGCACCTTGTCGCTCGACGACCTCGCCGCGTGCCAGGCCCGCATCGTGCCGGCGCTCGACATCCCCTATCGCGGCGCCGTCTTCCAGGCCGCGCGCGGGCTCAGCGCCGCGCCGACCTTGGCCGACATCATCGGCCGCCTCTCCAAGCACAGCTTCGGCAAGAAGCCCGACGCGGCCTATTACCTCGCGCTCGCCGAGGCGCTCCAGGCCGCCTACAAGGCCCGGCTCGCCGGGCTCGGCGACGGCGAGAGCGCCGGCAATACCTGCACGACGCACATCACCGCGACCGACAGGGACGGCGGGATCGCCGCGCTGACCACGACGCTGCTGTCGAGTTTCGGCAGCCGCTACGTGCTGCCGCAGACCGGCATCCTGATGAACAACGGCGTCATGTGGTTCGACCCGCGTCCCGGCGCGGCGAACTCGATGGCGCCGGGTAAGCGCGCACTGACCAATATGTGCCCGCTGATCGTCGCCCGCGACGGCAGGCCGTGGTTCGGCGCCGGCGCGTCGGGCGGCCGCCGCATCGTCGGGGCGGTGACGCAGATGGCGAATTTCGTCGTCGATTTCGGGATGACTCCGGAGGAGGCGGCGCACCACCCGCGCGTCGACGTGCGCGGCGAGACCGGGATCGAATTCGACAGCCGCCTGCCGGACTCGGTGCAGCAGGGCCTCCTCGCGCGTCCTGGCTCGGCCGCGGTCGAGCACACGGTCTGGCCGCAGCAATTCGCCTGCCCGAACCTGATCCTGCGCGGCGCCGATGGCATCAATCTCGGCATCACCGACGCGATGTCGCCGTGGTCGGCCGCCATCGCCGAGCCCGGTTGCGAAGTCGCCGCATGAACGATGCCGCGCCGGCGGTCAGCGCCAAGCCAAAAATCGTCCGCTCGCGTGATGCCGCGTCGCTGCTGCTGCTGCGCGGCAAGGGCAAGGACCTGGAGTTGCTCGCCGGCCGCCGGCCCCAGACGGTCCGCTTCATGCCGGGGGTCTATGTCTTCCCCGGCGGCGCGGTGGACGCGTCCGACAGCCGCCCCTGGGCTGGCGAGCTGCGCACCGAGACCCTGACCCCGCGGCTCCAACGCTGCGCCCGCGCCGCGCTGCGCGAGACCTGGGAGGAGGTCGGCGTCCTCGTCGGCCGCGAAAGCGCCGAGGCGCCCGCCGGCAAGACCGCGGCCGAGAAGGCTTTCGCCGAGAAAGGCGTCGTGGCCGATTTCGGGGTTCTCACCTATATCGGCCGCGCAATCACCCCGAGCACCGTGTTCCGCCGCTTCAACACGCGCTTTTTCGTCGCCGAGGCCGAGCACGTGGTCGGCGAGCCGATGTCGAGCTATGAACTTGAGGATGTCGGCTGGCACCCCATCGGCCACACCCCGCTGTCGCCGTTCCGCGACGTCAGCCAGTTCATGCTCGCCCAAGCGATCGCGCTGCGCGAGGGCACCCAACCGTTTCGTCCTATGCTGTTCGCCACGGTCTCGGGCAAGCGCCGCATGACCCCATGCTGGGAGGGCGGCACGATCTGAGAGCTGTGTTCACCATGGAGGCACGGAGGGCACAGAGGAAGATCGGATAACGCAAAGGACGCAAAGGACACGCAAAGGTCGCGAAGCCGATTTTTCCGGCACGAAGCGCCAACAGATCCGTCGATGAGTATTTTCTGCGCTCCGCGCGCAACCCCTTCGCGTCCTTTGCTCTACCTACCTTCTCCATGCCCTCCGTGCCTCCGTGGTGAACCTCAACGAAAGACGCACCATGAGCGAGCCGCGCCGCAATTATCCCGACCTGCACGAACACCTCGCCGCGCTCAAGGAAAAGGGGCTCCTTGTTTCGATCGACCGGCCGATCGACAAGGATGCCGAGATGCACCCGCTGGTCCGCTGGCAGTTTGTCGGCGGTATGGCCGAGGCCGAGCGGAAGGCGTTCCTCTTCACCAACATCACCGACGCGCGCGGCCGCACATACGATTTTCCGGTGGTCGTCGGCGGGGTCGCGGCCAATCGCGACATCTACGCGGTCGGGATGGGAGTGCCGGTCGAGGGCATCGCGGCGAAGTGGGACCAGGCGCTGGCGCATCCGATCCCGCCGCGCCGCGTCAACGACGCGCCGTGCCACGATGTGGTCATCACCGGCGACGACCTCAAAGGCGAGGGGCACGGGCTCGACATCCTGCCGATCCCGGTCTCGACCCCCGGCTTCGACAGCGCCCCCACGCTGACCGCGACCAACGTCATCACCAAGGACCCCGAGACCGGGGTCCAGAACATGGGCACCTACCGCGCCGCGCTGAAGGCGCCGGACCGGCTGGTCGTGCGCATGGCGACGCGGGTCGGTGGGGCCGGCGGCTATCGCCATTACCAGAAGCACCAGAAGCGCGGCGACAAGCGGATGCCGTGCGCGATCGTGCTCGGCTGCCCGCCCTATGTCGCCTTTATGGGTCCGCAGAAACTGCCGCTCGACGTCGACGAGTTCGATGTCGCCGGCGGCCTCGCCGGGGCGCCGATCAACGTCGTCCGTGCCCGCACGGTCGACCTCGTCGTGCCCGCGGAGGCGGAGGTGGTGATCGAGGGCCTCATCGACACCGAATACGTCGAGCCCGAGGCGCCGTTCGGCGAATCGCACGGCCACGTCGCGCTCGAGGAATACAACATGCCGATGACCGTGACCGCGATCACGCACCGGCGCGGCGCGATCATCCCGTCGTACATCAGCCAGGTCGCGCCGTCGGAATCGAGCGTCGTCAAACGCGTCGCCTACGAGCCCCTGTTCCTCGCGCATCTGCGCGACACGCTGAGCCTCACCGGAGTGCGTAAGGTCAGCCTGCACGAGCCGCTGACGGGCCTCTTGCGCGTGCTGCTGATCTCGGTCGCCAAGGGCACCTCGCGCACCGAGATATGGCGCGCGCTCTACGGCGCCGCGTCGTTCAAGGGCGACATGGGCAAGATCTGCATCGCCGTCGACGAAGATATCGACGCCGACAACGCCGACGCGATCCTGTGGGCGATGGCCTATCGCATGACCCCGCGCGAGGACATCCAGATCCTCGACCACCGCGGCCAGGGCCACGGCCCCAAGCGCGAGCACGGCGGCGACGAGGATTCCACGCTCCTGATCGACGCGACGATGAAAGGCGATTTGCCGCCGCTCGCCCTCCCCAAGCGCGAATACATGGAACGCGCCAAGTCGATCTGGGAGGAACTCGGTCTACCCGCTCTCCGCCCGCAGCCGCCGTGGTTCGGCTATTCGCTCGGCGACTGGCACGACGAATGGGACGAGGCCGCCGCCCGTGCCGCCAAGGGCGAATACCTGGAAAACGGCCGCATCAGCCTGGGGCGGCGGAAGAAAGGACTGACGCCGGAAACCAAGTTCCGTCCGGGCCGGGAATAGCGGCTACAGGAGGCCGGCGACGAGGTTGATGCTCAGCGCCAGCACCACCGTATTGAACAGGAACGACACGAGGCCGTGGATCAAGACGAGGCGGCGCCATGGCCGCTCCGCGACCTGCACGTCCGACACCTGGCAGGTCATCCCGACGACAAACGAGAAATAGAGAAAGTCCCCATAATCGGGCGACTGGGCCTTGCCGGGAAAGATCAGCCCGCTCGGACGGCGCGGTCCGCGCTCGGAATAATACTCGTGCGCGTAGTGCAGCGCGAAGGCGGTATGCGCAAATAGCCACGACAAGAGGATCGTGAGCCCGCCGAGAATGACCAGTCCGGCCGAGATGCCGCCCGGCGCGCTCTTCGCCTCGTGCACCGGGCCGAGGATCGCGAACATGCTGAAGAACGCCGCCCCGGCCATCACCGTCAGGAATACCCAGCGCGTCAGGTCTTCGCGGGCGGCGCGGCGGCGCATCGAGGCGGCGTCGGCGCGCCGCGCCATGACGAGGGCGAGCGCGAGATATACCACCGCCGCGCAATCCCAGCCGACCACGGCGCGCAGCGCGGCCCCGAGCGGACCCGGCGCGGCCACTCCAGCGATGATCCCGACCGCCATCGCGATCAGCAGGCGCGGGCGGATCACGGCCGGCTTGGCCCCGCGACGCCGAGCCGCGGGATCTCGATCGCCGGGCAGCGGTTCATCACCACCTCGATCCCGGCCGCCTCGGCGCGCTTGGCGGCGGCCGTGTCGACGACCCCGAGCTGCATCCACACGAATTTCGCCCCGATTTTGATCGCCTCGTCGACCGCATCGCCGGCGAGCGTGCTGCGGCGGAAGATGTCAACCATGTCGATCGCCTCGTTGATGTGCGAGAGGTCGGCGACACAGCGTTCGCCCAAGATATCGCTCCCCGCGGCGAACGGGTTGACCGGGATCACGCGATAGCCGTGCCGTTGCAGATAGCGCATCACGCCGTGGCTCGGCCGGTGCGGGCGCGGGCTGGCGCCGACCATCGCGACGGTGCGGGTCGCCTCCAGCACGTGGCGCAGATAGGCGTCGGTATAGGAATCTTGGTCCATGGCGCTTGCCTCGTCCGCGGCGACGTGGATCATCATCGCAGCACATCGAGGACGCAACGATGCTTGAAACGCGAGAACTGCATCCGACGCTGGCGCGTGAAATCGTCGGGCTGCGCCTGTGGGAGCCCCTGAGCGATGCGACAATAGCCGAATTGCGCACGCTCTACGCCCAATACGGCGTGCTGGTGTTCCGCCGCCAGGCGCTCAACGAGGCGGAACTCGCCGCGTTCTGCGCCCATCTCGGCCCGCTGGAGCGCACCGTGCGCAGCGACTGGGCCTCGCCCAGCGTGCCCGAGGTCACCGTGCTCTCCAATCTCCAGGACGGCCTCGGCCGCCCGATCGGCGGGCTCGGCGACGGCGAGCTCTTATGGCATTCCGACCAGTCCTACATGGTCACGCCGGCGACAGGCGCCGCGCTTTACGCGCTGGAGCTGCCGCCCGAGGGGGGCGAGACCTTCTGGGTCGACCTCCGCGCTGCCTATGACGGCCTGCCGCGCCAGCTCCGTGCCGCCGTGAGCGGTAAGCGCGGGGTCTTCGACTATACAAAGCGCCTCGCCGGCTATGGCCGCGGCACCGACCAGCAGATTTCCGAGGAGGCACGGCGCAAGACCCCGCCGGTGACCCACGCGCTCGTCCGTTCCCACCCCGAGACCGGCGACCGCTCGCTCTACCTCGATTCGACGACGACGACCGGCATCGACTACATGGACACCAGCTCGGGCCTCGCATTGCTGGATCAGCTTTACGAGACCGCCACCCGCGACGAGTTCATCTACGCCCACCAATGGCAGGTCGGCGACCTCGTCGTGTGGGACAACGGCTTCACGATGCATCGCCGCACCCCGTTCGACGCCGGCGCGCGGCGGCTGATGAAGCGCATGACGATGAACCTCGACAAACGCCGCCACGTGCTTCCGGACGGGAAGCTGGCGGCGTCGGAAGTGGGGATGCCGATTTAAGGGACGATCCGTAGGATGGGTAGAGCGCCAGCGAAACCCATCAAAAATACTCACTCCTTTATCGCAGAGGTCGCGGAGTAGGCGCGGAGGTCGCGGTGGCGTCCGGAACTCTCCGCGGCCTCCGCGAAAACTCCGCGCACTCCGCGTCAAAGCGTTCTTCTTTTGATGGGCTTCACTTGCGTTCAGCCCATCCTACTGATCCCCTTGCGTGGCGGACGCGGTAAGGAGTTGAAAACGTGAAGCAGACCAGTACGTATCCGCCGCGATTGCCCCGCTCGGTTAAGGCGGAAGTCGAGCGGCGCGCCAAGGAAGACGGCATCAGCATCAATCAATTCGTCGCGACGGCGGTCGCCGAGAAACTGGCTGCGATGAACACGGCCGCCTTCTTCGCCGAACGGCGCGACCGGGCGGACATGACTGCATTCGACCGGCTGATGCGACGCGGAGGCGGCGAACCACCCGAGCATGACGATACCCTCGCTTGATCGTCGATAAGCCCTTGAGGTGGTTCGGGACGGCCGGGGGATGCCGAGTTAGCTCAGGGACCCGAGCCCTCACCCGTCTCGCCTCGCGATCCACCCTCTCCCGCAATGCGGGCGAGGGGACCGCGGGCGTCCCCATCTCCTCGCCCGCACCGCGGGAGAGGGGCCGACCCCGGCGATCAGCCGGGGATCGGCGGGTGAGGGCCGGCTACCGATCCAACCACTCCGGATGGCGCTTCCCCAAAAACGCATCGATCCCCTCGCCGGCATCATGCCCGAGCATATTCCTGGTCATCACCTCGGCGGTGAAGCGATACGCCTCGGCGAGGTCGAGCTCGGCCTGGCGGTAGAAGGCTTCCTTGCCGATTGCGACGGTGAAGGCGGATTTGGCGGCGATCTGGCTGGCGAGCGCGTCGACCGCGCCTCGCAGTTCCGCCGCCGGCACGACGCGGTTGACGAGGCCGAGGTCGAAGGCGCGCTGGGCCGGGATCATCTCGCCGGTCAGCAGCATCTCCATCGCCGCCTTTTTCCCGACATTGCGCGACAGCGCCACCATCGGGGTCGAGCAGAAGAGGCCGATATTGACCCCCGGGGTCGCAAACCGCGCGTCCTCCGTGCAAATCGCGAGGTCGCAGCTCGCGACGAGTTGGCAGCCCGCCGCTGTGGCGATGCCGTGGACCTCGGCGATCACCGGCTTTGCCAGCCGCACGATCTTGATCATCAGCTCCGAGCAGCGGGCGAAGATGCGGTGGAGCGCGTCGCGGCTGCCGTCGCTGCGCAGTTCCCTGAGATCGTGCCCGGCGCAAAACCCGGGGCCGTTGGCGGCGATGACGACGACCCGC
Organism: Allostellaceae bacterium; assembly: GCA_036268075.1. Classification (GTDB taxonomy): domain Bacteria; phylum Pseudomonadota; class Alphaproteobacteria; order ATCC43930; family CGMCC-115725; genus DATARH01. The sequence continues at coordinate 6,932 of DATAUV010000116.1, read as the reverse complement.
ACTTCCTTGACCTCGGCGGCGGCGTCGAGCGCCTCGATCAGCGCCTCCATCATCGGCATCGAGAGGGCATTGCGCGCCGCCGGCCGGTTCATCGTCAGCCGCAGGATGTGCCCGTCGAGCTCGGATAGGAGGATCGGTTCCACCTCGTCGCTCCGCACCACCAATGCCATCGCGCTTCTCCGCTTAATTCGATGAAGGATTTTACACGAAGACACGCAGGGCACGAAGTGTGCGCTGCACAATCGGCCTATGCGTCTGGGTTCCACCGCAAAAGGCACGAAGTGCCAGACAAACCTTTTGACGCGGAGGTCGCGGAGGATACGCAGAGTACGCAGAGGGCTCGGCCTCACCGCGACCTGGCGTATCCTCCGCGACCTCCGCGTCAAACCTTTGCGCTACGCGCCGTTGGGTCATGCGGTACTATCATACCTCACACAGAAACATATTGTTTCGCAACGGGTTTCCGCCTTGACCTGACGCGCTCCATCCCGTAAATCCCGGCTTCGCCGCGATCCTTCGGACACGCCAGATGAAGACATTCTCAGCCAAGCCGAGCGACATCCACAAGGGGTGGACGCTGATCGATGCCGACGGGCTGGTGCTCGGCCGGCTCGCGTCGCTGATCGCGATGCGGCTCAGGGGCAAGCACAAGCCGATATACACGCCGCACATGGATTGCGGCGACCACGTCATCGTCGTCAACGCCGAGAAGGTGCAGCTCACCGGCAACAAGCGGGCGGCCAGCATCTTCTACTGGCATACCGGGTACGCCGGCGGGATCAAGGGGCGCAGCAAGGGTGCGATCCTCGACGGCAAGCATCCCGAACGGGTCGTCGAAAAAGCGGTCGAGCGCATGGTGCCGCGCGGGCCGCTCGGCCGGAAGGTCATGGGCAATCTGCGCGTCTATGCCGGTCCCGAGCATCCGCATGCCGGGCAGGACCCGGTGCCGCTCGATGTGGCGGCGATGAACCGCAAGAATGTGAGGGCTTGAGCATGGCCGACAACGAAGGCGAGGGCAGGGGCCCCGGCGAAGGCGGCGATGCCCGTCCGCGCGCCGGCCAGACGTTCCAGGGCCTCGGCAGCCTGCGCCAGGCTATAACCGAGGCGACGCGCGCCGCCCCGGCCGCGCCGACGCCGGTCGTGCTGGCCGAGACCGATGTCGAGCCCAAGCGCGACGCGCTCGGCCGCTCCTATGCGACCGGCAAGCGCAAGAACGCCATCGCTCGCGTGTGGATCAAGCCTGGCAGCGGCAAGTTCACGATCAACGACAAGGACAGCCCGGTCTATTTCGCCCGGCCGGTGCTGCGCATGCTGCTCAACCAGCCCTTTGTCGTGACCGACCGCCTCGGCCAGTTCGACGTGTGGTGCACGGTCACGGGCGGCGGGCTTTCCGGCCAGGCCGGCGCGGTGCGCCACGGCATCAGCCGCGCCCTCGTCTTCTACGAGCCGGGCCTGCGCCCGACCCTGAAGCACGGCGGCTTCCTCACCCGCGACAGCCGCGTCGTCGAGCGCAAGAAATACGGCAAAGCCAAAGCCCGCCGCAGCTTCCAGTTCTCGAAGCGGTAAACCGCGCGCAGCGCAATAGATTTACCGCGGGGTACGCAGAGTTCTCGCGGAGCACGCGGAAGGGTTCAGACGCTTCCGCTACCTCCGCGTACCTCCGCGACCTCTGTGGTAAATCTTTCTTTCTCCGTACCCTCCATGTCTCCGTGGTAAATCCGCCTGCGGCTAAGCAGGGGAGGCCGAAATGCGTTTCGCGATCGCCATACCGACCGACGCGGATTCCTGGCGGGTGGTGCGCCGGGCCGAGGAGCTGGGGTTTCACCGGGCCTGGTTCTACGACACGCAGATGCTGAGCGCGGACCCGTTTGTGGCGATGGCCGCGGCGGCGATGAAGACGACCAATATTCGCCTCGCAACCGGCGTGCTGATCCCGTCGAACCGGCTCGCCGCGGTCGCCGCCAACGCCTTTGCCTCCCTCAACAAGCTGGCGCCGGGCCGGATCGATTTCGGCGTCGGCACCGGCTTTACCGGGCGGCGCGCGATGGGGCTCGGCGCGGTCAGGCTGGCCGACATGGCGGAATACATCCGCGTCGCCCAGGCCCTGCTGCGCGGTGAGACGGTCGATGCCACGATCGAGGGCAAGCAGCGCCTCATCCGCCTGCTCAACCCCGAGCTCGGCCTGATCAACACGCGCGACCCGATCCCGCTCTTCATCGCCGCGACCGGCCCCAAAGCCCGCGCGCTGACCGCGAAGCTCGGCGCCGGTTGGATCAACACCGCGGGGGACGTCGACGGCGGCGTCGCGGGCTTGCGCGCGATGGAACGGCTGTGGGTCGAGGCCGGCCAGGCAACCGAGGCGCTGGAATCGGTGATCCTTACCGGCGGCGCGGTGCTGGAGGAGGGCGAACCCGCCGACTCCCCCCGCGCCGTCGCCCAGGCCGGCCCGCGCGCCGCGATGCTGCTCCACCGCGCGGTCGACGCCGCGCTGATGGGCATGCCGACCCTGCACGCGATCCCGCCCGCCCTCGCCGACACGATGGCCGCCTACATCGAAAAGGCCCGCCACTTCACGCCGCAAGGCGCGCAATACCTCGAAAACCACCGCGGCCACCTGATGTTCGTCAAACCCGACGAGCGCCCCCACGTCACCGCCGACCTGATACGCGCGACGACGATCACCGCCACCGAGCCGGTGATCAAAGAGCGCCTGGCCGCCCTCGCCGACGCCGGCTACAGCGAAATTGCCCTCCAGATCGTGCCGGGACAGGAACATGCGATCGAGGATTGGGGGCGGATCAGGCGGGCGTTCGCGTAGACGCTATGGTGCCTGGCCGAGCAGTCGGTCGATCGCGCTTGTCAGCGTCGGCAAGTCATTCTCGATGACGCCCCATACGAGCGTCACGTCCACTGTTGCGTAGGAATGGATCAGCACGTTCCTGAAAGCGATGATCTGCGAGATGTCGGGAATGGTCTCGGCGATAGCGGGCGCCATGCGCCGTAGCCCTGCGAGCGCCTCGCCGATGATCTCGAACTGGCGCTCCACGGCGGCCTGGATCAGGTCGTCTGCCATGTACCCGTCATAATCACGGTCGCCGATGAAGCGGATAATGCGCTGCGCTGCGGTACGAGCGTCCCAGAGATACTTCGCAGCCTCTGTCGTGATCATGCGCGGATGAAGAGGGGTCGCTTCGTCGCGTCGATATTCCGCCGAAGGTAGGGATTAGCCAACGCGGCCTCGGTTACGAGGTCGACAGCGCGGTCCGACAAGCGCTCAAGGGCCTCGCGCAGCCCCAGATACGCCGTTGCATAGTGCGCAGGGCTCATCGGTTCGAAGGAAACCAGAAAATCGAAATCGCTGCGATCCGGGGCAAACCGCTCGCCCGTAGCGGAGCCAAACAGATCGAGCCGCCGAACACGATATCGCCGGCACAACTCTCCGAGCGTTTCGTCGTCGAGGCTGCGGAGGGCAATGCTCGCAGGTGTCGTGTCTTGGTCCGTGTTCATGCGCGGGATTGTACCACGGTTCGTCAGGCGGTCGTTTGGGAGAGCGTCCGGTCAGGCGGCCTCTGGTCTGGCCATCCGCCGGCTGACGTAGAGAATCTCCACGCCGATTACGTTTCCGGCGTCGTCGAAGTCGAGCATGACGCCCGGCACGACTTCCTCGGTTTCCTAGGATTTGACCCCTTCAGGTCCAAACCATACAAACATCGCGTCCGCTTCGGGATCGTAGCTGGTTCGCATCATGGTTCGGCGTCTCTGTCGAAATGGACGGTGACGACGACAATGTCGTTTCCGCCGGGCCGATGCACAACCCTCAGAAATTCGCCCATCTGCTTCGTCGATCGCCCGGAACGAGCGCGTGAGGTTGGGATCGCGATCAGGATGAGTGAAATCGGGTGCCGCGATTGTGCGCTCGACCCATTCGGGGTCGAGCTCTCGCTTTCGTGGCTTCGCTCGCGTGCTTGGTGAGGATCAGCATTTCGGGATCGTAACAAAAAAGGGGGCGATCGACGCCGCCCCCTTCGAGATGTTCGCTGTTCGAGCGATCAGGTCGAGTAATCCGAGAACTGCACCGTCCCCGCCCGCGCCCTGTAGTCGGTCCGCACGTTGACCAGCGCGACCATCCCCTCGTCGACCTTTTTCTGCGCCCGCTCCAGGGCGGGGCGGATGTCTTCGGGCTTCTCGACGTATTCGCCATAGCAGCCCAGGCCCTCGGCCATCTTGTCGTAACGGGTGTAGCCGAGGTCGCGGCCCGGTTTGTTGCGCTCGGGGTCGGCGGTCCAGCCGCCGTTGAGGCTGATGACGACGAGGATCGGCAGTTTGTGCCGCACCGCCGTGTCGAGCTCCATCGCGTTGAGGCCAAAGCTGCCGTCGCCGTGGCAGCAGATCACCTGCTTGTCGGGCCGCGCCGCCTTGGCGCCGACCGCGAACGGCAGCCCCACCCCCATCGTCCCGAACGGCCCCGAGTTGAGCCGGTGCCCCGGCTCGAAGGTCGGCATCGTCTGGCGGCCGAAATTCAGCGTCTCCTGCCCGTCGACGACGAGGATCGCGTCGCGGTTCATAAAGTTCTTCACCTCCTCCAACAGGCGGATCGGGTGGATGTCGCCGTCGGTCGGATAGTTCGCGCCGGGGCCGGCGCGCTTTGCCGCCTCGCCGTCGGCAAGCTTTTGCCGCCAGCCGGTAAATTTGTCGGCGGTCGAGGCGGGGAGGGCGTCGAGAAGCTGCTGGAGCACGCTCTTGCAGTCGCCGACGATCGGGATGTCGACGTTGCGGGCCGACATCCCGAGCTCCTCGGGGTCGATCTCGATGCGCGCGATCTTGGCGTTGGCGCCAAAGCGCGGCGGCGCGGCGTGGCCGATGATGTAGTTCATCCGGGTGCCGAGCACGATGATCAAATCGGCGTCGCGGAACGCCGTCGAGCGCATCGTCAGGTACGAATACGGGTGGTCGTCGGGCACGACGCCGCGGCCTTGCGGGGTCGTGTAGAACGGGATGCCGGCGCGCTCGACGAACTGGCGCATCTCGTTCCACGCCCGCGACCAGATCACACCGCCGCCCGAGCAGATGATCGGTTGTTTGGCGTTGTTGATCGCGTCGACCAGCGCGTTGATTGCCTTGGGCTCGGCATAGGGCCGCGCCTGCACGATCGGGCGGCCGGCATAGCTCCAGTCGACTTGGCTTTCGTCGATCTTGGCGTAGAGCAGATCGCCCGGCCAATCGAGATAGGCAGGTCCCGGCTTGCCGTTCAGCGCCTTCTGGAAGGCGAAATTGATCTGTTGCGGGATGCGCTTCAGATTGTGGATGCGGTCAGCATATTTGACGCAGCCCCGCATGATCGCCATCTGGTCGATTTCCTGGAACACCTGCCGGCCGAACTGGCTGGTCGGGCTGGCGCCGCCGAATCCGACCACCGGGCAGCAATCGATCAGGGCGTTGGCGAGACCGGTCGACAGGTTGATCGCCGCCGGCCCGGAGGCCGCCATGCAGATCCCGACCTTTTGCGTCAGGCGGCTATAGGCCTGCGCCGCGAACGCCGCCGCCTGTTCATGGCGGACGTCGATCATGCGGATGCCTTCCTTGATCATGCAGCTTTCCGCCAGCAGCATCGGCCCGCCCATGATGTAGAAGCAGTCCTTGATGCCTTCCATCCGAAGGCTGCGCGCGAGGATTTCCGAACCGGTCAGTTCAGCCATAGGGGGCCTCCCATTAAAGGAGCGCGGGCATCCCGCCCGCATTCTGGAAAGAAAGGGCGGGCGGGACGCCCGCGCTCCCGTAAAAGCGAAGCGGCGGACCGAGGCCCGCCGCTGTTTGATGTTTTAGCCGTTGCCGATGATTTTTTGCTCGCGCAACGCCTGGATGTCGCCGTTCGACATCTTGAGCCATTGCGAGAAGACCTCGTCGGTGTGCTGACCGAGCTTTGGCGACGGCTTCAGCTCCGGCGGCCGGCCGTCGAAACGCACGGGCCAGGTCTCGCATTGGAAGTCGCCGTCGGGGTGCTGCATCACCTGCATGATGCCGCGCTCGAGGAACGACTGGTCGTTCTGCAATTCGAGCGTGTCATGCACCGCGCCCGCCGGAACCCCGGCGGCGCCGATGATCTTCATCGCGTCTTCCTTGGTGTGCTGCAAGGTCCACTCGGTGATGATCTCGTTGATGAAGCTTTCGTTCTTGTTGCGCTCCTCGTTGGTCGCGAAGCGCGGGTCGGTGATCAGCGCCTCGCGGCCGATGACCTTGAGCAGGCGTGTCCAATGCTCAGGGTTGGCCCGGCTGCAGAACACATAGACGTAGTCGTTGTACCCGCCCGGCTTGCACGGATAGATGCCGCACGGCGCCGGGGCGCCCGAGGTCGACTGCGCGCCCATGCGCGGCGCCGCGGTCTTGTTGCCCTGCTGGTTCATCACCGCGAACGAGGTGCGGATGTAGTGCATCACCGAATCCTGCATCGCGAGTTGCAGGCGGCGGCCCTTGCCGGTCGATTTCTTCTCGTAAAGCGCGCCGAGCACCGAGATCGCCATCAGCATGCCGGTGCCGGTGTCGCCGATCGTGCAGCCGGGCTTGACCGGCGGCTGGCCGGGCTCGCCGGTGACCGACATCGTGCCCCCGGCCGCCTGCGCGATCATGTCGAAGGCGAGCGACTTCTCATACGGGCTGCCTTCGCCAAAGCCTTTGACCTGGCAATAGATGATGCCGGGGTTGATCGCCTTCAGCACGTCATAGCCGAGGCCGAGGCGCTCGATCGTGCCCGGCGCCAGGTTTTCGGCGAAGACGTCGGCGCCCTTGACCAGCTCCTTGACGAGGTTGACGCCCTCGGGGGTCTTGAGGTCGACCGTCGCCGACTTCTTGTTGGCGTTGAGGATCTTGAAATAGAACGAGTCCGACGCCTTGGCGTCGGTGCTGGCGATGCGCCGGCCGGGATCGCCCGATTTCGG
>DATAUV010000115.1:0-85641 GCA_036268075.1 Allostellaceae bacterium | reverse complement strand
ACCGGCATCTTCGCGGCGCGCAGCGTTTGTATGACATCGAACAGACGGTCGGCGCGGCGCATCGGGGGTGAGACGCTCCTGACATCAGGCTGTCAGTATACCCCTGCTAGGATCGCCGCGCAAATCACGAGATGGAGGCGGACATGACCTCGATGCGGGTCGATTTCGACGCGATGGATTGGGGCTCGGCAGTGGCATTCTATGGGCCGAACGCGGTGTTCGAGGGGCGCGATGTGGTGCAGCTCAAAGTGCTGAGCGACCGGCGCGGCGACGGCGGCGGGATCGCCTGGCTGGTGCGGTTTCGGCCGCCCGAGGGCAAGGTGATCAGGATCGTCGCCAACGCGCTGTCGGACGAGCACATCTTCAACCTCGAAGGCGGGCGCGGCACCAAGACAGGTGCGCCGATCAAGGCCGCCGGCGGCTACGGGCTCAACTCGTCCGGCCAGCCGCACAGCGCCTTTATCGGCCAGGAGACGGTCAGCTACATCGTCTATACCGGCGAGCCGGACGAGGTGATCTCACTCGATGTCGTCGACGCGGCCTAGCGGACCTGGCCGGCGCGGGTGAGGTGCGGGGCGTCGAGGCCGACGCCGACGAGATGCCCGAACAATTCGCCGATGCGGCGGTGGTCGGCCTCGGGCAAAGCCGGCTTTAGCAGCGAGTCGATGTTGGTCTTGAGGTGGTCGGGCTTGCCGGTGCCGAAGAGGACGACATCGACGCCGGGCTCGTGCCGGACATAACGATAGGCGGCGTCGACGACGGAGCTCGCGCCGCCGGGGTGGACCAGGAAGCCGAGCGGGTCGTCGGCGAGATCGGCGGCGATTTGGCCGTCCTCGGCGAGCTCCTTCAACGTCGCGGCGAGGCGGCCGGGCTGCGAGAAGATGTTGCGTACCGCGAACATCAGCAGGGTGCCGAGGCCGTGCGCGCGGGTCTCGGGGAAGACGCGGGCGCGGGCGTTCTGGTGCAGCATCGAAAACCCGACCATGCACACATCCCACACCTTGTCCCGCGCGGCCTGGTGCAGGGCATCGTGGTTGAGGTCGTGCGGCGCCGTTTCGCTGATGCCGAGAAAGCGGAATTTGCCCTTGTCGCGCTCGCGCAACAGCACTGGGGCCAGTTCGTTGAGCGCGTGGTCGTAATGCTCCGGGGCGATGCCGTGGAGCTGGTAGACGTCGATGCAGTCGAGATCGAGCTGCCGCAGCGACTCGTCGAGGCTGGCGACGATGCCCGCCGGGTCGGCCCGCCCGGTCGACCAGCGGAACGGCGCCTTGGTGCAGATGACGATTTGGTCGCGCGGCACCGACTTGATCGCCCGGCCGAGCACATTCTCGGTGCCGTAGGCGGCGGCGGTGTCGAACAGATTGACCCCAAGCTCGATCGCCCCGCGCACGATCGCGATCGCCCCGGCCTCGTCCCCGCCGGTCCCCAGCCCCAGCCGGCTGAACCCGCCGCACCCGAGCCCCGCCACGCTGACCCCGAGCCCGGTTCGGCCGAGCGTGGTGTAGTCCATGGGAAGCGTCTCCTGTGAAGGGCGCGAATGGCCTTCGAGCGGCGCGCAGAGTATAGTGTCCGCATGACCCGATACACCCTCGCCCAAGCGGAAACGCGATTATCCGAGTTGATGGACCGCGCCCTCAACGGGGAAGGCGTGGTGATCACCCGCGGCAAGGCGAGCGTCGAGCTGAAGGTGGTCCCCGCCGAAAGTATGCCGGAGACGCCGAAGCGGCGGTGGACGAAGGAGGAAGAGCTTGAATGGCTGCGGGCCCATCGGGCTCGTCTGACCCCCGCCAAGACCGACGCCGCGACCCTCGTCCGCCAGATGCGGGACGAAGAGTGGCGGTGAGCTACTACTTAGACGCCAGCTTCCTCGTCGCTCTTCTTACCGCCGAATCATCGAGCCGCCGCGCGGACCAGTTTGTCAGCTCGGTCACGCTGCCTCTGCTCGTCAGCGATTTCAGCGCTGCCGAGTTCTCTTCGGCGATCGCGCGGACGGTTCGGAACCACGAGGCGACCGTCAACGAGGCAAGGATGATTTTTGCGGCATTTGACGATTGGCGCGGGCGACGAGCGCGCCCGATTGCGATCCGGCCGGCGGATATAGAGCTGGCCACGGCATTCATGCGGGGCCTCGACCTGCCGCTGAAAACTCCAGACGCGATCCATATCGCGATGACCCAGCGGCTTGGCGCCTCGTTGGTCACGCTCGATCGGTCGATGACGGCAACCGCCCGAACCCTTGGCGTCCCCGTCGCCGACCTCTGACCGCACAAACCGTTGTCGGGCGGCGGCGATCCGGCGCATCCTCTGTGGAATTCGTTCCGGGGGAGAGCGCGATGAGGCTCAACGACGTCGTCAATATCGAAGACCTGCATCAGATGGCGAAGCGGCGGCTGCCGAAGATCGCGTTCGATTTCATCGAGGGCGGGCTGGAGGACGAGCGCGGGCTGGAGACCAATACCTCGGCGTTTCACAAGCACCGCCTGTTGCCGCGATATCTCGTCGACGTGTCGAAGCGGGATCAGTCGCGCACGATCTTCGGGCACACCTATTCGCACCCGTTCGGGATCTCGCCGACCGGCGGGGCGGGCCTCTTCCGCTACCACGCCGATTTGATGCTGGCGACGGCGGCGCGCGACATGAACATCCCGTACATCATGTCGGGCGCCAGCAACGACAAGATCGAGGAGGCGGCCGCGATCGCCGGCCAGAACCACTGGTACCAGCTCTACGCGGCGCGCAAGCCCGAGATCAACGCCGATTTGATCAAGCGCACGGCCGACGCCGGCTGCGGCGCGCTGGTCTTGACCGTCGACACCCCGGTGGGGTCGAAGCGCGAGCGCAACATGCGGAACGGGTTCGCCAACGTGCGCGGCGGCCTCTTGCAGGCGCTGAGCCTCAAGCCGTCGATCCTGTTCGAGGCGATGACGCATCCGGGCTGGGTCGCCGAGTATTTCCGCCGCGGCGGCGGCACGCCGATGCTCGGCAACTGGCAGGCCTACGCTCCCGACGGGGCGAATGCCGAGGAGGTCTACAAGGTCGCCTCGTCGGTGCGCCCGTTCAACGCGCAGACCTGGCGCGACCTGGAGACCTACCGCAAGCTCTTCCCGCGCGCTCTCGTCGTGAAGGGGATCATGAGCCCGCAGGACGCGCAGCGCGCGCTCGATGTCGGGTGCGACGGCATCCTCGTGTCGAACCACGGCGGTCGGCAGCTCGACCAGGCGCCGGGGTCGCTCGACGTATTGCCGGCGATCCGCCAGCAGGTCGGCGACAAGCTGACCCTGCTGCTCGACAGCGGCGTGCGGCGCGGCGCGGACATATTGATCGCGCTGTGCCTAGGCGCCGATTTCTGCTTCTTCGGCCGCCCGACCCTTTACGGCGCGGCGGCGGGCGGGTTGCCGGGGGTCAAGAAGGCGGTCGACATCTTCCAGAACGAGATCGACCTGGTGATGGGCCAGATCGGCTGCCCGAGCCTCAGCGAGCTCGGCCCCGACTTCCTGTGGCAGGACGACTGGCAGAGAAACCGCTGAGCAGAGAAATCGCTGAAACGATAGGAGGGCGCGATGATCGCGATGTGGGTCAAGGTCAAGGTGAAGGCGGACAGAAAGGCCGATTTCCTCAAGGCGATCGAGGTCGACGCGCTGGGGTCGGAGGGGGACGAGCCGGGGTGCGCGCGGTTCAACGTGCTGCAGGACCAGAACGAGCCGAACACCTATTACTTCTACGAGGTCTATCGCGACGAGGCCGCGCTGGAGGCGCATCGCGCGGCGCCGCATTACGCGGTGTGGCGGGCGGCGGCGGACACGCTCGACGGCCCGACCCAGGCGGTGCGCTGCAACACGGTGTTCCCGGCGGCGCCCGATTATTGGTTCAAGCAGTAACTCAGCCTGGGTCAAATACTCCAAGGGCCCGGAGCGGGGTTAGGAAACGGCATCACTGAACGGGGACTTACAAAATGCGCCGACTAACCCCGCGGCGTCGTCGATGGTTTGCGCGTCGGCAGCGGAACGCCGCGAAGTCCCGTTGGTACAAGAGCACACGAGATGGGGGAGAGGTCGTTTCGGTTGTAACCCCCACACGGTCCTGGCGAGCGCGCGCAGGGACGCGGACGCTCAAGATGCCTCCGGTGGTCTGCTTTGATGACAATCCTACGGAGACGTTGGCGATCCTAGACGACCTCTATCGCGTGTCCCAAATGCGAGTGACCGGCACACGAAGATACGGAGCACCCTCCAAGCACCGGGCAGGCAGCATCCGGCGTCTCGGCAGATATAGATCGTTCGAGACGTTGGAGCGGATAACGCCTGCGGCGGCGCTCGCTCTTGCGGCAGAGTACGAGAGGGTGGGACTGCTGTGCGGGATAAAGCCGTTCGTGGCAAATATCGAAAACTGGAAACCCGAGGTGGTGGATGCCCTGTATGAAGTCGGTTTTTTCGATCGGGTTGGTTTTGAAGGGGAGGTAAAGGCGCCCGATCCCACAGCCAGCCTCATCATTTTGCCGATGCGGAGCGGAGATACTGCCGATCCAAACCAGATTGCAGAGCTACTGGACGGGCTGCGGAGCCTGTACCCTGAGCAGGATGATTCCAGAGAGGATGGTCTCGTGCGGTTGTACGGAGCCATGATTGAGGCAGTTGGTAACGTTGTGAGCCATGCATATCCCGCGGACGCCGTGCGAAACTTATCCGGCGCCAATCGCTGGTGGATGACCGGAGCCGTTGACCGAGAGTTGCGGCGGACCACGGCAGCTGTATTCGACAGAGGTATAACGATCCCAGTGAGCCTACCGGGGTGGAGTAGAGCCGAGGGATGGGTTCGACGTCTTCAGCGGCTGGTCGGCATAATGCCTCCGGTGACCGACACGAAATCAGATGGGCATGCAATCTTCGCGGCGGTCGAAGAATCTATGACGTCAACTGGTGAGGAGCATCGGGGAACCGGGCTTGCACAGATGCGAGATTTCGTATCCCATTGCCGCGAGGGTCGGCTCCGAATTCTAAGCCGATGCGGAGAAGTCATATATCGGCCGGACCAACAACCGGTGGTTAATGCTTATGAAGTACCCCTTGGCGGAACGTTAATCGAATGGAACGTGTTGCTCTAAGGCTGGGATGGGGAGCATGACGTTGATCCGCGTTTCCGACTACGCACGTTCCCCCGGGGGACGCTATGTCTCCGACGGCCCATATAGCGGGGAGTGGTTCAGGGACGAGATTTTGCGCCCCGCGCTCGATGATGCGATCCGCAATCACGCTCTCCTAGAGGTCGAGCTGGATGGGACTTCCGGTTACGGGTCGTCATTCCTTGAGGAGGCATTCGGCGGGCTAATCCGAAAGCGGATATTTGACCCGGAAGCAATTAGGCGTTTTCTTGTTGTCGTGGCGCGACGCCCCGTGTACGCCCCTTATCAAGCCCTGGCCGAGCGTTATATGAGAGATGCTCGTCCGCAGTCGGTAGCGGCCTGACAAACTGATATTCGATGTCAAGCCACCTTGCTTGGCTTGTGCCGACCGCAAGCCTTCTTGCGGCGTTGTTTGTAGCATACGCCAATTACGCGGTGCAAAGATGGCGTCATCGTGCCGATCGGCTGGGCGCCACTGTCGAAGAGCTCTGCACGGAGACAAATGACGCCGCGGACCTTGCCACCAAGTATTGGCTGACTGAGAGACCTCAGCCCGTGCCAACCGATGTCCAGCGTTTAGAGGCCCAGCTCGTCGGCAGGCAACATCGGTTGCAGCAGCTATCTGATGCTCTCAAGGTGCAGGATCCGCAGTTTGACCTCAACTCGGCAGAGACTCTCTCAGCCGACCTTTACGACGCTATGACCGGAGGGAACTTTCGCGTGCAGTTGCGCGCGCTCGATTTGGATCGAGCGCAGCTGGTGCAAGCGCGAGCAGCAGAATTGAACGGAGAGTTGCGGCGTGCATTCGCGCGTCGATATTGGAGATGGTGATCGACTCCTTCAGCTATCGAGCAATGTTTAACTTGCTCCGCAAAGTCAGGTAAAAGGACCAGGGGAGAGCACGATGGGCAAATTCGACGGCAAGGTCGCGCTGGTCACGGGGTCGGGGCGGAATATCGGGCGGGCGACGGTGCTGAAGCTGGCGGCGGAGGGGGCGAATGTCGTCGTCAACGCGCGCTCGAACCAGCAGGAGGTGGACGGGGTCGTGCGCGAGGCGCGCGAGCTCGGGGTCAAGGCGATCGGAATCCTCGCCGACATGGCCGACAAGGAAGCGGTCGAGGCGATGGCGGCGAAGGCGCTGAGCGAGTTCGGCCGCGTCGACATCCTCGTCAACAACGCCGCGATCCGGCCGCACAAGCCGTTTGTCACGGTCAGCGACGCGGATTGGGAATTGGTGCGCGGGGTGGTGCTCGACGGCGCGTTCTATTTGACTCGCGCGCTCATCGGCAAGATGGCCGAGAACAAATACGGCCGCGTCCTGTTCTTTGTCGGCGACGGCGCCTATTCGGGCCGCGGCAGTGGGCGGGCGCATCTGTCGGCGGCTAAGATGGGTCTGATCGGCCTCGCGCGCGGTCTCGCCTCGGAATTCGCGCCGGATAACATCCGCGTCAACGTCGTCTCGCCGGGCAGCATCAACACGACGCGCACCAACCCCGAATGGTACGGCAACCGGCCTCCCGACTCCGCCGGCATCCCCCTCGGCCGCCAGGGCAAGATCGAGGAGATCGCCGACACCTGCATCTTCCTGATCGGCGACGAAAGCGGGTTCATCACCGGCCAGACCATCCACGCCAACGGCGGGGTGGGGTACTACTGAGCGGCATGCGCCGGGGCAGGCTCTTCGGCGCGGGTTGGACCGCGGGCGTCTCGCCCGCATTCTTTAAAGAGCGGGCGGGACGCCCGCGGTCCAAAAACGGCGATGCGCGATGCGGGAGGCTGACCCGCGTAGGGCAATTCTGCGTTGTCGGCAGGCGCGGAAATGGGCGATGTTTGCAGGCTGATTACGCCGAGCCCGCCGGGAGCGAAGAACCATGAGACTAAACGACGCCATCAATATCGAAGACCTGCACCAGATGGCGAAAAGGCGGCTGCCCAAGGTCGCCTTCGACTTCATCGAGGGCGGGCTCGAGGACGAGCGCGGACTCGACCGCAATACCGAGGCGTTCAAGAAGCACAACCTTCTGCCGCGCTATCTGGTCGACGTATCGACCCGCAACCAGTCGACGACGATCTTCGGGCAGACATTTTCGAGCCCGTTCGGCATCTCGCCGACCGGCAGCGCCGGGCTTTTCCGCCGCGGCGCCGACATGATGCTGGCCGAGGCGGCGCGCGAGGCGAACATCGTCTACATCCAGTCCGGCGCCAGCAACGAGACGATCGAGGACGCCGCCCGGGTGGCGCCGAAAAACGCCTGGTACCAGCTCTATGCCGCGCGCGACGGCAAGGTGTCCGAGAACCTGATCAAGCGTACCGCCGATGCGGGCCTCTCGACCCTGGTGCTGACCGTCGACGTGCCGGTGCATTCGAAGCGCGAGCGCAACACCCGCAACGGCTATGCCAGCATCCGCGGCAACTGGCTGCGCGCGGCGCTGAGCCTCAAGCCGGCATTGCTCGCCGAGGCGATGTCGCATCCCGGCTGGGTGTGGGAATAAATCAAGCATGGCGGCACGCCGTCGCTCGGCAACTGGCTGCCCTATCTGCCGAATGGCGCGAGCGCCGAGGAAACGATCAAGTTCAACCGCGCGATGGTGCCGGCGCACGCTCAGACCTGGCGCGACCTTGAGCATTATCGCAAGATCTTCCCTGGGAATCTGGTGGTGAAGGGCATCCTCGCGCCGGATGACGCGATCCGCTGCGCCGATGCCGGGTGCAACGGCATCATCGTCTCGAACCACGGCGCGCGGCAGCTCGACCAGGCGCCGGCCTCGATCGACTGCCTGCCGGCGATCAAGCGCGCGGTCGGCGACCGGCTCACCGTGATGCTCGACAGCGGCGTCAGGCGCGGCGCCGACATCGTGATCGCGATGTGCCTCGGCGCCGAGATGTGCTTCTTCGGCCGCCCGACGCTCTACGGCGCCGTCGCCGGCGGACAGGCAGGGGTCGACAAGGCGGTCGACATCTTCCGCGGCGAGATCGACCTCGTCATGGGCCAGATCGGCTGCCCCAGCCTCGACCAGCTCGGCCCCGACTTTCTGTGGCGCGACGACTGGGAGCGGAACCAGTAGCGAGGAGCCGAAGTTTCGACGCGGAGGCCGCGGAGGATTTCGCAGAGGACGCGGAGGCGCTGTGTCTGCGGCGAAGCCGCAATCAATTACAATGAGGCAGTGAGGCAGTGAGAAGATGGCTAATCTCACTGCCTCACTGCCTCATTGTAAATCCTTAATGGCGCTTCGCGCCGGCTCGTTGCCTCCGCGTCCTCTGCGAAATCCTCCGCGACCTCCGCGTCGAAAAACTACGCCGCCGCGTGACGCATCCCCCGGCCCCAGCCGTGTCGCAGGACGAGGAAGCCCACGAGGGTCAGGTTCATCAGGTTGAAGATGACGCCCGATGCGAAGGCCGGGCCGTAGAAGCCGAAATGGTCGTAAAGGGCGCCCGCCCACCAGCTTCCGAACGCCATCCCGCTCATGCTGACGAAGAGGACCATCGGCACTCGCCACGCCGCCTCGCTCGACGGGTAGAGCTCGCGCATGATCAGGACATAGGCCGGCACGATCCCGCTGAAGCCGAGCCCGAACGCGGCGGAGATCGCAAAGAGCCCAGCCTCGTTCTGGGTCAGCATGAACGCGCCGATCGCCAGCGCCTGGCAGGCCGAGCCCGTGAGCAACGTCGGCAGCCCGCCGACGCGGTCGGCCATCCAGCCCCAGAACTGGCGGCTGCAAAAGGCGCAGGCCTGAAGCACTGACAGCATCGCCGCGCCCTGCGCCATCGGCACGCCGACATCGCTGCAAAACGCGACGAGATGGCTTTGCGGGATCGCCATCGGCACGCAGCAGCAGAACCCGGCGGCGCACAACATGACCATGACCAGATTTGCCGGCAGCCCGAGCACGCGGCGCGAATGGGCCGAGCGGCCGGCGACCGATCCCGACGCCTGAGCCTCCGGGGCCGGCTGAAGATAGAGCGCGATCAGCGGGACCGCGACGATGATGATTGCGGCAAAGCCGACCATCGTCTCCTGCCAGCCAAAGCGCCGCAGCCCGTGCTCGAACACGGTCGGCCACACCATCCCGGCGACATACTGCCCCGACGAGATGAGGGCCAGGGCGGTGCCGCGCCGCGCCTCGAACCAGCGGCTGACATACACCATCAGCGGCGGGAACATAGCCCCATTACCGAGGAGCCCGAGCAGCAGCCCATGGCCGACATAGATCGCCCAGATCTTGCCGGTCGCCGACAGGCAGAGGCCGAGGGCGATATTCACGGCGCCGAATATCACGGTGCGGCGGATGCCGATGCGGTCGGCGACCCACCCCATCAGGATGCCGCCGAGCCCGGTGCCGACCCAGGCGAGCGCGGCCGCGAGCGCGACCACCTCGCGCGCCGTGCCCAAATCCTCGGTGATCGGCTTCAGCCCGACCACGATCAACAGCGGTGAGCCGTAGGAGAACGACAGGAGGACCAGCGTCACGCTCGCCGCGAGCCACGAACCGTGCCCCTCGACCTCGGCGACCCGCGGGCGCGCGGCAGGGTTCGGACCCGGCGTCGAAGCTCCGGAATCCGGCATGCTGCCCGCCTTTCTTGTTGCTGTCCTCGACGCTGCCCATGATTTGAGCAGAGGCGACACTGATACCCCGGCCCGGCGGGGCATCGCAATCGCCGATCGAGCAAACCACCCGTGCGGGCGATTGCGGGAGTGCAATCAGATGACTATGATGATTGCATAACTCCGGGTGGGCGACATGGCCAGCATCACGATCCGCAAGCTGGACGATCGGTTGAAAGGGCGGCTAAAGCACCGGGCGTCCCAGCACGGCTGCTCGATGGAGGAGGAGGCGCGACGCATCCTGCGCGAGTCGCTGGGTGCGCTCCCGATCGAAAATGCCGCCGATATCGCGCTGGAGCTGTTCGGCCCTGAGAACGGACTCGATCTCGACCTGCCGCCCCGCCGCGCGTTCCGGCGGCCACCGGATTTCGGCGAGACGTGATCATTCTCGACACGAATATAATTTCGGAGGTGATGCGGCCCGAGCCTTCGCCTTCGGTTCTGGCGTGGTTACGGTCGATGCCGCTGTTCGAACTCGCGACGGCGACGATCTGCATCGCCGAAATCGGTTACGGGTTGGCGCGTCTTCCCTATGGACGACGGCGCGCTCAGCGGGAAGCGGCGTTCAGCAATTACCGCGCTCGCGTCTTCGAAGACCGGATTTTCCCGTTTGATGCTTTGGCGGCGGACGCCTATGGCGAGCTGGTCGCCTCGCGCGAACGCTCGGGTCGCCCATTGGAGGGGCCGGACGGCTTCATTGCTGCGATCGCGCTGTCGCGTGGCTTCCGGGTTGCGACCCGCGATGTCGGAGGGTTCGCCGGTTGTGGGTTTGCGGTGGTCAATCCTTGGGACGTGGGCCACGATTGATTGCCGCGCGGCTTCGGCCGGGACTACGATCCCGCGGCGTAGACAACGCGGAGGAAAAGCGATGGGCAAGCGGATCGTGTTCGTCGGGGCGGGGGCGGTTGGGGCCTATACCGGCGCGCATATGGCGAAGGCCGGCGAGGACGTCACCTATATCGATTTCTGGCCGGAGAATGTCGAGGCGATCAACCGCGACGGCATCCGCGTCACCCACCACCAGGGACCGGACCCGTTCAACGTCAAGGTGCGCGCGATGCACCTGACCGAGGCGCAGAACCTGGCCAAGGAAAAGCCGGTCGACATCGCCTTTGTCTGCGTCAAATCCTACGACACCGAATGGGCGGCGCGGCTGATCAAGCAGTACCTCGCGCCGGGCGGCTATGTCGTGTCGCTGCAGAACTGCATGAACGAGCCGACGATCGCCGAGGTGGTCGGCTGGGGCAAGGTGCTGGGCTGCATCGCGAGCCATATCAGCGTCGCCCTGCACGCGCCGGGGCAGGTGCATCGCGGTGGCCTCATCGGCGGCAGCCGCCATACGGTCTACCGCACCGGCGAGCCGCACGGGCGCCTCACCGAGCGCGCGCGTGAGGTGGCCCGGCTCGTCGGCACCGCCGACAGCGCCAAGGCGACCGACAACCTCTGGGGCGAGCGGTGGACAAAGCTCATCCAGAACACGATGGCGAACGGCGTCTCGGCCTGCACCGGGCTCAGCGGCTCGGATTGCGCCGACAACGAGGCGATCCGGCATTTCCAGGCGCGGCTCGGCAGCGAGGCGATCCGCATCGGCCAGGCGCTCGGCTATCGGCTGGAGGAGGTCGACCACCTCGATCCCAATCTGGTCGCACGGGCCGGCGAGGGCGACGCCGCGTCGCTCAAGGCCTATGACGAGCATCGCCTCAGCTCGCCCCGCGGCGCCTCCGACCAGCGCCCGTCGATGGGCCAGGACATGGCCAAGGGCCGCCGCACCGAGATCGAATTCCTCAACGGGTTTGTCGTGCGCGAGGGCGTGCGCGCCGGGATCGCGGCCCGGGCCAACGAGCGGCTCGTCGACATCGTCAAGAAGGTCGAGCGCGGCGAGCTCAAGCAGGACCCGCGGCACATCAGCGAATTGAGGCTCAACTGATGCGGGGGATGGCGATTCGGGCGCTGATCGTCGTTGCCGTGCTGGGGGTGGCCGCGTGCGGGCACGACGAGAAGCCGCCGCCGGCCCCGCCGCACGACCCCGACGCGCCCAACGCCGCGCCGATCGCGCCGGTGCAGCAGGAACCGCTCAAGCCGCGGTGAAAAACCCCTCGCCCGCATTGCGGGAGAGGGAGGGGCCTATCGCGGAGCGATGGGAGGGTGAGGGCGCGAAGCGTCTTTCGCTTCCAACCACCTCGCTGCGCGCGGCCCTCACCCGTCTCGCACCTCTCGGCGCTCGCCACCCTCTCCCGCAATGCGGGCGAGGGGAAAAGATCATCCCCTCGCCCGCATTGCGGGAGAGGGTGGCCGAAGGCCGGGTGAGGGCGGCGAGCGTCAGCGAGCCGTGGGGCCGCTGCTCCTAAGCCGCGAACTGCTTCTCGATCTGCGCCGACAGCCGGCCGTAGACCCGCCGGGCGTTCCCCTCGAAGATCTTCGCCTTGTCCGCCGCCGACAGTGGGAGTTGGTCGACGTAGCGCTTGGTGTCGTCGTAGTAGTGCCCGGTTTCGGGGTCGATGCCGCGCACGGCGCCGATCATCTCCGAGGCAAACAGGATGTTGTCGACCGGGATCACCTTGGCGAGGAGTTCCTGGCCGGGCAGGTGGTAGACGCAGGTATCGAAGAACACGTTCTTCAGCATGATCTCGCTGAGGAGGCCGAGCTTCGCGTCCTGTGCGAGGCCACGGTAGCGGCCCCAATGATACGGCACCCCGCCGCCGCCATGCGGGATGATGAACTTGATCGCCGGGAAATCCTTGAACACCGACGACACCATGAGCTGGTTGAACCCGGCCGTGTCGCCGTTCAGGTAATGCGACCCGGTCGTGTGATGCGTCGGGGTGCACGAGGCGCTGACATGGATCATCGCCGGGATGTCGTGCTCGACCATCTTTTCGTAGACCGGATACCAGTATCGGTCGCCGAGCGGCGGATCCTGCCAATGTCCGCC
This sequence comes from Allostellaceae bacterium, assembly GCA_036268075.1. GTDB lineage: Bacteria > Pseudomonadota > Alphaproteobacteria > ATCC43930 > CGMCC-115725 > DATARH01. Next base: position 72,987 of record DATAUV010000115.1, on the reverse strand, counting down.
GGACGGGTCGGGGTTGAGGTTGATCCCGACCATCCCGTACCGGGTGACGCAGCGGTCGAGTTCGGCGAGGCAGTTTTTCGGGCTGACCCGCGCGCTCTGCGGCAGCATCGCGACGCCGATGAAGTTTTTCGGGAACAGGGTGCAGACGCGGTGGATCAGCTCATTGCACGCGGCCGCCCACGCCTCGCTGGTCGAGGCGTCGCCGAGATGGTGGCCCATCCCGGCGGCGCGCGGCGAGAAGATCGTGAGGTCGGTGCCGCGCTCGCGCTGAAGCTTGAGCTGACCGCCGACGATCGTCTCGCGCAACTCGTCGTCGCTGATCGACGGGCGTGGCGTCGCGGGTTTGCCGGCCTTTTGCGCCTCGATCTGCTCGGTGCGCCAGGCTTCATGCTGCTTTGGCGAGGTCGTGTAGTGGCCGTGGCAGTCGATGATCATGGGGAGCCTTCCATTCGAATGTCATTGCGAGGAGCCGGAGGCGACGCGGCAATCCCGGTAGGAGGAGTCTCCGTCGGCCGGAGATTGCTTCGTCGCTGTGCTCCTCGCAATGACGACGACCTGGGCTAGTCGCGGTTTTGGTCGTGGGTGCCCGGGCCCGGCATGCCGGTGTCGTGGGACTGGCCGTTGTAATAGCCGGATTGGGACGGCGCCGAGGATGAAGACGAGGACGAACCGAAAAGATTCCCGCCGCACGCGGCGAGCGCCAATAACGCGGCCATCACCAGGGCCACACCACCAATCCTGCGCATAGTCGAACTCCCCTCGGGTTTACTCCACCAGCAGCTTGACGATCGCCTCGAAATGATCGTCGGCGAGCTGCCGCAATTCGGCGTCGGTCCGGTCTTGCACCGGGTGCGGAATGAACACCAGCGCCGGGTCGGTGCCGAGCGACTTCGCCTGCGCCTCCGCCCCCTGGATGAACTCCACCGTCGCCACGCCTACCGTCGGAATGCCACGCGCCTCAAGGTCCGCCATGTCATGCGTACAGCACGAAATGCAGGACCCTCAGTCGCTCAGCCCTTCGATGACGACATCGACCTCGGTCGCGATCTGCTGCGCCAGCGGCAGCGGCGCGGGCCGGGTGTTGGTCGGCTTCGCGTAATGCTTGAACGCGATGCCGCGCTCGCCCAGCCGCTCGCCCAGCCGCTTCAGGAACACGTCGCCGCGCGCCTTGGCGATATCGAGGATGCCGACGGTGAGTCCGTCGAGCTTGTCCGGCCGCTTAAGCCGAGCCCGCCGTGTCGGCGTTCGCTCGGAAGTGGGGTCGAGAAGCACTGTCATAGTTTGACCTCCCTGGTTACGGGTGTGCTGCCGCGAGGGCCGGATGACGACCAGCCGCCGATGATTCCGGAGAACATCCCGGCCTCGCCGCCGGCGCGGACGAGCATCAGCCCGCCGGCGCGGAATTTGGGGACCATCGTGCCGGCGCGGTCGGGGGAGCCGCCTTCGTCGATGCCTTTGGCGCCGCGCGCGAGGTCCTCGCCGGGGATTTGGGTGAGCTTGTAGAGCTCGTCGTAGACGCGGGCCTTGGTCCAGCCGGCGTCGCGGAAGGTGCGGTGATGTTCGGGGCTGATCACGATCAGGGCGTCGGCCGAGGGGGCGCTCTTGACGTTGAAGAGGACCTTCAGCGATTCGGCGAAGCTGCGGGCGAGGCTTTCGGGGGTGCGCGATTTCTGGTCGACCACGCCTTGCAACCCAAACCCGGCGAAGACCGTGACGGCGGATTTTCCCGGGGCGACGCCCTTTTCGACCGACAGCGGCTCCCACGACGAGCCTTCCTCGTCCTCGGCGAAACAATAGGTCCATTTGCCGGGGTTGCCGAGCGTCGCGCGGTCGACCTCCTGCGGGCGGCCGCCGCCGATATTGCGGATCACGAGCTGCAGCGCGCGGCCGATCGAGCCATTGGCGCGGTTGCCCTGGCCGAGCGCGTTGCCCTTCGCGTTCATGCCGATCTGGCGGCGGATCGGGCCGTTCACGACGACGACCGGGCCTACGAACATCGTCGTCGCGAGCACTCCGTGCATCGCGAATTTCTCGTCGAGCACCGCCTCGATAGCGGCGATCACGACCGGGAGCATCTCGGGCTTGCAGCCGGCCATCACCGCGTTGATCGCGATCTTCTCGACCGTCGCCGCCGCGAGGTCGGGCGGGACGATGCCGATCACCTCCTGCGGGTCGCGGCTGGTGCCGTCGAGCATCTTCAGCACGCGCTCCTCGGTCGGCGGCACCAGCGGCAATCCGTCGGACCAGCCGCGCGCGACCATAGCCTCGTATTCGTCCTCGTCGCCGCCGATCTCGATGCGGCGCGATTTGAGCCCCGTTTCATTGAAGCGGATTTTCAGCCGCTCGATGATGCCGGGCTCGATGTTCTTGGCGCCGCAGCCGGGGCGTTGCTGCGGCAGCCCGGCGCCGAGCCCGACGATGCCCGCGACCCGCTCCCACTCGGCCCGGTCCCAGCCATAGGTGCGATCGGCTTCCGCGCCGGCGTTGATGCGGATCAGGGTCGGCACGACCTCGATCTGAAGGCGGTGCGAGACGTCGAGCGTGGTGTCGTCGATGCGGCCGGGGATCGCTTCGGGGAAGCTCGGGTCGTCCTGGGTGAAGACGGTGAGGGCGCCGCGCGCCGCCAGCTCGGCCAGCACCGGCACGGTCAGCTCGCAGGTCGGGCAGTCGCGCTTGACGACGGCGACGAGGCCGTCTCTCGGGAGGTCGATCATGGCGTCGGGTGTACCATGAAGGCACGGACGGGACGAAGAGGAAGGTTTTCTCGCGGAGGACGCGGAGGTACGCGGACGGAGAAAGGGCTTCTTACCTCCCGTCATCCCGGCGGAGGCCGGGACCCAATTTATCCGCCGTTCGGGTGTTTGAGCCGTGGGTCCCGGCCTTCGCCGGGATGACGGGAAAAGAGGAGCGAAAACCTCCGCGAACCTCCGCGTCCTCCGCGGTAAAATTCCTTTTGGCCCTACCAGGCCAGCGCCCAGCCGTCGCGCCTCGGGTCGGAGCCGGCGTAGAGGGTGCCGGCTTCGTCGCGGCGGATGATCTCGATGCTGCAAGGCCCTTCGAGGTCGCCGACCGTGTCGACCGGGTGGCCGCGGGCGGCGAGGTCGCTGCGGGTCGCGTCGGAAAAGCGGCGCTCGATCGTCAGCACGTCGGGGCCTTCATGCGGGTAGTTGGCGTATTGGCCTGAGAGATTACAGGTCCAGCGCGGCATCTCGGCGGCCTGTTGCGGGTCGAGGCCGTGATCGATCATCGCGGTCAGGACCTGGAAATTCACCTGCACCTGGTTGTCGGCGCCGGGGGTGCCGAAGACGCACCACAGCTTGCCGTCCTTGAGCACCAGCGGCGGGTTCATCGTCTGGCGGACACGGCGGCCGGGACGCAAATAGTTCGGGTGGCCGGGGTCGAGGTGCCAATAGGCCATGCGGTTGTTGAGGAGGATGCCGGTGTCGCCGGCCGTCACCCCCGAGCCCCAGGCGCTGTTGATGCTCTGGATGCCGCTGACCGCGTTGCCGTCGCCGTCGGCGGTGCAGAAATAGGTCGTGTCGCCGGCGGCGTCGGCGAACGGGCGCAGTGGCGCGGCCCGGCGCGGGTCGATCTGGGCGGCGAGGCGGGCGCAGTATCCGCCTGACAATATCTCGTCGATCGGTGCGGTCAGCGTGCGCGAGTCGCTGCCCCAGCGCTCGCGGTCGGCGAAGGCGAGCTTCCGAGCCTCGACCATCGTGTGGACGAGGTCGGGCGACCCCAGCCCCATCGCGGCGATATCGAAATTCTCGGCGATCTTCAGTTCCTGCAGCAGCACGAAGCCGGTCGAGTTCGGCGGCGCTTCGAGCACGGTGTAGCCGCGGTAGTCGATGCCGATCGGCGCCTGTTCCTCGGCCTCGAACTCGGCGAGATCGGCTTCGGCGACGAGGGCGCCGGCCTCGGCGCAGCCTTGCGCGAGGCGGCGGGCGAGGGGGCCGCGGTAGAGCGCGTCGGCCCCCTCGGCGGCAATCTCCTCGAGGGTGCGGGCAAGGTCGGGCTGCACGATCGTCGCGCCGACCGCCGCGTCGTTCTTGAGGAAGACCGGGGCACTGCGCCGGTCGGCGCGCAGGATCGCGGCGTTGTCGAGGGCGAAATGGCGATAATGCGGCGTCGCGCCGTAGCCGTCGCGGGCCTGGGCGATCGCCTCGGCAAAGAGGTCGCGCCAGGGCAGGCGGCCTTGCGCGCGGTGCATCATCCCGAGCCCGGCGAGCATCCCCGGCACCGAGGCCGAGAGCGGGCCGGTGCGCGGGATGCCGCCGGCATAGCGCTCCGGCGTCGCGGCCTTGGGCGCCGGGCCGGTGCCGTTATAGACCGTGGCGCGGCCGGTTCTGGCGTCGAACACATGATAGAACCCGTCGCCGCCAATCCCCGACATCATCGGTTCGACCACGGCAAGGCTCGCCGCCACCGCCACCGCCGCGTCGACCGCGTTGCCGCCGGCCCTCAGCGCCATCAGCCCCGCCTGCGCCGCCAGCGGATGGTTCGCCGCCACCGCCCCACGGCGGCCGATGATCAGGGCTCGGTAGGGGCGGGGAGATGGGTTCATGGCGGGCGGCTTTCAGGCGGTTGCGGAGACACTTTAGCCCAAAGCACGCGAGCGGGTCGCGCATTGGTGATGCCGTAGGATGGGCTGAGCCCTGGCGAAGCCCATCGGTGCTTCCGGCTCGGAAACGATGGGCTTCGTCAAGGCTCAGCCCATCCTACCGTGTCTTTAGCGCAAAGGACGCGAAGGCGCCGAGAAACGGCGCGCAGCGGCACTAGATTCACAATGAGGCGGTGAGACAGTGAGATTTACGGGTTATCCCACCTCACTGTCTCATCGCCTCATTGTGAACCATTACGGCTTCGCCGCGGCACGAACGCCTCCGCGTCCTCCTTTGCGTCCTTTGCGCTAAAATCTAACGGCTTCGCCGCCTCCTTGGCCTCACACGCACTAAATCCTATGCTGGCGGCTCGCAAGGAGTGTCCCCATGGGCAAGAGGCTGACCGAGGCGCAGATCGCGCAGTACCGCCGCGACGGGTTCATCTTTCCGATCGAGGCGTTCAGTCGTGAGGAGGCGCTGGGGTTCCGCGACAGGCTCGAAGGTTTCGAGCGCGCGGAGGGACGGAAATTCGGCAAGGGGCATAATTTCAAGCCGCATCTGTTGTTTCCCTGGGTCGACGCGCTGGTGCGGCACCCGGCCGTGCTCGATCCCGTCGAGGACCTGATCGGGCCGGACATCCGGCTGTTCCATTTCACGATCTGGCCGAAATCGGCGGGCGACCCGGCCTATGTGAGCTGGCACCAGGATTCGACCTATTTCGGGCTTGAGCCGGCCGCGCATGTGACTGCCTGGGTCGCGCTGACCGACGCGCCGGCCGAGGCGGGGTGCATGGAGGTGCTGCCGGGAACGCACCGTCGCGGCCAGCTCCATCACGGCCAGTTCGAGCAGGCGGACAACATGCTGTCGCGCGGGCAGACGCTCACCGTAGATTTCGACCGCCGCGACAGCGTGTTCATGGCGCTGAAGGCGGGGCAGATGTCGCTGCACCACACGCATCTGATCCACCGCTCGGGCCCGAATGCGTCGAGCGACCGCCGCATCGGGTTCGGCATCAGCTATATCCCGACCTCGGTCACCTGCCGCTCGCCGGTGCGGCAGACGGCGGCGCTGGTGCGCGGCGCCGACCGCTACGGGCATTTTGATGACGAACGGCGGCCGCTGGCGGATTTCGGGCCCGAGGAGCGCGAATATCACGAGGCGGCGGTGGCGCGGTTCCGGATCCAGAACGCCGAGGAGTTCGCGCTGTATGAGGCCGCGCAGTGAGATCGGCCTTGTGGCTGGCGCTGGCGATGTGTCTGCTGTTCGCCGGCTGCGCGCCGAAAAGCGACAGCGACAATGACGACAGCCGGCAGGGCGGGTTTTACGGCGGGGTCAGCGGTGGAATGCGGCCTTGAATAGCGACAAGCCCGTAAGCTGCGGCGTCATCGTCACCGACGGGCGGGTGCTGCTGCTCGGCCACGCGACGCGGACGCCGCGCTGGGATATCCCGAAAGGCGTCGCGGACCCGGGCGAGGCGTTTCTCGACGCCGCTCTCCGTGAGCTGCAAGAGGAAACGGGGCTCGTCGCGGATGCCGACGCGCTGGTGCCGATCGGCACGTATCCCTACCAGAGCAACAAGGGGCTGTGCCTGTTCGGCTGGGTCCCGGCCGAGATGCCCGATCCGAAAACGCTGGTCTGCGTCTCCGAGTTCGCGGCGCTTGACGGGGCGATGCTGCCGGAAATGGACCGGTTCGGGCTGTTTTCCCGCGACGAGGCGGTGCGGCTGGTGGGGCGCCAGATGGCGGAAATTCTCGCCGGGATTCCGCTCGATACGCTGCGCGGCGCCTCGAAATAACGCGGTTTTCGTGGTAGAAGCAGCTAAACCGCACTCATAAGGAGCGTGCCATGCCCAAGCTGCGCCATATCGCGATCGCCGCCGAAGACCCGGAAGCGATGGCCGAATTCTATAAAAAGGCGTTTGACTTCAAGGAAGTCGGGCGGCCGAACGGGCATCTCGCCGACGGCGTGTTCCTGTCGGACGGCACGCTCAACATGGCGATCCTCAAGTTCAAGACCGACCAGCTCGGCAAAGGCATGGACTATCGCGGCATCCACCATTTCGGCGTGCTGGTCGAGGATGTCGAGGAGTTCACCCAAAGGCTCGACAGCCTCGGCGCCGAGCACTACATCGACCAGGGTGACGGCGGGCACCAGGCCGGGTACTTCGAAAAGAAGTTCTTCGGGCCGGAAGGCATCCTGTTCGACATCGCCGAACACGGCTGGGCCGGCGCCGAGCCGCTTCCCGTGCCGCTCAAGGAAGCCGCCGAGTAGTCAGAAAGGAACAAGAAACATGGCCAAGCTGCGCCACATCGCCATCGCCGCGAAAGACCCGGACAAGATGGCGGAGTTCTATTGCAAGGCGTTCGACTTCAAGATCGTGCGCTCGAATGACGGGCCGCTCGCCTACGGGCACCATCTGAGCGACGGCACGATCGACCTCGCCATCCTGCGCTTCAAAACCGACCAGATCGGCAAGGGCATGGACTACACCGGGCTGCACCATTTCGGCATCCTGGTCGACGACATGGAAGAGAGCGCCAAGCTCGCCGAAAGCCTCGGCGCCAAGCACTACATGGACCAGGGCGAGCCGGAGCGGACCGGCGGGTTCGAGACCAAGTTCTACGGGCCGGAAGGCATCCTGTTCGATGTCGCCGAACACCCGTGGACCGGGACGGAGCCGCTCCCGGTGCCGGTGAAAGAGGCGGCGGAGTAGGCTTCGCCGCGCTCGCGCCCTCACCCGTCTCGCTCCGCTCGCCACCCTCTCCCGCCATGCGGGCGAGGGGATTCTCTAGCCTCGTCCCCTCCGCATCGCGGGAGAGGGTGGCCGAAGGCCGGGTGAGGGCGCCGCGTGCAGCGAGGCGGACGGCGCCGCCGACGCGGCGTTTGCGCGATATGCGAAACCTTATCCTCGCCGCCGCCCTGTGCGGCGCGGTCGCCGCCTCAGCCTGGGCTGCCGACCAACCTCGCGTCCTGACCGGCGCCGCGGCGTTTGGCGATTGGCGCCAGGATGCGCCCGGGACCGTGCGCAAAATCTCCGCGGCCGACCTGCCGGCGCCCTTCGCCAGCCCCTCCGCGCGCGACACCCCGCGCATCGTGCGGGAGCCGGATGGGGCCAAGCCCTCGGTGCCGCGCGGGTTCTCGGTCGCACGCTTTGCCGATCACCTCGAAGGTCCGCGCGCGATCCGGGTCGCGCCGAACGGGGATGTGTTTGTCGCCGAGAGCCGCGCCGGCGCGATCGTCGTCTTGCGCCCCGGCAAGGACGCGCCTGAGCACCAGACCTTCGCCACCGGGCTCGACAGCCCCTACGGCATCGCGTTCTGGCCGCCGGGGCCGAACCCGCAATATGTCTATGTCGGCAATACCCAGTCGGTCGTGCGCTTCCCGTACCGCAACGGCGACCTGCGCGCGAGCGGCCCGGCGCAGACGCTCGTCGCGCCGCTGGCGGAGACGGGCGGCGGGCATTGGACCCGCGACATCGCCTTTTCGCCCGACGGCAAGCAGATGTACGCCGCGGTCGGGTCGAGCACGAACGACGCCGAGAACATGCCGAAATGGAGCCCGGACCAGATCCGCCCGTGGGAGGCGCGGCACGGGCTCGGCGCCGGCTGGGAGCATGAGGCGAACCGGGCGGATGTGCGGGTGTTCGACCCGGAGGGGCACGGCGGCAAGGCGCTCGCGACCGGCATCCGCAACTGCGCCGGGCTCGCGATCGACCCGGCGACCGGCACGCCTTGGTGCGCGACCAACGAGCGCGACGGGCTCGGCGACAACCTGCCGCCCGACTACGTGACGCGGGTCAAGGAAGGCGGGTTTTACGGCTGGCCCTGGTACTATATCGGCGACCACCCCGACCCGCGCCACAAGGGCGAGCGCCCCGACCTCGCGGGCAAGGTCGCGATGCCCGACGTGCTGATCCAGCCGCACTCGGCGCCGTTGCAGATCGCGTTCTACGACGGTGCGATGTTCCCCTCCGAGTACCGCGGCAATGCGTTCGTGACGTTGCACGGTTCGTGGAACCGGGCGCAGCGGACCGGGTACAAGCTCGTCCGCATCGTCGTCAAAAACGGCGTCCCGACCGGCGAGTACGAGGATTTCCTGACCGGGTTCGTGACCGATGACGGCGGCGTATGGGGTCGCCCGGTCGGGGTCGCGGTGATGAAGGACGGCTCGCTGCTGGTCGGCGAGGACGGCAACGGCACGATCTGGCGGGTCAGCTACACGGGTGGCGACGCGGCGGCGCGGTAGGCTACCAGGCGAGTTCGCGGCCGTTGTAATCGACAAAACCGTGCCGCAGCGTGCCCGCTCGGCTCTCCAGCACATCGACAACGCCTTTGACGCTTTCGGCGATGCCGACCGGCGCATGTTCGCCGCCCATGTCGGTCCTGACCCACCCGGGATGGATCGCCAGCACCGTCATCCGCCGCCCGCCGAGCTCCGCGGCAAAGCTGCGGATCAGCGAATTCAGCGCTGCCTTGCTGGCGCGGTACAGCGGGATGTAGCCGTCGGTGGTGCGCGTGACGCTGCCGAGGTCCGAGCTCATAAAGGCGATAACCCCGCCCCCCTCGCGCATCCGATCGAGAAACGTGCGGGCGATCGCGACCGGCGCCACCGAGTTGATCGTGAACAGCTCCGCGATCTCGGCAGCCGTGGTCCGCGCCGGGTCCTGATGCTGCGCCCCCTTGATCCCGGCATTGACGAAGACAAGGTCGAACGCCTCGTCCGCGAGACGCTGCGACAGCGCCGCGACCGACGCGGCATCCGCCGTATCGACCCGCTCGGCCCGAGCCCCCGCCGCCTCCACCCGCCGCGCCCCGGCCTCGTCGCGCGCCGTGCCGACGACGGACCAGCCGCGGGATTTGAGCTCGGTCACCAGGCCCAGCCCGAGGCCGCGTGAGGCGCCGACGATGAGGGCGGTTTTGATGGTCGGCATGGCGTTCCTCGCTTGACGGCAGGCCCGTTTGTACAGATATGTGTACCAACTAGGAGGTCCCGATGGACGTCGTGTCATACTCCGAGCTGCGACAGAAGTTGAAGGTACATATGGATCGTGTCTGCGATGATCGGGCGCCGCTGCTCGTGACCCGCCAGAACGGCCCGCCTGTCGTTATGCTGTCCCTCTCGGAATATGAAGGACTTGAGGAGACGCTCCATCTTCTCGCGAGCCCGGCGAATGCCGAGCGTCTTCTGCATTCAATTGCCGAGGCGAATGCGGGCCGTCTCGTCGAGCATGATCTGATCAAGTGAGGGTAGTCTGGGATCGAGACGCCTGGTCCGACTATCTCCACTGGCAAGCGACTGATGCGGATGTCGTCCAGCGTATCAATGCTCTGATCGCCGAGATTAGCCGCGACCCATACACCGGGGTCGGAAGCCCGGAACCGCTATGGCGCGACTTCGACGGGTGGTGGTCGCGACGAATTACCCGCGAGCATCGGCTGGTGTACAGAATTGTCGGCTTGGACGAGGATTTGTCGGTGGTGATCGTCGCCTGCCGCTACCACTATCGCCGGCCTTAGAAATTCGGCCCCGCGATCGATTTCAGCTTCTGCCACACGGGCTCTGACATGCTGTTGCGCCAGACGGCGCCGAGCATCTTGCGGAAGACGGGTTCGCGCCGGGCGAGGAGGTAGATGCGGTCGATAAAAACCTCGCCGTGGTGTGCGAGGAGGCTTTCGACCGGGCCGGCGGCGATATCGGCGAGGGTGCGGTCGTCCGGGGCCTGGCGCCAGATCAGGTCGATGACCTGCCAGGCGGCTTCCGGGTCGCGGAAGAGCAAATCAATCAGCCGGTCGCCGGCCCCGGCCTCCGGGTTTTTCTCGTTCGGCTTGCCCGCATTATAGCGGAGCCATGCTTCGGCGAGCGCGCGGTGCTCGGGAAGCGGCTCGGGGTCGGGCTGCCGTCGTTTCCTCACGCCGGAGCGGGGCCGCTAGACGTCCAGATTCGACACGCTCAGCGCGTTGGCCTGGATGAATTCGCGGCGGGGTTCGACGAGGTCGCCCATCAGGGTCGAGAAGGTTTCCTCGGCGCTGTCGGCGTGGGTCAGCTTGACCTGGAGGAGCGAACGGATTTCCGGGTCCAGCGTGGTTTCCCAAAGCTGCTCGGGGTTCATCTCGCCGAGGCCCTTGTAGCGGGTGATGTCGATGCCGCGGCGGCCGATCTCCATGATCGCCTCGACGAGGCTGGCGGGGCCGGTGATGCGGTATTCGCGGTCGCGCGCCATCAGCTTGCCGGGCGCGCCGTAGACCTCGCGCAGCACGGCCCCGTCGGCGTCGAGGCGGCGCGCCTCGCTGCCGCGGGTGAGCTGCGGGTCGATCTCGCGGCGTTCGTCGACGCCCTGGCGGGTGCGGCTGAACACCATGACGCCGTCGCTCGCCGCCTCGCCATGCCATTGCGCCTCGCCCGGTTCGGCGACGAGGTTGAGACGCTCTGCGGTGCGCTCGGCGGCGGCCTGCTCGGCCTCGCGGTCGTTGGCGATCGCGAGCGCCCCGGCGATCGCCGCCTGCTCGACGACCTTGATGCTGCCGACCCTCGCGGCGAGCGGCTGGAGCCAGTGCCGCTGGGTGCGGGCCTGGCCAAGCAGCGCCTCCAGGTCGTTGCCGGCGCGCTGGCCGCCGTCGTGCTGGTGGAACACCGCGTCGCGCAGCGCGGCGGCGACGCAGTAGGCTTCGAGCGCGGGGTCGTCCTTGAGGTAGACCGGCTTTGCGTTGCCGCGCTGGAGCCGGTAGAGCGGCGGCTGGGCGATGTAGAGGTAGCCGCGGTCGATCAGCGCCTGCATCTGGCGGTAGAAGAAGGTCAGCAGCAATGTGCGGATGTGGCTGCCGTCGACATCGGCGTCGGTCATGATGATGATGCGGTGATAGCGCGCCTTGTCGGCCTCGAAATCCTCGCTGCCGATGCCGGTGCCGAGCGCCTGGATCAGCGTACCGATCTCGGCCGAGCCGAGCATCTTGTCAAAGCGCGCGCGCTCGACGTTGAGGATCTTGCCCTTGAGCGGCAGGATCGCCTGGAAGCGGCGGTCGCGGCCCTGCTTGGCCGAGCCGCCGGCGCTGTCGCCCTCGACGATGAAGATTTCGCTCTTGGCCGGGTCGCGTTCCTGGCAGTCGGCGAGCTTGCCGGGCAGGTTGGCGATGTCGAGCGCGCCCTTGCGGCGGGTGAGGTCGCGAGCCTTGCGCGCGGCCTCGCGGGCGGCGGCGGCCTCGGCGACCTTGGCGACGATCTTGCGCGCGTCTGCCGGGTGCTCCTCGAACCATTGCTGGAGCTTGTCGGCGACGATCCCCTCGATGACCGGGCGCACCTCGGACGACACCAGCTTGTCCTTGGTCTGCGACGAGAATTTCGGGTCCGGCATCTTGGCCGAGAGGATGCAGGTCAGCCCCTCGCGCATGTCCTCGCCTTGCAGCGCGATCTTTTCCTTTTTCGCCATGCCGCCGTCATTGGCATAGGCGTTGACGGTGCGGGTGAGCGCGGCGCGAAACCCGGCGAGGTGCGTGCCGCCGTCGCGCTGCGGGATGTTGTTGGTAAAGCACAGCATCGACTCGTGGTACGCGTCGGTCCATTCCATCGCGATCTCGATGAGGATGCCTTCACGCTCGCCGCCGATCACGATCGCCGGCGAGTGCAGCGCCTGCTTGGAGCGGTCGAGGTATTCGACAAAGGCCTGAAGCCCGCCGTCGTAGTGAAAGGTCACGCTTTTCGGCTCGGCCTCGCGCGCGTCGTTCAGCAGGATCTTGACGCCGCTATTCAGAAACGCCAGCTCGCGCAGCCGGTGCTCGATGGTGGCGAAGTCGAACTCGGTCTTGGTAAAGGTCGCCGGGCTCGGCAGAAAGGTGATCTCGCTGCCGGTGATCAGCCCCTCGCGGGTCGAGTCCTCGGGCCAGGGCGGGGCGGCGCCGATCTCGGCCAGCGGCGCCTCGGGCACGCCGTCGCGGAAGCGCATGAACCATTCCGACCCGTTGCGGAAAATGTGCATGTCGAGCCGCACCGACAGGGCGTTGACCACGGATACGCCGACCCCGTGCAGCCCGCCGGAAATCTTGTACGAGTTCTGGTCGAACTTACCGCCGGCATGAAGCTGGGTCATGATGACCTCGGCGGCCGACACCCCTTCCTCCTCGTGGAGGTCGACCGGGATGCCGCGACCGTTGTCGCTGACCGTGCACGAGCCGTCGGCGTTGAGCGTCACGATGACCGTGTCGCAATACCCCTCGAGCGCCTCGTCGATCGCGTTGTCGACGACCTCGTAGATCATGTGGTGCAGGCCCGAGCCGTCATCGGTGTCGCCGATATACATGCCGGGGCGCTTGCGCACGGGGTCGAGCCCGTGCAGCACCTTGATCGAGCTGGCGTCGTAATCCGCGCCATTGCCATTGCCGTTCGGGCCATTACCATGGCCGTTCGGGCGGGTCGAATCTGTGTCGTTTGCCATGAGTCCCTTTGGTCAGGGGGCGGTTTCGGTGAGGGCGCCGTCGTGGACCGTCAGAAAACGGGCCGCGCCGCGCAGGGGAAAGAACAGCTCGGGGTCGGTGCCGGTGAGCCAGGCCTGGCTTTCGAGCGAGGCGACGATGTCGAAGAGGGCCGCGCGCCGCGCGCGGTCGAGATGCGCGGCAACCTCGTCGAATAAGAGGATCGGCGGCTCGCCGCGGATTGCCCGCTGCAATTTGGCGTGCGCGAGCAGGATCGCGATCAACAGCGCCTTCTGCTCGCCGGTCGAGGCCTGCTCGGCCGGGACCGATTTCTCCCGATGCGTGACCGCGAGGTCGGAACGGTGCGGCCCGACCGTCGCCCCGCCGGCGGCGGCGTCGGCCGGGCGGTTGGCCGCGAGGGCGGATTTGAACCTGTCCTCGACCGCGAGCGCCGGCATCTGACCAAGCCAGGTTTCGAGCGTGCCGTTGAGGCTGAGGCGGGCGTGCGGAAAGGGTCCTTCGGCCTCGGCGCAAGCTTCGTCGAGCTGCTCGACCGCATCGCGGCGGCCGGCGGCGACGGCGGCGCCTTGCTCGGCCATCACGGCTTCGAGCGCGCAAATCCACGTCGCGTCGGCGGGCCCGTCGCGCAAAAGGCGCGAGCGTTCGCGCAAGGCCTGCTCGTAGCCGGCGACGCGGCTCGCATGCGCCGGGTCGAGGCCGAAGACCAGCCGGTCGAGCAGGCGTCGGCGCGCGCCGGGGCCTTCGATAAAGAGGCGGTCCATCTGCGGGGTCAGCCAGATCAGGCCGAGGCGTTCGACCAGGGACGCCTGGGTTTTCGCGGGCTCGCCGTCGATGCGGACGATGCGGCGCTCGCCGGTGGCTTCCTCGCGGCCGGTGCCGATCCGCACCGGGCCGCGGCGGGTCTCGGCGGTCGCGGCGACGGCCCACCCGTTATCGGCGCCATGGCGGTCGATCTCGCTCAGCTTGGCGTTGCGCAAGCCCCGGCCGGGCGACAGGAACGAGACGGCTTCGAGCAGATTGGTCTTGCCGGCGCCGTTGGGGCCGGTCAGCACGACGGGACCGGTGTCCAAATCGAGCCGCGCCGTGCCGTAATTGCGGAAATCCGTCAGCGCGAGGCGGGTGACCCCGACCCGATCGCCGGGACGGGACAGCACCCCCACCGCACCCGCGCTCTCCTGGTCCTGAGCCGGAATCAGCATTACCGATATATGGGTTTGAAATACCTGATTTTCCACCTCGACGGGCGCGATTCCGGTGGGGGAAACCGGAATTACACCCGCATCGGCATCAGCACGTAGAGGGCGCTCGCGTCGTTGCTGTCGCGCACGATCGTCGGCGACCCGGCATCGGCCAGCACGAACTGGGCATACTCGCCGCCGATCTGCTCGGTGATGTCTAGCAAGTAGCGGGAATTGAACCCGATTTCGATGGGGTTGGCCTGATAGCGCGCCTCGATTTCCTCGACCGCGGTGCCGTTTTCCGGGCTCGCCGCGGAGACGGTGAGGGCGCCGCGCTCGATCGTCAGTTTCACGGCACGGCTGCGCTCGGTCGAGATTGTCGCGACGCGGTCGACCGCCTCGGCGAACGGCTTGCACTCGACGTCGAGGATCTTGTCGTTGCCCGACGGGATCACCCGGTCGTAATCGGGGAAGGTGCCGTCGATCAGCTTTGAGGTCAGCGACGCTTCGCCGATCGAGCATCTGATCTTGGTTTCGCCGAGCGACACCTGGATCTCGTCGTCGCCCTCGTCGACCAGCTTCCGCAGCTCCAGCACGGTCTTGCGCGGGATGATGACGCCGGGCATCCCGGCGGCGCCCTCGGGCGCGGTCATCTCGACGCGCGCGAGGCGGTGGCCGTCGGTCGCGACGGCGCGGATCACCGGCACCTCGTTGGCCTTGGTCGCGTGCAGATAGATGCCGTTGAGGTAGTAGCGCGTCTCCTCGGTCGAGATCGCAAAGCGGGTACGGTCGATGAGGCTGCGCATCTCGGCCGCCGAGAGCGCGAAGGAGTGCGGCAATTCGCCGGCCGACATGACCGGATAATCCTCCGGCGGCAGGCACGCGAGGGTGAAGGTGGAACGACCCGAGCGCAGCACCATCTCGTTGCGGTCGGCGATGGCTTCGAGCTCGACCTGAGCGCCTTCGCGCAGCTTGCGGACAATGTCGTAAAGCGTGTGCGCCGAGGCGGTGGTGCGCCCGTTGCGTTCGATTCGCCCGGGCACCCGCTCGACGATCTCCAGATCCATGTCGGTGGCGCTGAGGGACAGGTTGCCGCCGTCGGTCCACAGCAGCACGTTCGACAGTATGGGGATCGTCGTGCGGCGCTCGACGACGCTCTGCACATGGCTCAGCGCCTTGAGTAGCGCCGCTCTTTCGATGGTGAGCTTCATGGCTGCTGCATTCGTTTCGGGTGTGGGTGACAACGCGCCCGCGGCGGACCCGGCAAGGCGTCGGCCGGGCTCGCAACCGGGGCCGCATTATAGCATGGAACGGGCGGGGACTAGGGTCTGCGTTTGGAGAGGAAATGATGGGCTTCGCTGCGCTCAGCCCATCCTACGGCGGCGTCCTCGTAGGATGGGCTGAGCGGAGCGAAGCCCATCACTTTTTCAGCTCAGCAGCATCCGCCGGAGGAGCTCCACGTCCTCGCCGAGCGCGCGGTCGGCGGCGGTCAGCTCCTCGATCTTCCGGCAGGCATGCATGACCGTGGTGTGGTCGCGGCCGCCGAATTTGCGGCCAATTTCAGGGAGCGAGCGCGGCGTGAGCTGCTTGGCCAGGTACATCGCGACCTGGCGCGGGCGGGCGACGATACGGGCGCGGCGGGCCGAGGTCATCTCGGCCATCTTGATGTTGAAGTGCTCGGCGACCTTTTTCTGGATCTCGTCGATCGTGACGTGGCGCTCGTTGGCGCGCAGGAGGTCGTGCAGCAGCTCGTGCGCGCTTTCGAGCGTGATGTCGCGGCCGACGAGCTGCGTGTGCGCGGTGATGCGGTTGAGCGCGCCTTCGAGCTCGCGGATGTTCGAGCTGATCTTGTGGGCGAGGAATTCGAGCACCTTGTCCGGCACCTTCGCGCCCGACGCCTCGGCCTTGGCATGGAGGATGCCGAGGCGCAGCTCGTAGGTCGTGGGGTGCAGATCGGCGACGAGGCCCCAGCCGAGCCGCGACCGCATCCGCTCCTCGAGCCCTTCGAGGTCGGAGGGCGATTTGTCGGCGGAAATGACGATCTGGCGGTTCTGGTCGACGAGCGCGTTGAAGGTGTGGAAGAACTCTTCCTGGGTCGAGTCCTTGCCGCTGATGAACTGGACGTCATCGATCATCAGCAGGTCGACCGAGCGGAACTGCTCCTTGAAGTCCATCGTCGAGCGAAAGCGCAGCGCCCGGATGAACTGGTACATGAATTTTTCGGCGCTGAGATAGATCACCTTGCGCTTCGGCGCGTGGGTGCGGACGTGCCAGGCGATCGCGTGCATCAGATGCGTCTTGCCGAGCCCCACCCCGCCGTAAAGGAAGAGCGGGTTGAACGGCACCGAATGGGCCGGCGCGCTGAACGCCTCCGCCACCCGCCGGGCTGCCGCATTGGCAAGCTCGTTGGGCTTGCCCACGACGAAATTGGCAAAGGTGAAGCGCGGGTCGAGCGGCGCCGAGAGCTGGGCGCGGTCCTCGCCGATCTCGGAGACCGGCATGGGCGCGGCAAGGGTGGTGTCGGCGGGCGCCGCGGCGCTGGCGGTGGCCCGGGCAGGGACGGCCGAGTGGGGATCGACGACGATCGTCAGCCGCCGCACCGCCGGGTTTTCGGCGCGCCAGGCCGCCAGCAGCTTATCCGCGTAATGCGTCGCAACCCAATTGCGCAGAAACCGCGTCGGCAGCGAGATCACCCCCTCGCCGCTTTCGACCCTCTCGACATGGATTTCTTG
This sequence comes from Allostellaceae bacterium, assembly GCA_036268075.1. Taxonomy (GTDB): domain Bacteria; phylum Pseudomonadota; class Alphaproteobacteria; order ATCC43930; family CGMCC-115725; genus DATARH01. Next base: position 56,053 of record DATAUV010000115.1, on the reverse strand, counting down.
GAACCAGGAGCGGAACGCGGTCTCACCGAGCTCGTCGCGAAGGCGCCTTAGAACGCGGGTCCAATCTTCCACCACGGCCTCCGAAACGGCGCTCGTCTGTGCAATTGCGGTCGCTTTGGCTGCCACCCGATCCCCCTAAATGTACATAACTGTTGAACTAATGTTCTTGAATATCGAAGCAATACTCAAAAGACTGCTTCGGCAACAGGTCATGTTCTTTCAGGAAATAGGCAGCAATTTCCCCCTGCTGCGGCCATCGTTTTTTACGACAGCCGCAAAAATGCTGCGGATATTATGTGAACATCTTTGAACTACAGGCGTTTGGGGTGATTTCCCCTGCGCCTTCTTGAGACTTTAGGTTAGATGCGCGAATCGGTGCAACCAGAATAGAACACGAACATCTGTATTTTTTGCAATCTGGTTACGAAAGCCACACCAGGTTGTTACAGAGCTGTTGCGCGTTTAAACCGCGCGCTGCAAAGCCCGCCTATAAGGCATTGATCTGGGCTGCTAATCGCGAAAGTTTGCGGGCCACCGTATTACGGTGCATGACGCCCTTGGTGGTAGCACGATGCAGCTCGGGCTGGGCCTCCTGAAGCGCCGACTGGGCGACTGTCTTGTCGCCGGTCGCGATCGCCGTTTCGACCTTTTTGACAAAGGTACGCACACGGCTCAACCGTGCCCGGTTGACTGCGGTGCGGGTTTCGGTCTGGCGAAGCCGTTTTTCAGCCGATTTATGATGAGGCATCGGAACTCGTGGCGATCAGGTGGAGGGGGCTTATATCGGCACGGCGCTCAAGCGTCAACCGCAAGGGCCGCAAAGATGCCCTGCGCGTCCGAGACGCACCCTCCGGTCACCGGTTCTTGAACGCCGGCTTGCGCTTGGAAACAAAGGCGGCCATGCCCTCCTTCTGGTCTTCGGTGGCGAAGGTCGAGTGGAACAGCCGGCGCTCGAACCGCACGCCCTCGGCGAGCGTCGTCTCGAAGGCGCGGTTGACCGACTCCTTCGCCATCATCGCGATCGGGCGGGACATCTCGGCGATGCGGGCGGCGACGGCCATCGCCTCGTCCATGAGCTTGTCGGCCGGCACGATGCGAGAGACGAGGCCGGCGCGCTCGGCCTCGGCGGCGTCCATCATCCGGCCGGTCAGGCACAGATCCATCGCCTTGGCCTTGCCGATAAAGCGGGGCAGGCGCTGCGTGCCGCCGGCGCCGGGGATCACGCCGAGCAGGATTTCGGGCTGGCCGAACCGCGCCGTCTCGGCGGCGATGACAATGTCGCACATCATCGCGATCTCGCAGCCGCCGCCGAGCGCGACACCCTGTACCGCGGCGATCACCGGCTTGCGGCACTGGGCGACCCGCTCCCACCCGCTGGTGATGAAGTCTTCGGCATAGGCCTCCATGTAGGTCTTGCCGGCCATTTCCTTGATGTCGGCGCCGGCGGCGAAGGCGCGCTCGTTGCCGGCGACGACGATCGCGCCGATATCGGGATCGGGCTCGAGCTCGTCGAACGCGCCGTTGAGGTCGCGGATCAAGGCCGCGCTGAGCGCGTTGAGCGCTTTGGGCCGGTTCAACGTGACGAGGCCGACCGCCCCGCGCCGCTCGACGAGGATCGTCTCGTATTCGCTCATGCCCTGCTCCCGAACTCTGCGATCGCGGCGCCCAGCTTAGGCCAAAGCGCGGCAAAGCGGGGCTGTTGATATGCGATGGATACGGGTAGGCGACCATGACCGAATTTGCGGCGCGGTCTTGGGTCCATGCATAAATTCGGTGAATACAAAAGCTTACGGATAGAAATCTGCCGTGGCGTCGCGATCGGCTGGGCGTCGGCCGTTATGCGCAACGTGCGGAAAGAGGACGCCAGTCATGCAAATTCGCCTCTGATCGGCCCTCCGCGGCGAACCACCTACCTCCAGGCGAAAAGCGCCATGCCTGCCGAGGGGAGCCCGATGAAGACCGAGAGCATACCGATCTCGCTGAGTTTGCTGGGGCCGTTCGGGATGCGGGTCGACGGGCGCTATTGCCTGCCGCTGCCGCGCAAGGCCCAGGCCCTGATCGCGCTGATGGCGCTGCACCCCGAGCTGGCGCTGCCGCGCGAGGTCGCGGTCGAGATGATCTGGGGCGGCCTCGATGGCGGGCAGGACGGGTATGGGCTGCGGCAGACTCTGGACGTGATCCGCCGCCAGACCGGGTGCAACCTGGTGCGGCTGTCGCGCGGAATGCTGAGCCTCATGCGCGACGGCGTGACGATCGACGCCGTGCAATTCCAGGTCTTGGCCGGCTCGCGCGATCGCTGCGAGCTCGGCCGCTGCGCCGCGCTCTATCGCGGTGAGCTGTTGGAGAATGTGGCGACCGTCGCGCCGGGTTTCGACGAATGGCTCGCGGTCGAGCGCATCCGCCTCGCCGAGATCGCGGCCGAGACGATGCGCCGGGTCGCGCTGAGCCAGCTCGACGTCGGCGAGTTCGACGCCGCCGTGGCGACCGCGCGGCGGGTCGTGGCGCTCGACGAATTCCGCCTCGACGCGCATGGCCTCCTGGTCTCGATCCTCGGGGGCTGCGGGCGCCAGGTCGAGGCGGTGCGGCACAGCGAATTCTGCGCGCGTGTGCTGCGCGACCGGGACGCCGCCGCGCCGGCGCACGAGCTGCTGGCGCCGTTCCTGGCCCGCCGCGCGGGCGGCCGCCGGTCCGGGGCGAGCGAGCCGTCGCTGGCGCCGCAGCCCTCGCGCAGTCGGCGCTAGGTCGGCGCCGGCGCTCGGCTAGCGCTGGCGCTTGGCGCAGAAAAAGGTCGAGCGGGCGGATTGCACGATGCGGCGGACGCCCTCGGCGCAGGTGCAGCCGGGGCAGGGCTTGCCCTCGCGGCCATAGACCGCCCAGCGGTGCTGGAAATAGCCGAGCTCGCCGTCGGCCTGCACGTAGTCGCGCAATGACGAGCCGCCGGCCTCGATCGCCTCGCCGAGCACCGATTTGATTGCCTCGACGAGGCGCGCGGCGCGGACGGCGGCGATCGTGCCGGCGAGGCGGCGCGGCGACACCCCCGCGCGGTAGAGCGCCTCGCAGACATAGATGTTGCCGAGCCCCGCGACGATGCGCTGGTCGAGCAGCGCGGCCTTGATCGGGGTGAATTTCCCGGCGAGCGCGGCGGCGAGGTACTTGCCGTCGAAACCGGGCTCCAGCGGTTCCGGTCCCATACCGGCGAGGAGCGGATGCAGCTTCTCCTCGCCGCGCCGCATGTAGTCCATCAGCCCGAACCGGCGCGGATCGTTGAAGCGCACGACCGTGCCGTCGTCGAGCGCGAGGACGACATGGTCGTGCTTCGCGTCCGCGACGTTGTCGCCGCTGGCGACGATGCGGCCCGACATGCCGAGATGGAGGAGGAGCGTCCCGTCGTCGTCGAGCTCGATCAACAAATACTTGCCGCGCCGCCCGAGCGCGCCGATGCGGGCGCCGCTGAGCCGGCGGTCGAGGTGCGGCGGAAACGGCCGGCGCAGATCGGGGCGGCGCAGCTCGGCGCGCACGATCGTGCGGCCGGTCATCTTGAGCGCGAGACCGCGGCGTATCGTTTCGACTTCGGGGAGTTCGGGCATCGGGTTATGTTCCTGCCCGATGCGCAGGCAAGAGACAAGCGGCGAAGTCGATTTCGGCTTCCGGCGGGTGCCCGAGGCGGAAAAGGCGCCGCTGGTGCGCGGCGTGTTCGATTCCGTCGCGACGCGCTACGATTTGATGAACGATCTGATGAGCGCCGGCATCCACCGGATGTGGAAGGCCGACATGATCGCCTGGCTGAAGCCGCGCGCGGGCCACAGGCTGATCGATGTCGCCGGCGGCACCGGCGATATCGCGCGGCGGGCCCTGCCGGCCCTGGGCGCGGCAGGCGGGGGGCCAGGCGGGGCCGTCGTGTGCGACATCAACCCGAGCATGATCGAAATGGGCCGCGTCCGCGCACTGGATGACGGGATTCTCAGCGGGATCGAGTTCCTCTGCGGCGACGCCGAGCGGCTGCCCTTCGCCGACTGCAGCTTCGACCTCTACACGATCGCGTTCGGCATCCGCAACGTGACCCGCCTCGGCGGCGCGCTGGCGGAGGCGCGGCGGGTGCTGAAGCCGGGCGGGCGGTTTCTCTGCCTCGAATTCACCCCGTCGGTCGCGCCGCTGTTGAGGCCGCTCTACGACCTCTACAGCTTTCGCATACTGCCGCTGATCGGCCAGGTCGTGACCGGCGACCGCGACGCCTACACCTATCTCGTCGAAAGCATCCGCCGCTTCCCGCCGCCCGATACGCTGGCGCGCGAGATGGAGGCCGCCGGCCTCGGCCGCTCCAGTTTCCGGACCCTGACGGGTGGGATCGCCGCGCTGCATTCGGCTTGGCGGATTTAGGGCCGCCGAAGTGAAAGCCGCACCAACATGCTCCCTCTCCGCCCATCGGGGGGAGAGGGCTGGGGTGAGGTGGGCATGCTCTGAATCTGCCCACCTCACCCTCCCACTTCGTGGGCCCCTCCCTCTCCCCCCAATGGGCGGAGAGGGGATTTGATCCGCAACCTCCTCAATCTCGCGCGGCTGGTGCGCGTCGGGGCGATCCTGGCGCGGCATGATGCGCTGTTTCCGCTGGACGGCGTTGGTGGTCCCCGGCTGCGGCTGCTGCGCGTCGTGCCGCGGCGGCGCGACGTGGCCGGGCTGCGGCCGGGCGAGCGGCTGGCGGAAGCTCTCCGGCGGATCGGGCCGAGCTTTATCAAGCTCGGGCAGATTCTGGCGACCCGGGCCGACCTGATCGGCGAGGAGGTCGCGGCCGACCTGGCGCGGCTGCAGGACCGGCTGCCGCCATTCCCCGGCGACGAAGCGCGGCGGCGGATCGAGGCTGAGTTCGGGCAAAGCCTCGACAGCCTCTTTGCCGCGTTCGACCCGATCCCGGTCGCGGCGGCCTCGATCGCCCAGGTGCATTTCGCCCGCACCGCCGAGGGCGCGGAGGTCGCGGTCAAGGTGCTGCGGCCGGGGATCGCGCGCGACTTCGCCCGCGACCTCGATCTGCTGCACTGGCTCGCGCGGCTGATCGACCGGTCCCAGCCGGGGCTGCGCCGGCTGAAGCCGGTCGAGATCGTCGAGACCATGGCCGAGGCGGTGCGGCTTGAAATGGATTTGCGCTTCGAGGCCGCGGCGTGCAGCGAGCTCGCCGAGAATTTCGCCGGCGACCCGACCTTTCGCGTGCCCCGGATCGACTGGGCGCGCACCGGCCGCACCGTGCTGACGACCGAGCGGGTCAACGGCATCCGCATCGACGACCGCGAGGCGCTGATCGCCGCCGGGCACCAGCCCGAGGGCGTGTTGAAGAAGGGCGCCGACGCGTTTTTCAACCAGGTGTTCCGCGACGGGTTTTTTCACGCCGACCAGCATCCCGGCAATCTGTTCGTCGGGGCGGACGGGGCGGTGGAGGCGGTCGATTTCGGCATCATGGGCCGGCTCGACCGGGAGACCCGGTACTACCTCGCGGACATGCTGCTGGGGTTCCTGTCGGGCGATTATCGCCGCGTCGCCGAGGTGCATCTCCAGGCCGGGTACATCCCGCGCGACAGCTCGGTCGGGGCCTTTACCCAGGCCTGCCGCTCGATCGGCGAGCCGATACTCGGCCGGCCGCTGCACGAGATTTCGCTGGCGCGGCTCCTGGCGCAGCTTTTCCGCGTGACCGAGCAGTTCCGGATGGAGACGCAGCCGCAGCTATTGCTGCTGCAGAAATCGATGGTGCAGGTCGAGGGGCTGGGCCGCCGGCTCGACCCGTCGGTCAATGTGTGGGAGCTGGCGCGGCCGCTGGTCGAGACCTGGATGCGCGACAACCGCGGCCCGGAGGCGCAAATCCGCCAGCGCGTCGACACCCTGGTCGAGACGCTCGACGAATTGCCGCGCCTCTTGAGCGCACTCGGCAAGCTCGTCGGCGATTGGTCGAAGGAAGGCGTCGTCCTCCACGCCGAAACCCTGGCGACGCAAGCCGCCCACCGCAGCCGACAGCTATGGCTGCTGGTCGTACCGCTATGGCTCGCCGGGCTCGCGCTGGCGGCGATCGCGGTGGGGATGTGGCGGTAAGGGTCAGGCGAGAAGGTTTGCTACCGCCTCGATGAACCGCCCGGCCGCCTCTATGGCTTCAGCCGGGGTGATCGGAATCGCTTGATCTTGCGGGCCGGTGCCGTAGTCGGCCCAGGATTTGATCTCATAACCGCGAGCCAGAAACAGCACGTGATCGTGGCCAATCCGGGGCTCGTCACGGGTGAACAGTGAGAATTGGGCGCGGACCCCGCGATGAGTCTTACTCACGCGCTCCGTACGCTCGTAGATCAGCGCCTGCGCCGCCTGAAAAGCGGCGAGATAGGCCTCGCGCGCGGCCATTCTCGGGACCATGGGCAACACGCGCGTCGCGTCTCGAAGGCATTCCCGCGCCCGTTCCAGGAAGACCGCCGCTTCGGGCTTCACAGGTCGCAACCGTCTCGTCGGATTTCGCCCATCAGGGGCGTCCGGTAGTCGTAAGAGCCTGCCACCAACGGTTTTGGGGAAATGTCGGCGCCTGTGTCTTCCTCGATCTTGCGTGTGATCTTGCAGAGAATGCCAAGCTCCTGCCACAGCGATCCCGGCTCGTGGATGAACACCGCGACGTCGTAGTCCGAGTCAGGTTCGTGGTCGCCCCGCGCGCGCGACCCGAACAGGACGATGCGTTCGACGCGGTCGCCGTAGGCGGCGCGGACCTCGGCGGCGAAGCGGGTCAGGATCGGGTCGTCGAGCAGGGCGGTGGGCATTGGTCTCTCCGGCTCCGCATATATAGGCGGTTCGTGTATGCTGTACAGGCGAAGAGGGAGACGGCGTTGCTGCAGGACCGGCGGATATTGCTGATCATTTCGGGCGGGATCGCGGCGTACAAGTCGCTCGACCTCATCCGGCGGCTACGCACCGCGGGGGCCGGAGTGCGGTGCGTGATGACCGAGGCCGCGCACCAGTTCGTGACGCCGCTGTCGGTCGCCTCGCTGAGCGAGGACAAGGTCTACGGCGACCTCTTCTCGCTGACCGACGAAAGCGAGATGGGCCACATCAGGCTGTCGCGCGAGGCCGATCTCGTCGTCGTCGCGCCGGCGACCGCCGACCTGGTCGCGCGGATGGCGGCCGGGATGGCGAACGACCTCGCCTCGACGACGCTGCTCGCCTCGGACAAGCCGGTCCTGATCGCGCCGGCGATGAACGCGATGATGTGGGCGCATCCGGCGACGCAGGCCAATCTCGCGACGCTGGCCGCGCGCGGCGTGCTTCGCGTCGGGCCGAACTCGGGCGACCTTGCCTGTGGCGAGGTGGGGTCGGGGCGGATGGCCGAACCGTTCGAGATCGTCGCCGCGATCGAGGATTGCCTGACGGTCGACCGGCGGCTCGCGGGACGGCGGGCGCTGGTGACGAGTGGGCCGACGCGCGAACCGATCGACCCGGTGCGCTACATCTCGAACCATTCCTCGGGCAAGCAGGGCCACGCGATCGCGGCGGCGCTGGCGCGGCTCGGCGCGGAGACCGTGCTTGTGTCGGGGCCGACGCAGGAGCCGATTCCGGCCGGGGTGAGGCTCGTCGCGGTCGAGAGCGCGGCGGAGATGCTGGAGGCGTGCGAGGCGGCGCTGCCGCTCGATGTCGCGGTGATGGCGGCGGCGGTGTCGGACTGGCGGGTCGCGTCGGCCAGCGCGCAGAAGCTCAAGAAGGACGGGAAGGGCGCGCCGGCGCTCGCATTGGTCGAGAACCCGGACATCCTCGCGACGATCGCCGGGCGCCGCAACGACCGGCCGGCGCTGGTGATCGGGTTCGCCGCCGAGACCAATGACGTCGTCGCCAACGCGGTCGCCAAGCGCGCTCGGAAGGGCTGCGACTGGATCCTCGCCAACGACGTGTCGCCCGGCACCGGCACATTCGGCGGCGACCGCAACACGATCCACCTCGTCGACGCGGCGGGAGTCGAGGATTGGCCGGCGATGACCAAGATCGAGGTCGCCATGCGGTTGGCGGAGCGGATCGCCGGTCGGCTGTGTCGCTGAAGATCGAGCTCAAAATCCTCGACCCCCGCCTCACCGGATGGGGTTTTCCGCGCTACGGGTCCGACCTCGCCGCGGGGCTCGACCTCCATGCCTGCCTCGATGCGCCGCTCTTGCTCGAACCACAGGCGCCGGCGGTGCTGGTCCCGTCGGGGATCGCGTTTCGGATCGGGGATCCGGAATGGTGCGCGTTGGTGTTGCCGCGCTCGGGGCTGGGGCATCGCGAGGGGCTGGTGCTGGGGAACGCGGTCGGGCTCATCGACGCGGATTACGAGGGGCAGGTGCTGATCTCGGCGTGGAACCGCAATCCGGCGGGTGGGCATGTCATCGAAATCCGCCCGGGCGACCGCATCGCCCAGGTGGTTTTCAGCCGGGTGACGCGGCCGGAATTCGTCGTCGTATCAACGTTTTCGGAGGGCGGGACGCGGCAGGATGGCGGTTTCGGATCGACCGGCGTCGCTTCTGCTTGTCCTGGCGCGGCGGGCCGGCGAAACTCGTAAAAAATGGGGCTTCTGCGGCCCCCAATAGCGGGGGCGGACGCCGATGATCCGGCTGACCAAGAAACTTCTCTTCGCGATCGAGGCGGTGCTCGACATTGCCTATAACGGCGGCGCCGTGCCGGTGCGCTCGTCGGAAATCACCGCGCGGCAGGGCATCCCGCGCCGTTATCTCGAACCGGTGCTGCAGGAGCTGGTGCGCGATGGCATCCTCGTCGGTATCCGCGGACCCAGCGGCGGGTATCGCCTGGCGCGCGAGCGCCGGCGGGTCACCCTGGGCGACATCGTGCGCTCGGTGCGCGAACTGGAAACCGGCGACAACCCGATCGACGACCCGGCCGGCAGCGCGCTGAGCCACGAGGTCGTGCGGCCCCTGTGGCGCGAGCTGGAGGACGAGGCGATGAGCCGGCTCGACCGGCTGACCCTCGACGAGCTGTGCGGCCGGGCTCATACCGCCGGCATCGCCGGCCGCGTCGCGCAAGGCGGCGATTTCGACATCTGAGGGCGCGAAGCGCGGGGATTTTCACAATGAGGCTGGGATTTTCACAATGAGACAGTGAGGCGGTGAGGGGCCGTTGCACGGGCGTCTCATTGCCTCGCTGTCTCATTGTGGATTTCTACAGCGTTGCCGCTGTTGTCTCGGCGGCGTCGCCGCGTTACATCAAACCCTTCGGGTTCCGGAGAGGAACGATGCGCAGCGAGTTTCGCGGCCGGGTCTATGACAGCATCACCGAGACGATCGGCGCGACGCCGCTCGTGCGGGTGAAGCGGCTGGCCGCCGAGGCGGGGGCGAAGGCCGAGATTCTGGCCAAGTGCGAGTTCTTCAACCCGCTGTCGTCGGTCAAGGACCGGATCGGGCTGGCGATGATCGAGGCGGCCGAGAAGGCCGGGCGGATCAAGCCGGGCACCGTGCTGGTCGAGCCGACCTCGGGCAACACCGGGATCGCGCTGGCCTTTGTGTGCGCCGCCAAGGGGTATCGCCTCATCCTGACGATGCCGGACAGCATGTCGGTCGAGCGGCGCAAGATGCTGCTGCTGCTCGGCGCCGAGCTTGAATTGACGCCGGCGGGACGCGGGATGCACGGGGCGATCGCCCGTGCCGAGCAGCTCGTGAAGACGCTGCCCGACGCGTTCATCCCGCAGCAGTTTCAGAACCCGGCCAATCCGCAAATCCACCGCGAGACGACGGCGGAGGAGATCTGGCACGACACCGGCGGCGCGGTCGATGTCGTGGTCAGCGCGATCGGCACCGGCGGGACCCTCACCGGCGTCGGCGCGGTGCTCAAGGAGCGCAAGCCGGGGCTGCGCATGGTCGCGGTCGAGCCGGAGGACAGCGCCGTGCTGTCGGGCCGGCCGCCGGGGCCGAACCGCATCCAGGGGATCGGCGCGGGCTTTATTCCGCAGGTGCTCGACACCAGCTTGATCGATGAGATCGTGTGCATCGGCTACGACACCGCGCTGCGCGTGGCGCAGCAGGCGGCGCGGCTCGACGGGCTGGCGGTCGGCACATCGTCGGGGGCGGCGCTGGCGGCGGCGCTGGAGATCGGCGCGCGGGCCGAGATGGCGGGCAAGGTGATCGTGACGGTGCTGCCGGACCACGCCGAGCGTTACCTGTCGACCGCGCTGTTCGAGCATTTGTGAGGGCGGCTGATGGTTGCCGAGGTCGAGCTTACCGAGGAGCAGTTTCAGCGCTATGCCCGCCACCTGATCCTCGACGAGGTCGGCGAGGAGGGGCAGGCAAAGCTATTGGCCGCCAAGGTGCTGGTGGTCGGGGCCGGCGGGCTCGGCTCGCCGATGCTGATGTACCTGGCGGCGGCGGGAATCGGGACGATCGGGATCGTCGACGACGACCGGGTCGACATCACCAACCTGCAGCGCCAGATCGTCCACGCGACGGTGCATGTCGGGGACCTTAAGGTCGACAGCGCGCGCGAGACGCTGGCGCGGGTCAATGACGGGGTGCGGATCGAGACGCACCCGACGCGCCTCACCGCCGACAACGCCGAGGCGCTGATCGGCCAATACGACATGGTCGCCGACGGCAGCGACAATTTCGCGACGCGGTACCTGCTGACCGATCTGTGCTTCCGGCTGAAGAAGCCGCTGATCGCGGCGGCGCTGTCGCCGTTCGAGGGGCAGTTGTCGACGTTTCGGCCTTATCTGGGCGACGGGCACCCGTGCTATCGCTGCCTGTTTCATGAGGCGCCGCCGCCGAATTTGGTGCCGCGCTGCGAGGAGGCGGGGATATTGGGGGCGGTCGCGGGGGTGCTCGGGACGCTCCAGGCGGTCGAGGTGCTGAAGGAGGTGCTGGGGCTCGGCGACAGCCTCGACGGCACGCTCCTGATCTACGACGCGCTCGGTGCGCGCTTCCACCGCATCCGAATCGGCAAGGACCCGGACTGCGCGACCTGCGGCCACGCCGAGGGCTGAGGCCGCGCTGGCGGCGCGTTTCGGCGAGCCGCTTGACGGGCTGGCGGGGGCGGACCTATCGCAAACGCAGAGCAAGGGGCCCTGGAGGGCTGCATGGCCCGGCAAGTTGAGTGGGTTGCCGCGATCGCAGCGGCCATTTTCCTGCTTTCGGTCGGGAGCGCCTTAGCCGCGCCCGAAACCGACGCCACGGGCAAGTTCCCGCGCTTTGAGAGCCTGCGCGCGAACAAGGTGCACATGCGCAGCGGGCCGGGGGAACAGTATCCGATCGAATGGGAGTATCACCGGCGCGACATGCCGGTCGAGGTGCTGCGCGCGGTCGAGCATTGGCGCCAGGTCCGCGACTGGGAAGGCGCGATCGGCTGGGTCCACGAAAAGATGCTGTGGCCGCACCGCGAGGCGATCGTCACCGGCGGCGTCCGCGCGCTCAGGGTGACCCCGGCGGCGAACGCCGCGATCGTCGCCCGCGCCGAACCCGGAGTGATCGGCAAGCTCGACCAATGCCAGGGCGGCTGGTGCCGCATCGAAGCCGGCGAATACGCCGGCTGGGTCAGCCGCGGCGAGATTTTCGGGGTCGGGGCGACGGAGACGGTGCCTTAGGCCGGAGCGGCCCAATCACCTCGCTACGCTCGGCCCTCACCCGCCCTTCGGGCACCCTCTCCCGCATTGCGTCGCATTGCGGGCGAGGGGATGAGTTGGAATGCGGGCGTCCCGCCTGCATTCCGACGAAAAAGTTGCGGGCGGGACGCCCGCGCTCCTTAAGTCTCCCTCGTCCGCATTGCGGGAGAGGGTGGCGAGGGCAGCGAGACGGGTGAGGGCCCGGGTGCGAAGCGACCGGTGGTGGGGTCAGTCGAAATCCCCAGCCAGCGCCGCCCTGACCGCTTCCGGCATCACCGCCTGGTGCCCGTAATTCGGGTGGTCGAAGCCGGCGATGATGCGGGCGCCCGTCGCGCGGAAGGCGGCGATCTGGGCGGGGGAGAACGGGAACCGGATAAACTGGACAGACGAGGCCTTGCCGTCGGGGCTGGTATTTTCGCGGGTCGGGTCGGCCTCGCCCGCGATGCGCTCGCCGCCGATATCGATAAACACCGAGTTTTCGACGCCGCCGATCCGCCCCAGCTCGCGGGCGCGGCGGCCGGGCTCGTCGATCTCGAACATGACCGTCGCGACCAGTTCCGTACCGTTGGGAATCAGCGGGTTATAGGCCTCTAGTTCGTCTGTAATCTGAGATTCACCGCCTTTTTCGATGTACAGCATCTCCTGCACCTGCTGCCACATCGTGTCGTAATTCTCGAAATAGAATGTCGCGTAGGGGCCGATTTCGAGGCGGCGTTGGCGCTTCAGCTCGGTGATCGCGCGGCGGCGCTCGCGGCGCACCGCGGCGTATTCCGCGATCGGCATGATGTCGGCGCGGGTCAGTTCGCGCCTTGTCTTGGTCCTCATCTACTATCCCTCCGTGAGCCCGTAGGCGCGCGCCAGCAGCTCGATCGGATGGTGCGAGCGGGTGGGGACGGGCTCGTCCTTGGCCAGGGCCTCCATGCCCTGCTTGATGTGCAACCCGGCGAGCGGGCATTCGGCGGCCAGGTACCGCGTCGGCTCGCGCAGCGCCTGTCGCGCGACCGGGCGGCCGACCTTGATCGCCGTCTCGAAATTGTCCTTCATCACGCCCCACGACCCGCCATGGCCGGAGCAGCGCTCGATCACGTGGATTTTGGAGCCGGGCAGCAGCCGCAGCATCTCCGCCGCTTTCGGGCCCATGTTCTGCGCCCGCGCGTGGCAGGCAAGGTGTAGGGTCACGTCGCCGTCGAGCCCGTTCATGCCGGGGGCCAGCCCCTCCTTTTTCGCGATGTCGACGATGTACTCGCTGATGTCGAACGTCGCACGGGCCAGTTTCAGCACCGACTCGTCGCCCGGCACGATCAGCGGCCACTCGAATTTGAGCATCAGCGCGCAGGAGGGGATGAGGGCGACGATGTCGTAGCCCTTGTCGATCCAGGGGCCGAACTCGGCCGCGACCTCGTGGGCGGCCTTGGCGACGACGGCGAGGTCGCCGGCCTCGAGCTGGGGCATCTTGCAGCATTGCGGATAGAGCGGCTCGGTCTCGACGCCGTTCCTGGCCAGCACCGCGCGGGCCGCCTCGCCGATGCCGGGGTTGTTGTAGTTGGCGAAACAGGTCGCGTAGAGCACCGCCTTGCGCTGCGCGGCCGGGGCGGAGGCATCGCGCGCCGGCGGGTTGCGCTTGGTGCGCATCATAAAGGTGCGGCCGTTATATTTCGGCAGCGCGGCGTTGCGGTCGATGCCGGCGACTTTTTCGAGGATCGGCCGGGTCAGCTTGTTGTGCTCGTCGCTGCCCCAGTTGGCGAGGCCGGCGACAGGCGCCGCGAGGCGGCCGTTACGATCGGTCTTGCCGAGCTCTTTGCGGCTCCAGGGCACCTTGCCTTCCTTCTGTTCGACCGCCCGGTAGCGCAGCATCAGATGGGGGAAATCGACGTTGAACTCGTGCGGCGGCACATACGGGCACTTGGTCATAAAGCACATGTCGCAAAGCGTGCAGGCATCGGCGACCGGGGCGTAATCGGATTTCGCGACCGAATCGAGCTCGCCGGTCTTCGAATTGTCGATCAGGTCGAAGAGGCGCGGGAACGAATCGCACAGATTGAAGCAGCGCCGGCAGGTATGGCAGATGTCGAATACCCGCTCCATCTCCGCCTCGGTCTTGGCCCGGTCGGTGAAGTCGGGGTCCTGCCACGCGATCGGGTGGCGGGTCGGGGCCTCTAGGCTGCCTTCGCGCATTGTTCTTCTCCCGCCGTCCCGAGGCCGCCGCCTCTTCTAAACGCCGCCTCTTCTAAACGCCGCCTCTTCTAAACAGGGAAGGCGCGAAAGGCTCTCGCCCTCCGCGCCCCCACGGTGCTGACGCCGCTGGTCGCTCAGAGCCCGTCGAGCGCGCGCTGGAACCGCCCGGCATGCGAACGCTCGGCCTTGGCCAACGTCTCGAACCAGTCGGCGATCTCCTCGAACCCCTCCTCGCGGGCCGTGCGCGCCATGCCCGGATACATATCGGTGTATTCGTGCGTCTCGCCCGCGACGGCGGCCTTCAAATTGTTCGAGGTCTCGCCGATCGGGAGCCCGGTGGCCGGGTCGCCGACCTCTTCGAGATATTCGAGGTGGCCGTGCGCGTGGCCGGTCTCGCCTTCCGCGGTCGAGCGGAACACGGCGGAGACGTCATTGTAGCCTTCGACGTCGGCCTTTTGCGCGAAATAGAGATAACGCCGGTTGGCCTGGCTTTCGCCGGCGAACGCGTCTTTCAGATTGCCTTCGGTCTTGGAACCCTTGAGTGCCGCCATCCTTCCCTCCACGAGCTGAAACGGTGGGGCGGCCGACTACGCGGGGGACGCCCTTTCCGACCCTCTTGTTATAAGGGGCCGGCGGGCAGGCATTCAAGCAGTTTTTTGGAATTATTCTAAACAGACGCGTTGCGACGCACGCGGATGATCACGTCGACGCGGCTGATCTCGGTGCCGGGCGGCGGTGAGGGCAGGGCGCCGACGGCGACCGAATCGCCCGGGATATCCTGCAGCATGCCGCTGGTTTCGCAGAAGAAATGGTGGTGGTCGTCGACGTTGGTGTCGAAATACGACCGGCCCGGCTCGACCACGACCTCGCGCAGGAGGCCGGCGGCGGTGAATTGGTGCAGGGTGTTGTACACGGTCGCCAGCGATACGGGGATCGCCGCGCCCTCGGCTTCGCCGCGCAACTGCTCAGCGGTGACGTGGCGGTCGGCGCCTTCGAACAACAGCCGCGCCAGTGCGATGCGCTGCCGCGTCGGCCGCAGCCCGACCGCCCTGAGGCGCCCCAGCGCGGTTGCCGATGTCGTGGTGCGATCCATGTCCCGAGATATAGGCGCGAAGGGGAAGAAAATAAAGCGGGAGCGTGAGGTTGGGCCGGAGCTTGGACCGCGGGCGTCCCGCCCGCTCTTACGACAGATGCGGGCGAGACGCCCGCTCTTACGACAGATGCGGGCGGGACGCCCGCGGTCCAAAGGTCAGTCGCCCACCTGCAGCCGGTCGATCAGCTCCTTGACCGTCGGGATGTAGCCGTTGGCGTAGAACGGGTCCGTGGCGAACCGGTAGGCGTTGTGGCCGGAGAACATGAGCTGGAATTCGACATCGTCCGAATGACGGATCGCCTGCAGCGTCTTCTGGATGCAGAAGCTGCGCGGGTCGGCCTTTTTGCCGGTCGTGCCGGCCTCGTTCTGCGCCCAGTTCGAGAACAGACACGCGCTGAGGCAGCCCATGCAGTTGATCTGGTCGCTGCGGATTTCGAGAGCCCTTGGCGGGGTGACGAAGATGAGCGTCGAATCCGGGGTGCGCAGCGCCTCGGTGAAACCCTCGGCGACCCAGCGCTCGGCGGAGTCGCGGTCATGCGGGGTCAGGTAGACGAGGCGGGCGCGGGCGCCGACGCCAAACCCGACGACATGCTCGCCGACCGGTTCGACCGCGAAGGCGACCTGGTGATCGGAGCGCTCTTTCAACTCGTTGAGAAAGTCGTTGCGGACGGCGGACGAGTAGAAGCCGGTCGGGCTGAAGCGGTTGAGGAAGACATCGCCCTCCTGCAAGGTCAGCAACCGGCGCTTCCACGCGTCGGAGATCGGGCTTTCCTGCGTCAATAGCGGGCGGGTGCCGAACTGGAACGCGACCGGGCCGATCTCGGGGTTGTCGAGCCAGTCTTCCCACTCGCGCACGCACCAGACGCCGCCCGCCATGAAGATCGGCGTCGTGTCGAGCTGGAACTCGCTCATCAGGGTGCGCAGCTCGCGGACGCGCGGATAGGGCTCCTCGGGATGGTCGGGGTCTTCACTGTTGGAGAGCCCGTTATGCCCGCCGGCGAGCCACGGGTCCTCGTAGACGACGCCGCCGAGCCATTCGGAAAATTTATGGTAGGCGCGCCGCCACAGCGCCCGGAAGGCGCGGGCCGACGAGACGATCGGGTAGTAGTGGACGCCGTACGACGCGCAAATCTCGGCGATGCGGTAGGGCATGCCGGCGCCGCAGGTGACGCCGTGGATGAGGCCGCGCGCGCCTTCCAGGACGCCGTGCAGGATGCGCTCGGCGGCGGCCATCTCCCACAGCACGTTCATGTGGATGCGGCCCTGGCCGTTCGAGCGCTCATACGCGACCTTGGCCTGCTCGATGCCGCCGGCGATCGCGTAGGCGATCAGCTCCTCGTGACGCTCGCGGCGGGTGCGGCCCCGGTAGATCTGCGGGATGCGCTCGCCGCCCTCGCCGTGGCTGTCGGCGTTGACGCCGGAGAACGTGCCGACCCCGCCTGACGACGCCCACGCGCCCGAGCTCTCGCCATTCGAGATCGAGATGCCCTTGCCGCCTTCCACCAGCGGCAGCACCTCGCGACCCGATACCAGTAGCGGGTTGAGCGTTCTCACCCGGTGACTCCCTGTCGTGCCGGTGCGGCAGATTCGAGGATTATATCGGGGTTATCCGAGAAAACGGAAGTTACACCCCAGGCGTACAGGGTTTGCGCGCGAGACGGGTCGTTTACCGTATAGGCCAAAAGCGGGTAACCGGAATCGGTGATGCGGGCGGCACGTTCGGCGGTGACGCGGTGCTCATTGAGATTGATCGTCGCGCAATCGAGCCTTTCGGCCAGCTTTCGCCAGTCGCCGCGCAGCCGCCCGAGGAGGAGCCCCATCGGGATGTCGGGCCGCATGGGGCGGAACGCGGCCAGCGCCTCGATCACAAAGCTCGACACGAGGATGCCGGCCGGCCGGTCGCCGAGGCGCCCGAGGCTGTCCGCGACGGCCGCGGCAGTCGCGGCGGCGAGGCCGCGATCGGCCTTGATCTCGATATTGACGCCCAGATCGAGGTCGCCCGCCAGGACCAGCGTGTCGTCGAGGGTCGGGACCGGCTCGCCGCCCCCGGCGTCATAGGCCTGCACCATCTTGAGCGGCAGGCGGGATACGATCCCGTGCCCGTCGGTCGTGCGGCGCAGCCTGCTGTCGTGGCAGATCACCGGCACGCCGTCGCCGGTCAGCCGCACGTCGAACTCGATCCACGTGCAGCCGAGGCGCGCGGCCTCGCGGAACCCGGCAAGCGTGTTCTCGGGCGCATGCGCCCGAGCTCCGCGATGGCCGATGACCGGCGGTAGGTCCAGCCGCTGCAACTACTTCGCGGCGGGGGCGGTGGCCGGCTCGGGCTGGCGCGCATCTTGCCGCCGGGTGCCGAGGTCTTCGCCCGTCTGCTGGTCGACCTGGCGCATCGACAGCTTGACCTTGCCGCGGTCGTCGAAGCCCAGCACCTTGACCTTGACCACGTCGCCGACATTGACGACGTCGGTGGTCTTGCCGACCCGTTGCGCCGCCAGCTCGCTGATGTGCACGAGCCCGTCGCGCGACCCGAGGAAGTTGACGAAGGCGCCGAAATCGACGGTCTTGACCACCTTGCCGTTGTAGACGACCCCCAGCTCGGGCTCGGCCACGATGCCGCGGATCCAGTCGATCGCGGCCTGCGCCTTGTTCGCGTCGATCGCGGCGACCTTGATGACGCCGTCGTCGTTGATGTCGATCTTGGTGCCGGTGGTCTCGGTGATCTCGCGGATCACCTTGCCGCCCGAGCCGATCACCTCGCGGATCTTGTCCTTGGGGATCTGGATCGTGGTGATGCGCGGGGCGTTGCCGCTGACCTCGTCGCGCGCGCCGGTGAGCGCGTCGGCCATCCTGCCGAGGATATGCTTGCGGCCGTCGCGCGCCTGGTCGAGCGCGATGCGCATGATCTCCTCGGTGATCGAGGTGATCTTGATGTCCATCTGCAGCGCGGTGATCCCCGCCTCGGTGCCGGCGACCTTGAAGTCCATGTCGCCGAGATGGTCCTCGTCGCCGAGGATGTCGGAGAGGACGGCAAAGCTGCTGTCTTCCTTGATCAGACCCATCGCGATCCCCGCGACCGGGCGAGCCAGCGGCACGCCGGCGTCCATCAGCGACAGCGAGGCGCCGCAGACCGAGGCCATCGACGACGAGCCGTTCGACTCGGTGATCTCGGAGACGACGCGGATCGTGTACGGAAACGCCTCCTTGGTCGGGAGCAGCGGCCGCACCGCCCGCCAGGCGAGCTTGCCGTGGCCGATCTCACGCCGGCCGGGCGAGCCCATGCGGCCTGCCTCGCCCGTGGCGTAGGGCGGGAAGTTGTAGTGCAGCATGAAGTTCTCGCGGTACTCGCCGGCGAGCGCGTCGATGATCTGCTCGTCCTGTCCGGTGCCGAGGGTGGCGACGACGATCGCCTGGGTCTCGCCGCGGGTGAAGAGGGCCGAGCCGTGCGCCCGCGGCAGGATGCCGACCTCGGCGACGATGTCGCGGACGGTCTTGGTGTCGCGCCCGTCGATGCGCGGATCGCCGCGCAGGATCGCGCCGCGCACGATCTCCTTTTCGAGGTCCTTGAAGACCTTGCCGGCGAGGGTCTGCTTGGCGGGTTCGTCGGGATAGCAGCCGAGTGCGGCGGCCTTCGCGGCGTCGAGCTGGTTCGAGCGGTCCTGCTTGCCGCGCTCGCGATAGGCGGCGGCGAGAAGCGGGCCGACCTTGTCGCGCAGCTCGGCCTCGATCGCGGCCTTTTCGGGGAGGGGACCGGCTAGCGCCCACGGTTCCTTGGCACAGGATTCGGCGAGCTCGATGATCGCGTTGATGACCGGCTGGAAGCCCTGGTGGCCAAAGGTCACCGCGCCGAGCATCACATCCTCGGACAGTTCCTGCGCCTCGGACTCGACCATCAGCACGCCTTCGTTGGTCCCGGCGACGATGAGGTCGAGATCGCTGTTTTCAAGCTGCTCCATCGTCGGGTTGAGCACGTACTGCCCGTCGACATAGCCGACCCGCGCGCCGGCGATCGGCCCGAGGAACGGGATGCCGGAGATGGTCAGCGCCGCCGAGGCGCCGACCAGCGCGACGATGTCGGGGTCGTTTTCGAGGTCGTGGCTGAGGACCGTGCAGACCACCTGGGTCTCGTTCAAAAATCCCGAGACGAAAAGCGGCCGGATCGGCCGGTCGATGAGGCGCGAGGTCAGCGTCTCCTTTTCGGACGGGCGCCCTTCGCGCTTGAAGAAGCCGCCGGGGATCTTGCCCGCGGCAAAGGTCTTTTCCTGGTAATTGACGGTCAGCGGAAAGAAATCCTGGCTGGCCCTGGCAGCCTTGGCCGCGACCGCGGTGCACAGCACCGTCGTCTCGCCATAGGTGGCGAGCACCGCGCCGTCAGCCTGGCGCGCGATTCTCCCGGACTCGAGCACGAGGCGGCGTCCGCCCCACATCAGCTCTTTGCGGTAGACGTCGAACATTCCAATTCATCCTTTTTCGTAGAAACGTGCGGCAGCCCGCGCGGAAGCGGATTCTTCCGTGTGCCGCCAGCGATTGCATTTGCGTTTGTGCACAATCCAATCCAACTCGCCCCGGTCTGTCGGGGCGATATCGGGCGAGAATGTGCCGTGTTTCACCGAGAGGTCAACGCCGCAGCCCGAGCCGGCCGATCAGCGTCTCGTAGCGCCCCTGGTCGGAGCGCTTGACATAGTCGAGCAAGCGCCGCCGCTGTCCGACCATGACCAAAAGCCCGCGCCGCGAGTGAAAGTCTTTCTTGTGGCTCGACAAATGGTCGGTCAGATTGCGGATTCGCTCGGAAAGTATAGCGACCTGCACTTCCGGCGACCCGGTGTCGCCGGATTTCGTGGCGTATTCGCCAATGAGCGTCTGCTTGCGCTCGGCGGTGATCGACATCGGGATACCCCTTATTAGCGATTGATGATGCGCACCGGACGAAGACAGCCGTTTTCGATTCGCGCCACGGCGATCAGAAGCTGGTCATGCCGCGCGCCGACGATCGTGCCCTCATCGAGACGATCGAGCTGCGCCCGTTCGCGCGGATCGCGCGGCGTCACCTGCTGTCCGTGACGCAATCGAGCGACTTCGTCTGCCGTTAGAACCAGAGCCGGGATGTCGTCCAGCACGAATTCGAGCGGCAAAAGATGCTCGGAAGCGGCGCGACTATGCCCAAGGAGGGCCACCAAATCCAGCGAAATCGCAAGAGCTTCGGTGAAGCGCCCCACCTGGGTGCGGCGAAGCGCGATGACATGGGCCACAGTACCCAGCGCCTCGGCGAGGTCGCGGGCGAGAGCACGGATATAGGTGCCGGAGCCGACCTCGGCGGCGAACTCGGCATGATCGGGGTCGGGGATGCCGACGAGGTCGAGCGCGACGATGTCGACGGGCCGCGGCGCCAGCTCGGGCGGCTTGCCGGCGCGGGCGAGCTTGTAGGCGCGGCGGCCGTCGACCTTGAGCGCCGAAAACGTCGGCGGGCGCTGGAGGATCGTGCCGGTAAGGCGGGGCAGGGCGGCGGCGATCTGGTCGCCCGTGGGGCGCGTGGCGCTCTCGGCGGTGACCGCGCCCTCGCGGTCTTCGGTATCGGTGGCGACGCCCCAGCGCACAGTAAAGCGGTAGCGTTTGCGGCCCTCGGAGGCGAAGCGGACGGTCTTGGTCGCCTCGCCGAGCGCGATCGGCAGGATGCCGCTGGCGAACGGGTCGAGCGTGCCGGCATGCCCGGTCTTGGCCCCCGTCGCGCGGCGCACGATCGTCACGGCCCGGTTCGAGGTGATGCCCTCGGGCTTGTCGACGACGAGCCAGCCGTCCATCACTCGTCTTCGGAGCGAGGGGCGAGGTCGCGGGCGATGTCCGGGCGGGACAGGAGCTCGTTGATATGGGCGGCGCTGTCGAAGGCGCGATCGAGGGCGAAGACCAGGTTCGGCGCGTAGCGCAAGGCGACGGTGTGGGCGACGCGGGATTTGAGGTAGGGGGCGCTGCGTTTGAGGCCGGCGAGAATCTCGTCGATGTTGCCGCCGCCGAGGGGCATGACGAACGCCGTCGCGTTCTTGAGGTCGGGGGAGAGGCGCACCTCGGTCACGGTGACGCTGGCGTCGGCGAGCGCGGGATCGCGTAGCTCGCCCGGGCGCAGAAGCTCGGCGAGGACGTGGCGCAGTTCCTCGCCGACGCGAAGCTGGCGCTGGCTCGCCTCGTGCGGGCCGGAATGGTCGCGGTGTTTGCGGGGCATGGGCGTTAGGTGGACCGCGGGCGTCCCGCCCGCAATAGGCGGAAGATGCGGGCGGGACGCCCGCGGTCCACTGGATGTTTACAGCGCCCGGGCGATCTCTTCGATCTCGAAGCACTCGATCACGTCGCCGACCTGGACGTTCTCGTAATTCTCGAAGGCCATCCCGCATTCGAAGCCTTCCTGCACCTCGCGGACCTCGTCCTTGAAGCGCTTGAGGGTCTTCAGCGTGCCTTCGTGGATCACGACGTTGTCGCGCAGGAGCCGCACCCTGGCGCCGCGCTTGACGCTGCCTTCGGTGATGCGGCAGCCGGCGACCTTGCCGACGCGGGTGATGTTGAACACCTCGCGGATCGACGCGTTGCCGAGGAAGCGCTCGCGCAGGGTCGGCGACAGCATGCCCGAGAGCGCCGCTTTGATGTCGTCGATCACGTCGTAGATGATCGAGTAATAGCGGATCTCGACGCCGTCGCGGCGGGCCATGTCGCGCGCCTGCGGGTTGGCGCGGACGTTGAAGCCGAGGATCACGGCGCCGGTGGATTTGGCGAGGATCACGTCGCTTTCGTTGATCGCGCCGACCGCCGAGTGAAGGTTGCGCACCGACACCTCGTCGGTGCCGATCCGGGCGAGGGCGCCGTTGATCGCCTCGACCGAGCCGTGCACGTCGCCCTTGATGACGACCGCCAGCTCCTTCGCGGCGCCAGCCTGGATCTGCGAGAACATCTCCTCCATCGTGCCGCGTCCGGCGGCGGCGGCCGCGGTCGTGCGGCGGCGGCGGCGGCGGAACTCGGCGACCTCGCGGGCCCGGCTTTCGCCGTCGACGACGATGAAATCGTCGCCGGCGAGCGGCACGCCGTCGAGGCCCAACACCTCGATCGGCATCGACGGGCCGGCGCTTTGCTGGTTCTGGCCGTGATCGTCGATCAGCGCGCGCACCCGGCCCCAATCACCGCCGGCGACAAACACGTCGCCCACCTTGAGCGTGCCGCGCTGCACCAGCACGGTCGCGACCGGACCGCGGCCGCGCTCAAGCTTGGCTTCGAGCACGACGCCCTCGGCCGGGCGGTTCGGGTTGGCGGTCAGGTCGAGCAGTTCGGCCTGAAGAAGAATCGCCTCCTCCAGCTTGTCGAGATTGGTCTTCTTGATCGCCGAGACCTCGATGTTGAGCACCTCGCCGCCGAGTTCTTCGACGACCAGCTCGTGCTGCAACAGTTCCTGGCGAACCCGCTCGGGCCGGGCGTCGGGCCGGTCGATCTTGTTGATCGCGACGATAATCGGCACCTCGGCCGCCTTCGCGTGCCGGATCGCCTCGACGGTCTGCTCCATGATCCCGTCATCGGCGGCGACGACCAGAACGACGATGTCGGTGACGTTGGCGCCGCGGGCCCGCATCGACGTAAAGGCCTGGTGGCCCGGCGTGTCGATAAAGGTGATCTGCTTGCCGCCCTTCAGCGTGACGCGATAGGCGCCGATATGCTGGGTGATGCCGCCCGCCTCGCCGCCGGCGACATCGGTCTCGCGCAGCGCGTCGAGGAGCGACGTCTTACCGTGGTCGACATGGCCCATGATTGTGACGATCGGGGCGCGGGGCAGGGCTTCGCCTTCCTCGTCGGCCTCGCCGCGCAGGCCGATCTCGACATCGTCCGCGGCGACGCGGCGCAGCCGGTGTCCGAACTCGGTCACGATCAGCTCGGCCGTGTCGGCGTCGATCTCCAGCGACGGGACCGCCATGACGCCCATGCGCATCAACGCCTTGATCACGTCGACGGCGCGCTCGGCCATGCGGTTGGCGAGCTCCTGGACCGTGATCGTCTCGGGAATGATCACGTCGCGCAGGATCTTTTGCTGGTCGTCGCCGCGGTGCAGCCGGCGCTCGCGCTCGCGGGCGCGGCGTACCGAGGCGAGGCTGCGCATGCGCTCGCCTTCGTCGTCGGAAAGCGCGCGGGTCACGGTCAGCTTGCCGGTCTGGCGGCGCTGGTCACGGCGGACCGGCACGGCCGGCCGGCGCGGCGGCGGGGCGCCGGGACGGCGGGCGACCGCCGCCTCTTCCTCTTCCTCGGCCGGCATCGCCACCTTGCCGGCGGCGGCGAGGGCGGCGACCTTGGCGGCGGCGGCCTTGCCGGCGCGCTCGGCGACCTCGCGGCGGGATTCTTCCTCCTTGCGGCGGGTTTCCTCGTCGGCCGAGCGCTGCTTGTTCTCTTCGACCGAGCGCTTTTTGGCTTCCTCTTCCTCAGCCTTGCGCGCGGCCTCTTCCTCGGCGGCGAGGCGGCGTGCCTCTTCGGCGTGCTCCTCCTCCTCGCGCAGGCGATCGGCCTCGGCGAGCGCGTTGATGCGGCGCTGATCGGCGTCGGCCTTGACGGCATCCTGCACCGCGCGGACGCGGCCGGCGCGTTCCTCGGCGGTCAGCGCGCGCGGGACCTGCAGCGTGCGGCGGACCGGTTCGCTGGCTGGCGAATCGGCGGCGGGCGCCGGGGCCGATTCGCTGTCGGAGCGCCCGCTCGGCTCGGGCAGCGAGCCGGGGCCAAAGGCCCGCTTTTTCCTGACCTCGACCGTGACGGTCTTGGTCCGGCCATGCGAGAAGCTCTGGCGCACCTGCCCGGCCTCGGGCGGGCGGGGGCGCAGCTCGAGCCGTCCGCCCGTACCCGTCCGGTTGAGGCTCAGCGGCCGCTTCTGTTCCTGGGTGTCTTGCGCGTCTACATCAGCCATTCGCTACGCTACCGTCCTCTCGCCGTTCCCCGCTACCGCCGGGCTCGTCAAATCGTTCACCGTCGCGCCGGCGCGGAACCCCGCGATCCGACGCATATCCGTCATCAGCCGGTCCGCCAGCGGACCCGGTCCTATCGCGACATGGGCGACGCGGTCACGGCCAAATGCCGCGCCCAACTCCGCCCCCGTCAAGCCGCCGGCCGAAGGCACTTCGCGCCCCAGCGCGGCGACCTTGCGGCGCCCGCCTTCGGCGCCGTCGAGCGCGAAGACGAGAAGCCCCACCCGTCCGTGCCGCGCCGCGTCGGCAACCCGCTCAAAGCCGGCGATCGCCTGTCCGGCACGCCGCGCGAGCCCCAACGCGTCGCAGCAACGCTGCGCCAGCAATGCCTCGATGCGGTCAGCCAACCCTTGCGGCACCGAGATCGGTCGCCGCGCCGCCCGCGCGAAGAGCCGCTTCGCCACTGCCCGGTCCACTATATCCCGGCGCGGCGTCAACCACAAACCCCGACCGGGCAGGCGCGCGGCGACATCGGGCACCAGCTCGCCATCCGGCGCCACGACAAAGCGCAGCAAGGCGCCGCGATCGTGCAGCTCGCCGGTGACGATGCAGCGGCGATGCGGGTCGCCGGGAAGGGGGGCGTCGTCGCTCTTCACTCTTCCGCCGCCGGCTCCGCCTCGACGCTTTCGATCCAGCCCGCCGCGACGCGCGCACCCATGATCATCGCGTTGGCGTCGTCCTCCTCGAGCTTCACCCCGCCCTTGTCCGAGGCGGCGAGCATTTCGAGCAGCTCGTCGCCGGCGAGCCCGGCGAAATCGTCGACCGTCTTGATGTCGTTCTCGCCGAGGGTCACCAGCATCCCGGGGGTCAGCCCGTCGAGCGCAATCAATTCGTCCGCGACGCCCAGCTCGCGATAGCGGTTCTGGTATTCCTCGTCGCGGCGTTCGAGGGCGCCGCGCGCGCGTTCCTGCAATTCGGCCCCGATGTCCTCGTCAAAGCCCTCGATCTCGGCCAGATCGGAGACCGGGACGAAGGCGACCTCCTCCAGCGAGCTGAAGCCCTCGGTCACCAGCAGGTGGGCGATCACGTCGTCGATGTCGAGTGCGTCGATGAAAAGCTGGCTGCGGGTGCGGAATTCCTCGGTGCGGCGCTCCGATTCCTCGGCCTCGGTCAGGATGTCGATGTCCCAGCCGGTGAGCTGCGAGGCGAGGCGCACGTTCTGGCCGCGCCGCCCGATGGCAAGGCTCAGTTGATCATCCGGAACAACCACCTCGATCCGGCGCTGCTCCTCGTCCATGACGACCTTGGTGACCTCGGCCGGGGCGAGGCCGTTGACGACGAACGTCGCCGGGTCCTGCGACCACGGGATGATGTCGATCTTTTCGCCCTGCAACTCGCCGACGACGGCCTGGACGCGGCTGCCGCGCATGCCGACGCAGGCGCCGACCGGATCGATGCCGCTGTCGCGCGAGATCACCGCGATCTTGGCGCGGCTGCCGGGATCGCGGGCGACCGACTTGATCTCGATGATGCCGTCGTAAATCTCCGGCACTTCCTGCGCGAACAGCTTGGCCATGAATTGCGGGTGCGTGCGCGACAGGAAAATCTGCGGGCCGCGCGGCTCCTGGCGCACGTCGTAGATATAGGCGCGGACGCGCTCGCCCTGGCGGAAGCTCTCGCGCGGCAACAGCTCGTCCCGGCGCAGCATGGCCTCGGCGCGGCCGAGATCGACGACGACGTTGCCGTACTCGACCCGCTTAACGAGGCCGTTGACGATCTCGGTCACGCGGTCCTTGAACTCGATGTACTGGCGCTGGCGCTCGGCGTCGCGGACCTTTTGCACGATGACCTGCTTCGCCGTCTGCGCGGCGATGCGGCCGAAATCGATGGGCGGCAGCGGGTCGGTAATGAAATCGCCGATTTCCGCCTCGGTGTTGAGCTTCTGGGCCTGGGCCAAGAGGATTTGGGCGGGCTCGTTCTCGATCGTCTCGACGACCTCGCGGAAGCGCATCAGGCGAATCTCGCCGTTGCGGCGGTCGATCTCGGCGCGGATGTCGTATTCCTGGCCATATTTGGAGCGGCCGGCTTTCTGGATCGCCTGCTCCATCGCCTCCAGGACTTCATCGCGGTCGATCCCCTTGTCGCGGGCGACGGTCTCGGCGACCTGCAGCAGTTCGGGGCGGGCGTAGGTGGTGGTTTCCATGGCCGGTTCTCGTGCGCTAGTGGGTTTTCGCCGCGGCGGCGATCAAATCGTCCGTCAACAGAAGCTTGGCGCGGGCCACGTCGTCGAGTGGCAGCAAGGCCTCGCCGGTTTCGGTGCCAAGGCGGATGTGGCCGTCGACGCGGCCCAGCAGGCGACCGCGAAACCGCTTGCGGCCGTCATGCAGGTGGTTCAGATCGATGCGGGCTTCAAACCCGGCATAGCGGTCGTAATCCTCGGGCCGCACCAGCGGTCGGTCGATGCCCGGCGAGCTGACCTCAAGGGTATAGGGCTCCGCGATCGGGTCGGCGACATCGAGGAGGGCGGAGACCGAGCGGCTGATCAGGGCGCAATCGTCGACCGTCATGCCGGCCTCGTCGATGCGCTCGACCATGATCTGCAGATTGCCGCCGCGCTGGCCGGTGGCGGCGACGCGGACGAGACGATATCCCATCGCTTCGAGCGAGGGCTCGATGATTTGGGCAATGGCGTTCGGGTCGATCGACAAATCTGGTGGCGCTCTGGTTGCCGCAAATAAAAAGTGGGCCGGCGGCCCACTTGATGTTGTTGGGTCATATATAGCCCCGATGCCGCGAGTGGCAAGGGAGATCGGGGTTATCAGGTGCTTGATACCCGATTGGTGAGCCTTGGCAGATGTTGACAAATCTGTCAATATCGCTGCGATGCGAAACTCTCGAGCAGTCTCGTGGCTGAGGGCTGCGTTAAGAGAATTCGAGATGTCTCCGCAAATCGTGCAACTCGACGTTCGCCGCGCGCTTACCATCGCCGCTGAAGGCAGCAAGGCCGATAAGGCGAAGCCGTTCAAGGGGGTCGAAGGCGGCGTGTTCGAGATAGCGCTGCGGCATCGGGGTGACGCTTTTCGCGTTGTATATGCGGTGCAACTCGGCCCCGACGTGGTGGTGATCGACGGCTTCCAGAAGAAGTCGAAGACGGGGATCAAGACGCCGCGAGAGGATGTGGAACGCATCCGCGAGCGGGTCAGGCGGCTGAGGGAGGCTCAGCGATGAGCGATGACGATCTCGAACTGATGCGCGGCAGCGGCAATGTGTTTCGCGACTTCGGCGATCCGAACGCCGATCTCGAGCAGGCGAGGGCGATACTGGCGGCGAAGATCATCGCGGTGCTCGATGACCGTGGGCTCACCGTGCGGGCGGCTCAGGCTCAGACCGGCGTCGCCGCTTCGGAGTTCTCCCGCATTCGCAACGTCAAACTCGACCGATTCACGATCGATCGCCTGATCGTCATTCTCGGCAAGCTCGGCCAGGAGGTCGACGTGCAGGTCGAGATCAGGCCTCGCGCCGCCTGACGAACCGCAGAAACGCCGGCGTCCTTCCGGCCGCTTTGGCTTTTTCCTCGTAGCGGGTAGGCGGCCAGTCTTCGGGACGGGTGCGCCAGTCTTCCGGGCGGCGGGCGGTCCAGCGGAAGGCGGGGTGAACGGTCGCGGCTTCGAGCATCCAGGCGAGATAGTCGGGGTCGTCGGTGGCGAGGCGGAGCTCGGCGCCGGGGGGCATCAAATGGGCGAGCCGATCGAGGGTCGGCGGGGCGATCAGGCGGCGCTTGTGGTGGCGTGCCTTGGGCCACGGGTCGGGGAACAGGATAAAGGTTCGGGCGACCGAGTTGGCGGGCAGGGCGGCGAGCAGCACGCGGGCATCTTCGGGAAAGATGCGGATGTTGACGAGGTTGCGGTTCGCGATCGCCGAGGTGAGGCGGGCGACGCCGTTTTCGAAGACCTCGCTGCCGATGAAGCCGATATCCGGGTTGGCCTCGGCCTGCGCGGCGAGGTGTTCGCCGCCGCCGAAGCCGATTTCGAGCCAGATCGCCGCGACCGGGCGCGGGAACAGCGTCGCCAGGTCGACCGGCAGGCCGAACCTCAGCTCGGGCAGCAGGGTCTCGGTGAGGCGCTGCTGCCCCGCGCGCAACGGCCGTCCGCGGCGGCGTCCGTAGAGGCGCAGCGGGCCCAAGTCAAAAGGCCCTTGGTCAACAGGTTTCTGATCAGAAGGCGCGGCGCAACTCGTCGACGAGATCGGTCTGTTCCCAGGTGAACGAGCCGTCGGTGCCGGCCGGGCGGCCGAAATGGCCGTAGGACGAGGTCGGGGTGTAGATCGGCCGGTTCAGATTGAGATGCGTGCGGATGCCGCGCGGGGACAGGTCCATCAGCTCCTGCAGCACGCGGCCGAGCTTGGCCTCGTCGATGTCGGACTGGGTGTCGACGTAGAACGACAGCGGCTTCGCGACGCCGATCGCATAGGCGATCTGGATCGTGCAGGTGTCGGCAATGCCGGCCGCGACGACGTTCTTGGCGAGGTAGCGCGCGGCATAGGCGCCGGAGCGGTCGACCTTGGTGGGGTCCTTGCCGGAAAAGGCGCCGCCGCCATGCGGGGCCCAGCCGCCATAGGTGTCGACGATGATCTTGCGCCCGGTGACCCCCGCGTCACCGTCCGGCCCGCCGATGACGAAGCGGCCGGTCGGGTTGACGAGGAAATTGGCCTCGTCGCACATCCAACCGTCGGGCAGCGACGACAGCACGTAGGGCCGCACGATCTCGCGAACCTCGGCCTGGTCGATCGAAGGGTCATGCTGGATCGAGACGACGACCTTCGTCGCCTGGGCCGGCTTGCCGTTGGCGTATTGCAGCGTGACCTGGCTCTTCGAATCGGGGCCGAGCAGCGGCGTCCTGCCGGCATGCCGCGCCTCGCTGAGCGCGTGCAGGATCAGGTGCGAATAATAGATCGGCGCCGGCATCAGCTCGGGCGTGCCGGTGCAGGCATGGCCGAACATCATGCCCTGGTCGCCGGCGCCCTCGTCCTTGTTGCCCGCCGCGTCGACGCCTTGGGCGATATCGACCGACTGGCTGTGGATGTGGCAGTCGACGGTCGCCTTCTGCCAGTGGAAATTGTCCTGCTCGTAGCCGATCTCGCGGATCGCCTTGCGGGCGACGTCGATCAGGAGCTCGGGCGTGATCGAGGCCGGGCCGCGGGTCTCGCCGGCGAGGACGACGCGGTTGGTCGTGACCAGCGTCTCGACGCCGCAGCGTGCCTGCGGCTCTTGCGTCAGATACGTGTCGACGACGGCGTCGGAGATGCGGTCGCAAATCTTGTCGGGGTGACCTTCGGATACCGATTCGCTGGTGAAGACGAAGTCGCGCTTTGGCAAAGGACGGTCCCCCTAGTCACATAAACCCGGCCGCCCAGGCGGGCGGCGTGGCGTCGTTGTCGAATCTGGCGGGGCCGGCGTCAAGCCCGATCGCGATCGGGCGGCCGTCAGGCCTCCGCCGTTTCTCCCGCCGTCGCGACCAGTGCCTTGACCAGATCGAACAGGCGGCGGCGCAGCACCACGTCCTCGATCTCGTAATAGGCGCTGACGAGTTCGAGCGTCTCCCGCTTGCGCAGCGGGTCGTTGTCGAAGCCCTCGCCCGGCGATTCGGAGAAGCCCTGCAGCGCGGGCGCGCGGACCGGATCGAGATCGTCGAAGAAGAACGACACCGGCACGTCGAGCACGCGGCTCAGCTCGTGCAGCCGGCTCGCGCCGACCCGGTTGGCGCCGCGCTCGTATTTCTGCACCTGCTGGAAGGTGAGGCCGATCGCCTCGCCGAGCTTTTCCTGGCTCAGCGCCAGCATGTTGCGGCGAAGCCGGATGCGCGAGCCGACATGGATGTCGATCGGGTTGGGCTTGTCGGTCTTGCGGCGGCCGGGGCGCCGCGGCAGTCGGGTGAGGGCCATATGTGCTTGCTCGCCAAGGTAGCAGGCGATGTTGATAGAGCACACGATGGTATGCGGTCAAGCCGGTGGCCTGGGGAGCCGCGGCAACCCTGAGTTGCCGGACGGAGGGGCCGGCAGCTAGGAGCCGATGTGGTCCGCCAGGTCGGCGGCGGTGAACACCTCGCCGAAGCTGTCGGGGATTTCGGGGAGCATCGCGGCGTTCCACGCGCTCCACTCGGCGACGAGGCGGTCGAAGATTTCGGTGCGGCGGCCCTTGAGGTTGGCGCGCTCGCGCGGGTCGCCGACGACGTCGAACAGATAGGTGTTGTCGCGAATCTTCAGGTATTTGAAGTCGCCGTCGCGCAGGGCCTGCTGCGCATTCGTCTTGTAGCGCCAGAACAGCTTGCGCGGGATTGGGGCGGCGCCGTCGGCCAAACCCGGCAGCAGGCTGATGCCGTCGGCGGGATATTCGGGGTCCGGCGCGGCGCCGGCGGCTTCGAGGAGTGTCGGGAACCAGTCCATCGTGACCATGACCTGATCGCTCGTGCGGCCGGCGGGGACGCGCTCGGGCCAGCAGACCAGCGCCGGGACCCGCAACCCGCCTTCGAGCAGCTCGGTCTTGACGCCGGTGAACGGCCACGTGTCGGAGAACCGCCCGCCGCCATTGTCGCTGGTGAAGATCACGATCGTGTTGCCGGCCGCGCCGCTCGTGTCGAGCGCCTGCAGGACCCGGCCGACCTGGCGGTCCATCGCCTGCACCATGCGGGCGTAGGTGCGCTGGGTGCCGCCGTCGTAATGGCGCAGATTGCCGCCGCGCAGGCGCTGGGATTCGGCCTCGTCGCCGGGCGCTTCCCACGGCCAATGCGGCGCGTTGAAATGCAGGCTCAGGAAGAACGGCTCGCCGGCGCTTGTGCGGCGCTCGATCGTCTCGACGGCACGGTCGCCGAGGAGGTCCGTCAGGTAGCCGGGCCGGTCGGTCGGCTCGTCGCCGTCCCACAGATCGGGCGTGCCGCGCGAATTCAGGTGCGAGTAGTAGTCGATGGCGCCGCTGCGGATGCCCCAGAAGCTCTCATAACCGCTTTTGAGTGGCCCAAAATTCGGCAGCACGCCGAGATGCCATTTGCCGAGGAGGGCCGTGCGATACCCGGCCGCGCGCAGCAGCGAGGGGAGAGTCGGGTGTTCGGGCGGCAGTCCGATATCGGTCTTGCCGGCGAGCGGCTCCTCGAGCCCGAGCGGCAGCCGGTACTGGTAGCGGCCGGTGATCAGCGCCAGCCGCGTCGCCGAGCACACGGCGGAGTTGGCATAGGCCTGGGTGAAGCGCACGCCGCGCTCGGCGATGCGATCGATGTTCGGGGTCGAGAAATCGCGCCGGCCGCAGCACGAGAGATCCGCGTAGCCGAGGTCGTCGGCCATGATGAAGACGATGTTCGGGGGCGTCGCGGGCATTGTTTGCTCTCCGGTTGCCCGAACGCTACCGGTAGGCGCGTGGCCGGAGCAAGGCGGGGATCAGGCCGAGCAGCAGAAGGGCCGCGAAAATCCAGTCGTCGGCGCGGGCGTACAGCGTCTTCCCGCGCGGCTGCGGCAGGGTGACGTCGGCATAGCCGATCGCGTCGAGCGTCGTATGGGCGATAACGCGGCCCTCGGGGTCGACCACGCCGCTGATCCCGTTGTTGCCGACGCGCACCAGCGGCAGCCCCTCCTCGATCGCGCGGGTGCGGGCGATCGCGAAATGCTGGTAGGGGCCGGAGCTGCGGCCGTACCAGGCGTCGTTGGTGACGTTGAGGATCCAGTCGGGGCGATTGCGCTCGTCGACGATCGTGTGCGGAAAGATCGCCTCGTAGCACACCGCCGGCGCGAACGGCGGCAGGCCGGGCAGGCTGATCGTGTGCGGCCCGTCGCCGGCGCTGAGGTCGGTGCTGCCGGCGATAAAGCCGTCGATCGGCAACAGCCAGCGCAGCGGCATGTACTCGCCGAACGGGACGAGATGGGCCTTGTCGTAGGTGGCTCGGATCGTGCCGGCGCCGTCGATCGCCTCGATGCTGTTGAAATAGCCTGTGGGCCGGCCGGTCGGCGGGTCGCTGCGGATCGCGCCGGTGATCAGGTAGCCGCCCTTGGGCGCGGCGCCGGCGGCGGCCTCGCGGTGGGCGGCGTCGCGTTCGAGATAAAAGGTCGCGGCGCCTTCCGGCCACAGCACGGCGGCGGGCGGCGGGCCGCCGGAGGTGCCGCTGAGCTCGACGAGGCGATGGAAATTCGCCTCGGCGGCGCCGGCATCCCAGCGCAGCGTCTGCGGGATCGAGGGCTGCACCAGCCGCAGCACGGTGTCGGTCAGCACGGTCGGCGAGCGGTCGAGCCGGATCGCCCCGGCCGCGGCGGGGATGCCGAGGATCAGCGCGGCGGCGATGACCGGCATCGTCGTGCCCCGGATCGAGCGCGGCACCGGCGCCGGCGCGCCGAGCAGGGCGAGCACCGCGGCGGCGAGGGTGGTCAGGAAGCTGAGGCCGTAGATGCCGGTCCAGGCGGTCACCTGCAGCAGCGCGAGCGCACCGGGAAACCCGCCCGACCAGGCATAGCCGACGAGGTTCCAGGGAAACCCGGTCATGATGTGGCCGCGGGTCCATTCCGCTACGCACCACAAGACGGCGAAAAGGCACACGCGGGCGACGCCGGAAAGCCCGAAGCGCCGCGTGGCGAGGCCGAGGAGGCCCATCGCCGCAGCCGGAAAGAAAGCCAGCAGCGTCGGCACGCCGAATACCGCGAACGGCAAGGCCCACCAATACCGGGCGATGTCGACAAACAGCGCGACCGCGATCCAGTACATCCCGGCGACGAAAAACCCGGCGGCGAACGCGTAGCCGAGGCGGAACGAGGCCCAGGCGCTCGGGCTCCCCTCGTCGAGCCAGATGAGGCCGGGGAAGGCGACGAAGACGACCGGCGACAGATCGACCGGCGGCATCGCCGCGGCCATCAGCGCGCCGAGCAGCACGGCGAGCGTGTAGCGGCCCCAAGCGGGCAGGGTGGCGAGGGTAAAGGCGAGGCGGCTCAGCGGGGTGTCGATGCGAGTGCCGGGCTGGACCCGCAGGGTCGCCGCCTCAGGCATTGGCGACGGTCTTGTCGCCGCCCATTGCGGGCAGGTTGCGCACGCGCAGACGCTTGATCCGGTTGGGATCGGCGTCGAGCACCTCGAACTCGATCCCGCCCGGATGCGCGATCACCTCGCCGCGCTTTGGCACGCGGCCGGCGAGGGTGAAGACGAGGCCGCCCAGCGTGTCGACATCCTCGTGGTCCTCGCCCGAGCGGAGCGGAGTGCCGCGCCGCTGTTCGAGTGCCTCGATCGGGATGCGCGCGTCGGCGATGACGCTGCCGTCGGCGCGCTCGATCAGGGTCGGCGCGACATCGACATCGTGCTCGTCCTCGATCTCGCCGACGATCTCCTCGATCAAATCCTCGATCGTGACGAGCCCGTCGATCCCGCCGAACTCGTCGACGACCATCGCGATATGCGTGCGCGCCTGGCGCATCTGCACGAGGAGGTCGAGGATCGGCAGGGACGGCGCCACGAACAGCACCTTGCGGATGAGGCCGGCGAGCTTTGCCGGGCGGCGCTCCGCGACCGGCACCAGCACGTCCTTGACATGGACAAAGCCGATCACGTCGTCGAGCGATTCGCGATAGACCGGCATCCGCGAATGGTTATTTTCGATCAGTGTCTTGACGAGGTCGGAGAACGGCGCGTCGCAATCGATCGCGACGATGTCGCCGCGCGGCACCATCACGTCGGCGGCGCTGCGGTCGTGGATCTTGAGGACATTGTCGATCAGCACCCGCTCCTGCGGGGCGATCTCCTCGCCCTCGGCCTCTGCGGCGGCGACCATCGCGTCGATCGGATTGGCGTGGGCGCGGTGGCGGCGCAAATGCCGCAAGAGATTGCGCAGGCGAAATGGCGCCGGCTGGTCGCCGGCATCGTGTGGCGGACCGCCGCTACTGGGCGGCTCTGTGTCGTTCATCTAAGGGAGACCCCTGTTCCTCTTTCAAATGGTGTCGCGGTACGGATCCGGTACCCCTAATTCGGCCAGGAGCGCGATTTCGCGCCGCTCCATCGCGGCCGCCGCCGCCGGCTCGTCGTGATCGTGGCCGAGCAGGTGCAATACCCCGTGAACGACGAGGTGGCGCAGGTGATCGGCAAAGGGCTTGTCCTGCTCGGCCGCCTCGCGCCGGATCGTCGACAGCGCGAGCACGACATCGCCGAGGATTCGCGGCGCCCCCGTTTGCGGCGCGCCTGGGGGCACCGGTCCGTCGCCGGGGAAGGCGAGGACGTTGGTCGGCGCGTCCTTGCCGCGCCAGGTGCGGTTGAGGCGCTGCTGCTCGGGATCGTCGGTGAGGGTGATGTCGACGGCGACGGGGCCGCTTTCGCCGGCGAGGGCCAAGCGGGCGGCGGCCTCGACCGCGGGGGCGCAGTCGCCCCAGTCGCCGTGATGGATGGTGACCGCGATGTCGATCGTCGAAGCGGGGCCCATATGCGAATGCCCGATGGGTTTCGCGATGCTCAACCCATCCTACGGCGCCGGTGCTCGTAGGATGGGTAGAGCGCAGCGAAACCCATCATTGCCCTGGCCACGGCGCTAGTCATTCCCTCGTCCGGCGCGGTCGCGGGCTTCGTAGGCGCCGACGATGCGGGCGACGAGGTTGTGGCGGACGACATCCTGCTCGGTGAAGCGGACGATTGCGGCCTCCGGCACGCCGCGCAGCGCGTCGAGCGCGTCGGCGAGGCCGGAGCGGGCGCCGGGCGCGAGGTCGACCTGGGTCGGGTCGCCGGTGACGACCATGCGCGACCCTTCGCCGAGCCGCGTCAGGAACATCTTCATCTGCACCGGCGTCGTGTTCTGCGCCTCGTCGAGGATGACGAAGGCGTGGGCGAGGGTGCGGCCGCGCATGAAGGCAAGCGGGGCGACCTCGATCTCGCCGCTCGCCATGCGCTTCTGGAGCTGGTCGCCGGGCAGCATGTCGTTGAGCGCGTCGAAGATCGGGCGCAGGTACGGGTCGACCTTGTCGCGCACATCGCCGGGGAGGAAGCCGAGCCGCTCGCCGGCCTCCACCGCCGGGCGCGACAGGATGATGCGCTCGACCCGCCCCGCCATCAGCAGATCGACCGCGGCGGCAACCGCGAGATAGGTCTTGCCGGTGCCGGCGGGGCCGAGCCCGAACACCAGCTCGCTCTCGCGGAGCGCCTTGATATAGGCCGCCTGGGTCACCGAGCGCGCGGCGATGCGGCGCTTGCGCGTGCGGAACGCGGCGTCCTCGTGCCAGAGGTTCAGCGTCTTGTCGTCGACCGCGGCGTGGGCAAAGCGGATCGCCGTACCGACCTGGGCAGGATCGACCTCCTGGCCGCTCTTGAGCCGGTCGTAAAGCTGCGACAGCGCCAAATGCGCGACCGCGGTCGCCGAGGCCGGGCCGGCAATCGACAGCCGGTTGCCGCGCGGCACCAGCGACACGCCGAGCTGCCGCTCGATCTGGTCGAGGTTCTGGTCGCGCTCGCCGTAGAGCAGCGGCAGCAGGAGGTTGTCGTCGAACTCGATCTGGTTGCGGGCGGCGCGGTCGCCGGCCGCCGCCGCCGGGGTCGGGGCGCTCATGCGAGGCTGCCCGAGAGGCTGTTCCCCAGGACGGCGTCGATCCTGACCGGCAGCACCCTACCGATCGCGCCTCCCTCGACCGTCGCGTGGACCGGGTGGAGACGCGGGGTGCGGCCGGTGAGCTGGCCGGGGTGGCGGCCCGGCTTTTCGAACAGCACCGGCATGACCTGCCCGATTGCGGCATGGTTGAAGTCGTTTTGCTGCGCGCGCAGCAGGGCCTGCAGCTCGGCGAGGCGCTCGGCCTTCACCATTTCAGGCACTTGGGGCAGCGATGCGGCGGGGGTACCGGGGCGGGGCGAGTATTTGAACGAGAACGACTGCGCAAATCCGATCTCCTTCACCAGGTCGAGTGTGGCGTGGAAGTCCTTGTCGCCTTCGCCGGGGAACCCGACGATGAAATCCGAGGAAAACGCGATGTCGGGCCGCGCCTGGCGCAGCCGGTCGATCGTGCGGCGATAGTCGTCGGCGGTGTGGCGCCGGTTCATCTGAGCCAACACCCGGTCGGCCCCGCTTTGCACCGGCAGGTGCAGGAACGGCATCACCACGTCGAGGTCGCGATGCGCGGCGACGAGCGCGTCGTCGACATCGCGCGGGTGCGAGGTCGTGTAGCGCAGGCGGACGAGGCCCGGGAGCTCGGCGAGGGCTCGCAAGAGGTCGCCGAGGCCGTACGATCCGTCGTGGTAGGCGTTGACGTTCTGGCCGAGGAGGGTGATCTCGCGCGCGCCGGCATCGACGAGGCTGCGGGCCTCGGTCAGGATTTCACCGAGGGGGCGCGAGAATTCGGCGCCGCGGGTGTAGGGGACGACGCAGAACGTGCAGAATTTGTCGCAGCCCTCCTGGATCGTCAGAAAGGCGCTGACCGCGGCCTCGCCGGTGCGGGCGGGGAGGTGGTCGAACTTGGCTTCCGGCGGAAAGCTCGTGTCGAGGATGCCGCCGCCGGCGCGGGTCGCCTTGGCGACCATCTCGGGCAGGCGGTGATAGGCCTGGGGGCCGAAGACCATGTCGACGATCGGCGCCCGCGCCATGATCTCCTCGCCCTCGGCCTGGGCGACGCAGCCGGCGACGGCGACGACCATGTTGCCGCCGGTCTTTTCCTTCGCGCGCTTCAGGCGGCGGATCGTGCCGAGCTCGGAATAGACCTTCTCGGCCGCCTTCTCGCGGATGTGGCAGGTGTTGAGGATCACGAGGTCGGCGCCGGCCGGGGTTTCGGCGGGGAGGTAGCCCAGCGGCGTCATCAATTCGGCCATGCGCGCCGAATCGTAGACGTTCATCTGGCAGCCATAGGTCTTGATGTAGAGGCGCTTCATCGTCATCCGGAAACAGTCGCCGCGAAATCCACCGCGGCCGGCTCGACCCGCTCGCGCGGCGACGTGGTGGCGGCGGGCTGACGGCCGGTGCGCGCGGCGTTGACGCCGGCGAGGACGCGGGCCTCGCAATAGGCGGCCAGGGCCTTGCGCGAGCCGCATTCGGCGAAATTCGTCGGGCGGTGGAACTCGATGACGATCTCCAGCGTGCCCAGCCCGAGCACTCGCCATAGATGGGGCGCCATCGCCATATCGCCATACCAGGCGAAGAGCGGCCGGAGCCCGCGGCCGAGCGGCATCCCGTCGAGCCGGGTATAGGTCACCGAGACCGGCTGCACCGCGACCTGGGGCAGCATCGCCGCGCTGAAGAGGGCGCTCTTGAACGGCAGGATGCGGTTGCCGTCGTGGCTGGTGCCCTCGGGAAAGAGGATCAGCGCGTCCCCGGCGGCGAGGCGCTCGGTCAATGCGTCGCGCTGGGTCGCGGTGCTGCGCACCTGGCGGTCGACAAAGACGCAGCGCTGCATCTTCGCGAGCCAGCCGAAGAGCGGCCAGCGCCCGACCTCGGACTTGGCGACAAAGCCGCCGACCACCACCGAGCCGAGCGCGGTGATGTCGAGGTAGGAGATGTGATTGGCGGCGTAAAGCACCGGGCGCTTCAACGTCGGCTCGCCGATCCGGCGCACGCGGATGCCGAGCGCGCGGCAGCACAGGCGATGGTAGAGGCGCGGCAGCGTCTCCGCCCAGGGCCGGCGCAGCAGCATCCCGAGGACCTGCACCGGCATCAGCGTCAACGTCAGGACGAGATACGCCGTCAGCCGCCAGATGCGCAGCCGCATCGAGCCGATGCGCGCTAGGCCGACCACGGGTCCTTCGCGGTCCTGACGTAATGCCGGGAGTACTTCTCGGCCACGAGGTCGGTCTTGACGACGATGAAGACGTCGGTGGTGTTGAACTGCTCGTCGATCACGGCGCCGTCGCCGACAAACCCGCCGAGGCGGAGGTAGCCTTTGATCAGCGGCGGCAGGCCGGCCTTGACCCGCCCCGAATCGGCCACGGGGTCGCGCCGGCGCATGTCGACGTAGCGCTCGGGCAGCGCGCGCGCCCTGAGCTCGGGCGGCGCGAGGTGATGGTGATGGAGGTAGGAGAGCGGCTCGGCCAGCGCCTCGGGGTCGGTGCCGGGGAGGCTCGCGCAGCCGAACATCAGCGCGATGTCGTAGTGGAAGACATAGGCCGCGATGCCGCCCCACAAAAGCTGCATCGCGCCGCGGCCGCGATAGCCGGGATCGACGCAGGACCGCCCCAACTCGAGGATTTCCCCGGGCGAGGCGATCAAGGTCGAGATGTCGTACTCGGCCGACGAGTAGAACCGGCCGCAACGCTGCGCCGCGCCGCGGCGGATCAGCCGGTAGGTGCCGACGACCTCGCCGCCGGCGTGGCCGGATTCGTGGTCGATGACGAGGAGATGGTCGCAGAACTCGTCGAACGGGTCGAAATCGCGCCGGTCATGCGCCATCCCGGACAGCGGCTGCGCACCCATCGTCTCGTAGAACACGCGGTAGCGCAGCGCCTGCGCCGCCTCGATATCGGCGCGGTCCTCGGCGAGACGCACCTGCAGCCGGCCGGCGGAAAGATCGACGATTCGGTGGCGCGGGTTCGGCGCGGCGGGGCCGAGCGGGGATTTGAGCCGCGACGGCGGCGGGTCGATCGTGCCGACCGGATTCATCGATCCCGGCTCAACCGGCCGGAAGTGCGGAAGAACGGGGTCATTCTCGGTCTTTCCCGCGCTCGTCGCGGCGGGGGACCGCGTAAAGCTCGAGCTTATGTCCGACGAGGTCATAGCCAAGCTGGCTAGCAACAAAATGTTGCAGTTTTTCGATGTCCTCGTTGCGGAACTCGATCACCTCGCCGGTCTGCAGGTTGATCAGGTGGTCGTGGTGGTCGCTCGGCATTTCCTCGTAGCGGGCGCGCCCCTCGCCGAAATCGTGGCGGGCGAGGATGTTCGCTTCCTCGAACAGGCGGACCGTGCGGTACACCGTGGCGATGCTGATATGCGGATCGATCTCGGTCGAGCGCCGATAAACCTGCTCGACATCGGGATGGTCAGCCGCGTCCGACAGCACCCGGGCAATCACCCGGCGCTGCTCAGTCATCTTCAAGCCTTTGTCGAGACACAGTTGCTCGAGGCGCGAGATCATCGGATGGCTTTAGCGAGCGGCATAACCGCCGCCATTATAGCCGAACCAAGCGGTTCGGCCTATGCCTCCCGCAACCGAGATTCAGCCCCTCACGCGGCGGGCGCGGGTGCCGAGGCCGATCTCCTTCGCGAGCCGGCTGCGCTGACGCGCGTAGTTCGGCGCCACCATCGGATAGTCGGGCGGAAGACCCCAGCGCTCGCGATAGGCCTCGGGGGTCATGTTGTAGGCTGTCTTCAGGTGCCGCTTGAGCATCTTCAGCTTTTTGCCGTCTTCGAGGCAGACGATGTAGTCGGCCTGGACCGATTTCTTGACGTTGACGGCCGGTTGCGGACGGGCGGCGGGTGCTACGGGAACGGTTCCGATATTGGCCAGCGATTGATAGACCTGATTGATGAGCTGCGGCAAATCGCCGAGCGCTACTGTATTGTTCGAGACGTGCGCCGCGACGATTTCAGTCGTCAGAGCCAGGAGATCGTTTGCTTGCTCAGTGCTGTCCATTTGGAATTTCCCGCGGCCAATCGGATGGCGAAATGTAGGGAATTATTCAACACAGCGCAATCGGGTCTTTTGCCGGTCTTGTCGATTTAGAGCCGCACCTAGACTTACCTCAGCACAAATTCACAGTCATGTGAGCGTATTCCCAAGGGTGAGGCGCAATATCAACGCGTCGGCGAGACCGTCGCGGCGGCGGTAATAGCGCGGGCGGAACCCGACCCGAAGAAAGCCGAGAGCCGTATATAGACGGCGCGCGGCAGTATTGTCGGAAGCAACCTCCAGCACGACCGAAGCAGCGCCGCGGCGCCGCGCCTCGGCGATACCGGCGCGCAACAATCGCCCGCCGAGACCTCGGCGGCGGGCGGCGGGCTCGACGCCGATCGACAGGATCTCGCACTCGTCGCCGAGGTCGCGCGCGAGGACAAATCCGCACGGCTCGCCGCGCTCCCAGGCGAGATGACCGAAACAGCCGGAGAGGCCGAGCACCCGCGACATCGCCTCGCCGTTCCACGGATCGTCCGGAAAGCAGCTCCGGTGCAGCATCGCCAGCGGCTCGGCGGCGGTCAGCGGCAGCTTGGCGATGCGCTGGGCGGCCGGGCGCGGGGCGGGCGGCGCGGCGAAGCTGACATCGGGCGGACGGAGGTAAAGGGCGCGCGGGCCGGGCGGCTCGGCTGTGTCCTCCAGGATGCGCCGGGCGGCGGCGAGGACGCCGCGCGCGTCGGGCGAGGTGCCGGGCAGGGCGATTACTTGCGCCCGGCCCGCCAGCGCCGAGGCGGCGGCCTCGGCCGCGTCACCGGCGACGATCAGCGGTGCGTCGCCGATCTTCTCCACGATCCAGCCGGCGAGCCGGTCGGGCAAGACCGCCTCCGGCTCGCCGCCGGGGTTGAAAAGCTGCACGTAGAAATCGGCGCGGCGGCTGTCGAGGGCGACGAGGACGGGGCCGTCCGCCTCGACGGAAGAGGCGACCGCGGCAAAGCTGGTGACGCCGACGAGCCGCGCGCCGCTCGCCAGCGCAACGCCGTGCGCGGCCGCGAGCCCTACCCGGATGCCGGTGAAGCCGCCGGGGCCGAGCGACACGGCGACCGCGTCAAGCTCCGTCGGCGTCAGGGACGCCTCGCGCATCGCCGCGTCGACCATTGGCATCAGCGCCTCGGCATGGCCGTGGCGCATCTCCTGGCGGTGGGCGACGACAACCTCGCCGTCGCGCTCGATCGCGACGGAGCAGGCCGAGCCGGCGGTATCGAGGGCTAGAATGGTCACAGAGCCCGCCTTGGCTGGGCTTGGCCCGGTCATGCGGGTGATGGGCTTCGCTGCGCTCAGCCCATCCTACGGGATCCGGTGCAGTAGGATGGGCTGAGCGCAGCGAAGCCCATCGTTCTCCGCTAGACGGCCCGCACTTCCATCACTTCGGGGATGTAGTGGCGCAGCATGTTCTCGATGCCGGCTTTGAGCGTCGCGGTCGAGCTGGGGCAGCCGGAGCACGAGCCCTGCATGTGCAGGTAGACGATGCCGTCGTTGAAATCCTCGAAGATGATGTCGCCGCCATCCTGCGCGACGGCCGGTCGGACGCGGGTTTCGAGCAATTCCTTGATCTGCGAGACGATCTCGTCGTCTTCCTCCTCGGCGCCGGCGGCCGCGTCGCCCATCGTGCCGCCCTCGATGACCGGACGGCCGGCGGTGAAATGCTCCATGACGACGGCGAGCACCGCCGGCTTGAGCTGATACCAGTCGGTGTCACCGCCCTTGGTGACCGTAATGAAATCGGAGCCGAGGAAGATGCCGGTGACCTCGGGCAATTCGAACAGCCGCTCGGCCAGCGGCGAGCGGCGAGCGGCCTCGGGCGTGGTGAAGTTCGCGGTGCCGGAGCTCATCACCGCGCAGCCCGGCAGGAATTTCAGCGTGGCCGGGTTGGGGGTCTGCTCGGTCTGGATGAACATCGAGGTCTCCGCGGGAATGATGTGCGATCGGTGCTTGTTAGCATGGGGCTTTACGCGGCTGAATCAACCCCGAAGCGGGATGCGCTTCTTTGCCGCTAAGGCCGCAGCAGCCCGGTGATGTCCTGCACGTCGCGCAGGATCGGCATCGAGATCGCCGCGGCGCGCTCGGCGCCGCGGCGGAGGATGCGGTCGATATGGCCGGGGTCGGCCGTCAGACGGCGCATCTCGCCGCCGATCTTGCCGAGAACCTCGACCGCGACCTCGGCCAGCGCCTGCTTGAAGGTCGAGAAGTTCTGGCCGGCGAATTGCGCCAGCGCCTCCTTGCTCGTCTGCCCGGTCAGCGCGGCGTAGATGCCGACGAGGTTGTCGGCCTCCGGACGCTTTTCCAAGTCCTCGATCGTGTCGGGCAGGGGTTCGGGGTCGGTCTTGGCGCGGCGGATCTTGTGGGCGATCGTGTCGGCGTCGTCGGTCATGTTGATGCGCGAATTGTCCGACGGGTCCGATTTCGACATTTTCGCCGAGCCGTCGCGCAGGCTCATCACCCGCGTCGCCTCGCCGAAAATCTGCGGCTCGGGGAGCGGGAAGAAGTCGCGGTCGTAGCGCCGGTTGAAGGCGCCGGCGATGTCGCGGGCGAGTTCCAGATGCTGCTTCTGGTCCTCGCCGACCGGCACGTGCGTCGCCTTGTAGGCGAGGATGTCGGCGGCCATCAGCACCGGGTAGGCGTAGAGGCCAAGGCCCGCATTGTCGCGCTGCTTGCCGGCCTTTTCCTTGAACTGGGTCATCCGGTTGAGCCAGCCGAGCGGGGTCAGGCAGCCGAGCAGCCACGACAGCTCGGCATGGGCCGGCACCATGCTCTGGTTGAAGATCGTGCAATGCTCGGGGTCGATGCCGGCGGCGATATAGGCGGCGGTGACCTCGCGGGTGGATTTGCGCAGCTCGTCCGGGTCTTGCGGCAGGGTCAGCGCGTGCAGGTCCACGATGCAGAAGATGCACTCGTAATCGTGCTGCAGCGCGACCCAGTTGCGGATCGCGCCGAGGTAATTGCCGAGATGCAGATTGCCGGTCGGCTGGATGCCGGAAAAGATTCGGTTCATGGCCGGGTGGTTATCGCCGCTGCGGGGCCGGGTCAAGCCTGCGAAGGTCGCGCCACCCCGCGACGCCGAGCGCGAGGATCAGCCCGGCGAAGATCACGGCGCCGGCGGCAATCAAGCCGAACAGCGCGGCGACGCGCAGGACCGCGGTTCCCGTGAGCGCCGGGGCGAGGGCGAGGCGCAGTCCGATCAGTGCTGCTCCCATCGCGAGCGCGGCGGCGGCGATGCGCGGCAGGTTGGCGCGGGCGCGGTCGTCGAACCGGAAATGGCCGCGGCGGGATAGGAGGATCATCAGCGCCACGGCCTGCATCCATCCCGCGGCCGACAGCGCGATCGCGACGCCGACATGGGCGAGCGGGCGCATCAGCAGGAGGGTGAGGCCCAGGTTCACCGCCATCGCCGCGATCGCGATCTTGACCGGCGTCCGCGTGTTCTGGCGGGCGAAGAAAGCCGGCGCCAGCACCTTGACGAGGACGAAGGCCGGCAGCCCCAAGGCGTAGGCGGAGAGCGCGGCCGCGGTTGCCGAGGTCGCCGCCTCGCCAAACGCGCCGCGCTCGAACAGCACGGCGAGAATCGGATGCGCGAGAATCGCGAGGCCGATCGCGGCGGGAAGGGTCAGCAGCACCGACAGCTCGACGCCGCGGTTCTGCGTGTGGATCGCGCCGGCCAGGTCGCCGCCATGCACCTGGCGCGACAGCGGCGGCAGGATCGCGGTCGCGACGGCGATGCCGACGACGCCGAGCGGAAGCTGGTTCAGGCGGTCGGCGTAATAGAGGTACGAGACCGAGCCCTCCGGCAGCAGCGAGGCGAGCGCGGTCGAGATCATCAGGTTGAGCTGGGTGACACCGGCGCCGATCACGGCCGGGCCCATGACCGCGAGGGTGCGGCGGACTTTCGGCGTCAGGCGCGGCAGGCGGGGGCGGATCAGCACGCCTGCCTGGGCGCACGACACCGCGAGCCAGAGGAACTGCGCGATCCCGGCCGCGGTCAGCGACCAGGCGAGCACGCGGCCGTCGCTCCACCCGAAATGCGCCATCGCCCAGAGACCCGCGATCAGGAAGATGTTCAGCAGCACCGGGGTCGCGGCGGCGGCGGCGAATCGCTCCAGCGAGTTGAGGAGCCCGCCCTGCAACGCCACGAGCGAGATGAACATCAGGTACGGGAAGGTGATGCGGGTAAGGGCGACGACGAGTTCGAACTTGCCGGGCTCGTCGGTAAAGCCGGGGGCGATGATTTGCATCACCGCCGGCATGAAGATCTCGCCGAGCACGACGAAGATCGTGAGTGCCGCGAAGAGGACCGCAAAGGCTTCCTCGGCGAACTCGCGCACGGCCTCCTTGCCGCCCTCCGCCATCGCGCTCGACGCCAGCGGGACGAAGGCCGCGCTGAACGCACCCTCGGCAAACAGGCTCCGGAACAAATTCGGCAGGCGCTGGGCGACAAAAAACGCATCCGCCACCGGCCCGGCGCCGAGGATCGCCGCGGTCAGGATGTCGCGGACAAACCCGAAGACGCGGCTCACCAGCGTGTAGGAGCCGATCGTCGCGACCGAGCGGATGAGTGCCATCGGGTGCGGGTGTAGACCAAAACGGGGCGGGCGCTCCACCTCTTCCGTCAATGCCCCGGAATGACCTGAGAGGGAGGATACGCTACCCTCGCGGCGACGGCAGCAGCGGAGGCGCGCGGGATGGCTGAGATCGGGATGGGGGTGATCGGGTGCGGCGGGCGGATGGGCCGCATGCTGGTGGCCGAGATCGTCGCCGGCGAGGGCGTCAACCTCGCGGGCGGCGTCACCGCGCCGGGCGGG
The DNA here is from genome assembly GCA_036268075.1 of Allostellaceae bacterium. Lineage (GTDB taxonomy): Bacteria > Pseudomonadota > Alphaproteobacteria > ATCC43930 > CGMCC-115725 > DATARH01. The sequence continues at coordinate 11,920 of DATAUV010000115.1, read as the reverse complement.
GCGCTGATCGGCCGGGATGTCGGCGAGGTGCCGGGGATCGGCAAGCTCGGGCTCGCGATCGGGGACGACGCGCGGCGGCTGATCGGCGAGAGCGATGTCGCGATCGACTTCTCGCAGCCCGCCGCGACGGCCGAGCACGCGACGCTGGCGGCGGCGCTGGGCAAGCCGATCGTCATCGGGACCACGGGCCTCACCCCGGGGCAGGAAGAGGCGGTGCGCGCCGCCGCCCGGATCATTCCGATCGTCTGGGCGGCGAATACCAGCCTCGGCATCAACCTGCTGCTGGGGCTCGTCGAGCAGGTCGCGGCGCGGCTCGGCGTCGACTGGGACATCGAGATCATGGAGATGCACCATCGCGGCAAGGCCGACGCGCCGTCGGGGACGGCCCTGGCGCTCGGCGCGGCGGCTGCGGCGGCGCGCGGCACGACGCTGGAGGCAAGCGCCAAGCGCGGGCGCGACGGCATCACCGGGGCGCGGCGCGACGGCGATATCGGCTTTGCCTCGTTGCGCGGCGGCGACGCGGTCGGCGACCACCACGTCGTCTTCGCCGGCGCCGGCGAGCGGCTCGAGCTGGTGCATCGCGCGACCAACCGCGCGATCTATGCGAGGGGCGCGGTCAGGGCGGCGCAATGGCTCATCGGCAAGCCGCCGGGGCTCTACGGCATGAAGGACGTGCTGGGGCTTTAGTCGGGGTTCGTTGGGCTGAGCGAAGCGCGCCAGCGGGCGAGGGCGTCCTTGAGGCTCTGCGCCAGCTCGGGGCGGGCCGGCGGCGGCAGGAAATCGCCGATCACCAGGCTCTTGCCGTGCGAGACGAGCGACAGCCGGGTCGTGTGGTCGTTGGGCTGGTCGAGGACGACGCGCAGCCAGAAAGGCTGAAACCGCCAGATCCGCCGCTCGCCGCGGATGCTGACGCGTTCGACGGTGAATTCGTCGCCGGCCAGGCGCAGCGTCTCCCGCCGCCGGGCGCTGCGATAGCTGATGCGGAACGCGACATAGATCGCCGCCACGTCGAGCCCGAAAAAACCGCATACCGGCCAGGCGCCGAGGGACACGAACCCGATCCCGACCGCGAGGCTGAGCCCGGCAAGGCCCAGCATCAAAATGTTGAACCCGCGCGGCGGCAGGCTGCGATGCGGCAGCAGCGCCCGCTCGAAGAAAATCGCGCGCGACGCGGCTGGAGAGGCTTCCATCCGCAACATATAAAACTTCGTTAGGCATGATAAAAGACGGGGCGGTGGCTTCTTAAGGGGTTTGCGAATCTCTGCGGTGCTCCGATCCCGCCCGCACCCCTTGGAGTAGTAGTATGATGCGCCTGATGACGTTGGGCGCAGCCGGCCGGGCCGGCATCTGCCGCTCTTAAACCCGCCGGCTTCTACCAATCCCGCGCCCCCGGCCAATCCGCCGGCGCAGCACTGAGGCCCGGCTTTCACTGAGGCCCGCTTTCGCGTCGCCGCGGATTGCGCTTAACATCCGCGGCGATGCGCAAATTCACCAAACGCGAGGTTGCGGAATTCTACCGGCGGCTGGAAGAAACCCGGCCGATCCCGCGCACCGAGCTTGAGTACATCAACTCGTTCACGCTCCTCGTCGCGGTCGTGCTGTCGGCGCAGGCGACCGATGTCGGGGTCAACAAGGCGACGCCGGCCTTGTTCGCGCTCGCCGACGCGCCGGCGAAGATGGTTGCGCTCGGTGAGGCGCGGGTGGCCGAGCTGGTGCGGACGATCGGGCTCTACCGCACCAAGGCGAAAAACATCATCCGGCTATCGGCGCTGTTGATCGAGCGGCATGGCGGCGAGGTGCCGCATGACCGCGAGGCGCTGGAGGCGCTGCCGGGGGTCGGGCGCAAGACCGCCAACGTCGTGCTTAACGTCGCGTTCGAGGAGCCGACGATCGCGGTCGACACGCATATCTTCCGGGTCGGCAACCGCACCGGGATCGCGCCGGGGAGGACGCCGCACGCGGTCGAGCTGGGGCTGGTAAAAGCGACGCCGCCGGAATACCGGCTCAACGCGCACCACTGGCTGATCCTGCACGGCCGGCACGTCTGCAAGGCGCGCAAGCCCGATTGCCATCTGTGCGTGGTGGCGGATTTGTGCCGGTACGGCGCGAAGACGATGCCGGAAGAGGCGATCGTGGCGCCGAAGGGGAAACGGGTCGCGGAGGGGTGATGGCTTCGCTGCGCTCAGCCCATCCTACGAGATTCGATGCCGTAGGATGGGCTGAGCAACGCGAAGCCCATCAACTCAAGTTCAATAAGCCGCCCGTGAGGTCGCGAGATCGGCGACGTTGTCGCCGGAGGCCTGGATTTCGCCGCTGAGCTCGCCGCCGGCTTCGACTTCGAGCTGGCCGTAGCGGATCGAGCCGGTGACCTTGCCGCCGGCGCGAATCAGGAGGCGGCGGCGGACGACCAGATCGCCCTCGAAGCGGCCGCGCACCTCGGCTTCGTCGATCGAGGCGGTGCCCTTGAACAGGCCGCTCTCGGAAATCTCGATCTCGTGGCAATTCTGCAGATTGGCCTCGACGCTCCCCTCGACGACGAGCTTGTCGCAGGAGGTGATCTCGCCCGACAGCGAGATCTCGCGGCCGACGATCAGCCGGCGCAAGTCGCCATCGCTATGGCGCGTGGGCTGCGGCGCCGGCTCGGGCACGGTGCGGCGTGGCGGCTCGGGTGGGCGGATCGGCTCGGGCAGCGGACGGGCGAGCTCGGGCGTGCGCGGGGGCACCGCCGACGGAACCCGCGGCACCGGGGCGACGGTAGCCGCCTGGCCCGGCGGCCGCGCAGGCTTCATCGGGATGCCCAAATCGTCGGGAGCATCTGCTGGCATCTTGCGGTCCTCGTTCTCTGGTCTTCTGCGGCCGAACATGGGTGGGATACCCCATCGACTAACTGTTGAAAGACGGATGTCGGTGAATGTTCAGGCGGCCAAAGCGTCGGGCGCGCGCTGCGCCAGGCGGGCATGGAGATGCACCATGAACGCCGTCGCGATGACCGGGGCAAGCAGGTTGACGAACGGCACGGCAAAGAGGCCCGCGATGACCACGCCGCCGGCGAACACCCGCCCGCCGAACCGTTGCCGCATCGCCCTGGTCCCCGCCAAGTCAAGCCGCCGCAAAGCCACCACCTCGAAATACTGCCGCCCCAAAAGATATCCGTTCAGGCCCAGGAAGACAAAAAAATTCACGCCCGGCACAAGAACGTAAATCGGCAATGCCAAGAGATTAAGGGCGAGCGTCACGACCATCAGCCGAAAGGTGATCGCGACGCTTTCCATTACGGAGATACGGCGCGTGGCCGGATTGTCGGGATAGTCGAGCGCATCGACCTCGGCCGCTATGCGCGGCAGGAAGAAACCCATGATGAGGGTCACGATCGCCGGGAACAAAAGCCAGCTCAGGCCGAGGACGCCGCCGGCGGCGAGGAGCTGCACCAGCCAGTCGAGCGGCCACCAGCCGGTATGAACACCATGCGCGAGCACGGCGGCGATCCCGAGCCACAGCAGCGCGAAGCTCGACACCGCGAGACCCAGGCACAGCCCCACGATGCGGCGCAGCGGCGGGGCGGACAATTCGGCGAAAGCGCGGACCAGGGAGGGGATCATACGGCTCGGCTTTTACTCCCGGCGGGGGGCCGCCGCTAGTCCGGTCCCCCGTCCGCGCTTTCGACGCGCTTCCGGGGCGAGGGAGTACTCCTTGCGGCGCGGCCTTCCGTCCGTATACTCCGCGCCCTTTCCCCGCGCCCTGATGAGAGGCTCTGATGGCGGATGCCGCCTTCGATGTTGTCGGCATTGGCGATGCGATCGTCGATGTGATCGCGATCCGCGACGAAGCGTTTCTGGTCGAGGAAGAGCTCGCCAAGGGCACGATGACGCTGATCGACGACGCCCGCGCGACCGCGCTCACCGAACGGATCGGCGAGGGGGTCGAGGCGTCGGGCGGGTCGGCCGGCAACACGATGGCGGCGATCGCCTCGCTCGGCGGCAAGGGCGCGTTTATCGGCAAGGTCCGCGACGACCGGCTCGGCCGCGTCTATCGCAGCGACCTGACCGGGATCGGCGTGCGTTTCGACACCCCCGAGGCGACGAGCGGCCCCGGCACCGGGCGCTGCCTGATCGTGGTCACCGCGGACGGGCAGCGGACGATGGCGACTTATCTCGGCATCGCCGTCGAGCTGGGCCCCGACGAGGTCGACGCGCGTATCGTCGCCGACGCGAAAGTGACCTATCTCGAAGGGTATCTGTTCGACCCGCCGCAGGCGAAGGAGGCCTTCCACAAGGCCGCCCGCCTCGCCCACGAGGCCGGGCGCAAGGTGGCGCTGAGCCTCAGCGACCCGTTCTGCGTCGCCCGCCACCGCGACGCGTTCCGCGAGCTGGTTGCCGGCTCGGTGGACATCCTCTTCGCGAACGAGGCCGAGATCTGCTCGCTGTACCAGACCGAAGACTTCGCCGCCGCGGCCGACGCCGTGCGCGGGCAGGTCGCCATCGCGGCGCTGACCCGCAGCGAGCACGGCAGCGTGATTCTCGCCGGCGGGGCGACGCATACGGTCGAGGCGGCGCCGGTTGCGCGGGTCGTCGACACGACCGGGGCGGGGGACCTTTATGCCGCAGGATTCCTGTTCGGGTTGACGAACGGCCGCCCACTCCCCACTTGCGGGGCTATCGGCAGCCTGTGTGCGGCCGAAATCATCAGTCATGTCGGGGCACGGCCGGCGGTAAATCTCGCCGGGCTCCTCAAGGAATCAAGACTGGGTTAATTTGCGGTCATCACGCTCTGCTATGCCCTCTCCGCCCATTGGGGGAGAGGGAGGGGCCCGTCGCGACGCGATGGGAGGGTGAGGTGGTCAGGCGACGATAAATTCCCACCTCACCCCGGCCCTCTCCCCCCAATGGGCGGAGAGGGAGAAGAACGAGTCACTCATGAACATACGCAACATCGCGATCATCGCCCATGTCGACCACGGCAAGACTACCCTCGTCGACCAGCTTTTGAGGCAGAGCGGGACGTTTCGCGCGAACCAGCAGGTCGCCGAACGCGCGCTCGATTCGAACGAGCTGGAGCGCGAGCGCGGGATCACGATCCTCGCCAAGTGCACGTCGGTGATGTGGGGCGACGTGCTGATCAACATCGTCGACACGCCGGGCCACGCCGATTTCGGCGGCGAGGTCGAGCGCATCCTCGGCATGGTCGACGGCGTCCTGGTACTGGTCGACGCGGCCGAGGGGCCGATGCCGCAGACCAAGTTCGTGACCTCGAAGGCGCTGCGCCGCGGTCTCAGGCCGATCGTCGTGGTCAACAAGGTCGACCGGCCGGACGCGCGGGTCGCGGAGGTCCACAACGAGGTGTTCGACCTGTTCGCGCTGTTGGACGCGAGCGAGGAGCAACTCGATTTCCCGACGCTGTTCGCCTCCGGCCGGGAGGGCTGGGCGGTCGCCGACATCGACGACAAGCGCGAGAACCTGACGCCGCTGTTCGAGTTGATCGCCGCGCACGTGCCGCCGCCCGTCGCCAACCTCGACGCGCCGTTCGCGATGCTGGCGACGACGCTCGATTACGACGCGTATCTCGGGCGCGTGCTGACCGGGCGCATCCATTCCGGCGTCGCGCGGGTCAACATGCCGGTCAAGGCGCTGTCCCGCGACGGGCGGGTCATCGAGACCTCGCGGCTGACCAAATTGCTCGCCTATCGCGGGCTCGAGCGGCGGCCGGTGACGGAGGCCGAGGCCGGCGACATCATCGCCATCGCGGGCCTTGCCGACACCACCGTCGCCGACACCATCTGCGCGACCGAGGTGACCGAGGCGCTGCCCTCCGACCCGATCGACCCGCCGACGCTGGCGATGACGTTTTCGGTCAACGACAGCCCCTTGGCCGGGCGCGAGGGCGACAAGGTGACCTCGCGGATGATCGCCGAGCGGCTGTTTCGCGAGGCCGAGGGCAATGTCGCGATCCGCGTGAGCGAGAACGCCGCGAAGGACGCGATCGAGGTCGCCGGGCGCGGCGAGTTGCAGCTCGGCGTCTTGATCGAGCAGATGCGGCGCGAGGGGTACGAGCTGTCGATCTCGCGCCCCCGGGTGCTGTTGACCACCGATCCCGTCAGCGGCGAGCGGCTGGAGCCGATCGAGGAAGTCATCGTCGACGTCGACGAGGAATTCGCCGGCGCCGTCGTCGACAAGATGAGCCGGCGCAAGGGCGAGATGGTCGAGATGCGGCCCTCGGGTGGCGGCAAGCTCAGGCTCAGCTTTTTCGCGCCGACGCGGGGCCTCATCGGCTATCATGGCGAGTTCCTGACGGACACCCGCGGCAGCGGCGTGATGAGCCGCCTCTTCCACGCCTATCAGCCGTACAAGGGCTCGGTCGACGCGCGGCGCAACGGCGTCTTGATCTCGACCGCGCGCGGCGCCGCGGTGGCTTACGCCCTGTGGAACCTCGAAGACCGCGGGCCGATGTTCATCAACCCGGGCGAGGACGTTTACACCGGCATGATCGTCGGCGCCCACACCCGCGGCAACGACCTCGACGTCAACCCGATCAAAGGGAAGCAGCTCACCAATATCCGCACGACCTCGAAGGACGAGGCGGTGAAGCTGACCCCGCCGATAACGCTGAGCCTCGAAGAGGCGATCGCCTATATCGCCGACGACGAGCTGGTCGAGGTCACGCCCAAGGCGATCCGGCTCAGGAAGCGGCTGCTCGACGCGAACGACCGGAAACGGGCGAGCCGGGCGGCGGCGGAGTAGCCGCGCGCATGTGACGGGGTCGAGCACCGCGAAACCCGTCGCTCCCGCGCCATCGTTCCCATTACCGGCGGCCCATTACCGGCGGCCCAGCCTTCCTGCCGATTCGTTGACTTTGACGGCGCGCGGATTATAGTCGGTCCCCTTCCCAAGAGCGTGGGCGTAAGCCCCGGCCTCCGCGTGAATGCTACGGACGGCCCATTGGGACAACAACAACCGACACCGAACCCGGAACCGAACACGATGAGCAAGCGCACCGAGTCGAAGTACAAGATCAACCGACGCCTCGGCGTCAATCTGTGGGGCCGCGCCAAAAGCCCCCTCAACCGCCGGGAATATGGCCCGGGCCAGCACGGCCAGCGGCGCAAGAAGCCGACGGATTACGGGACCCAGCTCGCCGCCAAGCAGAAGCTCAAGGGCTATTACGCCAATATCGGCGAGCGCCAGTTCCGCCGGCTCTACGAAGAGGCGGTGCGGCGGCGTGGCGACACCGGCGAGAACCTGATCGAATTGCTGGAGCGGCGCCTCGACGCGACCGTATACCGCATGAAGCTGGCCCCGACCCCGTTCGCGGCGCGGCAGCTCGTCAACCACGGCCATGTGATGGTCAACGGCAAGCGGGTCAACATCTCCTCGTTCATGCTCAGCGACGGAGACGAGATCGAGCTGAAGCCGAAGGCCAAGGAAATGGCGCTGGTGCTCGAAGCCGCGCAATCGGTCGAGCGCGACGTGCCGGACTATATCGAGATCGACCACGACCGCATGAAGGGCCGCTTCATCCGCGCGCCCAAGCTCGCCGACGTGCCCTATCCGGCGGCGATGGAGCCGAATCTGGTCATCGAATACTATTCGCGGTAATCGCCCTACCCATTGTCATCCCGGCACAGGCCGGCACCCATCCTTCCGCTTTCCGAACGGGTTGAGAAATGATGGGTCCCGGCCTATGCCGGGATGACGGGAATTTGCGGGGGTTGCGATGCTGATGCTCAACCTCGCGATCATCTTGCTGTTGATCCTCCTCAATGGGTTTTTCGCGATGGCCGAGATCGCGCTGGTCACGGCGCGGCCGGGGCGGCTGCAGCCGCTTGCCGATGCGGGAAGCAAGGGCGCCGAGGCGGCGATCGAGCTTAAGGGCGATCCGTCGCGCCTGCTCGCCACGGTGCAGATGGGGATCACGATCATCGCCGTCCTGTCCGGCACGTTCGGCCAGGCGACGCTGGGCGAAGCGTTGCAGGTCTATCTCGCCGGGGTGCCGGCGATCGCAAAATACGCCCACGCGATCAGCATGGCGGTCGTGGTGATCGGGATTTCATACCTGTCGCTGATCCTCGGCGAGCTGGTGCCGAAGCGGGTGGCGCTGGCCAGCCCCGAGCGGATTTCGGCCGCGCTCGCCCGGCTGATGCGGGGGCTGGCGCGGGTCGGGGCACCGATCGAATGGCTGCTCTCGGCCTCGACCGATTTGATGCTGCGCCTCCTGCCGCTACACAACGAGCCGTCGCCGGTCACCGATGAGGAGATCGGCTTCATGCTGCGCCAGGGCGTCGCGACCGGGCATATCGCCGAGGCCGAGACGGCGATCGTCGAGGGGGCGCTGCGGCTGGGCGAGCGGCGGGTCAGCGGAGTGATGACGCCACGCACGCAGGTCGAGTTCCTCGACCTCGACGACAACGAGGACGAGTTGCGCCGGCAGATCCGCGAAAGCAGCTATTCGCGCTTTCCGGTATTGCACGGGCCGACGCATCAGCTCGCCGGGATCGTCCAGGTCAAGGACCTCTACGACGCGGCGCTGGCGGGGCAGAAATTCGACATCCGCGCGGCGCTGCGCCCGCCGCTCTATATCCCCGACACGGTGACGGTGCTGCGCACGCTGGAAATGTTCAAGACGAGCGGCGAGCCGATGGGGCTCGTCGTCGACGAGTACGGCGACCTCGAAGGGGTGACGACGCTGACCGACATCCTCGAGGCATTGGTCGGCGAGGTCTCCAGCGGCGACGACGACCCGCGCGTCGTCAAGCGCGAGGACGGCACGTTCCTGATCGACGGCATGGTCGGGCTCGACGAGTTGAAGGCCGTGCTCGACATCGCGCGCCTGCCCGGCGAGGACGCCGACTTCCACACGCTCGGCGGCTATCTGATGGGGCGGCTCAACCGCGTGCCGGTCGTCGCCGACCGCATCGCCGTCGGCGGCTTCCGCTTCGAGATCGTCGAGATGGACGGGCGGCGGGTGGACCGGGTGCTGGTCGTGCCGGTCAAGGGTCCCTGACGCTTAAGTCGTCTCCGCCGCCATCCCCCCTGCGCCCGGCAGCAGCACGGTCGGGAAGCCGCCGGCGATCAGGGCGGCGATCAGCGTATCGACGTGGCGGCGGTTTTGCGTCTCGACGACGACGTCTAGCTCGGCCCGCTTGACCGAGGTGTCGTGGAAGAGGCGCTGGTGGTGGACCTCGACGATGTTGCCGCCATGGGCGCCGATGATGCCGCTGACGCGCGCGAGGACGCCGGGCATGTCGGGAAGCTCGGAGCGCAGGCGCACGAGGCAGCCGTCGCGAACGAGGCCGCGCATCAGGATCGAGGCAAGCATCCGCGGGTCGATATTGCCGCCGGAGACGACGATGCCGACGCGTCTGCCGCGGAACCGGTCGGGATGGGCGAAGAGCGCGGCGACGCCGACCGCGCCGGCGCCCTCGGCGACCACGCCGGCGCGCTCGACCAGGAGGCGCACGGCCTCCTCGATCGCGGCCTCGTCGACCAGCACGATGTCGGCGACATTGGCGGCGACGATCTCGCGGGTGATCTGGCCCGGCTCCATCACCGCGATGCCCTCGGCGAGCGTGGCGCCGCCTTCGAGCGGGGCGTTCGACGGCGCGCGAAGGCGCTGCATCGCCGGGTAGAGCGCGGCCTGGACGCCGACGATCTCGATCCCGGGCTTGACCGCCTTGGCGGCGGTGGCGATGCCGGCGATGAGGCCGCCGCCCCCAACCGGCACGATCAGCGTGTCGAGCGCGGGCACGTCGGCCAGCATTTCGAGCGCGATCGTGCCCTGGCCGGCGACGATCAGCTCGTCGTCGTAGGGGTGGACCAGCGCATAGCCGCGGGTCTCGGCGAGGCTGTCGGCGGCCTTGCGGGCGGCGGCGAGGCTGTCGCCTTGGAGCATCACCGTCGCGCCGAGGATTTCGGTGCGGTCGATCTTGGTGAATGGCGTCCCCTCGGGCATCACGATCGTTGCCGGAATGCCGAGGCGGCGGGCGTGGTAAGCGACGCCCTGGGCGTGGTTCCCGGCCGACATCGCGACGACCCCGGCCTTGCGCTCGGCCTCGCTCAGCGACAGCAGCTTGGTCAGCGCGCCGCGCTCCTTGAACGAGCCGGTCGCTTGCAAGGTCTCCAGCTTGAGCCACACATTGCAGCCGGCGAGCGCCGAGAGCGTCGCGGCGGGGGCGGTCGGCGTGTGCGCGACCGCGCCGGCAATGGCGGCCGCGGCCTTGCGGATATCGGCGATCGTGACGCTCATCGCGCCGGCTCCAGCGTCAGCGTCGCGACCGCGGGGGCGCGGCCGGGCACGAGGTAGTCGAAATGGCGCCAGCGGCTGAGCTGGTCGGAATAATGCGGCGACAACGGGTTCCCCGATTGGCCCGGCACGATTGTCATCCGAGACCCCGCCGGGTCGGCGAGGTCGGTGACGATGCGCAGCCCCGCGCCGAAAGTCTGGCGGAACGGATGCGTCGGGTCGCGGATCGAGATGGGGCCGACATTCACCGTGTCATACCCGCCCTGGCTGCCGATCGCCACCTTGAGCCAATCGCGCAGAACTGGGATGCGGTCGATCACGCGGTTCGGAAACTCGGCGACATGAGCGCGGTCCCAGCGCCAAGCCTTCATGTCGGCGCCGTAGTCGCGGCGGAGCTGGGCGAGCGCCGTGTCGAGGGCGTGGGCGAGCCGTTTGTCGCAGTGTTCGTCGCCGCACCAATCCGGGTGGTTGGTCAGGATGTCGGCGAGGACGAGCGGCTTCAGGTTCCAGTAGTCGTTGGCGGCGGCGCCGAGGCGGCCAAAAAAGATCGCGTGGGCGAACTCTCGCAGCCAGGCGGTGAAGATCAACGGCTCGGGCTTGTCGCCGTCCATGCGCAGATTCCAGTGCCGCAGCATGTCGAGCGCGGCGGTTGCGTCGTCGCCGGGCGGCGTGATGCGGGTCATCAGCGGCAATAGCTGGCGCGCCATCAGCGACAGGGTGTCGGCCTGCATCGTAGCGCTGGCGGCGGGGGAGAGGGTTTTGCTGGCGGCAAGCATCTCGGCGATACGGGTGGAGCGGTAGGGCGCGTCCCAGTCGCGGCTGATGAAATAGCGGTAGGAATCGGGCACGATCTTGTTGTTGGCGCTGGAGAAACTGCCCTTCGGCGGGTTGGTTCCCTGGGGCAGCTCGTCGAACGGGACAAAGCCGGTCCAGTCGTGCTCGCCGGTCCAGCCGGGAACCGGCATCCAGCCGTTGCCGCTTTTGCGGATCGGAATATGGCCCGGCATCATAAACCCGATCGTGCCGCCGCCATCGGCGAAGACGACGTTTTGCGGCGGGCCGACAAAGCCTTCGAGCGCGGCGTGGAAGCTCGGCCAGTCGTCGGCCCGGTCCATGCCCCATAGCGCCGCGGCGCTGGTGTCCTCGTCAGCGAGGTAGGTTGTCTGCAACGCCAGCACATAACCGGGATCGGCGGCGCCCCGCGGCAGCACGTCGGAGAGGACCGGGCCGTGGCGGGTCGCGCGCACGGTGATCTTGACCGGCGCGGCATTCTTGACCGCGATCGTCTCGTGCCGTGTCTCGAACGTCGCGCTGCCGGTCGGGGTCAGGTAGCGGGTCGGGTCGGCTGGGTCGAGCTTTTCGATGAAGAGGTCCTCGATATCTGCGGTCGAGGTCGTAAAGCCCCAGGCGATGCGGTCGTTATGCCCGATCACGACAAACGGCGTGCCGGCGACCGTCGCGCCGGCGATCTCGCGCTGCGGGGTCTTGAGCCGGGCGAGGTACCAGAAGCCCGGTGCACCGAAGCCGAGATGCGGGTCGTTGGCGAGGATTGGCTTGCCGCTTTGGCTGTGCGCGCCGTCGACGACCCAGTTGTTCGAGGCCATCGTCGGGCCGACATCGGCGGTCATCGCGTGCAGCAGCTCGTCGAGCGGGAGCTGGCGGTAGATCGGCGCGAGCTCGGAAAGGA
>DATAUV010000114.1:0-83875 GCA_036268075.1 Allostellaceae bacterium | reverse complement strand
CAGGGCGAATTCGGCGATGCCGCCGAGCCGCGCCAGAGCCTCGGTGTCGTCGATGATTTGCGGCTCGTCGGTCGAATTGCCGCTGGTCAGCACGATCGGGCGCGTCATGCGGCGCAGCGTCAGCACATGCAGCGGCGTGCTGGGCAGCATGAAACCGAGCGTGCCGAGGCCCGGGGCGATCCCGTCGGCGACCGGCGTGCCGGCCTTGCGCAGCAGCACGATCGGGGCGGCGGGGCTGGTCAGCGCGCCGGCCTCCGTCGGATCTATAAGCGCATAGGCGCGGATGATGTCGAGGTCTCGGGCCATCAGGGCGAAGGGCTTGGTCTCGCGGTGCTTGCCGGCGCGGAGCCTCACGACCGCGCCTTGGTTGGTGGCGTCGCAGGCGAGCTGATAGCCGCCGATGCCTTTGATGGCGACGATATGGCCGCGCTGGACAAGGGTGCAGACCGCGTCGCAATCGTCGAGCATCGAGAACGTCTCAAACGTCACTGCGCGCCCGTCGCAGCGCACGAGCCGCGCGCGCGGGCCGCAAGCGTGGCAGGCGGTGGCTTCGGCATGGAAGCGGCGGTCGGCGGGATTGGCGTATTCCCGGCCGCATTCGGGGCAGAGCGGGAAGGCGGCCATCGTCGTCGCGGCGCGGTCATAGGGGATGCCGGTCGCGATGCTGAAGCGCGGGCCGCAATTGGTGCAGGTGGCGAAGGGATAGCGATAGCGGCGCTGGTACGGGTCGAGGATTTCGGCGGCGCAATCGGCGCAGATACTCGCATCGGCGGCGATCTCGGTGCGCGCGTCGCCCGGGTGGCTCTCGACGATGCGGAAGCCCGGGGCAAGCGGGGCCGCGAGACGGCGGCTTTCGATGTGCTCGATGCGGGCGAGGGGCGGGGCCTCGTCGCGCAGCCGGGCGAGCAGCCGGCGGATTGCCGAATCGTCGCCGGCGACCCGGATCAGCACCCCCTCGCCGTCGTTGAGCACTTCCCCCGACAGCGCCATTTCCTGCGCGAGCCGCCACACCGCCGGCCGGAACCCGACCCCTTGGACGCGGCCGCGGACACGGATTTCGATGTTCATGCCGCGTCCCACAGCAACACGCGGTTGTTGCCGGAATCGGCGATCAGCACGGTGCCGCCGCACGACGCGACGCCATAGGGCCAGCACAGCGTGTCGCGGCCGGGCCGCTCCCAGCGGTTCTCGCCCTTGTCGTGAAACCACCGCTGCCCGGCGAGCCGGTCGGCCGGCATCCCGGTTTCGATCTCGATGAAATCGTAGCCGACGAGCCGCGAATTCGCCGTGTCCGCGGCGATCAGGCAATCGCCCGGCGCGGCGATGCCGTAGGGCATGCTGAGGCTGGCGGCGGTCGGGTCGTAGGCGCCGCGATTGTGGTCCGTGCCCGCCGGCCCGTCCTGGCCGAGGATCAGGTCGCCCGCGACGATGCGGCTGGTGCCGGCATCGGCGATGAAGAGGCGCCCGTTGGCGACGGCGAGCCCGTGCGGCCAGCGCAGATCGCCGAGGTCGCGGGTGGTGAAACCCGGCTGCCCGATCACCTCGTCGGCCGGAGCGGCGCTCGACTGCGGGATCGTGTTCCAGACCAGGACGCGGCGATTGCCGGTGTCGGCGACGTAGAGGCGGCCGTCGGCGATCGCGACGCCGTAGCACCAGTTGAGCGTGTCGGCGGCGGGCTCGCCGAGGCCGCCGAGGATCACGTCGGGCGGCTGGTTCGCGCGGCTCGGCAGGCGGTGCCACACGAGGATGCGGTGGTTCCACGCATCGGCGACCGCGAGCACGTCGCCGCCGACCGCGATCCCGCTCGGCACGTTGAGCATGCGGCGGCCTTCGCTCGCCAGATCGGGCTGGCCGATGACGAAATCGGCCGGGGTCAGGTCTTCGGTCGGCGTCTCGCGCCACACCAGCAGGCGGTGGTGGCCGGTGTCGCAGACGAAGACCGCGCCGCTCTCGGCCATCGCGACGCCACGCGGGCCGAAGAGGGTGTGCGCGGCCGGGCGCACCGGTTCGGCGAGCGCATCGGTGCCGCCGAGGATCACGCGGGCGCCCTCGGGTGCGAGCAGCGGGCGCGGCGGCTCGGGGGTCATGAGGCGGTGCGGCTGGGCGAGCGACACCCTCATGCCGCGCCCCGCACCTGCACGATCTCGGTGATCTCGGGGCACGCGGCCGTCACCGCGGTCTTGACCGCCGCGTCGATCGTCAGCGTCGCGGCCGGGCAATGGGTGCAGGCGCCGAGAAAGCGGATCGACGCGGCCGGCGGGTCGACGCGCACCAACTCGACATTGCCGCCGTGTTCGGCGAGCACCGGCCGCACGGTTTCGAGCGCCGCCTCGACCCGCTCGGCGATGCTCGGCTTGAGGATGCCGTGGTGGCGCAATACCGCGTAGACAACCGGGTCCGCCGCCGCCTCGCGCAGCGCGAGGGCGGCGCCGGCGTCGCGCAGCGTGCGGACGAGGCGGCGCAGCGCCTCCTCGTGCAGCGCGTCGATCGCGCGGCGATAGGCGCGGGCGGTGTCGCGCGGCGCGCCGGTCCAACCGTCGATCTCGGTTTCGAGCGCGGCGATCGCGTCGGTCAGCTCCATCGCTAGCCGAGCTCCGCCAGGGTTTCGGCGACGATGTGCGCCTTGGCCCGGTCGCCCCGGTCGGCGAAGATCGCCCGGGCCTCTTCGAGATAGCTCCGGGCCGCGGCAGGCTCGCCGAGATTGATCAGGCAGTTGGCCTTGTTGGCGATCGTGTTGGCGTATTCGATGGGCGTCGTCTCACGGGTGCGGACCTTGAGCGCCTCGTCATAGGCCTCGATCGCGCGGTGGTTGTTGTCGAGCGGATGGCCGCTCGCGGCGTATTGCAGCGCGTTGCCGAGATTGTTCTGCAGCATCGCGTATTCCGACGGGTGGTCGGTCAGGTTGACTGTCTTGAGCCCTTCCTCGAACGCCTGGACCGCCAGCGCCTCGCGCATCTTGCCGGCTTCGTCGACCGCCGGCATCGACAGGAACGCGGCGGCGAGGTTGTTTTGCAGGATCGCGAACTCGGCCGGAAACCGGGCGCGGTCGAAAATGCGCAGGGCGCGCTGATACGCGGCGATCGCGTCGGTGATGCGGGCGCGGCCGGCGCCGGCGAGGTATTGGATGACGAGACCGAGGTTCATCTCGACCTCGGCGACCTCCTCCGGCCGGCCCTGCTCGGCGAGCACCGGCAGCGCCTCGTCATAGGCCCGGCGCGCCGCCTCGATCGACGCGGTGCCGTCCTCGGGGATCGCCTGCAACGCGGTGCCGCGCCGGGCCGAGAGGCGTGCGCGCAGCAGCGGCTCGGCCTCCGGGCACAGCTCCAGTGCGCGGTCGTACAGCGCGACGGCGCCGAACAGATGGTCCTCGGTCCTCGGCCGCTGCTGGAGCCCCAGCGCGATCTCCATCAGCATCTCGGCGCGCTCGGCCGGCGCGGCGGCCGGGTCCTCGGCCATCGCCAGCGCGGCGTCCAGCTCCGCTTCGAGGCGGCCGGGCAGGATCATGCGATGAGCCCCGCGATGCGGTCGGCGACCAGCCGCGCCGAGGCTGCGACCGGCGCGCTGAGCCCGATGCCGAAGCCGAGGCTCTGCGCCTCGATCAGGAACACGGTGACGTCGTCGGGAAAGTCGTCGCGATAGATGCGGCGGCCGGCGGCGAGGGCGTGGTCCCAGCGGAATTCATGCGTCGCGAGTGGCGGGCCGCAATCGCCGGCGAGCTCGGCGCCCGGCACCTCGAACACCGCGCCCGGCTCGGCGCCGGTGCGGCAGGCGTCGACGACGACGAGGCGGCGGCAGCCGCGCGCGGCGAACATGACCGCGACCCCGTCGGTCCCGGCGTCGAGCAGTTTCGCGTCGGCGGGCGCGCGCGGCGCCAGCAGGCGCAGCACCTCGGCGGCGACGCCGTCGTCGCAGCGCGTGGGGTTGCCGCAGCCGATGACCGCGATCACCGGCCCGTCAGATCCGCCACAGGCGGCAATACCAGTCGGGCTCGACCGGCACCGCCAGTTCCGGCAAATCGCACCATTTGCGGTTCACCAGAAAATTGATGCACTCCATGCAGCGCAGCTTGTCCTTGCCGAAGGGCTTGTTGGCGAAGCCGCCGATGACAAGCTTGCCTTCGAGGTCGTCCGGGTCGAGCCGGCGGATCTGGCCGACGATCTCGGCGAATTCCTTTTCGGTCTCGGGAAACGGCTCGACGACGGTTTTGAGCCCGCCCTCGAGCATCTCGGCGATCGTGCGCAGCGTGTCGGCGTTCGCTTGTTCGGCGGTTGCCATCGGTCAGGCGGTCCTGAAGCGGGCCAGCTCCTCGCCGGTCTTGGCGTCGTGCGCGTGGACCGTGCAGACGAGGCAGGAATCGTAGGAGCGGCAGACATGCCCGACCTCGATCGGGTCGCGCGGGTCGAGGATGGGCGTGCCGACCAGCGCCTCCTCGATCGGGCCGCGAGTGCCGCCGCCGTCGCGCGGGCCGACATTCCACGTCGTCGGCGCGACGATCTGATAGTTGCGGATCTTGCCGCCCTCGACATCGATCCAGTGGCACAACGCACCCCGCGCCGCCTCGGTCGCGCCCCAGCCGACCCCGTCGCGCTCGGTCGGCTTGATGTACCAGGAATCGTTGAGGCGGAATTCGCGCAGCGCCCGCTCGGCTTCGCGGTAGAGGCCGCACAGCTCGTGCATGCGGGCGAACTGGCGCAGCATCACGCTGGCGCCGCCGAACCGTTGGAAGATGTCGAACACCAGCGTCTCGGTGTGCTGCCAGGCCTTGCCATGCGAGCCGGCGGAGATGAGCTGGCGCGCGAGCGGGCCGGTTTCGAGGCGGCCGTGGTCGACATGCGACACCGCCGTCGCCCAGGAATAGCGGCCGGCGAAATCGGGTTCGTTGTGGTCGCTCGGCACGGTCACGCGGTCGAGCGGGTGGACGACGCTGTTCTCGTCGTACCAGGCGTGCGCGGTATCCTCGCGCGTCGCGGCCTGGTCGACCGGCAGGTGCGTGTTGGTAGTGGCGTCGTAGACGCCGCCCTTGCGGATGACGGCAGCGGCGCGGCCCGCGATCGTCGGGCGCTGGTACTTGTCCTCGTGCGGCAGGTAGCCCCAGCTCAGGTAGCGTCCGGGGCCGCTTCCATAGGAATCGAGCCCGATGTCGCGGCTCATGCGCCAGTAGAGGCCGAGGTCGGAATCGGCGTGTTCCGGCTTTTCGTCGAGCCAGGCGAGGAAATCGTCGAGGTTCCGGATCGCCTCGTACCGCTCGATCGAGCAGCCGAGCCACACCGGCTCGACCCAGGCGCGGCGGAAATGTTCGAGGATCGACCAGGCGCGGGTGACGTCGGTCAAGGTCGGCGCGCACATGACGCCGCCCGGGACCATAAAGCTCGAATGCGGCCATTGCCCGCCAAAGAGAGCGTAGATCTCGACCGGCCGGCCCGAAATCGTCACGCCGAGCTCGTAATGGGTCCCGGTATAGGGCGCCCAGCGCCGCATGGCCTCCTGGTAGAAGGGGGAGCCGGCGTATTTCTTGTTCGTGTAGTCGATCATGAAGAGCCCGTAATGATGGCGGACGAGGCTCTGTATCGACTCGACGATCTGGCCGAGGTTGCGGGCGAGGATCGCGTTTCGGGGAAGCTCGGTCTCCCACGCGGTGTCGAGCGCCCAGGCGGCGCAAGTGAGATGCGAGGCGCCGCAGATGCCGCAGGCGCGCGGCGTCACGATCAGCCCCGATTGCGGGTCCTTGCCGCGCAGGATCACTTCGAGCCCGCGGAACAATTCGGCCTGGGTCCAGGCGTTGACGACGCGGCCGTCCTCGATCTCGACGCGGACGTCGAGATCGCCCTCGACCCGGCCGACCGGCGAGATGTCCAGCGTCTGCGTGAGGCCAGCCATCGGCTCAGACCACGAAGATGTCGTCTTCGGCCCAGCGCGGCGACGCCGCCTTGGCCGCGGTCGACAATTTGATGTAGCCGATCTTGTCGATCCCGGTCGGCAGCGCCTTCGGCACCCCCATCAGCGTCTGCGTCTTGAACACGGTGCCGGGCGCCAGGTCGTTGAACGGGAACTCCGGCTCGGTGCAGCCGAGGCACGGCATCCCGGCGCGGCTCTTCGACGATTGCCGGTTCCACAGGATGCGGTTGCACGGCGAATGGGTCATCGGGCCGCGGCAGCCGAGATCGTAGAAGAGGCATCCCTTGCGTTGCCCGAACTCGGTCGCCGACACCTTGTAGGAAAAGTGCATGTTCCGGGTGCAGCCGGTCTGGGTGAAGCTCGAAAAGAAGGTCTTCGGCCGCTGGAGATCGTCGAGCGAGATGTCGCCGCCGCGCCCCGTCGCCAGCGCGACGATGATCTGGGTCATCCAGTCGGGATGAGCCGGGCAGCCGGGGACGTTGATGACCGGGAGGCCCGCGCCGGAACGGTAGCCTTTGCCGAGATAGCCGCCCTGCGCGCCTTTGAGAAACTGCAACCCGATGCTGTCGGACGGGTTCGGCGCGGTCGCCGGGATGCCGCCCCAGGCGGCGCAGTCGCCGACCGCGACGACGTGGCGGGCGACGCGGCAGAGATCGGTCACCCAATCCTTCATCGGCCGCCCGGCAAAGCGGTTCCACTGGCCGGTGCCGTTCGGCGCCTGGATCACCGTTCCCTCGAACACGAGGATATCGAGCGGCATCTCGCCGATGACGAGCGCGCGCAGCATCGCCTGCAGGTCGGCGCCCAGTTCCATCCCGAGCGAGGGATGCCACAACATCCTGATGCCGAAATCGGTGACGAGGTCGCAGGCGCTCGGCTCCTCGGCGTTCAGGAACGACATCGTGTTCCCGGAACAAGCCCCGCCCTGGAGCCACAGAAGATTCGCCACCCGCAACCCGTTCGCTAGGGCGAGCGCAAGGAACGACCGGCTCGCCGACGGCCCCTCAAGTATCGCGACAGGGTAAAGAAACCGTTAGTCTTGCTTAACACCGGGGCCGTAACCCCGGGCGTCGGCACAATTAATCGACGACCGCCAGCGGCTCGCTGGCGATCCGGTCGTCGGTCGGGGCGCCGAATCGCTCCGGCGCGAAGCGCACGGTGACCGTGGTGCCGACATTAGGATGGCTCTCGATTTCGAGGGTGCCGCCGTGCAGATCGACCAGCCGCTTGGTCAGCGGCAGGCCGAGCCCGGCGCCGTCGTATTTGCGCGCCAGTGTCGAGTCGATCTGTCCGAACGGCATCATCGCGACGGCGATCTGGTCGGGGGCCATGCCGATGCCGGTGTCGGCGACGCGGAGCACGAGCCCACCCGCGGGACCCCGCCCGGCCGTCAGCGTGACCCGCCCGCCCGGTGGGGTAAACTTGACCGCGTTGGACAGCAGGTTGATCAGGATCTGCTGCAGTTTCTTGCCGTCGCCAAAGAACATCGGCAGTCCGTCCTCGATCGCGGTCGAGCAGGCGATATCGGCTTTACACGCCATCTCGATGACGATGCTGGCGCTGAACTCGACGATTTCGTCGATACGCGTCATTTCCTCGACGAGCTTGAGCCCCTGCGCCTCGGATTTCGCGATGTCGAGAATGCCGTTGATGATCGTCAGCAGATGCGAGCCGCTGTCGCCGATGATCTTGGCGTATTCGGTGTATTTCTCGCCGATCGGGCCGAACATCTCGCTGCGCATGATGCCGGAAAACCCGATGATCGCGTTGAGCGGGGTTTTGAGCTCATGGCTCATATTGGCGAGAAAGGCGGATTTCGCTCGGTCGGCCGCCTCGGCCCGCTCTTTCGCGACCAGGAGGTCGGAAAAGACGCCGGCCGCCCGCAGCATGTAGCGGACGCGGTAGTTGAGGATCAGCCAGTTCAGCGGCTTGACGATGAAGTCGGTCGCCCCGGCTTCATAGGCGGCGGCGATCGACCCGTGGTCGTGGAGCCCGGTGGCGACCAGGATCGGCACGTGCTCGGTCTCGGGCCGGTGGCGCAGCGCGCGGCACAGTTCGAACCCGTCCATCCCCGGCATCAGCACATCGGCGATGATCAGCGCGGGGACGGCGTGCTCGCAGGCCTTGTACGCGGCGAAACCATCCTCGGCCTCGACGACGTCGTAGCCGTCGTCCTCGAGCGCGTCGCGGGTCAGCGAGCGGACGACGGGGTCGTCGTCGACGATCAGCACCGAGATTTTCCGGTCGGCCGCGCCCTCGTCGGTCGGGAGCGCGGCGGCGCGGGAGGCGTCCGCGCTCGCCGCCTTGCGCAGCATATAGCGGACCCGATAGGCGAGATGGTCCCACTCGATCGGCTTCAGGATGAAATCCGTCGCCCCGGCTTCATAGGCCTTATCGATCGAATCGTGCTGGCTGAGCCCGGTCGCCATCAGGATCGGCGTATGGCGGGTCGCGTCGCGGGCGCGCAGCTCGCGGCAGACCGCAAACCCGTCCATCACGGGCATGACCACGTCGACGATGACCAGCGACGGCCTCGCTTCGGCGCAAATCCGGCAGGCCTCGGCCCCGTCGGCGGCCTCGATGACGCCGAGCCCGGAATCTGCGAGCGCGTCGCGGGTCAGTGAGCGGAAGACCGGGTCGTCGTCGACGATGAGGACGATCGGCGTCGCGTCAGGCGGCGACATGCGCCACCCCGAGGGTCGATTGCAGCCCGTCGATCGCCAGGGTCAGATCGACGTCGAGCGCCGAGACCAGCGCGCGGACCGGCGCGGCGCCGCTGCTCCGCGCGAGCGCCTCGATTTCGGCGCAGCGGTCGGAAAGCTGCTTGGCGCCAAGCGCGCCGGCGCTCGATTTCAGGCTGTGCGCGGCGCGCCACAGGCTGTCCGCGTCGTCGTCGGCGCAGGTCTGGCGGATCGTCGCGACGAGCGGCGGCGCGATCTCGACAAACCGCGAGACGGCGCGGGCGAGGCGTGACGAACCGGCGTTGCGGTCGAGCGCGCGCAGCCCGTCGATCACCGCGGCGTCGATCACATCCTTCAGGCTCGGCGTCGGCGCGGGCGCCTCGGGGACCGGAGCCTCAAGGGTTTCGGTCGGCATCGCGCCGCGCGGAGTCAGCCAGCGTAAGAGGGTCGCGGCCATCTGGCGGTCCTCGAAGGGCTTCGCGAGGAAATCGTCCATGCCGCCTTCGAGGCAGCGGTCGCGCACCTCGGCGAGCGCGTGCGCGGTCAGCGCGACGATCGGCGTGCGCCCGCGCGGCGTCTCCTGGTCGGGCAGCGACTGCATCATCGCTTCCATCTGGCGGATGCGCCGGGTCGCCTCGATGCCGTCCATGACCGGCATCTCGCAATCCATCAGGACCAGGTCGAACCGCTCCTGTGCGAACAGCTTGACCGCGGCGCGGCCGTGCGGGGCGGTGATGACGCGGCAGCCCATCGATTCGAGGATGCCGGACGCGACCTCCTGGTTCACCGGGTTGTCCTCGGCGACGAGGATGAGTGCGCCGAAATCGGGCCGATCGTCGATCACCTGGCGCCGGTCGAAGCGGTGGATGCGGCTGCGCTCCCCGGGATCGGTCGCGGCGGCGACCAGCGCGTCGAACAATTCGCTCGGATGCACCGGCTTTGGCAGCACCGCGATCGCGCCGACGGCGTCGAGCGTGTTGTCGCCCATATAGCTGTCGAGCCCGGCCAGCACGATCGCCTCGAACGGCGGCACGTTGGCGCTGGCGCGCACCCGCTTGACCAGTTCGAGCGCGTGGGCCCGCATCCCCTTCATGTCGACGATCGCAACCTCGAACGGGTGGCCGGCGGCGGCCGCGTCGATAAACGCTTCCTCCGCCTCGGCGATCGTCGATACGACGGTCGCCTCGACCCGCCATTCGGCGAGGTATTGCGAGATGATGTGCGCGCTGACCGCGTTCGCGTCGGCGAGCAGCGCGTTGATCGCGCGCGGCATCCGCCGGGCGACCGGCGATTCGGCCGCCGCCTCCGCCGGCTGTCCGAACGAAGCCGTAAACGAAAACCGCGAGCCGCGCCCGAGTTCGCTTTCGACGGTGATCCTGCCGCCCATCAGCTCGACGAGCTGGCGGGTGATCGCGAGGCCAAGCCCCGATCCGCCGCGCGCTCGCGTCATCGACCCGTCGACCTGGTGGAACGATTCGAAGATGCGCGCCTTCTGGTCGGGCGCGATGCCGATGCCGGTATCCTCGACCGCGAAGTTGAGCACGGCCGTTTCGGCGTCGCCGCGAACCAGCGACAGCTCGACGAGGATTTCGCCGCGGTCGGTGAACTTGATCGAGTTCCCGACCAGGTTCACGAGGATTTGCCGCAGCCGTGTCGGGTCGCCGACGAGCTGCGACGGGATTGCCTCGTCGATGAAATAGATGAACTCGATGCCTTTTTTCGTGCAGCGCTCGGACAACAGCTCGGTCAGCTCGGCGATCGCCTCCCGCGGGTCGAACGGAACCGACGACAACTCGAACTTGCCGGCCTCGATCTTCGCGAAGTCGAGGATGTCGTTGATGATGCCGAGCAGCGCCTCGCCCGACCGCGACACGTTCTCGACGAGCCGCCGCTGACGCTGGTCGAGCATCGTCGACGACAACAGGTTGGCCATGCCCAACACGCCGTTCATCGGCGTGCGGATTTCGTGGCTCATCGTCGCGAGGAATTGCGACTTTGCGAGGTTGGCGGCCTCGGCTTCCTCGCGCGCCCGGACCAGCTCGGCCTCGGCGCGCTTGCGCTCGGTGATGTCGCGGAAGATCGCGGTGTAGAACAGATCGGCGCCGTCGCGGACCTCGGTGACGGTCAGCTCGGCGGGAAACTCGCGGCCGTCCTGGCGGATCGCGCTGAGCTCGTGGAGGACGCCGATCGCGCCCGAATCGCCGGCGCCAAAGCGGGCGGCGACGTTGCCGGGGACGCTCGCCTTGTGCGACGCCGGCAGCACGATGCCGAGATCGGCGCCGACGACCGCTTCCGGCGTGTAGCCGAAGATGCGCTGGGCGCCCGAGCTCCAGCCCTGGATTTGTCCGGTCTGGTCGACCGTGACGATGCCGTCGACGACCGCGTCGAAGATCGCCTGCAACCGCGCCCGCCCGCCCTCGGCCGCGCGCTCGGCCGCCTCGGCCTGCTCGCGGGCGCGGACCAGCGCGGCCTCGGCCTCCTTGCGCTCGGTGATGTCGCGCAGGATGCCGGTAAAGAACACCTCGCTCCCGTTGCGCACCTCGCTGAGGGTCAGTTCGATCGGCAGCTCGGCGCCGTCCCTGCGCACCGCGATCAGCTCGCGGCCAAGGCCCATGCTCCCCCGCTCGGGCGTCGCCAGAAACCGGCCGACGTAGTCGGCGTGGCAGGTGCGGTGCTGTTCGGACATCAAGAGGGTCAGGTTCTTGCCGACGACCTCCTCGGGTCCGTAGCCGAAGATGCGCTGGGCGCCCGAGCTCCATTGCTGCATCGCGCCGTCGCGGTCGATCGTGACGATGGCGTCGGCGACCGCGTCAAAAATCGCCTGGAGCCGGGCGCGGCCGCTTTCGGCCTCGAGCTCGAGCGCGCGGCGCCGCGCGACCTCGGCCTTGAGCCCGGCGGCGAGCTCGGCCTGCCGGCCGGCGAACGACGCGACCAGCGTGACGCCGGCGATCAGCACCGAGGTCAGCGTGATCGGCAGCGCCAGCACGATCGTCGGCAGCAACTGAGTCGCGCCGCTGGCGTCGCTCAGCGGGTAAAAATCCGACGCCTCCATCGCCGTGTAATGCATGCCGGCGACGGCCGATCCCATCACCACGGCGGCCACAATCGTCGCCGCCGTTTCCGAGCGCCAGCGTTGGCGGAGCCAATAGCGAATCTTCAGCGAGGCCACCGCGAACACGACGGCGACCAGCACCGAGACCAGCACCAGGTCGGGCCGATAGCGGATCAGCGCGTCGGTTTGTATCGCGGCCATGCCGGAATAGTGCATCGCCCCGATGCCGGCCCCCATCAGCACGCCGCTGACGAGGAGGCGCTTCATGCTCGGCTCCTCGGTGCGGCTGATAACGAGCAGGGCGACGCCGCTGGCGAGGATGCCGGGGATCATCGACCACAACGTCCCGAGCGGGCTGTAGGCGATCCCGCACGGCAGGGTCAGCGCCAGCATGCCGATGAAGTGCATCGACCAGATGCCGCCCCCCATCGCGAAGGCGCCGGTGCCGGTCCAGCTCCAGCGGGCCTTCCAACCCGTCGCCGCGGCCATGCGCGAGGCGATCGACAGCGCCGCGAACGCCGCCAGGATGGCGATGCCCAACGACACCGCTACCAGGTACGGGTCGAACGTGTTGTTGTAAGGCGTGACGGACGCAATGGTCCGGAAGATGTCCAGCAGACCGGAAAACACCGAGCCCATCCCGCGAAAAGTGCCGAATTCGTTCTCCAAAATGGCGGTGTGGAGTGAACGATTGCTTAACCTTGCGCGATCGCCGCGAATCCGAGAGGGTCGATCGCCGCAACGCGGGTGAGGGAGCAGCGCTTGTCAGGGCCAGAAAACTGGGATTTGGACGCGGATGTCGTGGTCGTCGGGTTCGGCGCGGCCGGGGTTGCCGCATCGGTCACCGCGCATGATCTCGGCGCCCGAGTGGTGATGCTCGAAAAGGCGCCCGAGGGGCAGCACGGCGGCAACACGCGCGTCGCCGGGCAGGGGTATCTCAACACCTCGTCGGCATCGGACGCCGCCGCCTATCTGACCGCCTTGTGCGGACCCTACACCGTGCCGCCCGAGATGGTGGCGGTGTGGGCGGACGAGATGGGGCGCAACAACGCCTGGCTCCAAAGCCTCGGCGGCGACCCGCAGGAGCACCAGCACCCGCCGGTCGGGATCGAGTTCCCCGACCTACCCGGATCGGGCGCGGTCCACAAATTCCACGACGGCCCGACCTACGGCTATTCCTATACCTGGCAGCGGTTCGAGAGCCTGGTGAAGGAGCGGCCGATTTCGATCCTCTACGACAGCCCGGCCCGCGAGCTTATCCAGGACAAGGCCACCGGCGAGATCGTCGGGGTCGCGGCCGAGCGCGGCGGAAAGCCCTTTGCCGTCAAGGCGCGCAAGGGCGTCGTGCTGACCTGCGGCGGGTTCGAGAACAACCAGGAGATGATCCGCAACTACCTGCCCGGTGTGCCCTATTGCTACACCTCGGGCAGTCCCTACAACGAGGGCGACGGCATTTCGATGGCGATGGCGGTCGGCGCCGACCTTTGGCACATGAACAACTACGCCGGCCCGTCGATGGCGCTGAAAGTGCCCGAGGTGCGCACCTCGTTCTCGATGCAGGCGCTGCATTACAGCAAGGAGCAGCCGGGCGGGATGATCGTCGTCGGCCCGGACGGAAGGCGGTTTTGCGACGAGAAGTTCAAGACCCGCCACGGCAAGGTGCCGATGAACGGGCGCTGGCTGCCGCTATCGGTGCCGTGCCCGATGTATCTGATCGTCGACCACGCGCTGTTCGCCGCCGGCCCGCTCTACGACGCCCACCCGAGCCACGGCTGGACCCAGATCGTCGAGCGCTACGAATGGAGCGCCGACAACAGCGCCGAGGTGGCGAAAGGCTGGGTCAAGCGGGCCGACAGCATCGAGGCGCTCGCCGCGCTGGTGGGGCTCGACCCGGCGGCGCTGGCGGAGTCGGTCGCGCGCTGGAACCGGCAGATGGAGGCCAAGCGCGACGAGGATTACGGCCGCCGGCTGATGCTCGCGCCGATCGCCGCGCCGCCGTACTACGCGGTCGAGATGTCGCCCTCGATGCTCAACACCCAGGGCGGGCCACGCCGCAACGAGCGCGGCCAGATCGTCCGCCCCGACGGCTCGCCGATCCCCCGGCTCTACAGCGCCGGCGAGCTCGGCTCGATCTACAGCTACCTCTACCAAGGCACCGGCAATATCGGCGAATGCCTGGCCTTCGGCCGCATCTCCGGGCGGAACGCGGCCGGGGAGAAGCGGTGGGAATAAGCAGGTCAAACGACAACACAAACCAGTTCGTCATCCCGGCGCAGGCCGGGACCTACTCATCGGCGGCTCATGCGTCTGAACAGTGGGTCCCGGCCTCCGCCGGGATGACGACCAAAAATTGCGCCGCCACCTATGTTTCTCTGATCACCCCCAACAGCGCCTCGCCGTAGCGGTCGAGTTTGCTGCGGCCGATGCCGGGGATGTCGGCGAGGGCGTCCAACGTCGCAGGCCGGCGGCGGGCGACTTCGATCAGGGTCGCGTCGTGGAAGATCACGTAGGGCGGCAGTTCCTGGCGGCGGGCTTCTTCGAGACGCCACGCGCGGAGCGCCTGCCACAGCGCCTCGGCCGCCGTGTCGAGGGGCTCGCCCGAGACGGATTTGGCGGCGGCTTTGCGGCGGGTGCCGCGGGTGCGGGGCTGCTCGGTGCGGAAGCGGATGTCGCGGTTGCCGCGCAGAATGTCGGCGCCGCTGTCGCCGAGCATGAGCCCCCCGTGGCCCTCCGGGTCGGGCTGCAGATGGCCCTGCGCGACAAGCTGGCGGATCACCGAGAGCCAGCCGAGCCCGTTCAATTCGGTGCCGACGCCAAAGGTTTTGAGCCCGTCATGGCCGAGCTGGCGGATGCGCTCGGTGGCGTTGCCGGTCAACACGTCGACGAGGTGGTGCGCGCCAAAGCGCTGGCCGGTGCGATAGACCGCCGACAGCGCCTTTTGCGCCGCGACCGTGCCGTCCCAGCTTTCGACCGGGGCGCGGCAATTGTCGCAATTCCCGCACGGGGGATGCTCACGCTCGCCGAAATAGCCGAGGAGCGCCTGCCGGCGGCAGTCGACGGTCTCGCAGAAACCGATCAGCGCCTCGGATTTCTGGCGCTCGATGCGGCGCTGGCGCTCGTCGATATCGGCGGATTCGATGAGCCGCCGCAGGTTCATCACATCGGCGATGCCATAGCTCATCCAGGCATTCGCCGGGAGGCCGTCGCGCCCGGCGCGGCCGGTTTCCTGGTAATAGGCTTCGAGGTTTTTCGGGGCGTCGAGATGCGCGACAAAACGCACGTTCGGCTTGTCGATCCCCATGCCGAACGCGACCGTCGCGACGACGATCAGGCCCTCCTCGCGGATAAAGCGGTCCTGGTTGCGCTGGCGCGTCTCGGCGGGGAGGCCGGCATGGTAGGGCAGGGCCTCGCGGCCATGCGCGCTGAGCCACTGGGCGATGTCCTCGACCGCCTTCCGCGTCAGGCAATAGACGATCCCCGCATCGCCCGCGTGCTCGTCGTTGAGAAAGCGCAACAGGTCGTCGCGCGGCGTATGCTTCGCGACGACACGGTAGAAGATGTTGGGGCGGTCGTATCCGGCGGCGAAAAGTCGGGCGTCTTCGAGGTGCAGGCGCAAGGCGATGTCGCGCCGGGTCGGGTCGTCGGCGGTGGCGGTCAGCGCCATCAGCGGCGTCTCGGGGAATGCCTCCTTGAGAAGGCCGAGCGCTTGGTAGTCGCGGCGGAAATCGTGGCCCCATTGCGAGATGCAATGCGCCTCGTCGACCGCGAAGAGCGCGACCCGGCATTTCCGCAAAAGCGCGAGGCATTGCGGCATCACCAGCCGTTCGGGCGAGACGTAAAGCAGGTCGAGCTCGCCGCGCCGGGCGGCCTCCTCGATCTCCTGCACCTCGAAATAGGCCAGCGACGAGTTAAGCGCGGCGGCCCGCAGCCCGGCCTGACGCAGCGCGTCGACCTGGTCCTTCATCAGCGCGATCAGCGGAGACACGACGACGCCGATGCCGGGCCGCAGCAACGCCGGAAGCTGGTAGCACAAGGACTTGCCGCCGCCCGTCGGCATCAGCACGACCGCATCGCCGCCGGCGACGACGTGCTCGACGATCTCCTGCTGCGCCCCGCGAAAGCTCGAATAGCCGAAAACCCGGTGCAAGGCGGCGAGCGGAGTCTCGATGTCGATGTCGTCGAGCGGCATGGGTATCGGAATAGCACGATGGCGGGTTAGTCTCAGGGGCTTTTTCGGGAGGCGCGGCGATGAGCAATCCGGCGTTCAAATTCGACCATGTCCACATCATCAGCGAGGATCCGAAGGCCTCGGCGAACTGGTATGTCGAGATGCTGGGCGCGACGATCGCGAAGGACACGGTTGCCCGCGGCGCGCCGCAGATTTTCGTCGAATTGGGCGGGGCGATCATCCTGATCCGCGGCCGCCGCCCCGGCGAGGAACCGGCGCCGGCGCGGGCGATCCAGCCCTATTCCGATTTCTCCAGCCACAATTCCTGGGGCACCGACCATTTCGGCTTCATCTACGAAGGCGACCTGACCGCGCTCTGCGATTCGCTGCGCAAGAAGGGCGTCAAGCTGCCGGTCGAGCTGAAGGCGGGCGTCGGCGGCAGCCTCCTCTGCTACGTCGCCGCGCCGGACGGGGTCAGCATCGAATTGATGGAGATGCGTCGATGACCGAGGGGCCGACCACCGCGCCACATGGGCCGCTTCAGGGGGTCAAGGTCGTCGCCTGCTCGACCGCGCAGGCCGGCACGGTGCCCTACATGCTGATGGCCGATCTCGGCGCCGAGGTGATCAAGATCGAGGTGCCCGAAATCGGCGACAACTCGCGCGGCTCGACCGTGCTGCCGGGGATGCCGAGCACCTATTTCGAGACCAACAACCGCGGCGTGAAGAGCGTCACGCTCAACCTGAAAGAGGCCGAGGCGCGCGAAATCTTGAAGAAGCTCGTCGCCGAGGCCGACATCTTCGGCCAGAATTTTCGCCCCGGCGCCGCCGAGAAGAACGGGTTCGGCTACGAGGATTTGCGCAAGATCAACCCGCGCCTCGTCTACATGTCGGTGTCGGGCTACGGGCCGAAGGGGCCGAACGCGCATCTGCCGGGCACCGACTCGATGGCGCAGGCGCTGGGCGGCATCGCCGAGGCGTATTCGACCCCGGGCGCGCCGTTTCGCACCGGTATCGTCTCGGTCGCCGACGAGACCTGCGCGATCCTCGCCTTTGGCGGCGCGCTGGCGGCGCTGACCTATGCCCGCGCGACCGGGATCGGGCAAAAGATCGACTGCTCGCTGCTCGGCGGCCAGGTCCGGCTGATGGGCTGGACCCTGACGACGGCGATGTGGCGCAACCAGGATCCGGTCACCGGCCAGGCGCGCATCACCGGCACGCCGGAGCGGCCCGGGATCAGCGCCAGCTTTAACGACCGCGACGGCAAGCCGCTGGTGTTCCAGCTCAACGGCGAGCGGCCGTGGCGCGCGGCGATGCAGGCGGTGGGTTTCTACGAGGCGCTGGAGGCGGCGGGGTTCGGCAATCTCGGCGTCATCATCGGCCATGACGACCGGCGCCAGGCGCTGCTGGCCAAGCTCGACGAGCTGTTCGCAACCGGCCCGCGCGATGATTGGGTGGCGCGGCTGCGTGCGGCCGACATCGTCTCGGCGCCGATCAACACGCTGCTCGAAGCGTCGAACGACCCCGACGTCATCGCCAACGGCTACGTCACCGAGATCGACTACCCGAAGCACGGCAAGCGGCTCAAGGTCCACGGGTCGCCGTGGAATTTCTCGGAGACGCCGGCCAAGATCGGCGTCGCGCCCGAGCTCGGCGCCGACAACGACTGGGCGCTCGGACGGCTCGGTTACAGCGCGGACGAGATCGCCGCGCTGCGCGAGCGCAAGATCATCTGACCCATAAGCCCTACCGACCTATCCGACCGGCACGTGGAAGGTCCAGTCGCTGACCCCGACCCCGCCGATCTGCTGATAGCTCGCCGAGCCGCTGAGCACGGTGCCGATCACCAGCGCGCCGCTATGGGTGTCGAGCATCGCGAACTCGGCGTTGCTCGCGCCGTCGTAATCGCCGATGCCGAGAAATTCCCATTCGGAGCCGATGCCGCCGACCTGGGTATATTGCGCGGCGCCGCCGACGACCTCGCCGACGACCAGCGCTCCCGAAGCGCTGCTGCGCATCAGGAAGTCGTCCTGCCCGTCGTCGAGCAGGTCGCCGGTGCCGAGGATGTTCCACTCCGGGCCGATCCCGCCGATCGCGGTGTAGTGCGCGGTGCCGCCCACATCCTCGCCGACGACCAGGGTGCCGTTCGTCTGTTCCATCAGGAAGCCGGTCTGGCCGTCGCCGAGGAGGTCGCCGGTTCCGTTGATCGACCAGTCGCTGCCGATGCCGCCGATCGCCGTGTAGGCCGCGGCCCCGCCCGTCACCGCACCGACGACCAGCGTGCCGTTGTTGTTGCGCAGCAGAAAGTCGCTGGTCGCCTGGCCGGCGAACTGGCCGGCGCCGACAAAGCTCCACTCCGACCCGACCGCGCCCACCTGGATGTATTGCGCGGTGCCGTTGTCGTCCTCGCCGACGACGATGGCGCCGCTTTTCGTGTCGTACATCAGGAAGCCGTCGGCGCCGTCGCCGAGGAAATCGCCATACCCGGCGATCTGCCATTCCGTGCCGATGCCGCCGATCTGCTGATAGCTCGCGGTGAGGTCGGTCTTTGACCCCACCAGCACCAGCGCGCCGGTGGCGTTGTTGGTCATCAGGATGCCGGACTTGCCGGCGCCGCCGAGATTGGCCGGCAGCGCGCTTCCGGTCAACGTGTAGCCGAGCACGTTCATCGTCGCGAGATCGGTCGGCGAGACGAGGTCGGGGGTGGCGGTGGTGTTGGCGTCGCCGAACGAGTCGCTCGGCACCGCGGGCGACCAGTCGCCGACATCGGAGCCGCCCGCGACATTCTCCGGTGTCTCGTAAACCAGCGTGTTGGTCGTGCCGTTATACGAGAAATACGACGGCGCGTTGGCGTTGTACCCGCCGACGAAGGGCTGGTCGCGCACACCGGCCTGGGCGCCGATCGGGTTGGTCGACAGCCCGTTCGCCGCCGTGTAGCGGAACATGTCGAGGAAGCTGTACTGGCCGTCCTTGCCGCCGCTGTCGGAGCGGCCGAGCACCTCCGAAATCTCATGCTCCAGCGTGCCGATCGCGTCGCTCGCGCCGGCGGGAATGTTGTTCTGCGTCCAGGCCCAATTCATCGTGCTGCTCAGCCCGGCCCCGCCGCCGATCGTATATCCCGTGGTATCGAAGCCGAGCGCGGCGGCCTCGGCGGTGGCGATCGAGAAAGCCGCGCCGCTGGTCGGATCGGTCTGGGGCAGGGACGCGAGCGCCGCGACCTGGATCGGCGAGGTGGTCAGCGCCGCCTTCGCCTGCACCAATAGCTGCGCGTAGGTCGTGGGAAAGATAAACGTGCTGCTGGCGCCGCCGGTGCCCGCGGTGATCGGGGTGCCGCCGGCCTCGCCCCAGCCGAAAGTGATGGTGACCGTTATCGGGGTGACGATGGCGCTTTGGAAATAGTTGACCGCGGTCTGGATGGCGTTGGTGTACTGCGCGTAAAGCGCCGCGTTGGTGGATTGCAGCGCGGTGACGCTCGCCCCGTAGGTTACGTTGATTTTTAAGCCGGCCATTTGCTTGATCTCCCCCGACGCCCCGGCAGCCACGGGCGGCGCTCCCGTTCCCGGAGCGGCAACGCGGTGTCGTTTGCCCGGCGGCGTTATTGCTACTATTTTTATCGAAGGCCGCGCAACTGTCGCGCGTGGCAGTTGCGACCGAAGGTATTGCCCGAACTGACGGCTGCGGCCGAGGTACCCGACTGTATTTGAAAGCCGATGGTGCTGTCGCGATGCGGGGATGGTGCGTTAGATTTATTTTAGCCGGGTTGGCTTTCCTCTGCTTTTCCCGGCCGGTTCTTGCGACGACCTGCCGACCGGGCGGGCCGCCGCACTATTCGATCGCGGGCGGCGCGGTGATTTACCATTTTTACGGGGCGAAAATCCGAGTGGCCGGGGCCGATGGGGATTTCAAGGCGGTTCCCCTGCCGGCCCATGCACTCGGGCCGTGCGAGCACGGCGACGACGAATTTTACGGCGCCGACCGGAGCCATGTCTTTTATGAGGGCGCCGCAATCGCGGGCGCCGATCCGGCGAGCTTTCGGCCCCTCGCGGAATACGAATACGGCGAGGACGCGAAATCGGTCTTTTACCGTGGAGAAATCCTGCCGAACGCCGATCCGGCGAGCTTCCGCATCCTGATTTGGCCCGACGACCCGTCGTTGAAGCGGCCGCCCGGCGAGAAATTCAGCATCTACGCGGTCGATGCCCGTCATGTCTGGGAGCAGGGGCGGCTGATGCCCGCGCTCGACGCGGCGACGTTCACGCTGCTGCCGATGAACTACGTCCGCGACAAGAACGGCGTCTACCGGAACGACCGGCTCGTGCCGGGCCTCGACCCGAAGAGTTTTGGCGGCCGCCAACAACATTGACGGGTGGCCCCAGGGTGGCAGGATGGCGCGATGACCCGCCGGATGCACCTCAACCTGTTCTTCCATAGCCGCGGCCACCACGAGGCGTCGTGGCGGCATCCCGGCACTTCGCCGCGCCCGCTGACCGACATCGACTATTACATCGAGCTGGCGCGCCGGGCCGAGACGGCGAAGTTCGACTCGATCTTCCTCGCCGACCAGCTCGCGCTCGGCGGCGACGCGGCGCAGGCGGCGCGGACCTGGCTCGAACCGGTGACGGTGCTCGCGGCGATCGCGGTGTCGACGCAGCGCATCGGCATGATCGCCACCGCGTCGACGACCTATACCGAGCCGTTCAACCTCGCCCGCCAATTCGCCTCGATCGACCATATGAGCCACGGCCGGGCGGCGTGGAACATCGTCACCTCGTGGCTGGCGACGGCGGCGGCGAATTTCGGCGGCTCGGGCCAGGTGAGCCACGCCGACCGCTATGCCCGCGGCGAAGAGTTCATGACCGTGGTCAAGGCGCTGTGGGATAGCTGGGCCGAGGACGCGGTGCTCGACGACCGCGCCAGCGGCAAATACGCCCGCGCCGACCGCATCCGTCCGATCAGCCACCGCGGCGATTTCTACCAGGTCGAGGGGCCGCTCAACATGCCGCGCTGTCCGCAGGGGCGGCCGGTGCTGGTGCAGGCCGGCTCGTCCGACACCGGCCGCCGCTTCGCCGCCCGCCACGCCGAGGCGGTCTTCACCGCGCATATGGAAAAGGCCACGGCCAAGGAGTTCTATGCCGATCTTAAAGCGTTAGTTCAGGAAGAGGGACGCAACCCTGGGCAGGTGCTGATCCTTCCCGGCCTCAGCCCGATGATCGCCGGCACCGAGGCCGAGGCGCAGCGCCTCGCCCGCGAGGTCAACGACCTCGCCGACACCGAGGTCGGCCGGAAGCGCCTGTCGAACCGCTTCGGCGGCCACGATTTCTCGCATCTGCCGCTCGACGTACCGCTCTCAGCCGACGATTTCCCCGACCCCGGCTCGGTCCAGGCTGCTCGCAGCCGCACCGAGGTCATCATCAACTTCGTCCGCCGCGAAAACGCGACCCTGCGCCAGCTCTTGTCATACCTGGCCGGCGCCCGAGGCCATTTCACCTATGCCGGCACCCCGGAGCAGGTCGCCGATCTGATGGTCGACTGGTTCGAGGACGGCGCCGCCGACGGCTTCAACGTGATGCCGCCGCTTTACCCGCAAATGCTCG
Organism: Allostellaceae bacterium; assembly: GCA_036268075.1. Classification (GTDB taxonomy): domain Bacteria; phylum Pseudomonadota; class Alphaproteobacteria; order ATCC43930; family CGMCC-115725; genus DATARH01. Next base: position 62,486 of record DATAUV010000114.1, on the reverse strand, counting down.
ACGCCTTCGCCACCGAGGTGATCCCGATCCTCCAGCGCCGCGGGTTGTTCCGTACCGAATACGAAGGCACGACGCTCCGCGAGCATTACGGGCTGGATTGGCCGCAAAGCCAGTACGGCTGAGGCAAGCAAAGGAGCGCGGGCGTCCCGCCCGCTCTTACAGCAGATGCGGGCGTCCCACCCGCAAGTTTTCTCGAGATGCGGGCGGGACGCCCGCGCTCCTTTGGAACCCGCCGCATGTTGCCTTTGTCCTACCCCGGCCTCGCGGTCTATGCGGCGGTGCTGATCGGCGCGTTCGCGGTGCGCAGCGCGGCGGGGTTTGGGGCGGTGCTGGTGGCGGTGCCGCTCCTGGCCCTGGTCATGCCGTTTCCGGTGGCCATATCGGTCGCGTCGGCCCTGACCCTCGTCACCTCGATCCGCTATGTCAGCCGCGATTGGCGGTTTATCGCGTGGCGGCACTTCGCGATCATGATGGCCTATACGTTGGTCGGCGTCGGGTTCGGCTTCTACTTCATCAGCATGCTCGACGAGCACGCCCTGCGGCGAGGTCTCGGCGTCTTCCTGATCCTCTATTCGATCTACGTCCTGTGTACCGGCGGGGTTCCTCCGGCGCTGCCGGCGCGGTGGCACGGTGCCTTGGCGGTCGTCACGGGCATTTCGGGCGGGCTCTGCAGCGCCTTGTTCGGGGGTGGGGCGGGGCCGATCTATGTGATCTATTTCAACATCCTGCGGCTGGAGCGCGAAGTTTTCCGGGCGACCATGACGATGGTGCTGCTGGTGAGCTCGATGCTGCGGGTCGGGGGATACGCGGATTTCGGGTTCTACGCCGGTCCGACCCTCACCCTCTTGGCGCTGGGCCTGCCGCTGATCGTCGTCGGCTCGTGGCTCGGCAGCCACATCGTCGGCCGCCTCGACCCCCGAATCTTCGGCTTCTGCGTCGCCGCTCTCGTCCTTCTGAGCGGCACCGCCCTTCTGCTGAAGTAGCCAGCTACGCCAGCCGGTAGCGCAGAAAATCGGCGAGCGGCGTCGGCAGGGCGAGCCACGATGCCAGATATTCGCTGGGGATCGCGACGAGGAGCGAACCCAGCACCGCCGTGACGGCGCCGACGATCACGGCGGCGTTCATCACCTCGTGCTCGCGGTTGACCCATTGCGACAACCCCAGCCGGAACACCAGCGAGAGCTGGAGGATCGGCGTCACGACGATCAGCGGCGCCAGGGCGAGCGACGCGTAGACGAAGGCCTGGGAAATCGCCACCGTCACCGCCCCCGACAGAAACCACGGCAGGTTTTCGCGGCTGGTGCCCCTGATGTCGCCCCAGGCGCCCGGCTTCAAGAGGATCAGCGCAAAAAACACCGTCGCCGACGCATAGGCGATGCACCCGCCGGCCGCGGTCCCGACGCCGGGCGCGGCGAGGAAGGCCTCGCGGGCCATCAGCGGCGAGGTGCCATAACCGATCGCCGCGCCGAGCGCGAACAGCGAGCCCGAGACGACATGCGGCCGGAATGCCTGGGCGGCGTTCGGTGCCGGCGCCTTCCTCGCGCGGCTGGCGTTGCGCTGGGTGACGAACGAGCCGCCCACCATCAAGACTGAGCCGATCGCCTGCAGCACGGTGAAGATCTCATGCAGCGTCAGCACCGCCCACACCATCGCGACGACGATCTGAAGCTGCACGACCGGCGCGGAGAGGTTCACCCCCATGAGCTGGTTGGATTTGTAGTTGCAATATCGGCCGGCCACGAAATGCACGATCCCCTGGCCCGCCAGCCAGGCAACCGCCACCGTCGGGAACATCGCGATCTGGCCCAATTCGCCAAAGGCGGCGGCGATGACGAGGAAGGTGAGGCCGCCAAACGGCACGGTCAGCGCCATGCCTTGCAAGACGCTGCCCGTCACCACCCCCCGGCGCATCGCCACGTTGTTGACCGCAAACGTGAACGCGCCGAGGGCGGCGTACAAGATGCCGAGCACTAAGCGGTTCCCCCTAAAGGAGCGCGGGCTCCTGAGCTTGTCGAAGGGCCGCCCGCATTTTTCGTTAGATGCGGGCGAGACGCCCGCGGTCCTTTTATCTGTCCGGGAAGAACCTATTCTCCGGCCGCGGCAGCCCGAGGTTTTCCCGCAGCGTCGTCCCCTCGTACTCCGTCCGGAACAACCTCCGCCGCTGCATCTCCGGCACGACGCGGTCGACGAATTCGTCGAGGCCGCCGGGAACCCAGGGGAACATGATGTTGAAGCCGTCGCAGGCTTCACCGAAAAACCACTCCTCCATCTGGTCGACGATCATCGTCGGCGTCCCGACCATCGCGAGCCCCCCATAGCTGCCGGCGATGGTGGCGAGCTGGCGGACGGTGAGGTTGTCGCGCCGGGCGCGGTCGATGACGCGCTGGCGGCCGGATTTCGAGGCGTTGCTTTCGGGGATGTCGGGGAGCGGGGCGTCGAGCTCGAACACCGAGGCGTCGTGGCCGAGCGCGATCGACAGCGAGGCGATGCCGCTATCGGCGTGGACGCCGCTGTCGAGCTGGGCGCGTTTGGCGCGGGCTTCCTCGGCCGTGTCGCCGACAACCACGAGGCAGCCGGGGAGGATCTTGATGTGGTCGGGGTCGCGCCCGATCGCCTTGCCGCGCGCCTTGATGTCGGCATAGTTGGCCTTGGCGTCGGTGAGGCTGCCGCCGCTGGCGAACACCATCTCGGCGGTCTCGCCGGCGAGCTGCCGCCCGGCCTCCGACGCGCCGGCCTGCACGATCACCGGCCAGCCCTGCGGTGGCCGGCCGATGTTGAGGGGGCCGCGCACCGACAGGAACTCGCCCTTGTAGTCGAGCGTGTGCATGCGGTCGGGGTCGAAATAGATGCCTTCCTCGACATCGCGCACAAACGCGTCCTCGGCAAAGCTGTCCCAGAGCCCGGTCACGACATCGTAAAATTCGCGCGCCCGGCGATAGCGCTCGCCGTGCTCCATATGCTCGGTCATGCCGAAATTGAGCGCGGCGTCGGGGTTCGAGGTGGTGACGAGGTTCCACCCGGCGCGGCCGCCCGAGATGTGGTCGAGCGAGGCAAAACGCCGGGCGATCATGTAGGCCGGCTCGAACGTCGTCGAGGCGGTGGCGATGAGGCCGATATGCTTCGTCACCATCGCCAGCGCCGGGAGCAGCGTCAGCGGGTCGAACGAGGTGACGGTCGCGCTCCGCTTCAGCGCCGCCATCGGCATGTTGAGAACGGCCAGATGGTCGGCCATGAACCACGCATCGAACCGGCCCGCCTCCAGCTTTTGGATAAACCGGATCAGGTGGTTGAGGTTGAAGTTGGCGTCCGGGTAGGCGCCCGGATAGCGCCACCAGCCGGTATGGATGCCCACCGGCCGCATGAACGCGCCCAACCGCATTTGCTTGTGTGCCGCCATGTCGCGCTCCGTGGCCTCGCTTCGATTCGTATATCACCAAATATACCCCTCGCCCGCATTGCGGGAGAGGGAGGGGCCTATCGCGAAGCGATGGGAGGGTGAGGGCGGCTCGCGGCGCCCTTCGTTCCCGGCACCTCCCCCGGCCTTCGCCCGTGGCCGGCCCTCACCCGTCTCGCTGCGCGATCCACCCTCTCCCCCAATGCGGGCGAGGGGAAAAGAACTCGCTCCCGCCCGCTGTTTTTGGGAGATTGGTTCCGATGTACAAGCTCTTCGCCCGCCCCGGCTGGGGATCGACGTTGGTCGAGGCGCAGCTCGCCTGGTACGGGCTGCCGTTCGAGGTCGAGGATGTCGACGACCTGTTCGCCTCCGCCGCCGCGCGCGAGCATCTGTCGGCGGTCAACCCGGTGGCGCAGGTGCCGACCCTGGTCCTGCCGGGCGGCGCGGTGATGACCGAAAGCGCCGCGATCACGCTCTACCTCGCCGATGTCGCGAAGAGCGCGGCGCTGGTGCCGTTGGCGGACGAGGCGGAGCGGCCGAAATTCCTGCGCTGGCTCGTGTTTCTCGTCGCCAACATCTACCCGACCTTCACCTATATCGACGACCCCGAGCGGTTCGCGCCGGCCGAAGGCGCGGAAAACTTCGCCGAAAACGTCGCGCGCTACCGCGAATCGCTGTGGGGCATGGTCGCGCGGGAAGCCGGCGCGGAGTGGTTTCTCGGGTCGCGCTTCTCGGCGCTCGACATCTACCTCGCGGTGATGACGCGATGGCGGCCGCGCCGCCCGTGGTTCGCCGAGCATTTGCCGGTCCTGCACGGTATCGCCGTCAGGGCCGAGACGCGGCCCGAGCTGGCGCAAGTATGGCGCCGAAACTTTCCTGAATAAGGCCAATTTGAATAAGGATTGGGGCATGGCCAAACGACAGATGCACATGGGCGTCTTCGTCCTCGGCACCGGCAATCATTCGGCCGGGTGGCGTTACGACGGCGCGTTCACGACGCATATGGAACTGCCGGTGATGCAGGAGATCGCCCGCATCGCCGAGCGCGGCAAGTTCGACCTCCTCTTCATCTCCGATTCGATGGTGATGGAGCCGACCGACCATCCGTCCTTCCTGTGCCGGTTCGAGCCGACGACCCTGATCTCCGTGCTGAGCCAGTGCACGACGCATCTCGGGCTCGGCGCCACGGTCTCGACGAGCTTTTCCGAGCCCTACAACGTCGCCCGCATGTTCGGCTCGATCGACCATCTCTCGGGCGGGCGCGCGGCGTGGAATGTCGTCACCAGCTCGAACCCCAAGGCCGCGCTCAACTTCAATCGCGATGAGCATATCGACCACGAGCTGCGCTACGAGCGGGCCAACGAGTTCGTCGATGTCGTGCGCGGGCTATGGGATTGCTGGGAAGACGGCGCGATCGTCGCCGACAAGGCGACCGGACAGTACGTCGACGCCGACAAGGTGCGGCCGCTGAACCACCGCGGCAAATTCTTTCAGGTGCGTGGGCCGATCAACCAGGCGCGGTGTCCGCAGGGGCATCCGGTGATCATCCAGGCCGGCGGGTCGCCCTCGGGGCTGGAGCTGGCGGCGCGCACGGCGGATGTCGTGTTCTCGGTCGTGCAGGAGCTGGGGCCGGCGCGCGCCGCCTATGCCGATCTCAAGGGCCGAATGGCGAAATACGGCCGCGCGCCGGATGAGCTCGCGGTGCTGCCCGGCGTCATGTGCATCGTCGGCAACAGCGATGCCGAGGCGCGCGAGCAGCTCGCCAAGCTGCAAACATTCATCACCCCGACCAACGCGCTGACCCTCGTGACGAGCCGGATCGGCTACGACGTGAGCGGCCATGACCTCGACGCGCCGGTCCCGCCGCCGCCGAAAAGCGACGGCGGGCGCACGTTTCACCACGTGCTCTACGAGATGGCGCGGCGCGAGAAGATGACCCTCCGCGACCTCTATAATCTGACCGCGGCGGCGCGCGGCCACTGGGTCATTTGCGGCACGCCGACGGGGATCGCCGACACGCTCGAGGAATGGTTCACGACCGGCGCGGCCGACGGGTACAACATCCTGCCGGCGCATTTCCCCGGCGCCTTCGCCGATTTCGTCGACCTCGTGGTGCCGGAATTGCAGCGCCGAGGCCTCTTCCGGCAGGACTACGAGGGCACGACGCTGCGCGACCATTTCGGCCTGCCGCGGATTTCGGCGCCGCTGCGGCCACGGCAAGAGGGGGCGGCGTGATGGCGGATTTGCTGATCGTCGTCGGCGCCGCGACCCCGCCCGGCCGCCTCGCCGCGGCGATGCGGGCGGCGGCCGACATCGCCGGCGATGCCGACACGCTGAACCTCGCCGATGCCGGGGTCGAAATCTGCGACGGCCGCGCCGACGACGCCTACAACGCGGCGACACGGGGCGCGGTGGCAAAGCTGGTCGCGGCCAGATCGGTCCTGATCGCCGCGCCGGTCTACCGCGCGAGCTATCCCGGCGTCCTCAAGAACCTCCTCGACATCGCCCCGGTCGCGGCCTTGCGGGGCAAGCCCGTCGGGATTGTCGCGATGGGCGGCTCCCCGCACCACTACCTCGCCGTCGACACCCAGCTCCGCGCCGTCCTCGCCTGGTTCGGCGCCCTCGTCGCCCCGACCGGGGTGTACCTGACCGGCGGCGATTTCAAGGACGGCAAGCTTTCGTCGGAAGGCGCGCTGATGGACATGGCGGCGTTGGTGGAGACGCTGGCGAAGCTGCGCAGCCTGGACCCAGCCTCCCTCGGCCCAATCCCGCTGGCCGCCCGGTACACGTGATGGTGTCGTAGGATGGGCTGAGCGCAGCGAAGCCCATCAAACGAGTCAGGTTCACCACGCAGGCACAGAGGACACGGAGGAGAAAGGTTTACCGCGGAGTACGCGGTGGTTTCGCAGAGGACGCGGTGCGTCCGAAGCCCACCGCGACCTCCGCGCCTCCTCCGCGTACTCTGCGGCGAAATATTGCTTTTCCTCCGTGTCCTCTGTGCCTCCGTGGTGAACCTAGAACCGATGGGCTTCGCTGCGCTCAGCCCATCCTACGACACCGTTACTCGCCGTAGAGGCCGCACGTGAAGGGCTTCGCCCGGCTTGGCCCCGACAATGCTCGCGCCTATGGGGTCGAGCGGCACTGCGCCGCATTCCATGGCCTCGTCGATGACCGCCCAGGCGCGCAAAGCCGGGCCGCCTCGGCCGACCAGCTCGACGATCGCGCCGTCGCTGACGCCGAGCCTCGCCGCGTCGCCGGGGTGGAGGGGGCAGATGCGGTGGCGGCTGTAGCGGCCCGCCGCGAAGAGCGGCTTTGTCCGATAGCGCACGGTCAGGAAGAGGCGGTCCGCCCGGATTTCTTGCCGCAAGGTTTTGGTCGCCGCCGCGTCTACCCCGCCACCCGTAACGACGACGCCGTACATCTCGCGGGCGTGGACGGCGGTGACGTAGCCTTCGCGTACATCCTCGGCGACCGCTTCGGCGGGGCGGCCGATTGGGTCGCCGTAGCCTCCGCCGCCGGCGGATTGGAGGGTCACCGTGTCGCCCTCGCGCAAGGCGAACCCGCCAACCTTGCCGGGGTGGGCGAAGCGGATTTCGCGGCCGTCGCGCATCACGAACGAATCGACAGGCGCCGCCGACTCGCCCCCGAGCACGCCGAAAGGCGGCACCACCGCGCCGTCCGACAGCAGCGAATAGGTCGCGTTGCCTTCGCGGAGCCTGAGCGCGCGGCGCATCCCGAGCCCGCCGCGATGGGCGCCGTCGCCGCCGGAATCGGTGCCGAGCCGCGACCACTCGACGACCAGCGGAAATCGCGTCTCCAACACCTCGCTCGGCTGCACCGTGGTCAAATCGCCCCAATCGATCGTCGCCATCGCGCTGGCGCCGTCATCCTCGGCAAAGGCGCCGTTGCCGCCCGATGACCATTCGTAATGGACGTATTCCTTGCCGGTCCGGGGGTGGATGCCGCCGATCAGATTGTGGAACGAGGTGCGGTGGATGTCGCCGGAGATGAGGTCGGGCACGATCTGGCTCAGCGCGCCCAGCATCGTCGCGACGACGCGCTTGCGGATCTCGCCGTGCGAGCCGGCCGGGGCGGGGTGCCTGACGTTGACGATCGTGCCTTCGGGCGCGATCACCTCGACCGGGCGGAACGAGCCGTGGTTGAGCGCGGCGGTCGGGTCGAGTGCGGATTTGAGGGTGATGAAGACCGAGGCCGCGGTCACCGCCAGGGTCGAGTTGACCGGCACCGGCACCTGCGGCGAGGCGCCGGTGAAATCGGCGGTCAAGGTGTCGCCGGCGATCGTCAGCTTGAGCGGCAGCAGCAGCGGGTCGAGGCCCTGGTCGCCAAAGGTTTCGAGATAGTCCTCATAATGAAATTCGCCGTCGGGCAGGAGGGCGATCTGTGCCCGCATCCGCGCCTCGGAACGGTCGAGGTTGATGCGCACGCATTCGAGCAGCGTCTCGGTGCCATGGCGCGCGACCAGCTCGTTGATGCGCTTTTCGGCGGTGCGGCAGGCCGCCATCCCGGCATGGAAATCGCCGAGCCGCTCGTCGGGCACGCGCATGTTGCTGAGAATGAGGTCCATCGCCGCCTTGTTGATCTTGCCCGCCTCGACCAGCTTGATCGGCGGGATGCGCACCCCCTCCTGGTAAATCTCGGTCGCGGTCCCCGACAGGCTCCCCGGCACGGCGCCGCCGACATCGGCCCAATGCTCGCGCACGGCCGGGAAGAAGATCAGCTTGCCGCCGGCGAAGACCGGGTAGATCAGCGTCACGTCGTTGAGGTGGGTCCCGCCGCGATAGGGGTCGTTGAGCACGATCACGTCGCCGGGCGCGAGGTCGCCGGCGAAATCCTCCATCGCGAATTTGACCGACCACGGCAGCGGCACGACATGCGCGCCGATATCCTCGGATTGCGCGACGACCTGGGTGTCGGGGTCGAAGAGGCCGCAGGAGAAATCCTTCGCCTCGTAGATCGCCACCGAGCGGGCGGTGCGAAACACGGTCGCGCGCATCTCGCGGACGACGGAGATGAGGCCCTCGCTGAGGATTTCGAGGGTTATCGGGTCCATCACTTGCGCTCCAGCACCGGCATGCCGCGCGGCACGCTGGCGCCAAGGTCAAGGAACAACGAGTTCGATGTCATCGCTGAAGCGTCGGAAATCCGAATCATTGAAGGTGAGCAAACGCCGCTCGCCGTGCGCCAGCATCGTCGCGACGATATTGGCGTCATGAACTTGCCGTCCGCCAAAAGATACGCGGCGGCAGAGGCGGACAAGCTGGTCCCAGACGGCCGGCCCATCCTCCAGGATGTCAAACGCGGCAGCCAGCGCGATTGCGGCCGCAGCCGCTTCGTCCGCCGAACTCGGCCGCGCCCATAGCTGAGGGCGAGTGATCACTGCCACGAACTCGCGCAGTACCTGACGGCTGATCCGCAAACCCTCTTCTCCGCCGCCGTGGTTCGCCAGGGCCTCGATTGCCCGTTGCTGGGCCGGAGCCCCCGGAGCTGCCGCGTAAACCAGGACGTTGGTGTCGACAAACATCACCGGCCATCGTCGCCGTAGATGTCCTCTCGGCGCAGGCTGAGCTGTTCCGGCCATGGCCCTAGATCGATGGTAGGCAAGGCCGAGACGCGAAACGGCCTCGCCTCGATACGAGGTTTGACGGCCGGGCCCAGGGTGATCAGCGCCTCGTGGTCGCCCGGCGGAATATCGTCGGGCGCAACGCCGCTTATGACGTGGTCGCGGCCGACCCGAATGCGCGCGCGGACTTCGCTCATGGCTTACCTTGATCCCATTGCCGCCTTTGCGGTGCGCCCTCTATCTTATCCGTTCATCCGGTTTTGACGCACCGGATCATTTGCGCCGCTCCAGCACGAGCATTCCCTGCGGCTCGACCGTCGCGGTAAAGCCGGGCGGGACGATCGTCGTCGAGCCGGTTTCCTCGATGATTGCGGGGCCGGTGAGCGCGACGCCCGCGGCGAGCAGCGGGCGGTCGTAGATGGGGGTCGGGCGGAACTTGCCGTCGAAGGCGACCGGCCGCTCGCCGATCTTCGCGTCGAGGCGGGCCGAGGGGGCGGGCGGCATCCCCGGCTTTGTCACCAGCCCGTAGGCGGCGAGGCGGAAGGTGACGATCTCGGCCGGGGCCGGAACGGCGTAGGAATAACGCGCCTCGTAGGCGGCGATGAAGGCGCGGTCGAGACCGTCCATCGACGCCGCCGTGTCGGGCATCGCCACCGGCAGCTCGAAGGCCTGACCGATAAAGCGCATGTCGAGTCGCGCCTCGAAGCGCATGGCGTCGGGGGCGAACCCATCCTCGGCGAGCCGCGCGCGGCCTTGTTCGCGCATCTGGGCGAGCGTCGCCTGCAATTCGGCGAAGGGGAGCGCGGCGGTCGCCACCACGCGGGTGCGGGCGTAGTCGTGGCGGGTGTCGGCGGCGAGGAGGCCATACGCGGAGAAATTGCCGGGCAGCGGCGGGATCAGCACGCGCGGGCAACCCAGCTCGTCGGCCACCGCCGCGGCGTGCAGCGGGCCGGCGCCGCCATAGGCGAACAGGGCGAAATCGCGCGGGTCGTGGCCGCGCATGATCGAGATTTCCTTGATGCTCGCGGTCATCTTGGCGGTGACGATGGCGAGGATGCCCTCGGCCATGCGCTGGCGGTCGAGCCCCACCGCGCCCGCGAGCCGCTCCACCGCCGCGCCGGCGAGCCCGGCATCGAGGCGGATTTCGCCGCCGAGGATGCGGTCGGTGCCGAGCCGGCCGAGCGCGAGGTTGGCGTCGGTCACGGTCGGCTCCGGATTGCCGCGGCCATAGGCGGCGGGACCCGGCACCGCCCCGGCCGAGCGCGGGCCGACCGCGATCGCCTTGCCGGCGTCGAGATAGGCGATCGAGCCCGCGCCGGCGCCGATGCTGTTGATGTCGATCTGCTGGAGCTTGATCGGGTGGGTGCCGATGGAGCCGTCGGTCGAGATCGAAAACTCGCCGTTCTTGACGAGGCACGTGTCGGTCGAGGTGCCGCCCATGTCGTAGGTGATGAGGTTGCCGTATCCCGCCTTGCCGGCGATTTCGACCGCGCCGATCACCCCGGCGGCGGGGCCGGAGAGGACCGAATTCACCGGCGACTCGACGATCCGCCGCACCGGCCAGGTGCCGCCGTTCGAGGTCATGATCGCGATGTCGCGCCGGTAGCCGCGGCGGCTCAGCCCCTCCTGCAGCGCCCCGAGGTAATCGCGCATACGCGGCGCGACATAGGCGCTCAGCATCGTCGCGGTGAACCGCTCGTACTCGCGGTATTCGGGCAAGACCTGATGCGAGGCCGCGACCGCCGCGTCAGGCAAGGCGGCGGCGACCGCGTCGCGGGCGGCGCGTTCGTTGGCCTCGTTGGCGTAGGCGTGGAGGAAGCAGATCGCGACGGCCTCGATCCCGCTTGCGGCGAGCGCGGCGGCGATCGAGCGAACCTGCTCGGGGTCGACCTCGCGCGCGATCGTGCCGTCGTATAGGGTGCGCTCGTCGATCTCGTAGACGCGCGAGCGCGGCACCAGCGGCTTCGGGCGCACGGCCTTGATGTTGTAGAGGATCGTGCGGTTGCCGCGCCCGACCTCGAGCACGTCACGGAAGCCCTTGGTGGTCAGCACCGCGGTCGGCGCGCCCTTGCGCTCGAGGATCGTGTTGGTCGCGACCGTCGTGCCGTGGGCGAGCTTGGCGACCTCCCCGAGGTCGAGGTTGAGCCGGGCGATGCCGGCGAGGATCCCGGCCGAGGGGTCGGCCGGCGTGCTCGGCACCTTCTCGATCGTCAGCCGGCCCGTGTCCTCGTCATAAAGCACGAGGTCGGTGAACGTGCCGCCGGTGTCGATGCCGAGCCATTTCATCTTATTGGCCGGCCTCTCTAACAGTTCGTCGCCCCCGCGAAGGCGGGGGTCCAGGGCGAGCGACGAAGCGTTGACCCTGGATTCCCGCCTTCGCGGGAAAGACGATAGAAAAAGGGGACATGCTCACTGGCCAGAAAAGCGCGGTGGCCGCTTCTCCATAAAGGCCGCCGCGCCCTCGCGGTAGTCGGCGCTGTCGAGCGCCTCGCGGATGCGTTGTTCGATCCCGGGGCGGGCGGCGGCGATGTCGCCGCGGGCGAGCTCGTCGAGGATCGTCTTCATCCCGGCGATGGCAAGCGGCGCGTTGGCGGTCATCGCGGCGGCGAACTCGATCGCGGCGGCGACCGGGTCGGCGTCGACGAGGGCGTCGGCGAACCCCATCTCGCGCGCGGTCTCGGCATCGTGCAGCACGCCGCCGAAGAGGATGCGCTTGGCGTTGGCGAGACCGATCGTCGATTGCAGCAGATGGCACTCGCCGATCGTGTAGATCGTGCCGAGCTTGGCGGCGGGGATACCGAAACGGGCGCCGCGCCGCATCACCCGGAAATCGCAGGAGAGCGCGATCGCACAGCCGCCGCCGGCGCAGGAGCCCTCGATCGCGGCGATGCTCGGCTGCGGCAGCGCGCGGATCGCGGCATAGGCGGCCGCGACGGTTTTCTCATACGCGGCGCCGCCGGCGCTGTCGGCGCGCGCGCGGGCGAACTCGCTGATATCGGCCCCGGCGCAGAAATGCCCGCCGGCGCCGGTCAGCACCGCGAGCCGCACGGTCTTGTCCTGGGCGAGGCCGCGGAACGCCTCGGCGAGGCCGCGCCACGCCGCGATGTCGAGCGCGTTGCGCCGCGCCTGGCGGTCGATCGTCACGATCGCGACGGCGTCGCCCCGCCGCTCTATCCGAATGTCCGACACTTGCCCGCCCTTCGTTAGCCTGATCGCGGGCGACCCTAACACAGGCCTCGCCGCGTAGGATGGGCTGAGCGCGGCGAAGCCCATCGTTGCCACCCAAGCATTGATGGGCGTCGCTCCGCTCAGCCCATCCTACGGGGCCGCCGGATCATAAAAACCCGATCGACAGCCAAGGGATCGCCGCGACGATGATCAGCGAGGCGATCAGGGCGAAGATGTAGGGCCAGATGCGCCACAGCGCGTCATCGGGATTGACCCGGCCGATCGCGCAGGCGCCGTAGAAGCCGACACCGAAGGGCGGCGCGAAGAGCCCGATCCCCATCGCCAGGATCACGACCATCGCGTAATGCACCTCGTGCACCCCCATGGTCTTGGCGATCGGGAACAGGAGCGGGCCGAACAGCACGATCGCCGGCAGCCCCTCAAGCACGCTGCCGAGGATGACGAAGGCCACGATCGTGATCGCGAGAAAGCCCCAGCTTCCCCCCGGCACCGCCGCCATGACCGAGACGAGCCACAGCGAGAACCCCGACTGCGTCAGCGCCCAGGCCATCGCGGTCGCGGTGCCGATGATCATCAGCACCGCCCCGGTCAGCGAGACGGTCTCGACGAGGATCGGGTAGATGCGGCGCCACTCGAACTGGCGATAGATGAAGATGCCGAGAAGGGCGGTGTAGACGACGCCGACAGTCGAGACCTCGGTCGCCGTCGCGACGCCGTCGATGACCGCGAAGCGGATGACGAAGGGCAGGGTCAGGCCGGGAACCGCGATCGCAAAGCTCTTCAGCATCTCGGCGACGCGGGCGCGCTCGTGGACGCCGGTATCGGTGTTGCGCGAGCGCCACCACGCCACCAGCACCAGCGAGAGCGCGGCGACGAAGGCGGGCAGCAAGCCGCCGGTAAAGAGCGCGGCGATCGACAATCCCGGCACGACCGAGCCGATCGTAATGAGGACGAGGCTCGGCGGGATCGTCTCGGACATCGCGCTGGAGGTCGCGAGCAATGAGGCGAGCTCACCCGGATGGCTGCCGCGCTTCTGCATCTCGGGGAAGAGGATCGGGGCGACCGCGGCCATGTCCGCCGCCTTCGACCCGGAGATGCCGGAGACGAGATACATCGCGCCGAGCAGCACGTAGGAGAGGCCGCCGCGCACATGGCCGACCAGCGAGGCGAGGAAATTGACCATAACCCGCGCAATCCCCGTCATCTCCATCAACAGGCCGAGAAACACGAACATCGGCACCGACAGCAGCAGCAGGTTCGAGATGCCGTCATCCATCCGGTTGATGACGATGACCAGCGGCAGGTCGGTGTTGAGCGCGAGGTAGGACAGGGTCGCGATGCCGAAGGTGAACGCGATCGGCACGCCGATGCCGACGCAAACCGCGACCATCACGACAAAGAAGACGACGAGGCTGCCATGCCCCATCGCGAGCAGCAGGGGCTGCGATGCCCAGAGCCCGGCGGAAATCGCCGCGACCACCAGCAGCGCCGACAGAAACCGCTTGAGGTTCGTCGTCTGGAACAGCCGCAGCAGCGTCACGACCGCCAACAGCGACGTGCCGACCATGATCGCGAGCACGCGATAGCCGTCGGAAATCTTGAGCGTGATGAGCTGGACGAAGGATTGCTGGTTCAGATACTCGTGCGCCGGCACGAGGATTTCGAGGACGAACGCGATCAGCACCAGCGCCGCGAGCGCGCCAAGCCAACTGCCCCATTCCGGTCCCACCGAATTAACGAGGGTCGTCAGCCGCATATGCCCGTCGCGGCGGAACGCGACGACCGAGCCCAGCATCGCCAGCCACAACAGCAGGAAATTCGCCAGCTCGTCGGTCCAGATGATCGGGCTGTCGAAGACATAGCGGGAGACAACCCCGGCGAAGAGGATCGCCACCTCGGCCAGCACCAGCACCGCGCCGCTGAATTCGGTTCCGATCCCGATCACCCGGTCGAGCCGGAAGGCGGCGCGGCGCAACCCCACCCACGCGGCGGGGTTGATGGCGCCGGCGACGGCCGGTTCAGCGCTCACGCGAGCTGCCCGACGTATTTTTCAAGGAGGGCCCAGGCCTTGTCGCCCGATTCCTTCTTCATCTCGGGGTAGAAGCCCGCCTTCTTCAGCTCGTCGCGGAAGGGTGCGATGTCGGGCTTGTTGAAGGTGAGGCCCGCCTTGCTCAGCTTGTCCACTTCCGCCGCGCTCATTTTCTGCCAGTCGTCGCGTTCGGTCATCGCCGAGGCGCTGAACTCGGTGGTCGCGAGATCCTGCAGGTCCTGCGGCAGCTTCTTCCAGTACGGCACGCCGAACGACATGTTGATGGCGGCCCAGACGTGGTAGGTCATGCTGCAGAACTTCTGCACCTCGTAGAGCTTGGCCGTGTCGATGAGGATCAGCGGGTTTTCCTGGCCGTCGACGACACCCGTCTGCAACGCGCTATAGACCTCGCCGAAATTGATCGGGGTCGGCGACGCGCCGAGATGCTTGAACAGCGAAATCAGGTAGGGCGCGACCGGCAGGCGGATCTTGAAGCCCTTGAGGTCGCCCGGCACGTTGATCGGCTTGTTGCGCGTCGTGATGTGGCGGAACCCGTGGTCGAAGCCCTTGGGCATCACGTGAAAGCCGATCTGCTCGGACAATTCGCGCAGATAGTCGCCGAGGTCGCCGTCGATCGATTCCCACACATGGGTGTAGCCGTCGAACGCGAACCCGACGCCGAAGATGCCGCAGGCCGGGTTGCGCGGGGCGAGCAGGTCGATCGGCAGGTAATAGCATTGCAGCGCGCCGGAGATCGTCTGCGAGATCATCGCCGTGTCCTGGCCGAGCACGCTGTTGGTGTAGAGCGTGATCGCGAGCCGCCCGCTGCTTTTTTCCTTGATGCGGTCCATCGCCTCGCGGCCGCGGATGCACATCGGGTGCCCGTCCGGCAGCGCCGTGCCGCATTTGTAGTCGAACTCGGCGGCGTTGGCGGGATAGCGGAGGACGAACGGCGCGGCCACAATCGTGCCGGCGGCAGTGCCGGCGCGGGCCAGCAATGTCCTGCGCGTCAAGCTCATCGCCGATTCTCCCCCGGGCATCCTGATTTATGGCGAGCAACAGCGGCAAAGAGCGGGGGCGAGTCAAGCGCCGTGCGGTTCGCGCAGAGCGGCTATGCGATCCGTGCCGGGCTTGCCGCCGAGGGGCTCGGGCTGCTGCCTAGGAATTGGGCAGCCGCACCGCGACGCCGGCGCGTTCCTCCTGCAACAGAAGGAAGCTCGACGCGTCGCGATCGCCCCAGCCGCGTTCGATCGCGGCGTCCATTTCGGCCTTGGCGAGCGCGTTGAGGCGCATCGGCGTTTCGGTCTCGGACGCGAGGTCGAGGGCGAGGCCGAGTCATGGGCCGTGATCGCGGCGGCGCCGTAAAGCCGTTTCGCGTCGGCGGCCTGGATGTAGTCGTAGAGCCAGTCGTTATAGGCGCGGCACGCGGCGGCGGCGAAGCGGGAATTCATGCGGGTAAACGCGGTGACGTACATCGCCGAGGTCGGGAACAGGATCGCGAGGTCGAGCCCTTCCTTGTCCTCCCGCCCGTATCTTTTTGTTAAGGGTTGCGGCGTCCCGCCCGCATCTTATTGTTGCCGATTGAAGAGGAGTGACGACGATGGCAATCACCACTTACCTGGCGCTCGGCGGCCGTTGCGAGGAGGCGATCGCCTTCTACAAAAAGGCGCTCGGCGCCGAGGTGCAGATGATGATGCGGTTCAAGGACCATCCCGAGCCGAAACCGCCGGGGATGAAGCCGGAGATGGGCGACAAGATCATGCACGCCTCGGTGAAGATCGGCGACACGATGATCATGGCTTCCGACGGGATGGGCGAGCCCGACCAGGGTTTCCATGGGTTTTCCCTGGCCCTGTCGGCCACCGACGCCGCCGACGCCGAGCGCAAGTTCACGGCGCTCGCCGAGGGCGGTCAGGTGCGGATGCCGCTGACCAAGACGTTCTTCTCGCCGGCCTTCGGGATGGTCGGCGACAAGTTCGGCATCAACTGGATGGTGATGGTCGAGCAGCACTAATCAGCAGCGCTGGTAGCGACCGCACGGATCGCTCCCTCTCCGCCCATTGGGGGGAGAGGGCCGGGGTGAGGTGGGCATGCTCTGAATCAGCCCACCTCACCCTCCCGCTTCGCGGGCCCCTCCCTCTCCCCCCAATGGGCGGCGAGGGGTTGGTGGGTGCCGCGCTCTTGAACCCCTGGCGCTCTACTCCGCCGCAGCCCTTGCCGGCTCCAGGAACGACGACAGATAGCTGCCGCGCTTCCGCAGATTCTCGCGGTACATCGCCTCGAACTCCGGCTCCGGGAACGAGTGGGTCGAGGGGCGGGCCATCAGCGCGTCGGCCCAGGCTTTCACGCGCGGGTACTTCTCGATCTGGCCGAGCGGCTTCACCCGGTCGAGGAAGTAATAGCGCTGCAGGAACGGCGCATAGGCGGCATCGACGAGCGAGTACTTTGCGCCGTTGAAGAACGGCCCGCCGCCCTGCTTTTCGAGCGCGCCTTCGAGCTTGGCGAAGGCGTCCGGGATTTTCGCGACCGCGGCGTCATAGGCCTCCTTGGTCGCGGCATAGGCGCAGCCGGTGACCGCCGAGGAAAAGGTCGGTACGTAATCGGTCCAGGCGCGGTTGATCGCGCGCTCGATCGGATCGGCCGGGTGAAGCTGCGGGCTCACCACCTCGTCGAGGTATTCGTTGATCGCGCTCGATTCGAACAGCGTCACCTTGTCGTCGATGCGCAGCACCGGCACCTTTTTGTGCGGCGAGATCGCGAGAAACCAGTCCGGCCGGTTGTCGCTCTCGATGTGGCGGAACTCGAACGGCTCGTTCTTCTCGCGCAGGATGATCGCCGAGCGCTGCACCCAGGGGCAGGTCTTGAAGCTGACCAGCATGTAATTTGGCATGATTTCCTCCCGTGACGGCGTGGAATTGGGGGCAGGATCGCACGGCGGGGGTGGGGGGTTCAACCGGCCTATATCGCCGTCATCCCGGCGCAGGCCGGCATTTATGAGCCGCCCGTGCGTTAGAACCGTGTGTCCCGGCCTGCGCCGGGATGACGGCAGCGGTGCGGCTGGGGGCTACACCCAATGCCTGAGTTCGATCCGATACCCGTTCGGGTCGGCGATTTCGGCGCGGGCGTAGGTGTCTTGGAACATCGGGCCCCACACGGGCTCGACGCCTTTGTCCTTGAGGTAGGCGAGGGCCGCCTTCATGTCCTCGACCTCGATCGCGATCAAGCGATAGCCGAGATGCTCGAGCTCGGGCTTGGGCGCGGTGGGCACGTTCTCCCAGGTCATCAGCTCGACAGTCGTGCCGCCGAGGTCGAGATAGACGAGGTTCAGCGCCATGTCGGTGCCGGGGCGGGGGACGCGGTCGCGCTCACGCACGGTGAAGCCGAGGATCTCGGTGTAGAATTTTTCCGTCTCGTCCGGCTTGTCTGTCACGATCTCGACATGGTCGATGCGCTTGAACATTGTCGCCTCCCGCTTCGGGCGGGTATTGGTACGCGCCGCCGCCTCGCGGGAAAAGATCCATGCTCGATCACATTCTGCTGACGAACGACGACGGCATCGACGCGCCGGGGCTCAAGGTGCTCGAAGGGATCGCCGCCGAGCTGGCGCGCGAGGTCTGGGTCGTCGCGCCCGAGCACGACCAGAGCGGCGTGTCGCACGCGGTCAGCCTCCACCACCCGGTGCGGGTTACGAAACGCGGCGAGCGGCGTTACAGCGTGCTCGGCACGCCGGGCGATTGCGCCGTCATCGGCATTTCTCACCTGCTGCGGGACCGGCCGCCGGCGCTGTGTCTCAGCGGGGTCAACCGCGGCGCCAATCTCGGGGTCGAGAATGTCTATTCCGGGACGGTCGGCGGCGCGATGACGGCGATGATGCTCGGCGCGTCGGCGATCGCGCTGAGCCAGGAATATGCCGACCGCGCCAACGTGCCATGGGACACCGCCGCGACGCTGGGCGCCGGCGTCGTGCGGCGCCTTTTGGAGATCGGCTGGGACCAGTCGACCTGCCTCAACGTCAACTTCCCGAACCTGCCGGCCGCCGAGGTCGGGCCGCTGACCCTGGCGCGGCAGGGCGCCGGCCTCGTCCAGGGGATGACCGTCGACACCCGCACCGACCCGCGCGGGTTCGAATACCACTGGATCATGTTCCGCCGCGGCCCGCGCGAGCAGGGCCCGGAAAGCGACATCGACGCGCTCGACGCCGGCAAGGTGGTGGTGACCCCGCTACGCTACGACCGCACCGATGAGCGGGCGTACCAGGCGCTGGCGAAGGTGCTGCCGAAATAGACCGCGCGGAGCGCGATTAATTCACAATGAGGCAGTGAGGCAGTGAGACTAAGAGGGCTCGGCATCCACTGCCTCACTGCCTCATTGGGAATCCCTGCGGCTTCGCCGCGATACCGAGGCTATCGCTCATTAAGCGCCGATGAAGGCGGATTGCGCTTTGCTTATCCGCCCTACTGGTAAATCCACTCCCGCTCGTACCGCGCGAAGCACTCGCGCTCGCCGGGCATCTTGACCCAGCCGGCGAGGAGGCGGGGGGTGGCGAGGAGCATCCGGTCCTTGAGATGCGTGCTGTTGAGCCCGTATTCCTCAAAGGTCGAGACGGTGATCTTCTGGTTGTGCGGGTCGTCCTGGAAGCGGCTGGCGCACAGCGCCACGGCCTCCTGATAGGGCCGGCGGTCGGCGCCGGATTTGAGGTAGGCGTGCGCGACCGCGGTCGATTTCGCGGCGTCGAGCGACATGATCGCGTCGTCGAGGTCGGCGAGCAGCGCCTCCCCCGTCCGCCCGTTGCCGTCATACCCGGCGATCTCGTCCTCGATGACGGTCTTTTGCAATTTGTTCTCGTGGGCCACGTCGTTGATGAAATTGGCCATCAGATAGAGGATGCGGGCCTTGTACGGGCTGCGGCTGCGGCGCATCCAGTTGTTCGCGACGTTGCAATAATCGAACGGGTGCTGCCCGTTGGTAAATTGCCGCGCGACGGTCGTGCGCAGGATCAGCTCGGCGGCGCCGAGCTGGATCGTGTCGCCGAGGCTCTGGATCGCCTTGCCGTTCTTGAGGTGGGTGGTGATGAGGGTCCAGACGGTCTCGCCGTCGGCGTTCATCATCTGGTGGATCATGTCCTCGACCTCGTTCGCACTGAGCGGGGTCTTGTTGGTGGCTTCGAGGTTCTTGCCGAAATCGTCGGGGAACTCGGCGCCGATCCGCACCGAGGCGGCGTCGTAGAGCGAGTAGTACAAGGGGCCGACCGCCATGTCGGGGACGCCCATGTAGAAGACGCCGTGCGACTTCTCCCAGCCGATGTAATTGGCGAGGTCGGTGACGGCGCGGGCGCGGATCGCCTTGTGGCCCGTGTTGCGCGCCTTGCGCCCGATCACGGTTTCCTGGAGGTCGATGAGGCCGAGGAACTCGATCGTGTCCTGGAGGTCCCCGCGGGCCTCCGGATCCTGCGCGATGCCGAGGAAGAGGCCGTGCGCACGCCGCGAATCGCCGGTCATCGTCGCGATCATGTAGGAATGCAGCCGCTCCTCGACCGTGCCGTCCTCGACGATCGGCGGCGTGTCTTCGAGCCAGACGGACGGGCCGTAGGACGGCGGCGGCACCTGCACGCCCTTCATCGTCGCGTAGCGGCCGGGGTATTTGTAAAGGAGCTGGTTCCAGATATCGAGGCCCGCGCCGATGTACCAGACGCTCTGCAGCATCGGCAAAAGCCGATATTTTTCCGGCAGGTACGGCATCAGATGGGCCGACGCGCGGAGGCCCAGCAGCGTGTGGTCGTTGTTGGTCAGCGCGATGTTGCCGTCCTTGATGTTGATGTGGCACGGCACATTGACAAACGGCGCCTCGGCCGCGGTGACAAGGCTCAGCGCGTCGCCGATCGAGCGCCCGCCCTGGACCATCTTGAAGAACAAATCGGTCGTCTTCGCCTGGTCGCGTTCGAGGATCGAGTCGGTGAACTGGCCGAAAGCCTGGTCTTCGCTGATCTCGGTGCGGTTGAGCAGCATCGCGGTGCTCCCTCTATTCGCGGCGCGTTCCCTCTCAAAGAAGCGTATGCCGCGAAAGCCATGCCGTAAAGCCGGGCCGGACGCACCCCGCCACCCGCTTCACGCATGGCGAAGCGGCGAAGCCGCAGGAATCCACAATGAGCCAGTGAGACAGTGAGACAGTGAGGCAGTGAGGCAGTGAGGAGCCGGAGCTCACTGTCTCACTGGCTCATTGTGGATTCCTTGCGCTTCGCGCTTAAAGTGCGGGCGAGACGGAGGGGAGACGACGATGCTGCGCCTATGCGCCAATCTGGGGTTTCTGTTTTGCGAGGCGCCGTTTCTCGACCGGTTCGCGGCGGCGGCGCGGGCGGGGTTTGCCGGGGTCGAATACGCCTCGCCCTACGAGTACGAGGCGCGCGAATTGCGGGCGCGGCTCGACGATAACGGGCTCGCGCAAGCATTGATCAACACGACCCCCGGCGACCGCGCCAAGGGCGATCGCGGGCTCGCCTGTCTGCCCGGGCGCGAGGCCGAGTTCCGCGCCTCGATCGACCAGGCGCTCGACTATGCCGGGGCGCTCGGGTGCAAGCGCATCCACGTGCTCGCCGGCGTGCCGCCGCAGGGCGTCCTCCGCGAGACGGCGCTCGCGGTCTACGCCAACAATCTCGCCTGGGCCGGCGACAGGGCCGTGAGACATGGCGTGCGCCTGATGATCGAGCCGCTCAACCCGCGCGACGCGTCCGGCTATCTGATCTCGACCCAGGAACAGGGCGCCGCGATCGTCGAGGCGATCGGCGTCGACCGGACCGGGCTGCAGTTCGACACGTTCCATTGCCAGCTCGCGCAAGGCAACCTCTGCAACCGGCTCACCGCGCTGATTCCGGTGATCGGCCACATCCAGATCGGCGACGTCCCCGATCGCCACGAGCCCGGCACCGGCGAGATCGGCTGGGACCATCTCTTCCGCCACATCGACACGCTCGGCTATGACGGCTGGGTAGGGTGCGAGTACCACCCTGCCGGGGATACGGTCGAGGGGCTGGGGTGGCGGGAGAGGTTTGGGGTGTAACGTTCTTTTCCGTCATCCCGGCGCAGGCCGGGACCCACTTATCCGCCGCACGAGCGCGTGAAAGGTGGACCCCGGCCTTCGCCGGGGCGACGATCCAAGGGAGGATGAGGAGATGGCAAAAACCGCCCTCTACGCCAGCATCGGGCCGGTGCTGACGCAATACGACCTCGATGCCGAGGCTGGGACGCTGAAACGCGGCGGGTCGGTGACGCTGCCGGCCAGCGTGCATTACGTGTGGCCGCACCAGTCGCGCCGCTTTCTCTACGCCGCGACCAGCGACAGCGCGTCGGGGGTCGGCGGTCATGTCGGCAACACGCACCACGTCAGCGCGCTCGCCGTCGATCCCGCGACCGGCGCCCTCGCGCTGCACGGCGCGCCGGTGCCGTTGCCGACGCGTCCCATTCACATGGCGACCGACATCCCGTCCGAGTACATCCTCGTCGCGTTCAGCAACCCCAGCGGGCTCAAGGTCTATCGGGTCAACCCAAACGGCACCGCCGGCGCCGAGGTGACGCAGCGCGACCTGGTCGATCCGGGGATTTATGCCCATCAGGTGCGCGCCGGGCTCGGCGGCGACCGGGTGATCCTCGTCGCGCGCGGGCATGACGCAGCCGGCGGCAAGGCGGAGGAGCCGGGCTGCCTCAAGGTGTTCAACTGGGCCGGCGGGCAGCTTTCGAGCGAGAAATCGATCGCGCCGGGCGACGGGTACGGGTTCGGACCGCGCCATCTCGATTTCCACCCGTCGAAACCGTGGGTCTATGTCTCGCTGGAGCGGCAGAACCGGCTCGACGTGTTCGATTTCGCCGGCGGCACGCTGTCGGCGGCGCCGATGTTCAGCGAGACGACGCTCGGCACCGGCAAGAAGGGCGGGCGGCAGGCGGCGGGAACCGTGCATGTCCACCCGAACGGCCGCTTCGTCTATGTCGCCAACCGCGCCTCGGCGCTGGTCGACGACAACGGCTGGCGTGTCTTCGCCGGCGGCGAGAACACGCTGGCGGTCTACGCGATCGACCAGGCGACCGGTAAGCCGAGTCCGATCCAGTTCGAGGACACCCGCGGCTACCACTGCCGCACCTTCCCCATCGACCCGACCGGCCGCCTGCTCGTCGCCGCGCATATCCAGCCCGTGCCGGTAAAGGACGGCGACGGGGTGACGGTCGCGCCGGCGACGATGTCCCTCTTCCGCATCGGCGACGACGGCAAGCTCAGCTACATCCGCAAATACGACGTCGATGTCGGCGGCGCGTCGCTATGGTGGATGGGGATGGTCGAGCTGCCGGGCTAACGGCGGCAGGTAGGATGGGCTGAGC
The DNA here is from genome assembly GCA_036268075.1 of Allostellaceae bacterium. Classification (GTDB taxonomy): domain Bacteria; phylum Pseudomonadota; class Alphaproteobacteria; order ATCC43930; family CGMCC-115725; genus DATARH01. The sequence continues at coordinate 39,930 of DATAUV010000114.1, read as the reverse complement.
GCAGCGAAGCCCATCAAAAGCAAACTTTTCAACGCAGAGGTCGCGGAGGATTTCGCGGAGGACGCGGAGGCACCGAACCCGTCGCGACCTCCGCGCCTACTCTGCGACCTCTGCGTTAAAGACTTTTTTCCCGATGGGCTTCGCTTTGCTCAGCCCATCCTACCCCCGTCCGATATACGGCATCTTCGCCGCCATCACGGTCATGAACTGGACGTTGGCCTCGGGCGGCAGCCCGGCCATGTAGGCGACGCCTTTCGCCACGTCCTTGACGTCGATGCGCGCCTCGGCCTCGACCCGTCCGGAGGCTTGCAGGCGACCCTGCGCGGTGTCTGCGTTGCGGGGCGTCGCGGCGTTGCCGATGTCGATCTGGCCGCAGGTGATGACGAATTCGCGGCCGTCGAGCGACAGCGCACGGGTGAGGCCGGTCAGCGCGTGCTTGGTCGAGGCGTAGGGCACCGAGTTCCGCCGCGGCACGTGCGCCGACACCGACCCGTTGTTGATGATGCGCCCGCCCTGCGGGTCCTGCGCCTTCATCATGCGGAACGCATGCTGCGCGCAGAGGAACGAGCCGGTCAGGTTGACATTCACCACATTGGTCCACTGCTCGTAGGTCAAATCGTCGATCGGGATGTTGCGGGTGCTGATCCCGGCGTTGTTGAACAGCAGGTCGATGCGGCCGTAAGTCTTCTTCACCGCGTCGAACAGTGCGTCGATCGAATGCCGGTCGGAAACGTCGGTCGGCACGACGAGGGTGCGGCTGGCCGGCAGATTGGCGAGCGCCGCGGTTTCCTCCAGCATCTCCTTCCGCCGCCCGGCAAGCACGACGTTGAACCCGAGATCCAACAGCGCATGCGTGGTCGCGCGGCCGATCCCGCTCCCCGCCCCGGTGATGACGGCGATCTTGTCGGGCATGTGAGGCTCCTTCTGCTGATGACGGTCTCGGCATCGTAGGATGGGTCGAGCGGAGCGAAACCCATCAATTTTTTACCGCGCAGGACGCGGAGGATCGCGGAGGGTGGCGGTGTGACCGCTGCGGCCCTCTGCGTCCTCCGCGGTGAATCCTTCCGCATGGGTTTCGCTGGCGCTCAACCCATCCTACGATGGCCGAGCATTCAGGGAGGCTTCAATGTCGGTTCGTCTTGTCATTTCGATCGCCGCGGCGCCGGGGAAGGGTGCGGAGCTGGCGAAGGCGATGGCGGCGCGCTGCCGCGCGTCGCAGCAGGATGCGGGTTGCGAGCAGTTCGAGGTGTTTCAGAGCGCGCTCGACCCCGACCGGTTGTGCCTCATGGAGAAGTGGGCGAGCGCCGAGGATCTGGCCGCGCACGCCAAGCTCCAGGCCGCCCGTCCGCCGCTCCCCGAGGGGCTGCGCCTCGGTGGTGGCGAGCGCGAGGATTACGAGTACAATCGCACCCGCTGAAACCCATCAGGCGGCCCCACGATGAAGGTCTCTTTTTTTGAAACCGGGCGCTATGCGGTGCCGCCCGATTTTCCGCGGACATGGCCGGTGCCGTCGGCCGCCTATGACACCGAGATCGGGGTCAAGGCCTATGCCGCGATCATCGAGCGGCTGAAATTCGTCGAGGAGCTGGGGTTCGACTGGGTCAGCGTGTCGGAGCACCATTATTCGCCGCGCATCCTGACCCCGTCGCCGGTCGTCTCGGCGGCGTTCATGGCGGCGCATGCGACGAAGATCAAGGTGGCGCTCCTCGGCCCGATCGTGCCCACCAGCAACCCGATCCGCGTCGCCGAGGAGCTGGCGATGCTCGACACGATGGCGCCGGGCAAGATCATCGCCGGGATGCTGCGCGGCACGACCAACGAGTACCTCAGCTACGACCTCAACCCCAAGGAGGCGCGCGAACGCACCGACGAGGGGATGGAGCTCATTCTCAACGCGTGGCGGGAGCCGCAGCCCTTTGGCTGGCAGGGGAAGTATTTCCAGTACCGCACGATATCGCTGTGGCCGCGCCCGCATCCCGACATGCCGATCTATTCGCTCGGCACCAGCGCGGAATCCGGCGAGTTCGCGGCGCGTCACCATGTCGGGTTGGGCCTCAGCTACGGCAATCTCGACTCGATGGGGAAGGCGTCGGCCTATTATCGCAAGGCCTGCGAGGGCTACGGCTGGCAGCCGGGGGGCGACAGCATCGTCTACCGCTGCAACATGATCCTTGGGGAAACCGACGAGGCGGCCGATCTGGCGCTCGAACGGCGCAGCAAGCAGGCGCCGTTCCCGCTGGCCGATGCAATCCGCGAGTCGCTCTTCGCCCAAGATGTGCGCAACGTCGCCGGCGAGCGGCGGGCGGCGCCGATGGGCGGCGTACTGCCGATCACCTTCTGCGGCGGCCCCGACCGGGTCATCAAGCAGCTCACGCAATGGCGCGAGGAGGTCGGTGTCGGCGTCATCGACATCTCGTTGCAGGATCCCGGCAGCGGCGACACCGCGGTGATGATGGACGCGCTCGACCTGTTCGGGCGGAAGGTATTGCCGCGGATCAGAGAGATTTGAACTCGGAGATGACGGTTCTCCGCCACTTATCACTCGTCATTCCCGCGAGGGCGGGAACCCAGGGCAGCCGCGTCGTCGCTTGCCCCTGGACCCCCGCCTTCGCGGGGGCGACGCGTTCCAAAAAGGACTGAACGATGGAATTCGGCGCTTCGATCTTCTTTACCGACTATTCGATCACCCCGGCCGAGCTCGGCGTCGCGCTTGAGGAGCGCGGGTTCGACTCGGTGTGGGCGGCCGAGCATTCGCATATCCCGGTACCGCGGGTGACGCCGGCGCCCGGCGGGGGCGAGTTGCACAAGCGCTATTACGACGTAATGGACCCGTTCGTGACGCTGGCGGTGGTCGGCGCGGCGACGAAAAAGCTGAAGCTCGCGACCGGCATCGCCCTCGTGATCCAGCGCGACACGATCCAGACCGCGAAGCTCGTCGCCTCGATCGACCAAACCTCGGGCGGGCGGTTCATCTTCGGCATCGGCGGCGGCTGGAATGTCGAGGAGATCGAGGCGCACGGCACCGTCTTCGCGACGCGCATGCAAAAGATGCGCGAGCAGATGGAGGCGATGAAGGAGATCTGGACCAAATCCAAGGCCGAGTACAACGGCGACATCGTCAAGGTGCCGCAGATGATGACCTGGCCCAAGCCCGTGCAAAAGCCGCACCCGCCGATCATCCTCGGCGGCGCCTTCCCTTACGGCGCGCGACGGGCGATCCGCTATGGCGACGGCTGGTATCCGAACGCCGCGGCGGGCGATCCGGCGATCTACATCCCGGCCTACCACAAGATGGCGCAGGAAAAGGGCCGCGACCCGAAGACGCTGTCGCTCCGCCTCGGCGGTGCGCCGGAAGACGCGGACAAGCTGAAGAATTTCCGCGATCTCGGCGTCGACGCGGTCAACGTGACGCTGATGTCGGACAAGCGCGACGACATCCTGCCGATCCTCGACCGTTGGGCCAAACTCAACCGCCAGGTCAACGCCTGATGGCCTTCACCGAGCGTTTCGTCGAGGCCGACGGGTTCCGCATCCGCTACATGGAGGCGGGTGAAGGACCGGTTCTGGTGCATCTGCACGGCGCCGGCGGGCTCCGGCTGAGCCCGGCGCACGACCTCCTGGCGCAGCACAACCGGGTGGTCGCGTTCGAGATGCCGGGGTTCGGCACCTCGGCCGAGAACGCGAAGAGCGCCAACATCGCCGAGCTCGCGTCGACGATGGCGCAGGCGATCTCGGCGCTGGGCCTCACCGACGTCAATCTGTGGGGCACCTCGTTTGGCGGGCGGACCGCGGTGTGGCTCGCGGTGCAGCATCCGGAGCGGCTCAAGGCGCTGATCCTCGACGCGCCGGCGGCGATCCGGCCCGAGGGAACGCGGGCGCCGTCCGGCACGCCGGAGGAGATGGCGCGGATGCTGTTCGCCCATCCCGAGCGGGTGCCGCCGCTGCCGCCGGTCCCGGCGGCGATCCGCGACCAGACCCAGGCGCTGGTGCGGCGGTTGAGCGGACCGGGACGCGACCCCGAGCTCGAACGCCGGATGGGCGACCTCGCGGTGCCGACGCTCGTGCTGTTCGGCACGCTCGACCGGGTCATCCCGCCGAGCATGGGGCGGTTTTACAAAGAGTTGATCCCGACCTGCAATCTTGTGCTGGTATACGATGCCGGACACGCGATCGGCACCGACCGGCCGGAGGCGTTTGCCGACGCGGTCGGTGATTTTATCGAGCGGCGCGAGGCGTTTGTGATCAGCCGGACCGAGACGGTGATCCATCCGTAGCGAGGCGCGGTCTCGGATTGTGGCGTCGGATTGCGGTGTCGGATTGACGGGGGTTGATCGGATGCCCGGATGGGGTTGGGTGAGATCGCTCAGGGGCGGGCTGACGGCGTTGGCCGTCGCCGGGCTCGCGGTCGCGGCCTTCGCGGCTGATCCGGTCAAGACGATCGATACGCCGGGCACCGGCCGGCTGATCATGTGCCGCGATTGGCTCGTCTACACCTCGTGCTGGAGCTACCGTCACGTCGCGATCCCGGTCCATATCAAGATCGGCGACAGTCTCGACGTGACCTTTGGCAGCAACAACAAGACCATCAGCTTCCCGGTCGAGCGCATCCTGCACGTCGGCGATCGCTGCGACGTCTACAACACCCCCGACGGCGCCGTCCGCAAGGTCAACCGGATCAAGATCGAGGGCTGTACCGCCGCGGCGGAGTGAGGGTTTTCCTCACAGCTTCCCGTGCGGCAGCACCAGGATCTTGCCGTTCCTTCCGGCCTTCTGCGCATGGGCCAGCGCCTGTTTGATCTCTTCGATCGGGTAGGTCGTGTCGATCGGCGCCTGCAGCCGCTTGTCGCTGAGCTGGTTGGCGAGATCGGCGTAGAGCGCGCGCACCGCCTCCGGGCTGCGCTTGGCGAGCCCGCGGCCGAGCATGAACCCCATCAGGCTCACCCCGCGCACGCCGAGCGACGGCCGGTCGACCCCCGGGTCGTCGCCCGAGAGGCCGCCGTAATTGACCGTCACCCCCGCATCGGCGACGCATTGCATGATGCGGCGGGTCGCGTCGCCGGAGATCGCGTCGATGCCGAGCCGGATCGGCGCGCCGCCGGCCGCCGCGCGGGCGCGCTCGGCGAGGTCGGGGCCGTCCTCGATCACCGATTCGGCGCCGAGCCCGCGCAGAAGGTCGCCGACATCGCCGCGGCGGACGACGTTGATCGTGCGGATGCCGCGCTGATGCGCCAGCACGATCAAATGCCGGCCGACCGCGGAATTGGCGACATTCTGGATCACCCAGTCGCCGCGGCCGAGCTTGACGTGGTCTTCGAGCAGCAACAGCGAGGTCGGCGGGTTGATCCGCAGCATCGCCGCCTGGGCAAGGTCGAGCCCGCTGGGGATCGGCACCGCATCCGCCGCCTTGACGCGCCGGCCGGCGGCCCAGTTCTCGCGCTGCATGTTGATGACGATGTCGCCCGGCTTGAGCCCGGTGACGCCGGCGCCGACCGCGGTGATTCGCCCGACGCACTCGGCTCCGGGTGTCGCCGGCAGGGTCGGGTGCAGACGGTAATTGCCGCGGCAGAACGACAAATCGGCCGGGTTGATCGGAAAGGCGAGCACGTCGAACACCACCTCGTCCGGCCCCGGCGCGCCGAGCTCGGGCGCGTCGACGCAATGCGCAACCTCTTCCGGCGCGCCATATCCGGCGATCTCGACTTTCTTCATCCCGCGACTCCCGTTCCGATCCATCCGGATTTTCACCACGAAGGCGCGAAGAACACGAAGGCTTTCTTCGCGGCGCAGCCGATTTGAACCACAATGAGGCAGTGAGGCAGTGAGAAGCCGGGGCGTCCCACTCACTGCCTCACTGCCTCACTGCCTCATTGTGAAAATCCTTGCGCTTCGCGCGCCTTCAAGAGATGTGGATGGCTGCCATGCGGGCGGGGAGCCGTGAAGTTGCTTGGGTGTTTGGTTTATTGTCGCGGCAACAACAAGCGGTTTAAGGCGGCGGGTGATGAGCACCGAGGTATCGGTCGAGCGGAACGGGTCGCACCGGGTGGCGGAGGCGACGATATTTTCGATCATCCTGTCGCTCAGCTTTTCGCATTTCCTCAACGACACGATGCAGTCGCTGGTGCCGGCGCTGTATCCGATGCTCAAGGACAGCTTCAGCCTCAGCTTCGCGCAGATCGGCCTCATCACGCTGGTCATGCAGGTGACCTCGTCGCTGCTGCAGCCGATCGTCGGCCTCGTTGCCGATTGGCGGCCGCAACCCTATTCGCTGGCCGCCGGGATGGGGTCGACGTTTATCGGCCTGTTGATGCTGGCGAATGCGAGCAATTTCCATCTGTTGCTGGTGGCCGCGGCCTTGGTCGGGGTCGGGTCGGCGGTGTTCCACCCCGAGGCATCACGGGTCGCGCGGATGGCGTCGGGCGGGCGGCATGGGCTCGCGCAGTCGCTGTTCCAGGTCGGCGGCAATGTCGGCTCGGCGCTGGGGCCGATCCTCGCCGCGTTTATCGTGATCCCGCGCGGGCAGGGCAGCGTCGGCTGGTTTTCGGGCGCGGCGCTGGTCGCGATGACGGTCCTGTTCGGCGTCGGCAACTGGTACCGCAAGGAGCACGCGGTGCCACCGATGCGCGGCCGGGCTCGCCAGGGCGCCATGCGCACCGATTTATCGCGGCGCAAGATCGTGTGGTCGCTGGTGATCCTCTTGTCGCTGATCTTCTCGAAGGCGTTCTACCAGGCCAGCATCAGCAGCTATTACATCTTCTACCTGATCAGCAAATTCCATGTTTCGGTCGCGAGCGCGCAAATCCACCTGTTCGCGTTCCTGGCCTCGATCGCGGTCGGCACGCTGATCGGCGGTCCGCTCGGCGACAAGATCGGCCGCAAATACGTGATCTGGGGCTCGATCGTCGGGGTCATCCCGTTCACGATGGTGCTGCCCTATGTCGGCCTGTTCTGGACCGGCATCCTGATCGTGGCGATCGGCCTGATCCTCGCCTCGGCGACCTCGGCGATCGTCGTCTACGCGCTCGACCTCGTGCCGGGAAAGATCGGCATGATCTCGGGGCTGTTCTTCGGCCTGTCATTCGGACTGGCGGGGGTCGGCGCGGCGGTGCTCGGCAAGCTCGCCGACACGGCGGGCATCGACGCGGTGTATCACGTCTGTGCGTTCCTGCCGCTGATCGGCCTGTTGACCGCGTTCCTGCCGAATATCGGGACCCCGACCGCGCCCGGCGCGGCCAAGCCCGCCGCTACACCAGCCGAATAAAGATCAGCACCATCCCCACCACCGACACCGCCCAGGCGAGCGTGCGCAGCCAGGGGATGCCGGCGAGGTAGATCAGCCAGTGCGCAAGGCGGCCCCAGAAGAACAATCGGGCGCCGAGCAGCGTGGTCGCGTCGGTCTTGCTGGCGATGCAGGCGATCGCGACGAGCGCGATAAACAGCGGCAGGCTTTCCAGCATGTTGAGATGCGCGCGCTGGGCCCGGCCGGCGAAGCCGGTCAGGCGCGGCAACCCCTCGCGATTGCCCGCCAGCACGGGCAGGCCGAGCTGTCCGTTGGCGGCGAGCGCGGCGACGACGACCTCGATAAAGGTCAACGCCACACACCACAACAGCAGCTTGAGCTCCGGCGCCATTGGCGGCCTCTCCTCACGCAAAGGGTTTCCGGCCGCCTTATAACGCAAAACGGGCGCGCGGATAGTCTCCATGCGCCCGTCTGGTTTGTGCCGCGTTGCCGCGGCGCTTGCGGCTACCCTTTGACGCCGCCCATCGTGAGCCCGCCCGTCATCTTCTGGCGGAAGGCGTAATAGGCCGCGACCGGGGGGATCGCGTAGACGATCGCCGTCGCCATCATGTAATTCCACGGCGCCTCGTCGCTGTTGAGGAACTGCGCCAGCGCGACCGGCACGGTCATGCTGCGCTTATCCGACAACAGGAGGAACTGGTAGAGGTACTCGTTCCAGGCGAGGAGCAGCGCATAGGTGCCGACCGCGACCAGCGCCGGCGCCATCAGCGGCAGGTAGATCTTGTAATAGATCTGCCACGGCGTGGCGCCGTCGATGCGGGCCGATTCGTCGAGCTCCAGCGGGATGCTGGCGCCGTAATTCTGGAAGATGAAGATCGCGTAGGGCGTGGCAAAGGTCACCATCGCCGCGATCACCGACCACAGGTTATTGGTCAGCCCGTAATTCTGCATGATCCGATAGAACGGGATCGCGAGGAACGAGGCCGGGATCACATAGGTCAGCAGCGCGGTGTTGGTCAGGAGCCAGCCGTGCTTCAGCCGCATCCGCCCGATCGAAAAGCTGGTCATCGAGCTGATCAGCAGGGTCAGGAACGTGACCGCGACGCCGACATAGATGCTGTTGCCGTACTGGTGCCAGAAATACTCGAGATACCAATGGCCCTGGTGCACCACGACGCCATACGCGGCGATCGTCGGGTCTTCCGGCCACAGGCGGTTGCTGAACACGTCATTGTGGCCCTCGATCGAGACCATGACGATGTTGTAGAGCGGCAGCAGCGTCCAGATCATCAGCACGACGCCGAGCACGGCCGAGCCGGCGTTGAGGAGGTAGCGCTGCCGCCGGGCCGAGCGGCGCATCGAATGGGCCGTGTCGCGCGCCGCCGCGACGTTGAGATTGGGGGCCGTGACGACGGTCATAGCTGCACCTGTGCGGTCCGGAGTTTGCGCATCAAGATGATCACCAAGGGAATGATCAGCGGCAGCGCCGTCATCACCGCGGCGACGCCGAGCCGGGGCTGTGCCAGGTCGAACGCGTCGCGGATGCCGAGGGTCGCCAGCACATAGGTCGAGAAGGCCGGGCCGCCGCCGGAGACGAAGGTCGAGGTGTTGAAGTCGCCGACCGTGAAGATCGTCGAAAGCAGCGTGCACACCAGATAGAGGTTGGCGAGCATCGGGAAGGTGATGAGCGTAAAGCTCTTGATCCCGGTCGCCCCGTCGATCTTGGCCGCCTCGCGGATGTCCTCGGGGATCGCCATCCGGCCCGCGAGCAGGATCACGGTCCAGAACGGCATGTTCTTCCAGATGTACGACGCGATCACCGACCCCATCGCGAGCCAGCGCTGGTCGAGCCAGGCCGGCCCGTCCATGTGGAAAAGGTCATAGAGGGCGTTGTTGATAAAGCCGTAGTCGCTGTTGAGCATCCAGTGGATCGAGATAAAGGTCGGCAGCGCCGGCACCGCCCACGGCAGCACGTAGACCATCAGCAACCCTTTGACCCACCAGCCCGGCCGCATGAAGAATCCCGACAGCAAGAGCGCCAGGAACATCTTCACGTTCACGCCGATGACCAGATAGAGGATCGTATTGATCACCGACATCTTATAGACGGGATCGTCCCACAATTCGGCATACAGCTTCGGGTCGCTGCCGAGCCACAGCCCGAACACGACCGGATACGCGACAAAGGCGATGAACACCGCGATGTACGGGATTACGAAGGCGATCGCCCAGGTGTATTCCGAACCTTGCAGCCCGCCACGCCACGCGCGCCGCCGCGGGCGGGTTCCCGCCCTGCCGCGGCCGGTTTCAATTACCTGGGTCGCGTCCATTCTAGCCTCTTAGCTCTGCTGCATCGGGTATTTCGCGAAGATCGCTTCTGCCCTCTTCAACGCTTTGTCGGCGGCATCGGCCGGTTTCATACCGCCATTGACGATATCCGCCCACGCGACGTTGAAAATGTGCTCGGTCCGGCACTGCGCATAGGCCGCGTTGTAGACGAAGAATTCGGGTATCGTCGGCCGGTCCAGACCCTGCAGCACGTAAGGCGCGCGGTGCGGATCCTTGGGGTCGGTCCAGAACGGGTCCTTCTTGGCCGTCTCGCCGTACACCGGCAGCCAGCGGCACAGCGCCCCCTTCAGGTAGGCGTTGTTGACGTCGGGCTCGATCGCGTACTTCAGGAAATCCTTGGCCACATCGACGTTTTTCGCGCCCTTCGCGATGATCGCGTTGTTGACGCCGTAGATGCTGGGCAGTTGCTTGCCGCTGTTATCCTTCATCATCGGCCACGTGATCATGTCGTGGTAATAGGCCTGCTCGTCATGGATCATCGCGAGCTCGGTCGACAGCGTGCCGTCGTAATCCATGATGCACAGCTTGGAATGGAACGCGTTGTTGTCGTCGGCGTCGTTCCAGTTCACCGAGCCGGGCGGGATGTGCTTGTCGATGAAGAAACTGCTCAACTTTTCCAGCGCCTTGATGACGGCCTGGCGCACCTGCGGATCGGTCGAGTGCAGCTTGCCGTCCTCGGACACGAGACCCGCGCCGCCATAGGCGATCAGGAATGCGTGAAATGTATTCAGCGGGTCGTTGCCGATCGTGCTGACGACAAAGGCCGACGAGTACAGATGGCGCATGCCGCCTTCGCGCAGCTTTTTCTCGATCGGAATGAAGTAGTCGATAAAGGCGTCCCAGCGGTCGGGGATTTCCGACATCTTGCCGCCGCCCTTCTCGACCAGATCCTTCCAGATGTGGAACGGAACCACCCCGCCCTCGAACGGCACGCCGTAGTAGCTGTGCTTTTTTTCCTCGGAATTATAGAAGAACGCCGACTTTATCGCGGCCGGCAGAAAATTGGCCTTCTGCGTCTCGATCACATCGGTGACGTCGACCAGCTTGCCTGCCCACGCCTGCTCGGGCACCACCTCGGGCGGGGTCGCGTACATCACGTCCGGGACGACGCCGCTGGTGATCGCCGAGATGATCTTTTGCCGCATCGGGGCGAATGGGATGATGCTGTAGTCGAGCTTGTTGCCGCTTGCCTTTTCATAGCCGGAGGCCAGCGTGCGGAATGCCTCGTCTTCTTCCGGGAAAAAGCCCTGGACCCACCAGACGGTCGCGGTCTTGGCCTGCGCGTTGGCGATGCGCGGTCGCGCCAGAGTTCCCGTCGCGGCAATCGCCAACGAGCTGCGAAGCACCGAGCGTCGAGTAAACATCACCACGGTCCGTCTCCTTCCCCTGTTTCAGCCTCCCGCAGAACCCGCCGGGCGACCCTACATTTTTGCCTGCGGCACATTATTACCGACGGTCCGCCCCGGTCAATCGATCACCACGACTCCTTCGGCCGGGCTCATCGAATATTGCGGCCCGGCCCAACGTCATAATGTCGCAGTTTTCCAAGGGCAAGCGCAGAGGCGCGAACCGCTCGCTTAAATCCTTGCCTCTTCAACTTTCGTTGATCGGATATTTGGCAAAGAGTTCGTCGGCCCGCTTGAACGCCTTGCCGGCCGCCGCCTCGACCGTCATGCCGCCGCCGACGACATCGCACAATCAAAAGGTGATGCGCACGCCGACCAGCGCGCCGATCGGCGCGGCCGGGCTGAACGCGCGGGGATTGGTCGCCCCCGGCGCCTGCGCGATCGGCACCGCCGAGGTCGGGGCGAACGTGCCGTAGGTATAATATTGCGCGTTGAATGCGTTGTCGATTTTGGCGAAAACCTGAAAATTCTTGCTGACCTGATAGCTCGAATGCAGGTTGAGCACGAAATAGGGCGGGCTTTTCGGCGTCAGATTGGCCTCGTCGCCGAACAGGTATTGGCCGTTTTCGGCGAGCGCGGCACCGCCGATTGTCCAAGCGTCGGTGATCTTGTAGTCGGCGCCGAGCTTGAGCACGTTCTGCGGAATTCCCGGCAGGCGGTCGCCGGGGCGGATGAAGATGTTGCCGTCGGCGTCGGCGCCGGGATTGTTCGGGCTCTGCTCGGTGAACCCGGTCTGGAACTCGGCGTCGATATAGGAGTAGCCGAGCCAGACGGAGAGCCGGCGGTACTTCAACTTGAGCGTGAGGTCGACGCCCTGCCGCAGCGTGCCGCCGACATTCTGGAAAAACTGCAGCCCGGGCAGTGCGCTGCCGACGGCCAGGATGTCGTTGCCGAGGGTCGTGCGATAGACCGCCAGGTCCGAGGTCAGCGTCGCGTCGTCGTCGCCGAACGGGTGCGATTGCGTGCGCACTCCGGCCTCGATCGTGTGCGAGACGACCTGGTTGAGGTCGGGGTCGGCGGAGAGGAAATTGGCGAGGCTGCACGGCGCCGCGGCGCTGGCGCAGGTCAGCTCGACCGGCATCGGCGCCCGGTTCGCCTCGGCATAGCTCGCATAGACGCTGAGCCCCGGCCGTACCTTCCAGCTCAGCCCGAGCGACGGGTTGAACCGGCTGTAACGGTGGTTGCCGCTGAGCGCCGTGCCGAGCTGGTCGGACAGGTCGATGTCGGCGACGTTGAAGCGCCCGGCGAAATTCGCGGTAAGGTCCGGGGTGATGTCGAACGTGTCGGTAAAGAAGGTCCCGTAATACGCGTTGACCACGTCGACCCGCACCGGCGCGATCGAGCCGTCGGCCTGGTCGATCGTGGTCCCGGGGCCGAAGAAGGTCGAGGTCGGCACGTAAAGCCCGCCGATCTGGTTGGTCGCGGCATAGAGCGTATGCGCGCCGTCAAAGCTGGCCCCGGCGACAAACTGGTTGTCGTGGCCGAACAGCGGGGAGCGATTGGTGACTTGCAGCGAGGCGCCGTAGCCGTTGGTGTTGGTCGATTGCAGGTCGAGCTCGTTGTATGGGCCGCCGTTGAGGAAATCCGCGATCGGCGCGCCGTTCAGCCCGGTCGCGAACACCCCCGGCGCCTCGCACAGATTGCCCGAGCCGTCGTTGCAGGGGTTGATGTCGGACACCGCGCCGTTCGCGTATTTCTGCATCAGATAATCGTAATAGGCGTCCGCCTGCACCGAGGTTTCGTCCGAGACGTTGAAATTCCCGGTCATGTTCACGCGCGTGTAGTGGTTGGTCAGCAGCGCCGGGCCGGTAAACGTCGCGCTCGGGTCGGCCTGGATCTGCTGGATCGGCGAGGTGCCGGGCCCGTTGAGCCGGGTCTGCGCCTGGGTCAAATCGATGTGGAATTCGCCCCGCTCGCCGCGCCAGCCGAGATCGCCGAAGAAATTGGCCAGGTCCGACGATTGCGGAAACCGCCAGCCGCCCTCGTTGAGCCCGCGCACGGCGACATAGGCGGCGACGTTGCCGCTCTGCACGCCGTACTGCATGTCGCCTTCGTAGCGGTCGAACGAGCCGCCGAGCAGGTCGACCTCGCCGCCGTGATAGGTGAACCCGTTCTTCATCTGCACGGCGAGCGCGCCGCCGAGCGCGTTGAGCCCGAAAACCGGGTTCGACCCTTCGAGGTTCATCCGGTCGATTGCGATGTCGGGGATCAGATCCCAGTTGACCGTGTCGCCGAACGGCTGGTTGAAGCGCGCGCCGTTGAGGTAGACCGCCAGCCCCTGCGCGTTCCCCTGCAGCGGCGAGGCCTGGAACCCGTGGTAGAAGACCCCGGGCTGGAACGCGTTGCTGGCCGTGTCGCTGAGGCTGAGCCCCGGCACCCGCTGATTGAGCGCGTCGAGGAAGTCGGGATTGCCGGAGCGGTTGATGTCGCCGCTGTCGAGCACCGCGGTTTCCGCCGGCACCTTGTCGCGGTCGACCCCGGAGCCGAGCAGCGGCGTAGGCGCGATCACCTCGACCGGCGGCAGGGTCAGCGACCCCGCGGCGCCGGGGCCGGCCGGCGGCGGGGTCTGCGCCACCGCGAGCCCGGGAAGCAGGATCACCGCAGCGGCGACGGCCAGCGCTCGGCTCGCGCTATTGCATATCATTCTCACCCGGCGATCATGCGCATCGCGTGGGTGTGCGGCAAACACATTTGGCGCAAAGATTCGTCGATCGGCCCTCAAGCCTGCGGCGCGCGGTTTGAGGGGTCGCGTTTAGCGGCCGGGACTACGGCATGAAACCACCCGCCGACTGCCCACCCCGCCGACTGCCCACCCCGCCGACTGCCCCCAACGACACGCGCGTTCCGGCACCAGCCGATGCCCGCTCATTCGCTTCCCGTGAAGCTCAGCAACGGGCTTGGTCATTCACGGGTCGGCTGCTGTAGATCGCAGGAGGGTGAAGGGGCGGGCTGCCGCCGGCCGGGACGGTTGGCGGAGGCGATGCGCGCGGCACCGTTAGACCCGCGACACCGTCAGAGCAAAATCCGATCCCATTGAATCGGGTTTTGCTCTTTAACTATTTGAAATGGAGCATGTTCTTGTCGGAAAAGTGGGACACTTTTCCGGAACATGCTCTAGAGATGGCTTGCGGCCTCGATCTCTTTCTTTTTCTTCGCCGCGTTGGCGTTCAACTGCTCGAATTTCTCAAGGTTTTCCGGTGTTTGCATCCATCCGCGATACACGCCCAGGACATCGACGAGGCCACACGCTGTTTCCGCCTCGCGGATCCATTCCCCGAGATCCGCCGCGTTTGCGCGCGCCACTTCGTGATTCCCAAGTTCCCCCGTGAACCTGACCCTCTCGCCCTTTTTGTAGACGAGGAGATGCGCGACATCGCCTTGAGGATCGATCCCATGAAGATATGCAACCATTTCTTCCCGGTCGTACTTGCGTCCAGCAGCGCGCATCGGCATCGACAACACCTTGGAAATTTGAAGAGCCGTTTATATGGGAACTGTAACGGAAAAACCAAGCATTGCCCCGCCTATTACTAAAGATCGTGTTATAATAGGGACATACCAACGTAGCCGCTCGAGTCGGCGCTTTCTCAGGCGGAGCACGTTCGAACGAGTAATTATGAACGGCGTAGAGATCGATCCTCCGCGAAGTTGGCATGGTTGGCTCCGTCGATACGAAACCCGCCGAAATCCACCGGATGCCGGGATGCGCGGGAGCCGCGATGGGCAGTGAGCGCGGTCGGCGCCCAGGCATTTTCGCCGCGCTTGGGTTGGTGGGCATCGTGGGCGCGATGCAGCCGCTTCGCGCGGCCGAATTACCCCTTCTGCCCGGGATCGGCGCGGTGGACCGGCGCGTCGCCGTGGACCCTGGGCAAGCGCCCTGGAATGCGATCGCCAAGGTCCAGACCAATATCGGCACGCGCTGCACCGGGGTGCTGATCGCCCCGCGCGTCGTGCTGACCGCCGCCCACTGCCTCTACAACCGCCTCACCCGAGCGTTGTTGCAGGCGGGCTCGCTGCATGTGCTGATCGGCGCCAGCCGTGGGGAGTACCGATGGCACCACAAGGTCACCCGCTACACGGTCGGGCGGGGCTTCGACGGCAGTAAAGGCCGCCCACAATCTTCCGACTGGGCTCGGCTGGAACTGGATGGTGCGATCCCCGGCCTCGTCGCCCCGCTTCCGATCGCAGCGGAGTTGCCGCCTCCCGGTACCCCGATCGCTCTGCCCGGATACAATCAGGATCACGCCCAAATTCTGCTGGCGGATTTGGCCTGCCATGTAACCGGGGCTGCGGTCGCCGCCGGCAGGCCCTTCATCGCGCACGATTGCGACGCGACCCGCGGCACCAGCGGCGGTCCTTTGCTGGTGCGGCAGGGTGGAGGGTGGGCCGTGATCGCGATCAACATCGCGGCCGCTACCGGAACCAACCTCGCGCTGCCGGCGAAGGCATTTGCGCATTAGCCCCTGGCGCCGCGCTCGAAGCCCTTGCTTCACGCTTCCGATGATCGGCCCCGGATCGGGTGTTCGCTAAGCTGTTGAAAAAATGGCGCGCCCGAGAGGAGTCGAACCCCTAACCCCCAGATTCGTAGTCTGGTGCTCTATCCAGTTGAGCTACGGGCGCATCCTTGGTTTACCCACCGCGCGTTCGTCTCTCGGCGCGGGGCCGCATGTCTAACGCCTGAGCCGGCGAATTGCAACGATCGGCGCGGCATGGCTGGCTGGCGGGGCCGTATCGAGCGCCGCGGCGCTTCGTTCGATGCCCGCCGGCAACGCCCAGCGGACGGAACCTTCATCGACGCCGAGCGTCGCATCGGCATGATGCGCGAGATCATGCAGCCGCGGAGCGGCCATGCCGGTTGGGAGACCGCCCTCCTGATCATGGAGGCCGCGGCGTGATGGAAGGCGCCCCCGTGCCCGTCTCCCGCGTGCGCCGGACCGTCTGGCGCGGCCGCGAGCCGCGCGCCGGCGAGCGGGCGATCCCCGAGGAGACCGCGGTCGCGCTCACCTACGACAGCGTCACCCACGCGGTCATGATGGCGACGCCCGGCGATCTCGAGGATTTCGCGATCGGCTTCAGCCTCTCGGAAGGGATCATCGTCGGGCCGGACGAGATCGAGACGCTGGAGGTCGTGCCGCGCGAGGACGGCGTCGAGTTGCGCATGTGGCTCGCCGAGCCGCGCGGCGATGTCTTCACCGACCGCCGCCGCCATCTCGCCGGCCCGACCGGGTGCGGCCTTTGCGGGATCGAAAGCCTCGAGCAGGCGACGCGGAAGCCGGCTCAGGTCGCGAGCGAGCTCCACGTCACGCCCGACATGATCGCCGCCGCGATCGCCGCCTTGCCCGGCGCGCAGCACCTCAACCGCGAGACGCGGGCGGTGCATGCCGCGGCCTTCTGGGAGCCGGGCCGGGGCCTCGTCGCGCTGCGCGAGGATGTCGGCCGGCACAATGCCCTCGACAAGCTCGCCGGGGCGCTGGCGCGCGGTGGAGTTTCGGCGGCGCGCGGGATCGTGCTCCTGACCAGCCGCGTTTCGGTCGAGCTCGTGCAAAAGGCGGCGGCGATGGGCGCGCCGGTGATCGCGGCGGTGTCGGCCCCGACCGCGCTCGCCGTACGCACGGCCGACGCCGCCAACATCACCCTGGCGGCCATCGTCCGCGACGACGGGTTCGAGGTGTTCACGCATCCGCGGCGCATCGGCGCGCCGGAGGTCGTCGAGCAGGTCGCCTGACCAGCTCGCGGCCATCGAACCAGTCCGCAAGTTCTTCGTCAGACGGCTCAGCGCAGCGACCGGATCAGCGCCGTCAGCCCGGATTCCGCCGGCGCCGGCTGCGGCGGCATCGTCTCCGCCATCGGCGGAGGCGGGGCGTAGCCGGAGATCTGGAAGCCGCCGTACTCGCCGCGCGCCTCGTCGGAATCGTGGTTGAACGACAGGCTGGCGACCGCGCCGTGCTGGCGGATGTTCCAGCCGCCATAGCTCTGGTAGCCGGCCCAGGCATGGGCGTTCGACAGCCAGCTATACTGGGCGAGGCGCGCGCGCGTGACCGCGTCGCAGACCGCGCCGGAACCGTAGACCCCGATCTTGTAGCCCGGCGTGCCTCTTCGTGCCGCGGCAAAGGCGGCGTTGACGCCGCGGAAATACTGGTCGATCTGATAAAGCTGCGCGCCGCCGGCGTTGAAATCGACGCCGAAATAGATCGCGCTCCCGGCCGGCTGCCCCACCGCGACCGCCTCGCGATAGGCGGTGTAGCCGTCGTAAAAGCCGCTGTTGTAGCTGAAGTACCACGCGCTGCCGGAGTGGGACTCCCACACGGAGACGATCTTGAGGCCGAGCGACGACAGGCGCTGCGCCTCGGCCGCGGTCAGCGCGGGCCAGTGCGATGCCGGGTCGCGGT
The DNA here is from genome assembly GCA_036268075.1 of Allostellaceae bacterium. Lineage (GTDB taxonomy): Bacteria > Pseudomonadota > Alphaproteobacteria > ATCC43930 > CGMCC-115725 > DATARH01. Next base: position 22,549 of record DATAUV010000114.1, on the reverse strand, counting down.
AGTAGCGGGCGACGAAATCGAGCCGGCTGCCCCGGAGCTCGCCGAGCACGTCGCTGGCGTTGGTCGGCAGGTCGACGCCCTGCGCCATCCCGTTGCTGGAGGGCCGCGGCGTGGGCATCGGCGGCGGCGGAGCGTCGCAAGCGGCCACCAACGAAATGAGCACCAAAGCCGCCAGCACCTTACTCAACGTGCTTGCTCCCAAAACGACGCCGGGAATTTCTCGCGAAACGCGTCGGGTTACAACGTCGGATTGCGGCTTTCTTGCGGTGATTTGCCGTCTCGTCGGCGAGATGTTTGACTTAGCGGCCGGGGCGGGCTTAATCGCGGCCCTTTCCGGCGGTGCGAGGCGGTTTGTGACGGACGAGATCGAGCGCGACGACGCGGTGGCCACCGCCGACGATCCGGCGTCGCGGCCTGCCGTGACGCTGATGGCGGGCGGGCACCGCCGGGCCGAAAGCGGGCATCCGTGGGTCTATTCGAACGAGATTCGCATGAACGCCGACGCGAAGGCGCTGGCGCCGGGCGCGCTCGTCACCGTGCGGCGGGCCGATGAGCGGCCGCTCGGCGTCGCCATGTTCAACCCGCACAGCCTGCTCGCCGCGCGGATGCTCGACCGCGACTGGGCGCGGCCGATCGGGCGGCGCTTTCTCGCGCGGCGGCTGGAGCGGGCATTGCGCCTGCGCGAGCGGCTCTATGACGCGCCGTACTACCGCCTCGTCCACGCCGAGGCCGACGGGCTGCCGGGGCTCGTGATCGACCGGTTCGGCGACGTGCTGGTGGTGCAGGAGAACGCGGCGGGGATCGAGCGGCTGGAAGAGCCGCTGGTCGCGGCGCTGCAGGAGTTGCTGCGGCCCGACGCGATCGTCATGCGCAACGACAGCGGCGCGCGCGCTCTCGAAGGGCTGCCGCTCGAAACGAGAGTCGTCCACGGCATGGTGTCGGCGCCGGTGCGGGTCGAGGAAGGCGGCGTCCGCTTTCAGGCCGACGCGATCGCCGGGCAGAAGACCGGCTGGTTCTACGACCAGCGCGACAACCGCGATTTCCTGGCCGGCCTCGCCACGGGGCGGCGGGTGCTCGACCTGTATTCCTATGCCGGCGGGTTCGCGCTGCGGGCGGCGGCGGCCGGGGCGGGCGAGGTGCTCGGCATCGACAGCTCGGCGCCGGCGCTCGCGCTGGCGAATGCGGCGTGCGAGGCGAACGGTCTCGCCGATACCTGCTCGTTCAAGCGCGCCGACGTCTTCGCCGAGGCGCAGGCGATGGGCTCGGCCGGCGCGCGGTACGATGTCGTGATCGCCGACCCGCCCGCCTTTGCCCGCTCAAAGCGCGACGCGCCGGCGGCGCTGCGCGGGTATCGTAAACTGGCGCGGATGGTCGCGGCGCTGACGGTGCCGGGCGGTTTCGCGTTTCTCGCTTCGTGCTCGCACAATGTCGGGACGGCGGAATTCGCCGAGGCGGTGCGGCGCGGGCTCGCCGATGCCGGGCGCACCGGCCGCATCCTCAGAAGCTCGGGCGCCGCGCCCGACCATCCGGTGCATCCCGACCTCCCCGAAAGCGCCTATCTCAAGGCGATCACTTTGACGATCGACTGAGCGCCGGCTCCTTGGCGGCGGCCGGGAGCGTCAGGCGGAAGACGGTGCCGGCGCCGGTCGTTTCCACGAGCGCGATCTCGCCGCCTTGCGCGCGCATCAGCTCGCGAGCGATCGCGAGGCCGAGCCCGCTGCCGCCGGGACGGGCCGAGCCGAAAAACGGGCGGAACAGATTCTCCTGCGCACGCGGCGGCAGGCCGGGGCCGTTATCGGCGACCTCAACCGCGACCGTGCCGCGCTCGCGGCTGGCGGAAAACGTAAGCCGTCGCGCCCCGGCCTCGACCGCGTTGCGGACGAGGTTGAGGAAGACGCGGTAGAGCTGGTCGCGGTCGGCCCGCACGCGCAGCCCCTTGGGAACCGACAGATCGACCTCGACCTCGGCGGTGTCGAGCCCGAGCGCCTGCGGGATTTCGGCGATCAGCGGCGACAGCGGAAAGTCGCTCGGCGAGAATGGCGGCGCGCCCTCGCGTGAGAAATCGAGCGTCCGGGTGCACAGGGCGACGGCGCGGTCGATCGCGTCGAGGAGGCGCGGCGCGACCCGGCGCACCTCGGGCGCGGCGCTGTCGGCGAGCCCGTCGCTGACGAGGCGCGCGGTCGCGAGGATGCTGCGCAGATCGTGGTTGATCTTGGTGACCGCGGTGCCGAGCGCGGCGAGGCGGCCGCGCTGGGCGAGCGCCTGGCGCACGGTCTCCTGCAGCATCGCCAGCTCGCTCTGGGCGCGGCCGATCTCGTCGGTGCGGCGGGTCGCCGCGATGCTGCGCGAGGCGTCCTCGGGGTCCTGGCGGAATGCGGTCATGCTGTCGGTGATGCGCCGCATCGGCCGCACCAGCATCCATTGCAGGCTGAGATAGACGAGCGCCGCCGTCGTCAGCGAGATGATGATCGACAGCCGCAGGATGCGGACGCCGAAATCCCACATCTCGGCCCGCAGCGGCTCTTCGGGCAGCAGCACCACGATCGTTGTGCTCGGCTCGAACGGCGAGTTGCCGATGACCCGCATGATCCGGTTGCCGCTCGACAGCAGGGTGTTCCACGATCCCATGATCCAGCGCGGCACGTTGCCCTTGCTGAGGTCGAACGTGACGTCGGGCGTCGGCGGGGTCGGCGTGTCGAGCATTCGCACCATGCCGTTGGCGCGGCGCAGGAAGATCGCCCGTGCGCCCACCTGGCGCAGCAGCTCGGTGGTCAGCGTCTGGTCGATCGTGCCGGTCGGGCTCGCCACCAGCGCCAGCGTCGCCAGATGTGCGCTGGCGATGTGGTTGTCGAGATAGGTCATGCGATAGCGCGCGACCGACGGCACGAAGATCAGCACCTCGCACAGCATGACGAAAAAGATCGTCAGGACGAGGAGGCGGGCGGACAGGCTTTTGAAGAACATCGCCGCCTCCTAGCCAAAGCGGGCGAGAAGCCGCACGAGGCGGCGGGTGCGGGGCGAGAACAGGCTCGGGGTGTAAAAGCTGCCGGCGGCGCGCTTCCCGGCCTCGCCGCGGGTCGGGTAGGGCACGATCAGGTTGGCCATCGCGCCGATCTTGAGCCGCTGCGAGATCGCCAAGGCCCAGGGCAGGATCAAATCGCCCGCCGACGCGCCGAGGATCGTCGCGCCCAAGATGCGGCCGTTCGGCTTGGTGACGATCTTGATCTCGCCGGCGAGGTCGCGTTCGGTTTGGGCGCGGTCGTTGTCGGCAAAGCTCCAGCGCAGCACGCGCACCGCGCCGTCCCGACGTGCGGCGGCCTCGGTCGGGCCGACCTGGGCGAGTTCGGGGTCGGTGTAGGTGACCCACGGCAGCGCGCGGTAATCGACCTTGGCCGGCAGGCGGAACAGCGCGTTGCGGATCACGATGCCGGCGTGATAGCCGGCGATGTGGGTGAATTGCGGGCTCCCCGCCGCATCGCCGATGGCAAAGGCGCGGCGGTTGCTGGTACGCAGCCGCGGATCGACGGTGATGCCGGCCGGCGTCGCGTCGATCCCGGCGGCGGCGAGGTCGAGCGCCGCCAGCGCGGGGCGCCGCCCGGTGGCGACGAGCAGATGCGAGCCGTCGATCCGCTTGCCGTTGTCGAGCGTCACGGCGATGCCCGGCTCGACCTTCTCGATCTTGGCGGACCGGCAGAGGGTGACGCCCTCCTCCTCGATCCGGCCGGCGAGGCGGGCGGTCAGTTCGGGATCGTCATGCGGCAGGATCGGGCCGGCGTCGATCACCGTGACCGCGGCGCCGAGCCGGCGGTGCGCCTGGGCCAGCTCGATCCCTATCGGGCCGCCGCCGATCACGATCAGATGCGCCGGCAATTCGCGGTTGGCGAAGATCGTCTCGTTGGTCAGGTACGGCACCGTGTCGAGGCCCGGGATCGGCGGGATCAGCGGCATCGAGCCGGTCGCGATGACAAATCGGCGCGGGCGGATCGTCGCGTCGCCGGCGCGCATCGTGCGAGGGTCGGCAAAGCGGCCCTCGGCGCGGATCACGGTGACGCCGAGCCCCTCGAACCGCTCGGCCGAATCGTGCGGGGCGAGGCGGGCGACGACGCGGTCGATGCTCGCGCCGATCCCGGCGAAGTCGACGAGCGGCGGCGCGTAATGGATGCCGAGCTCGTCCGCGCCGCGCCAGGCATCGGCGCGGCGGGCGGCGGCGATCAGCGATTTCGACGGGATGCAGCCGTAATTGAGGCAGTCGCCGCCCATCTCGCCGCGCTCGATCAGCACGACCGTCGCGCCCATCTGCACCGCCCCCGCCGCGACCGCGAGCCCGCCGGCGCCCGCGCCGATCACGCACAGATCCGGGGTCAGCACCGCGTTCATGCGCCGCGTGTCGCGCGCCAGCGGCGATAGCCGACCGGAACGAGGGCCAGCGCCGCGAGCCCGAGGATGGGCAAGAGGATGCCCGGGCGGAACAATATGTGCAGGTCGGGCGGCCGTCCCTCGGAGATGAGGATGCCGAGCCCGCTGCCGAGGCTCGCATAGACAAAGGCGGCCGGGATCATCCCGAGAAACGTGCCAGCGACATAGCTCGACAGCCGCATCCCCGACGCGCCGGCGACGAGGTTGACGAACCAGAACGGGAACACCGGCACCAGCCGCAGCACGAGCAGGTAGTTGAGCGCGTTCTGGCGGAACCCGGCCTCGATTCGCCGCAGTTGCGGTCCGACCCGCGCGGCAAGGCCGGCGAGGCCGGTGCGCGCGGCGCCGAACACGATCGTCGCGCCGAGCGTCGCGGCGGTCACGGCATAGGTCGTGCCGAGGCAGGTCCCGAACAGAAACCCGGCCGCCATCGTGAACAGCGCCGCGCCCGGGACCGACAGCGCGACGAGCCCGGTATAGGTCGCGACAAAAGCGAGCGCGGCGGCGACCGGCGCACGGTCGACGAGGGCGCAGGCCCAGTCGTGATTGGCCGCCAGCGTCGCGAAATTGAGGTAGCGGTGCGCGCCGAGCAGCACGAGCACGAGCCCGCCGGCCAACAGGCACGCGAGCGGGGTCAGCCTGCGCCACGAAAAGGCGCGCGATGCTTCCTCCGACATGCCCGTACTGTGGCGTCGTAAGCCGGGCAATTCCAGCGGTTTGGAGTCATTTTCGCGTGAGCCGCGGCGGGCCTTCCAATCCACCTTGATCCCCGCGCCCGCGTCCTCGACAGTGGCGCGGACAGGCGGACGGGGGCCGGATCGCGCATGAGACCGAAGATCGCGGGGCTGTACATTGCGGTGATCGCGGCCAACCTCGCGGCGTGGGCCTGGGCGGCGCTGAGTTTCGGCGGCAACGCGGCGCTGCTCGGCACCGCGCTTCTGGCCTATGGGTTCGGCCTCAGGCACGCGGTCGACGCCGACCACATCGCCGCGATCGACAACGTCACCCGCAAGCTGATGCAGGAGGGGAAGCGGCCGCTCGCGGTCGGGTTCTTTTTCGCGCTCGGCCATTCGACCGTCGTGATCGCGGCGTCGGTGGTGGTGGCGCTGACCGCGAGCAGCCTCGAAACCCGCTATCCGGGGCTCATCGAGGCCGGCGGGGCCGTCGGGACGGCGATCTCGGTCGTGTTCCTGTTCGCGATCGCGGCGGTCAACGCGGTCGTCATGGCCGGCGTGTTCCGGCTGTTCCGCCGGGTCCGCGCCGGCGGGCGGCTCGACGAGGGCGAGCTCGATCTGTTCGTCGCCCAGGGCGGAATCATGGCGCGGGTGTTCCGGCGCCTCTTCCGGCTGATCGGGCAAAGCTGGCACATGTACCCGCTCGGCTTCCTGTTCGGGCTCGGCTTCGACACGGCGAGCGAGATCAGCCTCCTCGCGCTCTCGGCCTCGGCCGCCGCGCAGGGGCTGTCGGTGTGGTCGATCCTGGTGTTCCCGGCGCTGTTCACCGCCGGCATGACGCTGATCGACACGACCGACGGCGTGGTCATGGTCGGCGCCTATGGCTGGGCCTTCGTCAACCCGATCCGCAAGCTCTACTACAACCTCACGATCACCGGCGTCTCGGTCATGGTCGCGGTGCTGGTCGGCGGGATCGAGGCGCTAGGGGTGGCGGCCGACCGGTTCGGGCTCGAAGGCGGCATGTGGACCGCCGTCAACACCGCCAACCGGAATTTCGGCGTGCTCGGCTACGCGATCGTCGCGGTCCTCGTCGCGAGCTGGCTGGTGTCGTTCGTCGTCTACCGGCTGCGCGGCTACGACAAGCTGCGCGCCTAGGGCTGCTGCTCGGCCTGCCGCCGCCACGCATAGGTTGAGGTGACGAGGCTCGTCATCCCGACCCCGGCGACGACGAGGATCGTCACCAGCACCGGGAGGCCGAGCCGGTGCAGATTGTGGATCTGCAGTCCGGTGGTGATGCCGATATCGGCGAGGCTCGGGAAGGCGAAATCGAAGAGCGCGAGCGCGATAAAGGCGCAGCCGCCCCACAGCAGCGTGCGGCTGGCGGCGAGGAGGCCGATGCCGCGCACCGCGCTTGTCGGCAGGCCGCGCCGCGCCGCCCAGAGGCCGAACGCCGCGCCGGCTCCGGCCTGCACGCACAGGGTCCCGAGCCCGAACATCGTCCCCGGCAGCCACGCGGTCGCCGCCGACGGCATCGCCGGCGACAGCACCGTGTAGATGATCGTCGAGAACGCGTCGAACCCCCAGCCGGCGATAAACCCGTGCACCGCCGGCATCCACGGCTTCAGGTCGCGGATCTCGCTGTGGGCGCCCTTGTGGCGGTGCAGGAACCCTCGCCGCACGATAAACAGCCCCGCCGTCACCATCATCGCGCCGACGATCAGGTAGGTGAAATCCTCGACCCCGTCGAAGGTGAACCAGCGGGTAAAGCCGAGATAGGCGAGCTCGCCGGCAAACCCCTGCTGCACCGTGAACGCGGCCGAGAAGATGAGCCCCGCGCGCAGCCCGCGCCGCGTCGAATACCCGCCGACCGCATAGCTGAACGTGATCGGCCAGGTGTGCTCGTCGGGCGTCACGCCGTGGAGGAGGCCGAGCAGGAACGCGGTCAACAGATCGATGCCGAGGCTCACATGCGTCGGGTTCCACAGGTCGATCACGGCCGCCCCTCCCGGCACTCGGAGCAGAGGCCGCGGAAGATGATGCGGTGCCCGCGGATCGCGACGCCGGTTTCGGCTTCGAGCGCCGTGGCCTGCGCGCCCGCGATCACGCACGGCACCGGCACCAGCTCGTCGCATTCGGTGCAGTGGAGGTGGTCGTGATGCGCGTCGGCGAGCTCGAACCGGGCGCGGCCGTCGTCGAGCAGCAGCTTGAGCACGGCGCCGTCGGCGGCGAGCTTTTCGGCGGCGCGGAAGACGGTCGAGAAATTCGCCGCCGCGCCGCGCCCGGCGAGGCCCGCCTGCAAATCTTCGAGGGTCCAGGCGTGGTGCTCTCGCCGCGCCATCAGATCGAGCATCGCGGCCGAGATCAGGGGTTTGCGTGCCATCCCCGATCTGTAGCGGGCTCGGCAAAATTTGCAAGCGGTTTGCGGAAACGCCTTACATCGCGTGGTGCATCGCCGCCGGCGCCCAGGTGCCGAGCACGCTGACGATCGCGAGAACCCCGAGGCCGAGCGCCTGCTCGACGACGACGCTGCGGGCGAGCGCCGCCGCGCCGCCGCGGCCGAGGCGCGGGGCCAGCGACAGGCGGTTGACCAGCGCGATCGCGACCATGACGAGATACACCGCGATCTTCGCCGTCAGCAGCCGGCCGTAGGCTGTCGCCACGAGCGCGCCGACGCTGCCGACCAGCAGGCAGGAATTGACCACGCCCGTGACCGCGATCACCGCGACCGCCGCGTAACCCATCTGCGAGAAATGCGCGACCGCGTCGGGGATCGCCGGGTCGCCGGGCGCGGCGCGGCGCAGGAGCGCGTAGAGCGGCGGCAGCCCGCCGAGCCAGGCGCCGGCGGCGAGCAGATGCAGGGTCTGGTTGAGCTCGTGCCCGAGCCCCGGCAGCCCGCCCATCATCGCCGCGTGGCCGACCCAGCCGAGGCTGGCGAGGCTCAACCCCGACAGCGCCAGCACGATCGCCCCCGGCCGCCGCGACGCCGCGACCACCAGCGCCGCCGCGAAGCCGAGATGCCAGCACCAGACATGCCCAAACTCGGTCCCGGTCAGCACGGTCGCCAGCGTCGCGGAGTCGAAACCCGCCGCCGCCGACCCCGCCATCCGCGCCGCCGTCGTCGGCACCAGCGCGAGGGCGGCGAGGAACCCGACAGCGGCGGCGACCCGGATCAGCCGCGCCAGCCAGCCGTCGAACGCGCCATCATGCCGCGGCACGTAATAGCGGAACGCCGCCGCGCCGAACGCCGCCATCGCCGCCGCGAAATGGACCAGGCGAAACAGGATCGCGGCGTCATCCACGGGGGCGGCTCACGGCTGCACCGTGAATTCGAAATGGCCTTCGGTGCGGTGCGTGTCGACCGAAACGACATGCCAGCTCGCCTTGTATGTCCCCGCGGCCAGCTTGGGCAGAGGCAGCACCAGCTCGTTCGGGTTGCCGGGGTCGACCTTCGCCGCGCCGGTCTGGACCGGCTGGCCCGCTTCCGTCGCGACGGTCACGGCCGAAAACGCCGGCTCCAGCGCCTCGGTGAAAAAGACCCGCAACTCGGCCGGCGCCGGGACCGTGCTGCCGACCGCCGGCACGGCATGGTCGAGAAAGGCGTGGGCGAGGGCGGTCGCCGGGGTCAGGACGGCGGCGAGGGCGAGGAGGGCGAGGCTAAGGCGCATCGTCTAGTCCCCGAATAGCGGACGGCCGAGCGTGGCCGGGAAGATGTCGTCGAGATACATGTGAAACTGCACGACACCGCCATAGCCGTGGCCGGCGAGGCGGGTGCCGGGGATGATCGCCTCGGCGCCCACCTGCACGTATTGGCCCGACCAGATCACCCCGGGCTGGATCGTCGCGACGGTCTGCCCGCCCTGGCCGCGGTCGAGCGCGGTCGAAAACGACACCTCGACCAGCGGCACCATGCGGTCGAAGGGCGCCGTGAGCCCGACATCCTTCACGTGGTGCTGCAGGTATTCGAGGCTGTATTCGAACGCGAAGCCGTAGTTGAAATTATGCGGGTTCGGCGTGCCGGCGCTTTGGTCCTTGGTCGGGAAATCGAGGCTGAAATTGCCGGTGACCGCGATCGGCTTCAGATACGGCACCGAGTCGGGCAAATCGCCAAAGCCCTTGCCGAAATCGACCAGCGGCGACACGGTCGTGAAATCCGATGCGCCGAGCGCCTGCACCCGGCCGGTATGGCCGAAATCGGCGGCGAGCCCGATCATCGCCGTCGCCTCGTGCGGGGCGTCGGTGAAAAGCTGGTAGTCGAGCTCGGCGCTCATGCCGTTGAGCCCGGTCACCCCCGGCAGCCCCGGCGATTTCAGCCGGCTCCAGGTGCCGCCGAGCTGGATACCCAAATTCGGGGTCAGCCGCTTGGCGATGTCGACGTCGAGGTCGAGCTGGCGCGACCCGTCCGAACCGGGCGGGCCGTAGGTCAGCGTCGGCAATGACATCTCGTCGGCGACGAACGGGTCGTCGGTCAGGATCGTGGCGGGAAAGAAGCGGTCGCCGGCAAAACCATGCGCCAGCACTTGATGAGGCGAAAGAAAGGGCAGGGCGGCAAAGACTGCCGCGGCCGGAACGGCACGGTGCGATAAACCCATGACAGGGCTCCACTAGGCGAGAGAAACGGAAACGTGCTTCTCAGGCTAGCGGCGGGGGTGCTCGGGCTCGGGCGGCGCCGGCCGGCGCGCGCGATGTCAGTACCGGAACGGGGGCGAGTAGCTCAACCGCGGCATCAAGCGCGACGAGGGTCGGCGTTGGTGGGGCTGACGGCGGGGCAAAGCCGAGATTGGCGTGGAATAGGCAGCAGAGCCCGTGATCGTGCTGCTGCGCCGGCGGCGCCGGTTCGGTCGGCGCCTCGCCGCGGGCGGCGGCGATGCACAGCGCGTGCTCGCCGAACAGCGCGACGAGGTCCGGCCCGGCTGGGACTGCGACGGGCTCGGGGGCAAATGCCGGGGTCGCGAGGCGCAGGCACAGCGCGAGCACGGCAAGGCCGACGCCAAACCGCTGGGCGCCGCGCCGCCGGTATCGCGAGAACAGCCGCATCATGCCGGCCGCACTCTACTCCGGCGCGCGGCCCGCGGCAAAATCAGGATCTGGTGATTTGCGATTTTCGGTTGATTTGCGCTTGCCGGTCGAGTTGCTCTTGCCCGTCCGGCGCCACAGCCTGCCGCCCTCGACGATCTGCCAGGCGCCGATCGCCGGCAAGCCGATCACCAGGTCGCGCGCCCGCTTGAGCAGCGACAGCGCCAGCGCGGTCTCCGGCGACAGGCCGAACGCGGCGCCGAAGACGATGTACGCGCCTTCCTGCACGCCGACCGCGTTGGGCACGACAAAGGCCGCGCTGCGCGCCGCGTAGAGCAGGCTCTCGATGACGAGGACCGCGGCGAACGGGAGCGGCGCGCCGGCGAGGCGCAGCACGATCCACGCCTCGGCCGCGCCGGCGATCCAGCAGGCGAGGTGCATCACGAAGCTCAGCGCGAGCCCCCGGCGGTTGCGATAGATCGCGGCCAACGCCTCGTGCAGCGCGACGGCGCCCGAGGCGGTGCGCTCGGCCCAGCCTTTGCCGAGCGCGCGGGCGATGCGGTCGATGACCGGGACGGCGCGCCGCTGCGCCACGAGAAAGGCGATCGCGACGAGCGTGGCGATGCCGAGCCCGATCCCGACCGGCACCGCGGCGTCGCTGTCGGGCTTGAGGTGAACCAGGAGGGCGAGGCCGAGCGCGGTGTAGGCGACTTGCGCCACGAATTCGAGGGTGATGTCGACGATCGAGGACGCGGCCGCGACGGTCGCCGGCACGCCGGATAGCGCGATCGCACGGGCGCCCAGCACATAGCCGCCAACCTGCGACAGCGGCAGCGCCTCGGACCCGGAATCGCGCACCAGCCGGCCCCACAGCGGCACCCACCATCGCGTCCCCGGCAGCAGCGCCCGCCACGCCGTACCCATCACCCCGATCAACGCCAGATGGATCAGGCAGATGACGGCGAACCCGAAAAGTCCGATCGTCACCAGCGCGTGGACGACCTCGCCGGCCCCGAAATACGCGACCAACGCGGCGATCGCGGCGATCCCGATTCCGGCGGCGAGAAGCGTGACAGCCCTCACGCGGCTTTCCGTCGCGGCATCAGCCGCCAGCACGACAGCACCGCGCCGGCGAGCGCGGGCAAGAGGATCGGGCGCAACAGGTCGCCATGAAACCCGGCCATGCGCCGGCGGTTCTCGGCGCAGCACGCCTCGACCAGCCGGCGGATAGTGAACCCTTCGAGAAAGATGCTCGCCTGGGTCGCCGAGAAATCCTTGCCGTCGTTTTCCTTCTGCCCGCGCCGCACCGTGCCGATCAACCGGCCGATCGCGCGGCCGTAGTAGTGCAGCGACACGAGATGCCGCAGCCGCACGACAAACCAGCCGCGCCGCGCCTGCTGCCAAGCCATCCAATTGATGAAAAAGACGATGTGCCGGGTTTCCTCGAGCATCAGCCGGTCGAAGATCTCGAACAGCTTCTCGGGCAGGAATTCGGCCTGGCGGGCGATCTGGAACACGCCAAAGCCGAGGAACGCGTCGAGGCACTCGCCATAGCCGAAATCGGCGAAGGCGGCGTAGGCGTCGTCGCCGAGCGGCTCCGGCGGCTGCTCCTCGGCCGGCAAATCGTAGCGCCGGATCATCTCGCCGATCAGCGCCGCGTGCCGGGTCTCCTCGACGCCCTGCAACTCGACCGCCTCGCGCACGAGCGGGTCGTCGACCGTCCCCGAAAACGCCGCGACGATCGCGCCGGCGCGGCGCTCGGTGTGCAGCACCTCCTGCCAGAACGGCACCGCGCGCAGCCGTTCGAGCGAGGCCTGGGAAAGCTCCGGCCACGGCAACGTCGCCGGGTCGAAGATCTGGTGGGTATCGATGAACTGGCGGCAGAAGCGTTCGCGATGCGCCTGGGACCCGATCTTCATGCGGCCGCCGGCTTTGGCGTGCGCAGAAAACGGCGGACGAGCCGCACGAGGCGCGGCATCACCGCCGGGCGCAACAGGCGCGGATCGTACCCGGCCACGCGCCGCGCGTCCTCGGCGAGGCAGACATCGAGCAATTCCGGGATCGAGATGTCGACATCCGCGACCGCCTTGCTGCCGGTCAGGGTGAAATTATTGTCCTGCGGCGCTTCGTCCTTCGCCGCGCCGAACCCGCGCGAGAGACCGATCCGCTCCTTGATCAGAAACACCCACACGGCGGCGACGCGCAGCCAGAACCACGGCCGCCGCCACCAGGCGAGGTTGCGGCGGTGCCAGGCGACCCAGTTCACGAAAAACAAAATGTGCCTCGCTTCCTCTTGCATGACCGGCTCGAAGGCATCGACCAATTCAGGTGGGAAATAGCCCGAGCGTTTGGCCACCTGGAACAGACCGAAAGCAAAAAAACTGTCGATGCACTCGCTGAACCCGGTGATCATCCAGGCCCATTCCGGGTGCGGCGGCGGCGGGTAGGGCGGCTCGGGGCCGAGCGCGATGTCATACGCGGCGACAAGGTTCGACAGCACCTCCTTGTGCCGCCCCTCCTCGAACGCGTCGAGCTCGATCGCCTGGCGCAACAGCGGGTCGGCGATGCGGGCGGCGTAGCCGAGGACCCGCGCCTTGGCCTTGCCCTCGGTCTGCACCGCGATGTCCCAGATCGGCAGGCTGACGAGGCGCGCCTGCGCGTCCGGCTCCAGCAGCGGCCATTCGATCACGGCCGGCCGGTACGGGTTGTGGGTGTCGAGCAGCATGCGGCAGAACAGGGTCTTATGGTCGTCGCTGCCCGGTGCGATCGCGCCGTTGCGCGGATCGGCCCAATGGCGGGCGGTCCGGTCGGCGGTGGCGATGGCGGCTTCGTCGCTTACAGACATTGGCACGTAGGCTGGCCCCATAATTGACTTGGCCCGGTCCGTCCCGTATACAGCGCCCGCCGTCCGAAGGGGACGGTCGCCGTTGGAGCCGGGTCCGTGAAGCGCACTTACCAGCCGAGTAGGCTCATCCGCAAGCGCCGCCACGGGTTTCGTGCGCGAATGGCAACGCCGGCCGGACGTCGTGTCCTGGCGGCACGCCGCGCCAAGGGCCGTAAGCGCCTGTCGGCTTAAGCCGCCTTTTGGGCGGCAATATGTCCGTATCCACCGGGCTTGTGCGGCTGAAACGTCGCGCCGATTTCCTGCGAGTGGCCGCCGTTCGTCGCCGCGCGGTGCGTGACGGCCTGGTTTTGCAGGCCGCGCTCCAGCCGGAGGCGGAGACAGGTGAATTGCGGGTCGGCTATACCGCGAGCCGGCGGGTCGGCAATGCGGTCGTCCGCAACCGCGCCAAGCGGCGCCTGCGCGCCGCCGCCGCCGAGGTCTTGGCCCGCGACGGCAGAAAGGGAACCGATTACGTGCTGATTGCCCGCGCCGACACCCCGTCGCGCCCGTATCGCGAGCTCGTCGGCGACCTCGCCGGCGCGCTGCGCCAGGTCGAGCGCCGCCGCGGGGAGGGACGGTCATGAGCCGCCTCGCCGTCGGCTGGGTGCTGCGGGTGCTGATCCGCGCGTATCAGCTTACGATCGCCGGGATCATCCCGCCGTCATGCCGCTATGAGCCGAGCTGCTCGCATTACGCCGCCGAGGCGATCGCCCTGCACGGCCCCGCGCGCGGGGTGCGCCTCGCGCTGTGCCGCGTAGCGCGCTGCCATCCCTGGGGCGGCAGCGGCTACGATCCCGTGCCCACCCCCGCCAGACGCTAAGCCCCGCCGATGATGGACCAGAAAAACCTGCTGCTCGCGATCGTCATCTCGGTCGTGATCCTCGTCGGGTTCCAGTACGGGTTCGAGTTCCTCAAGCCGCCGGCCCAGCATACCGCGGCAACCACCGGAACGCCCGGGACTCCGGCGGCGCAGAACGCGCCGGTGCAGACCCCGGCGCCCGGCACCACCGCGACCCCGGCGATCGCCCCGACCCCCGGCGTCCCGACCTCCGCCGCGCAGGCCCAGACCCGCGAGGCGGCGCTCGCCAGCCAGCCCCGGCTCAAGATCGACACGCCGCGCCTCCACGGCTCGATCTCGCTGACCGGCGGCCGGATCGACGACCTGACCCTCGCGACTTATCACGACACGGTCGACCCCAGCAGCCCCGAGGTCGTGCTGCTCGATCCGACCGGGACGACCGACCCCTATTTCGCCGAATTCGGCTGGGTCGCCGGCAGCGCCGACGAAAAGGCCAAATTGCCGGGGCCGCAGACATTGTGGAAGGGCTCGGGCACGCTGACGCCGACGACCCCGGTCACCCTGACCTGGGACAATGGCGAGGGACTCACCTTCACCCGCACGGTCTCGGTCGACACGAACTACATGTTCACCCTCAGGGACGAGGTGAAAAATACCGGCGCGGCCGCGGCCAATCTCGTTCCCTATGCCCTCATCAGCCGCACCGGCACGCCCAAGACCTCGGGCTACTACATCCTGCACGAGGGGCTGATCGGCGAGCTCGCCGGCGGGTTGCAGGAGGTCAAGTACGCCTCGCTGAAGACCGGTCATCCCGACGAGTTCAGCTCGACCGGCGGGTGGATGGGCTTTACCGACAAATACTGGCTGACCGCGCTGGTGCCGCCGCAAACGGATGCGATCAAGGCGCAATTCCGCCACACGATCGACGGCGGCGTCGACCGCTACCAGACCGATTATCTCGGCGCCCCGGTCGCGGTCGCGCCGGGCGGCACGGGCGAGGTCTCGACCCGGTTCTTCGGCGGGGCGAAAGAGGTCAACCTGCTCGACGCGTATGCCGATTCGGGCATCCCCCGCTTTGACCGGGCGATCGATTTCGGGTGGTTCTATTTCCTGACCAAGCCGATCTTCCTGGCGCTGCAGTTCATTGCCGGCGTGCTGGGCAATTTCGGCTTGGCGATCCTGCTCTTTACGTTCTGCGTCAAACTCTTGTTCTTCCCGCTCGCCAACAAATCGTACCGGGCGATGAGCAAGATGAAGCTGCTGCAGCCGCAGATGCAAAAGCTGCGCGAGCAGTACCCCGACGACAAGGCGAAGCAGCAGACGGAGATCATGGCGCTGTACAAGCGCGTCGGCGCCAACCCGCTCGCCGGGTGTCTGCCGATCGTGATCCAGATCCCGGTGTTCTTCTCGCTCTACAAGGTGCTGTTCGTCACGATCGAGATGCGGCACGCGCCGTTCTATGGCTGGATCCACGATTTGTCGGCGCCGGACCCGACCTCGTTCGCCAATCTGTTCGGCCTCATCCCGTTCGTCCCGCCGCACGTGCTGATGATCGGCGCGTGGCCGCTGATCATGGGCATGACGATGTTCCTCCAGCAAAAGCTGAACCCGCAGCCGGTCGATCCGATGCAGGCCAAGATGTTCATGGTGCTGCCGGTCGTCTTCACCTACATGCTGTCGGCCTTCCCGGCCGGGCTGGTGATTTATTGGGCGTGGAACAACACGCTCAGCGTTTGTCAGCAATGGGTGATCATGCACCGCGCCGGGGCGGCCTGATCGACGACGCTGCCACCGAGACCGACCCGGCGCTGGCCGATCCTGCGCTGGCCGATCCGGCGTCAATCGAGGCCGGGCGGCTGCTGTTCGCGCAGGAATGCCGCTTTATCTTCGGCGCGACCGGGTCGGGCGGGATGCCGCCGGACACGCTGCCCGAGATCGCCTTTATCGGCCGCTCCAATGTCGGCAAGTCGAGCCTCATCAACGCGCTGACCGGCCGGCGCGTGCTGGCGCGGATGTCGCGGACGCCGGGGCGGACGCGGCAGATCAATTTCTTCGATCTCGGCGGCCGGCTGATGCTGGTGGATCTGCCCGGCTACGGTTACGCGGCGGCCCCCAAGGGCGAGATCGCCGCGTGGACCGGGGTGATGCGGCGCTATCTCCAGGGGCGGGTGCGGCTGATGCGGGCGTGCCTGTTGATCGATTCGCGGCACGGCATCCTCGCCGCCGACGCGCCGATGATGCGGCTCTGCGACGAGGCCGGGCTCAGCTACCAGATCGTGCTGACCAAGGCCGACAAGCCGCGGCCGGCGGCGCTCGCGGCGGTGCGTGATACAGTCGCGGGCGAGCTGCTGCGGCACGGCGCGGCGCACCCCGAGATCGCCGCCGTCAGCGCCCATTCCGGTCTCGGCATACCAGCGTTGCGGGCGGTCCTCGCCGGCTTTGCCGAGGTGGCGCCGCCGCGGCAGGCGCGTTAGACTCCGCGGCAATGAGCGAGCCCGCGAATTCCCTACCGTCCGGCATCGATCCTGCCCTCGTCGCCTCCGTCCTGGCCGAGGCCGTGCCCTATCTCGGCCGCTATGCCGGCAAGACCGTCGTGGTCAAATACGGCGGCCACGCGATGGGCGCCGGCGGCGAGACATTTGCCCAGGACGTCGTCCTGCTCAAACAGGTCGGGATCAACCCGATCGTCGTGCATGGCGGCGGTCCGCAGATCAATCGGATGCTCGACCGGCTCGGGATCAAGAGCCGGTTCATCAACGGGCTCAGGGTCACCGACGACGCGACGATGGAGGTCGTCGAGATGGTCCTCGCCGGGACCATCAACAAGCAGCTCGTCGCGGCGGTCAACCGGGCCGGCGGCTGCGCGATCGGGGTTTGCGGCAAGGACGGGAACCTGCTGCGCGCGCGGAAGCTGACCCGTAACGGCGAGCTCGGGTGGGTCGGCGAGCCCGAGCATGTGGCGGCGGGCGTGCTCGACGGGTTCCGCACGGCCGGCATGATCCCGGTGATCGCACCGATCGGGGTCGGGGCGGGCGGCGAGACCTACAACATCAACGCCGACACGGTCGCCGGCGCGGTCGCCGCGGCGGTCGGGGCCGAGCGTTTCCTGCTGCTGACCGACGTTCCTGGCGTGCTCGACGCCGAAAAAAGGCTGATCCCCGAGCTCAGCGCCACCGAATCCCGGCGTCTCGTCGCCGACGGCACGATCTCGGGCGGCATGATCCCCAAGGTCGAGACCTGTCTCGAAGCGGTCGACGGCGGCACCGCGGCGGCGGTGATCCTCGACGGCAGGGTCCCGCACGCGATCCTCCTCGAACTCTTCACCGAGGGCGCCGGAACCTTGATCCGGGGAGGCTGAGCGAGACGATGACGCATACCGCCCGCGGCACACCCCGCCCGCTCGACGGGATCGATACCTGGGTGTTCGATCTCGACAACACGTTGTACCCCGCCAATTGCGGGCTGTTCGAGCAGGTGCAGGTGCGGATGAATGATTATATCTGCACCCGCCTCGGCCTCGCGATGGAGCAGGCGATCGCGCTGCGCCGCCGCTATTTCCTCGAGCACGGCACGACGATGAACGGGCTGATGCAGGTCGACCGCATCGATCCGCACGAATTTCTCGCCTTTGTCCACGAGGTCGACCTGAGCCTGGTCCCGGCGAATCCGGCGCTGGTGACGGCGCTTGCCGCGCTACCGGGACGCAAACTGGTCTACACCAACGGGTCCGTGCGCCATGCTCAACGTTTGCTTGAGCATCTGGGCATAAGTGCCTCATTTTCAGGGATTTTCGATATCGTCGCGTCGGAGTTCACGCCAAAGCCGGCCAGCATCCCGTTTCGCGCATTTGTCGAGCGCTACGGAATAGCGCCACAATCGGCAGTTATGGTTGAGGATATGGCGAAGAATCTTGTGCCGGCCGCCGCGCTCGGCATGACGACCGCGTGGATCCGCACCGGGATCGACTGGGCCGCGCCGGGTTCCGACGCCGACCACATCCATTACATCGTGGAAGACCTCGCCGGGTTTTTGACCGCGGCGACAAAACCGAGTGCGCCATGAACGTCGCCGAAACAATCGAACAAAAACTGCGTGCCCGCTTCGCGCCGTCACGGCTCAAGATCGTCGACGATTCCGCCCGCCACGCCGGTCATGCCGGGGCGCGCTCGGGCGGCGAAACGCATTTTACCATCGCCATCGTCTCGTCCGCCTTTGCCGGCCTCGGCCGGGTTGCGCGGCAACGCCTCGTCTACGAGACGCTGGCCGCCGATCTCGCCGGCGGCCTCCACGCGTTGTCGCTGAGCACGCTCGCGCCGGGCGAGTACGGCCCGGAGGATTGATACAATCACAAAGTGTGTTACAAAATTTATGCTCTCTATAATTGTATTTTAATCACTATTCCCATATTTTGCGGCGGTACGCATTCCTTTGGTATGCCGCCGATGACCGACCCATCTGGTTCGACCCTTGTGATCCGCAATATCGTCGTTGCGGGCCGACGCACCAGCGTCCGGCTTGAGCCGACCATGTGGGAGGCGTTGCGCGAGATCGCGCGCCGCCGCGAAATGAGCCTGCACAGTCTCGTCACCGAGATCGACGACCAGCGTAGCGCGTCGAGCCTGACCGCGGCGATCCGGGTCTACATCGTCGATTTCTACCGCGCCGCGGCCGCCGCGATGGGGCCGGCGTGGATCGACCCGGTACAGCCGGAGGTTGTGGTGCGCCTGAGGATGTGAGTTGCCTGCGCCGACGGCCCTCGCCCTCTTCCTTCTCGCTTGCCGGAAGGGGAGGGTGAGGGTTCGGTCGCCGTGCCGATTGCCCCTCTCCCTCCCATCGCCACGCGATAGGCCCCCCTCTCCGCAAGCGGGGCGAAGGTCACATCGCACTCCCTCGCCCCGCTTGCGGGGGGAGGGTCGGAGTGAGGGGAAAACGGCCGAGAGCTAAGCGTGCCCGGCCAGAAACGCCCGGATTTCCTCCGCCGGGGCGTCGCGCATCACAAAGGCTTCGCCGATGCGGCGCGGCAGAATGAGGGTGATCTTGCCGTCGCGGACCTTTTTGTCCTTGCCCATATGCGCGAGGAGCCGGGCGGCGTCCGCACCCGAGAGGCCGGCATCGGCGAGGTCGGTGGGCAGGCCTGCGGCGTCGAGGTGGTCGCGCACCCGCCGCGCCTCGGCTCGGTCGACGAGGCCGGTGCGGACGGCGTAGTCGAAGGCGAGCGCCATCCCCAGCGCGACCGCCTCGCCATGCAGCAGCCGGTCGCCGAACCCGGTCTCGGCTTCGAGCGCGTGGCCGAACGTATGCCCGAAATTGAGGAGCGCCCGCTCGTCGCCGGTCTCGCGCTCGTCGGCGGCGACGATCCGCGCCTTCATCGCGCAACTCGTCATCACCGCGCGGGTCAGCGCCGTCGCGTCGAGCTGGTAGACGGCGCGGTTTTCGGCGTCGAGCCAGTCGAAGAAACCGGCATCGGCGATCAGCCCGTACTTGACCGTTTCGGCATAACCCGCGCCCAGTTCGCGTGGCGGCAGGGTTGCCAGCGTGTCGGTGTCGATGATCACGAGGCGCGGCTGGTAGAATGCGCCGACGAGGTTCTTGCCGGCCGGCGTGTTGATCGCGGTCTTGCCGCCCACCGAGCTGTCGACCTGCGCCAGCAATGTCGTCGGGATCTGCACGAAATCGATCCCGCGCAAGACCGTCGCCGCGGCAAACCCAGTGATGTCGCCGACGACGCCGCCGCCAAGCGCCACCAGCATCGATCCGCGCTCGATCCCGCAGGCGAGGATGTCGTCGATCAGCCGGCCGAAATGGGCGAAATCCTTGGTGTGCTCGCCCGGCGGCAGGATGATCGTATGGTGCCTGATCCCGGCCGCCTCCAGGCTCGCCTGCAGCGGCGCCCCGTAATGCGGCGCGACGGTCTGGTCGGTGACGATCACGGCCTGCTTGCGGCGCATCAGGGGGGCGATCTCTGCGCCGGCCTGCGTGATCAGGCCGGGGCCGACGAGGATGTCGTAGCTGCGTTCGGCGAGCTCGACGGTCAGGCGCTGGGTCATGTTCCGCTCTCCGGCTCGGGCGGCAGCAGCGCGCGCGGGCAGTCCGACAGCGCGGCGAGCACGCGCGCCACGGTCGCTTCCGGCGCCCCCTCGCCGCTGTCTACGGTCAAATCGGCCTCGGCGTAGATCGGGTGACGCCGCTCGATCAGGTCTTCCATCACCGCGCGCTGGTCGCGCCCGTTGAGGAGCGGCCGGTCGGTGCGCCGCGCGACGCGGGCGAGCAAGACGTCGAGATCGGCGCGCAGCCACACCGAGACGCCGCCCTGGCGGATGACGGCTCGGGTCGCCGGGTCCATAAAGGCGCCGCCGCCCGTGGCCAGGATGTGCAGCGGCTGGCACAGCAGCCGGGCGATCACCCGCCGCTCGCCGTCGCGAAACGCACCTTCGCCGCGGTTGCGGAAGATCTCGGCGATGGTTTCGCCGGCCGCCTCCTCGATCTCGATGTCCGAATCGAAAAAGGGCAAATTGAGGCGGGTGGCCAATCGGCGCCCGATCTTGGTCTTGCCGGCGCCCATCAGGCCGACGAGCACCACCGTGCGGCACGGCATAAAGCCGCGCGCCGCCACTCGTGTCCGCTCCGTTTCCGCCTGCAAGTCCATTGCCTGCGCGCCTCGCCCGCGCGCCGCTGTCATTCGTCGCGCCGAGAGGGTACTAGCATACGGCGCGGGCGGGTCGTCAATCGGCGCCGCCGCTTCGGCATCGGCAAACGGGTCGCGGAATGGCCAAGTTGACCGTTATCCTCGTTATGGTGTTCGTGCTGATGGCGGCCGGCGGCGCGGTGTTTCTGGCCTATTACGATTTCCCGGCGCCGCAGACGCCGGTCGAGAAGGTGTTGCCGGATGCCCGCTTCCCCAAGTGACCTACGGCTTGAGGGATTTCTCGAAATGCTGGCGGCCGAGCGCGGCGCCGCGCGGTTGACGCTCGGCGCCTATCGCAACGACCTCGCCGACCTCGCGGGGTTTCTCGCGGCGCGCGGGACGAGCCTCGGCGAGGCCGAGCCCGAGGCCCTCCACGATTACCTCGCCGCCGCCACGACCCGCTTGCTGGCCCCCAGAACCTTGGCGCGGCGGCTGTCGGCGATGCGGCAGTTCTATCGCTTTCTGGTGATCGACGGTGTCCGCTCCGACGATCCGACCGCGCGGCTCGACGCGCCCCGCATCGGGCGTCCGCTGCCGAAAATCCTCAGCGAAGACGAGGTGGCGCGGCTGACCGAGACCGCCGCCAAATGGCCGGGGCCCGAGGGGGTGCGGCTGCGCTGCGTCCTCGAACTCCTCTACGCCACGGGCCTGCGCGTGTCGGAGCTGGTGACGCTGGCGGTGTCGGCGGCGCAGCGCGACCCGCGAATCCTGCTGGTTCGCGGCAAGGGCGGCAAGGAGCGGGTCGTGCCGCTGAGCTCGCCCTCGCGCCGGGCGCTCGCCGACTACCTCGACATCCGCCGCGACTTCCTGCCCAAGGGCGAAACCTCGCGCTGGCTGTTTCCGTCGCGCGGCGAGGGCGGGTTTCTCACCCGGCAGCGAGTTGGACAATTGTTGAAGGAGCTGGCGCTCGGCGCCGGTCTCGACCCGGCGAGGCTGTCGCCGCACGTGCTGCGCCACGCCTTTGCCAGCCACCTCCTCGACGGCGGCGCCGATCTGCGCAGCGTGCAGCAGATGCTGGGCCACGCCGATATCGCGACGACGCAGATCTACACCCACGTCCAGGGCGAGCGCCTTCGGCGCCTCGTCGAGACCGCGCACCCGCTGGCCCGTCGTAAGTGATCGTGGGCAAGTGATCGTGGGCGGGTAGCGATGCGGCATTTCCTCGAATTCGAGCGCCCGATCGCCGAGCTCGAAGGCAAGATCGACGAGCTGCGGCATCTGTCGACCGATAGCGGGCTCAACATCGCCGAGGAGGTCGGGCGGCTCGAATTGCGCGCCGACGCCTTGCTCCAGCGCACCTACGCGCGCCTCACCCCGTGGCAAAAGGTGCAGGTCGCGCGCCACCCGGAACGGCCGCATTGCGTCGACTACCTCGCCGGGCTCATCACCGATTTCGTGCCGCTCGCCGGCGACCGCGCCTTTGCCGAGGACGCCGCGATCATCGGCGGGATGGGCCGGTTCCGCGGGCGCAGCGTCGTCGTGCTCGGCACCGAAAAGGGCGCCGACACCGAAACCCGCATCAAGCGCAATTTCGGCATGGCGCGGCCCGAGGGTTACCGCAAGGCGAAGCGCCTGATGCGCATGGCCGAGCATTTCCAGCTTCCGGTCGTGACCCTGGTCGACACCGCCGGCGCCTATCCCGGCATCGACGCCGAGGCGCGCGGGCAGAGCGAGGCGATCGCCGGCGCGATCGAGACCTGCCTCGACATCCGCACCCCGCTTATCGCCGCGATTATCGGTGAGGGCGGCTCGGGCGGCGCGATCGCGCTCGCCGCCGCCAACACCGTCTTGATGCTGGAGCATTCGGTCTATTCGGTCATCTCGCCCGAGGGCTGCGCCTCGATCCTATGGCGCGACGGCGCCCACGCCCAGGACGCCGCCGAAGCGCTGCGCCTCACCGCGCAGGAACTCCACCGCCTCGGCGTCATCGACGAGATCGTGCCTGAGCCGTTAGGCGGCGCCCACCGCCTCCCGAAGGAAGCCATCGCCCGCCTCGGCGTCGCCCTCGACGAAACCCTCCGCCCGCTCCTCACCGTCGACGGCGACACGCTGCGCCGCCAGCGGAGACAGAAGTTTCT
>DATAUV010000113.1:0-6300 GCA_036268075.1 Allostellaceae bacterium | reverse complement strand
CGCAGCGCATTCCGCCGTTCC
Organism: Allostellaceae bacterium; assembly: GCA_036268075.1. Lineage (GTDB taxonomy): Bacteria > Pseudomonadota > Alphaproteobacteria > ATCC43930 > CGMCC-115725 > DATARH01. Next base: position 6,279 of record DATAUV010000113.1, on the reverse strand, counting down.
GGTTAGTGGCGGAATGCGCTGCGCTTTTCCGCCCTACGGCGACCGCTACATTATTCCGCCGCCTGCTGCAACGGGCGCACCGACGCCTGCATCTGGCGGGCATACGCCCGGCGCCAGTCGAGGTCGGCGCTGGTGACGAAATCGCCGCTGCGGGTCGCGTAGAGTTTTTCGGGGTCGTCGACGCCCGGCGGCACCTTGCCCTTGGCCAGCGCCCGCGCGACCTGTAGCAGACGGCGCCGGGTGCGCATGATCATCATGTCGCTGGGCCCCAGATGCTCGGACTGATGGTCGGTGATCGGCCCCATGCTTTCCGTCACCGCCTGGTCCTGCGCGTGGATGCCGGTGATACCGGTGTAGTTGGTGCCCTCGGCCTGCGCCGCGCGGTCGATCAGCCAGTCGTTTTCCGGCCGGCCGTTGAGCCGCCACCGCCCATACCAGTCGCTCGTGTTCGGCAGATAGTCGAAGACCCGCGTAAAGCCCGGCATCATGTTGCCGTCCTTGTCGGGACCGACACCGGCCGGGTGACGCTTCCAGGTGAGGCTGACGAACATCGTGTGAGTGTCGTCCATCGGCACCCACGCGCGGTTGTGCAGATGCTCGGTGAACTTGCCCTGCGGCGTCTGCGTCCAGAACGGCAGCATGAAATTGGCGAAGCGCCAATATGTTTCACCGGGGTCGCCGTCGCGGAAAGCGGCGTACATCGTGCCCGCATCGGTGTCGGTGACGTGATAGTCGGGGGCGCGGTTGGTGACGGTGTATCTGAACAGGCTGTCCGGCGACACCATGTCGGGGCTGATGCCGCCGGCATGCAGGAAGCCGAAGTGACAGGTGTCGATATCGCCCTCCAGCGCCTGCAGCCAGTTGCATTCGCGCTGCACCAGACTGATCGTCACCTCGGCTTCGGGCAGCAGCGTCGCCTCGATCTGCGGCAGCGGCGGCGCTTCCTTGCGGTCGCCCATGTAGACCCAGACGAGCCCGTTGCGCTCGACCGCCTTGTACGCCTTGGCGTGGACCAGATGCTTGAAGTCGCGCTCCGCCAGCACGCTCGGCATGTCGACGCATTTGCCGTCGGTGTCGAACTTCCAGCCGTGATAGACGCAACGGAGCCCGCCTTCCTCGTTGCGGCCCATGAAGAGGGAGGCGCAGCGGTGCGGGCATTTGTGATCCATCACCCCGATCTTGCCGTTGCTGTCGCGAAACGCGACGAGCCGCTCGCCGAGCAGCATGAGACGCATCGGCGCGGCATTCGCCTTGAGCTCCGACGACATCGCCGCCGGCAGCCAGTATTGCCGCATCAGTCTGCCCATCGTCGTGCCGGGGCCGACGTGGACGAGGTCGTCGCTGTCCTTCTTGCGCATGATTCCTGTCCCTTTACGAGCAGAGGGGCCGTTATGACCAGAGGGCGAAGCCGAGCCCGGTGCCGGTGCCGGCCGGGGTGCGATATCCCGGCTCGTATTGCCACCATTCGAGCGCCAGATGCTCGACCGCGCCGGCGACGCAGATCCAGTTGCGGATTTCGGAGCTGCCGGAATTGAGCTTTTGGCGCGGCAATCCCTCGATCGCCGCCGCATCCCGGCGCTGGAACAGATCGAACAGCGAGCGGTCGAGCGCCTCGTCGACAACGAAATGACTGAGCCCGCCCGACGCCGCGACGCCGATCCGCGCATCGCCCGGATAGCTCTCGACCGCCTTGCGGATCGCCTGGCCGAGGCGATAGCAGCGCCGCGGAGTCGGCTGGTTGGGCGGATAGTAGGTGTTGATGCAGATCGGCACGACCGGCACGACGTCCTTCATGATCCGCTTATGGACAAACCCGATCGCGTGGCCTTCGCCCTCGCCGTCCGGCACGCGGTCGGAGGCGGCGATGTCGAACTCGGCCTCGATCAGCGTATTGATCACATGCCGCGCGAGGCGCGCATCGACCGGGTACTCGCGCGGCGTCTTTTCCTCGTGCCACCGCGCGCTGGCCTTCCAGCCCCAAGTCGGGTTCGCCACCGGCGCCATCGGGACATTGCGGATGGTCTCGCCGTAATAGACGAGGATCCCCGGCATGTTTTCCGAGTGGTACAGCTCCTCCTGGTCGTCCCCGACGACGATCAGGCAGTCGAGCCGCGCCTCGCGCAGATGGTCGCCAAGCCGCGACATCGCCGCCTCGACCGTCGCGTGCCGCGCCTGCATCCGCGCCGGCGCGATCTGCGTGTCGATATCCGCCGGCGCCCGCTTGAGCTGCGCGTCGTAATTGGTGGGCCGCCCGTCGATATCGAGCAGATTGGTCCGCTGCGTGTCGCGCTCGATAAAGCGCGGCCAGTCCTCCGGCGGCGTGTTCAGCATCGGCGTATGCGAGGTGCCGATCCCCAGGACGAGCTTGGCCATGCGATGACCCTCCCTCGCCTTATTGTAGCGTAATTTTGTCGCGGTCGAGCGGCGGAATCCGCGCCTATTTCGCGTGCAACGCCCAGACGCCGTTCCATTCGTCGCCCGGCGGGGCAGCGCGGAACTGGCCGATCCGGTCGAGGAAGACGTTGCTCGCCGGGTCGTCGGGCTGGATCGACAGGCAGTCGCGGAACCCCTTGGCGGATTTGTCCCAGCGCTGGGCGCGGTAATCGGCGAGCGCGGCGACAAACGTGTCGCGCAGTTCGAGCCGCTCGGCGGCGACCTCGCCCTTGCGGCCGAGCAGCTCGAAGATGCGCTCGGGCTCGCTCTTGCCGACCACCAGCACCGAGTCGATCTCGCGCGCCTCGATGGCGTCGGCGGCAAGCACCCGCGTCCGCTCGCCGATCAGGATGCGGGTGCCATAGGCCTTGTTGACGCCTTCGAGGCGTGAGGCGATGTTCACCGTGTCGCCGATGACGGTGTAGTTGCGCGTCTGCTCCGACCCGATATTGCCGACCACCACCTCACCGGTGGCGACGCCGATGCGGAGCTGGATTTGCGGAAATCCGCGCCTGACGCCGGTGAGGTCGGGCAATTCCTCCTGGAAAGCCGGCACCGCGGCGAATTGCTCGATCGCGGCGAGACAGGCGAGCCGGGCCTGGTCATCGGCCGCGGCAAAGGGCGGACCCCAAAACGCCATCACCGCATCGCCGATATACTTGTCGATGATGCCGCTATTGCGCCGCACCGGCTCGCTGAGCACGGTCAGGTAGCGGTTCATTACGTTGACGAGCCCCGCCGGCGTCATGCCCTCGCTAAAGCTGGTAAAGCCCTGCATGTCGCAGAAGAGGATCGTCATCTCCCGCCGGGCGCCCTTGGGGTCGGTCAGCTCGGGCCGGTCGAGCAGCCCCGCGACGATGCGCGGGTCGACGTATTTGCCGAACGTGGCGCGGATCTGCTCCTTGACCCTGAGCTCGCCGACCATCCTGTTGAACGAGGCGGTCAGGCGGCCGATCTCGTCGCTCGACGTCACCGGCACGATCGTGTCGAGCGCACCGCCTTCGACCGCCGCGGTTCCGGCGAGGAGGCGCCGCACCGGCCGCACCAGCCCGGTGGTGACCGCCGCGGCCACGCTGATCCCCAGCAGCGCCGCGATCAGCAACAGCGCCAGGCTGATCCCGACCACCCGCGACTGGTAGGCGCGCGTGCCCTCGATCGCGCCGCCCGCGAGGCGGTTCATCTCGGTGCGGTCGTCGTCGATCCGCTTGTCGAACTGGCCGCGCTGCTGGTCGAGATCGTCGAGCAGATCGCGGTCGAGCGCCTCGTCGCCCCTGTCCATCGCGGCGGCGAGCTTGGCGTAGGTCTGCTCGTAGCGCTGCCGGTCCGACTGAAGGAACTCGATCCGCGTGTCGAGCCGGGCGAGCTCGATATCGTCGTTGAAATCGAGCGGGTGGGCGATCTGGCGGTTGATGTCCTGGCGCGCCTCGCTCAGATCGGCGTCGCTCGCTTTGCCCGATTGGTCGAGGCTCGCGCGGAGCTGCGCCACCCTGGCCGGATCTCGCGGCGTCTCGTCGAGCGCGATGTACAGCCGCCGGATGAATGCCGATTCCTCGACCGAACGGATGTTGGCGTGCGCCAGCGCGACATAGGCCGGGTAGTAGTTCTGCGCGAGTATTTCGAGCTGGTCGTCGACCGTCTTGGTCATGCGCAGGCTGAGCAGCGCCGCCGCGCCCATCAGCACGAGCAGGCCGAGCGCGATGCTGAAAATCTTGAACCCGATCCTGAGCCGCACGCCGCCATCCCCCAAGCGCGCCATTCAACGGCAGGTTATCACGCCTCCGGCAGCGCGTCCTCGACGGTGCTCCGCCGCATGTCGCGCGGCTCGCTCAGATCGTAGCGGCGGCCGCGATGCAGCACCGCCCGGTTGTCCCACATCACCAGATCGCCCGGCCGCCAGCGATGCGCGTAGACAAACTGGCGCCGGGTCGCGTGCTCGAGCAGATCCTGCAGCAACACCCGCCCCTCCGGCACCGACAGGCCGACGACATGGGTTGCGTGCGAGCCGATATAGAGGAGTTTCCGTCCCGATCCGGCATGGGTGCGCACCAAGGGCCAAGCCGCCGCCGGGATCGCGCCGGCGATGTCTTCGGGGCTCGGCGCGAACCCCAGCGTCGCGCGCGAATGATGCACGTAATGCTCGGCCGACCGGCCCTCCGCCTCCTCCCGTAACCGGTCGGGCAGCGAATCATAGGCGGCACGCATATCGGCGAACTCGGTCTCGCCGCCCCATTCGGGGACCGCGCTGCAATAGAGCAGCGAGAACTTGGCCGCCGGCTTCTTGTACGAGCTGTCGGTGTGCCACAGCCGCGTCGCCATGTTCGACAGGATGCGGCGATGATTGCGGTCGGCGACCCGCCCTTCCTCGTCGAGGTTGGAGACATCGGCGAATTCCGGCCGTACCCGCCGATGCTGCCGCACCGCGAGATGCCGGCCGGGATCGAGCGGCCCGAAATTGCGGGTGAAATCGAGCTGCTGGTCCTGGGTCAGATCCTGGCCGTGAAAAACCAGCACCGCATACCGATCCATCGCCGCCGCGATCTCGCCCGCGGTCGCGCGATCGATCGGCCTCGACAGGTCGATCGCGGGCGCCTCGGCGGCGAAAACCGGGTGCAGCGGCGAGAACTCCATGCCCTATGATAGCCTAGAGATCCCGCACAAAGGAGAGGCAAGATGCTCGAAACCCGCGAGGGCGGCTGCCACTGCGGCCAAGTGCGGTTCCGCGCCAAGGTCGATCTCGACCGGCTGTCGCAATGCAACTGCTCGATCTGCACCAAAAAGGGCATCCTCCACCTCGTCATCGACCCGAACGATTTCGAGCTGCTGAAGGGCAGGGACGCCCTGACCGCCTACACCTTCGAGACCGGCCTCGCCCAGCACACCTTTTGCCGGCATTGCGGCATGCACGCCTTCTACATCCCGCGCTCGCAGCCACACATGATCACGGTCAACGCCCGCTGCCTCGACGCTATCGACGGCCCCGCCCTCAAGCCCGTCCGCTTCTTCGGCGGCCGCAACTGGGAAGAAGCCCAGGCCAAACGCCTCGCCGATGAAGGCAAGGACGCACCCGACAACAAGGGCGGCCGCGCCGGCGCCATGACGCTCCAGGCGATACTGGATCGGGCGGGGGAGTAGAGGGGTGGTTTGACAGCAACCCCACGATACCCCAAATACTTGACTCGTAATCGAGTCGCGGGAACCGCAACCCATGCTCCTAACCGGTACGATCAAGACCACGGCCGGCGAAGCCTCCGCCGAGTTGGAGCGGCGCGGCGTCAGCGCGAACGAGCGGGTCGTCGTGTTCGTCCTTCCCGACAATTGGCTAGCGCAATCACGTGAGGCCTCGCGGGAGAAGGTCATCGCCGCCGGCCTATCGGACGATGACATCGACCGGCTGATCGAGGAAGCGCGCGAGGAAGTGCACCAGATGCACAAATGAGGATCGTCCTCGATACGAACGTCCTCGTCAGCGCGGTACTCAAAAGCGGGACGCCCCCATACGACACCGTCGATTGGATCGACCGACACGGGTGGTTGCTCAAATCGGTCGAGACAGAGCGCGAGATCCTGGAAGTGTTGGAGCGCCCCCGCTTGCGTTCGGCGACCATTCCCCTCTTCGTCATGGGCCTACGCCAGATGTTGGCCTGCTCGGAACCGGTCCCGATCACCGAACACATCACCGCCTGCCGCGATCCGAAGGACGACAAGTTCCTCGAACTCGCCATCAACGGCCACGCCGACGTGATTGTTTCCGGCGACGCCGACCTGCTCGCCCTGCATCCGTTTCGCGGCATCCCGATCGAGACGCCGGCGGCGTTCCTCCGGCGGGTGGAACGGGCTTAGATCACG
>DATAUV010000112.1:0-78668 GCA_036268075.1 Allostellaceae bacterium | reverse complement strand
GGTGCCACCGGAGCGACAGGTGCCACCGGAGCGACGGGTGCAACCGGAGCGACGGGTGCCACCGGAGCGACGGGTGCCACTGGAGCGACGGGTGCCACTGGAGCGACGGGTGCCACTGGAGCGACGGGTGCCACCGGAGCGACGGGTGCCACCGGAGCGACGGGTGCGACAGGAGCCACTGGCGCGTCCGGTGCCTCGGGTGCGTCCGGCATCTTCAGCGGCGGCACGGGGCCTGGCGATACGATCTGGGGCTCGGGCAATAACGACACCGTCTCCGGCGTCGGGAGCACGCCCTCAAGCCCGCAGATCTTCAGCGGGAACAACCTGAACGTCACCGGCGACAGCGGCTTCCCGGCGCTGATCGGGGTCATCGGCGACCAGAACCAGCTGTCCGGCGGCAGCACCGGCAACGACACGATCTGGTCGGTCGGCGACAGCGTCTCGGCCAGCGGCACGACGAGCAACAGCCTGTTCGGCATCATCGGCGACAACGACACGCTGACTGGCGGACCTGGCAGCGACACGTTGTGGGCGGTCGGCAACAACGAAAACGTCTCCGGCGGCGTGAGCGGCGGCAACCTGATCGGGGTGGTCGGCAACAACGCGCTGATCGACCCGGGCACCGGAAGCGACACGGTCTACACGTCGGGTACCAACGACACCGTGCTGGGTGACGGAAACGCGTCCATCACCTTCAACGGAGCGGGCTCCACGATCCAGGACACCAACCACACCTACAACGACACGGTGGTTGGGTTCGACCAGACGCAAGGCGACCGGATCGACATCTCGGCAACGGGTCACACCGTGGCCAGCAGTGTCCTCCAGCCCAACGGTCAGGACACACTGGTCACACTGACCGGCGGCTCGACCATCCTGCTGAAGGGCATCGCCTCGGTGGACAACACCTTCTTCAGCTAACCAGGACCGGGCTTCAGCTAACCAAGACCGGGCCCGCTCCTTCGGGGGCGGGCCTCGCTACCAACCCGGAAGAGGGAAACCTCTTCCGGGATTTCTTTTTTGTTCTTGCCGGTTGACCCGCGCGACAGGCGTGGGAGAGTCGGGCTGCGGAATTCAGATCAAGGGAGAGGGCAATGAAGGTCGGTTTCATCGGGCTCGGCACGATGGGTGCGAGCATGGCGGCGAACCTGCAAAAGGCGGGGTACGAGCTGGTCGTCCACGACATCCGCCGCGCCGCCGCCGAGCGCCACATGGCCGCCGGCGCCATCTGGGCCGACAGCCCCAAGGCGCTCGCCGAGCAATGCGAGGTCATCTTCACCTCGCTGCCCGGCCCGCCGGAGGTCAGGGCGGTCACGCTCGGCCCCAACGGGCTCCTCGCCGGGATGAAGCCCGACACCGCCTATTTCGACCTCTCGACCAACTCGCCGACGCTCGTGCGCGAGATCAACGCGGCCTTTGCCGAAAAGAACGTCTACATGCTCGACGCGCCGGTCAGCGGCGGGCCCAAGGGTGCGGCGTCGGGGCGGCTGGCGCTGTGGATCGGCGGCGACGAGCAGCAGTTCAACCGGCACAAAAAGGTGCTCGACGCGATCGGCGACGCCGCGCGCTATATCGGCCCGATCGGCGCCGGGTCAGTGGCGAAGCTCGTGCATAACTGCGCCGGCTACGCGATCCAGACCTGCCTCGCCGAAGTGTTCACGATGGGGGTCAAGGCCGGCGTCGAGCCGCTCGCGCTGTGGGAGGCGGTGCGCCAGGGCGCCGGCGGCCGGCGCCGCACCTTCGACGCGCTCGCCGACCATTTCCTGATCGACAGCTATGACCCGCCCGATTTCGCGCTGCGCCTCGCGCACAAGGACGTGACCCTCGCCACCGAGCTCGCGCGCGAATTGAAGGTGCCGATGCCGATGGCCAACCTCGCGCATGGCGAGTTGACCGCGGCGCTCAACCGCGGCTGGGACGGCCGCGATTCCCGCGTCGCGATGCAGCTTCAGAAGGAACGCGCCGGCGTCGAGATCAAGGTCGACCCGACCGAGATGAAGGCCGCGCTCGACCGCGACGGGAAGTAGGTCCTCCACGCCCCGCGAGGGCAGGGAGAAGACCGATTGAGGGGCCGCCGGCGACCGCTCCTTCGCTCGCGGCTTCCTCCTTGCCTCCCGCCCCTGCCTCGCTTTCTGCTGCAAATGATTTGCAGTATTGTCGCTGGCAGCGCACGGTCGCGCGGCGAGGCTTTATGTTGCGTCGGATCAAACGGGTTGGTTTCGGCTTGAGCGCCGCCGTGATGGTGGGGCTCATTAAGGCGGGGCTGGCGGCGGGCACGGCCCTTGCGGCCAACCAGCCGATCGGCATCGAGCTCAACCGCGTCGACGAGCAGGGGCCAAGCTGCCGCGCCTCGTTCGTGATCGCCAATCCCGGTCCCGAGACGTTCAGCAGCTTCAAGCTCGACCTCGTCGTCTTCGACAAGGGCGGCACGATCACCAGGCGGCTCGCCGCCGACGTCGCGCCGCTGCGCGCCGACAAGACCAGCGTCAAGATCTTCGACATCCCCGACACCGGCTGCGGCGGGATCGGCAGCATCCTCGTCAACGACGTGCTCGATTGCCGCGCCGCCGACAAGGCGGTCGCCGATTGCGTCGGGCGCCTCTCGGTGACCTCGAAACTCCCGATCAAGCTATTGAAATAGCGAGAGGCACGCCCGTGAACGAAGCGGCATCTTCCCTGTCGATCGTAGCCTTGTTCATGAACGCGGACCCGGTCGTCAAAGGCGTGATGATCCTGCTTTTCGCCGCCTCGGTGTGGAGCTGGGGTGTCATCATCGACAAGCTGCTCAACCTCGGCGCGGCGAGCCGGATCGCCCGCGGCTACGAGGAGCGCGCCGCAGCCGCGCGCGACGCGCGCGATCTCGCCGCGGCCGCCGATTCCGGAGCCGCGCACCCGCTGCGCAACGTCCTCGCCGCGGGGTTCGACGAATACGCGCAGGCCGCGCCCGACGACGGCGAAAGCGCCGGCGAGCGGCGCGAGCGCATCGAGCGGGCGATGCGCCTCGCGCTCAACGGCGAATTGCGCCGGCTCGAGCTGCGCCTGCCGTTTCTCGCGACGCTGGGCTCGGCGGCGCCGTTTGTCGGCCTCTTCGGCACGGTCTGGGGGATCATGCACAGCTTTGCCTCGATCGCCGCGGCCAACAACACGAGCCTCGCGGTCGTCGCCCCCGGCATCGCCGAGGCCCTCTTCGCGACCGCGATGGGGCTCGCCGCGGCGATCCCGGCGGTCGTCGCCTACAACAAGTTCACGGTCGAGATCGGGCGGCTCGCAGGGCGCCTGCAGGGGCTGATCGGCCGCTCCGGCGCGCTCCTCTGCCGGGCTGCGTGAGCGATGGCGATGAGGCTGCCCCCCTCGGGCGAAAGCGGCGACGACACCTATTCCTATAAGCCGCTGAGCGAGATCAACGTCACGCCGATGGTCGACGTGATGCTGGTGCTGCTGGTGATCTTCATGGTCGCGGCGCCGCTGCTGACGGTCGGGGTGCCCGTCAACCTGCCGAAGACCAGCGCCGCCGAGATCACCAAGCCGCGGCAGCCGGTCATCGTCACGATCAACAAGGACGGCGACACCTTTATCGCCGACGACAAGGTGCCGGGCGGCGAGATGAAGCAGCGCCTCGCCGCGCTCGCCGCCGCCGACCCCAGCCGGATCGTCTATGTCCGCGGCGACCGCACGATCCAATACGCGCAGCTCATGGACCTGCTCGGCGCCGTCAACGCGGCCGGGTTTTCCAAGGTGTCGCTCCTCGCCGAGGCGTCTACGGCAACGAAATGAACCGGATGCCCCTGGGACTCGCCGGCTCGGTCACGCTGCACGCCGCGGCGCTGGCCCTTCTGGTCTGGCTCGCCAATACCCTGCCGCCGCCGCGCGACGTGCCGCCGCCCAAGGGCTTCGAGATCGCCATGAGCCAGCCGACGGAGGAGGTCGTGCCGGTCGAGGCGGTCCAGCCGCCGCCCGAGACGGCGCCGCCGGTCCCGCCCGAGCCCGTCCAGGCCGTCACCGCGGCCGAGGCGCCGGTCGCGCGCGAGCCAGAGGTCCCGGTCGTCACCGCCCGCGAGCCGCCGCCCCCGCCGCCAAAGCCGGTGGTCAAGCCGAAGCCGCCGCCCAGGCCCGTGCTGCGCCGCCCCGAGCCGCCGCAGCCCCGGCTCGCCGACCTTCCGCCGGCGCTGCCTTCGCCGGCCCCGGCGCAGGCGCGTGCCCCGGCCGCCTACGCACCGCCGGCTCCGCCCGCGCCCAACCCCGATCTCGCCGCGCATTACCGGGCAATGCTCAGCGGCTGGTTCGAAAGCCACAAGCGCTACCCCACCAGCGCCCGCGACAACGCCGAGCAGGGCAGCGCCATCGTCCATTTCCGCGTCGATTCGTCGGGCCGCGTGCTCAGCTTCGGCCTCTCGAAGGGTACCGGCTACCCCGACCTCGACCAGAGCATCGACGAGATGCTGCAAAGCGCCACCCTCCCCGCCTTCCCCGCCGGCCTCACCGTGTCCTACCTCGACGTCTCGGTGACGCTCCGCTACAGCCTGGCGCGGTAGGGGCGACAGCCCGGTCGCCTCGCTTTAACTCGAGCGGCCGGCGTGCTACATGCCGCCGATGAAGAAGATCGACACCACCCGCCGGACTCTAACTGCCGACCAAGAAGCGACACGTAACCGGATGTTGGCAATCATGAAAGAAGGATCGCCACTCGGTGCCGGCTGCTTTAATCGCGACGAGATTTACGAGGAACGCATCCGGCAACTTGCCGAACGACGCGCAACGTCCGCTCGGCGAAGAAGGCACGACGCGAATGACACAACAACCATCCACCCTCCGAAGGACTCGCTCATGCCCAAGCGCCAAAGCGTCAATTTCCCCGGCTTCGCCCACTCGAACCCGATCCCGAATGCGAGCCGGATCGGGAATTTGATGATGTCGAGCGTGATCAGCGGGGTTGATCCCGGCACGCGCAACTATCCGCCGACGCTCGCGGGCCAAGTCGCCAACATCTTCACCCATATCCGCCGGGCGATCGAGGCGGCCGGGGGCTCGCCCGACAACATCATCAAGGTCACGTTCTACGTCCAGGACCAGGCCGCGGGCCGCGCCGCGCTCAACGACGAGTGGGTCAAGATGTTCCCCGACGCGAATTCCCGCCCGGCCCGCCACACCCTCAACTCGGGCGGCGGCGGCCCGTCGATGGTCACTTGCGATTTCGTCGCCGTGCTGGGGTGATCTGAGGCTGTCGTTGCGAGGAGCCCACGGGGCGACGCGGCAATCCCCCTCCGCAGGAGACTCCCCGGATGGGGATTGCCGCGTCGCTGCGCTCTTCGCAACGACAGATTAGCCGACGCTCGCCAGCACCCACAGCACGACGATGCCGGCGACCGCGAGGCTCGCATGCACCGCCACCAGCGTCGCCGCCGGCCGCCGCGCAAACGACAGCAGCGCGATCGCAACCCCAAGCATCAAGGCCAGCCCCAGCAGCACCGCCGCCCCCGGCCCGAACCCGGCCGTCCCCATCCCGCTCGCCGGCACGCCGCGCCACAACACAACCACCAGCACGCCGAGCCCGGCCGCGCCGGTCAGCCCATGTCCGAGGGCCACCGTCCAATGCGCCCGCCGCACGCCCTTCCCGCGCAAAAACGGGATCGCCAGCAGCCCGCCGACCGCCGCCGCGACGCACAGGATCGCGAGAGCCAGCGTCACTTGACCATCGTCACTCGACCATCGTCACTTGAACCGCGGCATGACCTCCTGGCAGTAGAGCCGGAGCGAGCGGAGGACCTGCTCGTGCGACAGGTGGCTGCCGGGGTTGATCTCGGCGGAGACGCCGTCGATGCCGGCGGTCTCGCGCAACTCGGCGATGCGCTCGGCGACCATGTCGGGGGTGCCGACGATGCCCTTTTCCCGGCACACCTGCTCGTAATTCATCGGGCCGCGGACGAGGTCGGGGCGATAGCGGGAGAACTGCATCATCCCCTCCTCGGCGTCGCGGAGGGCGGCCTCGCGGGTTTCGCCGACATAGATCGGCACCTGCAAATACATCTCGCCGCGCCCCGGATGCCCGCCCGACGCCCAGCCCTCCCGGTAATCCTTGCCGTGACGGGGCAGGTCGCCCAGCGGGCTCGCGCGCACCGCCGAGAACAGCGGGTATCCGGCGGCGCCGATCGCGCCATAGGTCTCGTCCTGGCTGGCGGCGATGCGGATCGGCGGGTGCGGGGTCTGCACCGGGCGCGGCACCAGGGTGAAATTGTCGAACTCGTAGTAACGGCCGCGATGCGAGCACACCGGCTCGGTCCACGCCTTCTTGATGATGTCGAGGCTTTCGGCGAAGCGCTCGGTGCTTTCCTGGTACGAGATGCCATAGGCCTGGTAGGCACGCGGAAAGGCGCTGCGGCCGACACCGAAAATGAGGCGCCCGTTGCTGATCTGGTCGATCGTCGCGGTTTCCTCGGCGAGGCGGAGCGGGTGGCCGAGCGGCAATATCTGCACCGCCGTGCCGATCTTGATCCGGCTGGTGCGCGCCGCGATCGCGCTCGCGACGGTGAGCGGCGCCGAGAGCAAGGAGCGTTGCGGGTTCATGTGGATCTCGGCGAGCCACAGCACGTCGAGCCCCCATTCCTCCGCCGCCGCAATCTGCGCGAACGATTCCGCGAACGCCGCCGCCTGCGACGCCGACTTGATCGACAAAAATTCGTGAAAGATGCCGAATTCCATGACCCCTACCCGCGCTGCCATCCTCGGTATACCCCGTAGGATGGGTAGAGCGGAGCGAAACCCGTCGGGTTTGTTTCACCACGGAGACACGGAGGGCACGGAGGATAAGAAAAACCAACTCTTTTGACGCAGAGGACGCGGAGGTTTGCGCAGAGGACGCGAAGGCGCCTGTACCGCGGCGAAGCCGCAATAGATTACGATGGGACGACGAGGGATAGTCGCCCAACCTCACCGTCTGACCGCCTCGTTGCGAATTGAATGGCGCTGCGCGCCGTTTCTCGGGCGCCTTCGCGTCCTCTGCGTAAACCTCCGCGTCCTCTGCGTCAAAAGAGTTGGTTTTTCTCCGTGTCCTCTGTGTCTCCGTGGTGAACCTGACCTTTCGACGGGTTTCGCTCCGCTCTACCCATCCTGCCTTTCACGTTCACGACCGCGTTCTGCGACACCGCGAGCATTTCGGTCTTGGCCAAATGATGCGATGTTGCCCACAAATAAAAGCAGGGAGGCGTTATGCGTTTAGGAAGACTGGCGGCGGGGTTCGCCCTGGCCGTGCTCTCATTCGCGTCGGCGGCACGGGCCGAGCCCTATCACCTTCGCATCGGCTGGGTGGTCGCGCCGGCGGATTTGTCGACGCTGATGTTCCTGCGTCCCGACCTCGCGCCGCACGCGGGCAAGACCTACATCCCCGAGCTCACCCATTTCGCCGGGACGCCCGGCGAGATGCAGGCGATCGCGACCGGCGACCTCGACACCGCCGCGCTCGCCTTCTCGACCTTCGCGCTCGGGATCGTCAATGCCGAGATGGACGATCTGCGCGTCCTCGGCGACGAATTCCAGGATGGCGTGCCGGGGTATCACACCAACCCGTTCCTCGTGCGCAACGACAGCGGCATCAAGACGGTCGAGGATCTGAAGGGCAAGGTGCTGGCGACCAACCAGGTCGGCAGCGCGGTCGACATGGCGCTGCTGGCGATGCTGGCGAAGCACCACATCAACGACAAGCGCGACGTGACGGTGGTCGAGGCGCGCTTTCCCGACCAGAAGGCGATGCTGAGCGAGAAAAAGATCGACATGACCTCGTCGCCGGCGCCGTTCGGCTTCGACCCCGGCCTCACCGCCTTTGCCCACCCGCTCTTTACCCAGGTCGAGGCGATGGGCCGGTCGCAGATGATCGTCCGCGTCGCCCGCGGCGGGTTTATCGACAAGCACCGCGACGTGATGGTGGATTTCCTGTCGGATTACCTGCACGCGCTGCGCTACCTGCTCGACCCGGCGCATCACGACGAGGCGGTCAAGCTCGCGACCGAGGCGACCAAGCAGAGCGCCGACAAGTACCAGAGCTGGTTCTATACCAAGCAAGACTACTACCGCGACCCGACGGGCCTCCCCAACATGGAGGCGCTGCAGCAGAACGTGGACCTGCAGCACCAGCTCGGCTTTCTGCGCAAGCAGCTCGACGTGTCGAGATACGCCGACCTGAGCATGATCAAGGAGGCGGGCGAGAAGCTGAAATAGCGCCTTGTCGCGCTCGGGCCCTCACCCACCCTTCGGGTCCCCCCTCTCCCGCGATGCGGGCGAGGGCTTCTTTAGTTTCCCCTCGCGCATTGCGGGAGAGGGTGGATCGCGAAGCGAGACGGGTGAGGGCTGGCCCCCGCCACCTCGCCGCGCTAGCATCCCGCGCATGGAAGACATCTACACATTCGGCGGCAACCCGCTCGATCGCGCCTCGGGGCGGCGTACCGACACGGCCTGGATCAAGGGGCTGCTCGACGATCCACAGACGCGCATCCTGCCGCTGCGGGGCCTCCGGCCGCTGTTGCGCGAGGCCAACGAGCCGGCGCTCGACTGGCAGCCCGTGGCGGCATGGCGCGGGCTGATCGAGGCCGGCGCGATCCTCATTTTCCTCGGCCTCAACGAGGGCCGGGCGCTGTTCGCGATCGACATCACCGGCACCGACGCGCTGCCCGGCTGGGATGACGAGGCGGTGGACGTGCGGGCGCTGGCGCCGCAGATCGCGGCCGGCGAGGCGGCGATCCTCGCCGAGGCGCGGTCGCTGATCGACTGGCATGCGCGGCACGGATTCTGCGCCCAATGCGGCGCCGAGACCCGCGTCGACCAGGCCGGGTGGAAGCGCCGCTGCCCCGAATGCAAGGCCCAGCACTACCCGCGCGCCGATCCGGTCACGATCATGCTGGCCGTGCGCGGCGAATACGGGCTCCTCGGCCGCAACAAGCGCCGCCCCGGGTCGCGGTTCTCGTGCCTGGCCGGGTTCATGGAGCCGGGCGAGACGCCGGAGGAATGCGTGCGCCGCGAGGTCATGGAGGAGGCCGGCGTCAAAATCGGCCGGGTCAAGTACCTGGGCGCGCAGCCCTGGCCGTTCCCGTCGACGCTGATGATGGGGTTTCTCGCCGAGGGGATCAGCGAGGAGATCGTCGTCGATCCGCACGAGATCGCCGAGGCGCGCTGGTTCCACCGCGACGAAATCCGCGAGATGGTCCACCGCGCCGCCACCGGCCCCGACGATGCGACACAGGTCTCGATCCCCGGACCGGTGGCGATCGCCCACCAGCTCTGCCGCCGCTGGTCGAATGGTCTGGACGAGATTTGACGAAATACTGGACCGCGGGCGTCCCGCCCGCATTCGGCCGAAGATGCGGGCGGGACGCCCGCGGTCCAAGTTGGAGACGCCCATGCCGATCACGATCCGAAAACTCCACCCGCTCTTCTGCGCCGAGATCGGCGGGGTCGATACTGGCGAGCCGATGGACGACGCGACATTCGGAGAAATCCGCGCCGCGCTCGACCAGCATTCGGTGCTGATCCTCCACGACCAGAGCCTCGACGACGAGCGCCAGGTCGCGTTCAGCCGCCGCTTTGGCCCGCTTGAGGTCGCCGGCAAGGCCAACCCGGCCACCGGCACGCATTTCGCCCGCCAATCCAATCTCGACATCAACACCGGCGCGACGATCCCGGCCGAGGACCGCCGGATGGTCTACCAGAAGGGCAATTACCTCTGGCATTCCGACAGCTCGTTCAAGGCGGTGCCGTCGCTGTGCTCGCTGCTGTCGGGCCGGATCGTCCCACCCACCGGCGGCAACACCGAGTTCGCCGACATGCGCGCCGCCTACGACGCGCTCGACGACGAGACCAGGCAAAAGCTCGAAGGTCTCGTCGCCGAGCACAGCCTCGTCTACTCGCGCGAGACCGTCTCGACCGAGGCGCTGACCGCCGAGATGAAGGCCGAGCTGCCCGGCGCGTGGCAGGTCATGGTGCGCGAAAACCCGGTCACCCACCGCAAGTCGATCTATGCCGGCGCCCATTGCTCGCACGTGATCGGCTGGCCGCGCGAGGAGAGCCGCGAATTCATCGCCTGGCTCAACGAATTCGCGACCCAGCCGCAGTTCCGCTACAGCCACGCTTGGGCGCCCGGCGATTTGGTGATCTGGGACAACCGCTCGGTCCTCCACCGCGCCACCGCCTACGACACGCAGAACCACCAGCGGCTGATGCAGCGCACTACCGTCGGCGGCGACCACCAGACGACGGCACAGCCGGCGCGGTACGAGCTGGCGGCGGAATAGTTGCGATTTAGGCAGACACTGGACCGCGGGCGTCCCGCCCGCTCTTTTGTCAGAGGCGGGCGTCCCGCCCGCTCTTTTGTCAGAGGTGGGCGTCCCGCCCGCATTCGGCCGAAGATGCGGGCGGGACGCCCGCGGTCCTAGCTGGAGACGCCGATCACCATCACCCCGACCGCCATCGTCACCGGCGCCAGCGCCGGGATCGGGCTCTACACGGCACTCGGGCTGGCAAAGCGTGGGTTTCGGGTGGTGATGGTCGGCCGCGACCGCACCCGCACCGAGGCCGCGCGCCGCCGCGTCGCTCAGCGCGGCGGCCCGACGCCCGAGATGGCTCTCGCCGATTTTAGCAGCCTCGCCGCGGTGCACGGCCTCGCCGACGAGCTTTTGGCGCAATCCCCGCGCATCGACGTGCTTGTCAACAATGCCGGTCTCATCTCGCCGCACCGCGAGAACTCGGCGGACGGGATCGAGCTGACGCTCGCGGTCAACCATCTGGCCCCGTTCCTCCTGACCAGCCTGCTGCTCGACCGGCTCAAGGAATCGGCGCCGGCGCGCATCGTCACGGTCGCGTCGGTCGCGCACAAAGGCGCCCGGCTCGACCCGGCGACGATGGCGGACCCGCCCGACTGGACGCCGCTTTCCGCCTATGGCCGGTCCAAGCTGTGCAACATCCTGTTCACGCGCGCGCTGGCGCGGCGGCTCGAAGGGACCGGGGGTTGTCGCCTCCTGCCTGCATCCGGGCTTGATCGGGACGCAGATCGGCGACCGCGCCGGCGGGCTCGCCTCGGTCGGCTGGCGCATCGCCAAGCCCTTCCTCAAACGCCCGGGCGCCGGCGCGGCGACCTCGCTGTTTCTCGCGACGGCGCCCGACCCCGCACCCTATGCCGGCGCCTATGTCGTCGGAAAAACCATCGCCGAACCCGACCCCGCCGCGCGCGACGACCGGCTCGGCGAGAAACTGTGGACAGAGAGCGCCCGCCTCGCCGGGCTCCGGGAGACCGCAAGATGAAGCACCTCGTTACCGCCTTATTGCTGATGCTGGCGCTGGCGGCCCCGGCCGGCGCCAGCGAGCTGCGCATCGCGCTCGACCAGGACCCCGACGTGCTCGACCCGGCCCAGGCCGGCACCTATGTCGGCCGGATCGTCTTTGCCGCGATGTGCGACAAGCTGGTCGATGTCGACGAGCACATGAAATTCGTGCCGCAGCTCGCGACCGCGTGGGAGTGGTCCGCCGACAACAAGGCGCTGACGCTCAAGCTCCGCGACAACGTGCTGTTCCAGGACGGCACCAAGCTCGACGCGGCCGCCGTCAAGACCAACCTCGACCGCTATCGCACCGCCCCGGAATCAAAGCGCAAGGGCGAGGTCAAGCCGATCAGCGACGTCGTCGTCGTCGATCCGCTGACCGTGCGGATCGAGCTGTCGGCGCCCTACGCCCCGCTCGTCGCCGTGCTCTCCGACCGTGCCGGGATGATGATCTCGCCCAAGGCGCTCGCCCAGTACGGCGACAAGATCGCCGACCACCTGACCTGCGCCGGCCCCTACCGCTTTGTCGAGCGGGTCGCGCAGGGCCGCATTACCGCCGAGCGGTTCAAGGATTACTGGAATGCCGCCGCCTACACCGTTGATCGGGTTACCTATACCCCGGTGACGGACCAGACCGTGCGGCTCGACAATCTGCGCGCCGGCCAGTTCGACATCATCGAGGGCCTCGCCGCGACCGACGTGAAGACCGTCGAGGGCGACCCCAAATTGCGGTTCGTCGAGGCGACAGGGCTCGCCTACGAGATGATGTCGATCAACGTCAATAACGGCCCCGATTCCGACAACCCGCTCGGCAAGGACCCGCGCGTGCGTGAGGCGCTGGAGTTGTCGCTCGACCGCAAGGCGATCAACGACGCGGTGTTCGAGGGCAAGTTCGTGCCGTCGAACCAGCCCGAGGCGCCGGGCAGCCGATATTGGAACCCGGCCCGCCCGGTTCCGGCCCGCGACGTCGCGAAGGCGAAGAGCCTCCTCGCCGCCGCCGGCACGCCGCACCCGGTCTTTACCCTCACCGCCGCCAACAACACGATCGACCAGCAGCTCGCCCAGATCATCCAGGCGATGGCCGGCGAGGCCGGGTTCCAGGTCAAGCTCCAGGCCATCGAGGCGACGACGATGGTCTCGAACAACAGCGCCGGCCACTACCAGGCCGGGCTCGCGATCTGGAGCGGCCGGCCCGACCCGGACGGCAACCTCAGCATCTGGCTCGCCTGCGACGGGTTTCTCAACTGGGGGAAGTACTGCGACCCCGAGCTCGACAAGACCCTGGCGGAAGCCCGCTCGACCACCGACCCCGACGCCCGCGCCAAGCTCTACGCCAAGGCCAGCGACATCTACCTGACGGCCCGCCCGGCCTTGTTTCTTTATCACTATAAATGGCTGTGGGGCGTCAGCCGGAAAGTGTCCGGGTTCATGCCTTACCCGGACGGGATCGCGCGGCTGGCGGGGGTGAAGGTGGGAGGCTGACCACCCCCTCGCGGGGGCGCGGAAATCGGCGGCTTTACCGCAGGTTGGCGGTCTCGCCTTCGAGATGGGAGGTCTTGTAGCAGTCGGTGCGGTCCTTCGCCGAGAAGCGGAGGAAGTGGATGTCCGCGGCCGAGCAGCGATCGAGCGCCTCGCGCCGGATCGCGTCCGAGGGATACCCCGCCTTCATGTAGGCAATCGCCTGTCCGCCAAAGAGAATAACCACCGCCGCGAGGACGACGCCGCCCGCGATCACGCGATAAAGCCGCTTCACGCTGTTCTCCCTAACCCGGCTGGGGATGCCCGGCGCGCAGACGTTAACGCTTTTTTGACCATGATGTCAGCCAGTCGTAACAAGATGAAATAACCCGAAACATCCCGCCTATATTTCACCGCCGCCGCGGCGGCTTGACCAGGTCGCGCGCATGGCCGGCGAGGTCTTCGAGGTTGCTGCGAATCTGGTCGAGCGCGAAGGACAGCCCGAACACCCGCTCGACCTCCTCGCCCGACAAGGCGCGGGTAGTCCCGTCGCGGCGCAGATCGGCCATCGCCTGCTGAAACGCATCGAACGCCGTGTCGACCGGCGCCGGCGGCAGGGTGCCCGACACCAATGCGGCGCCGACCGCCGAGAGATACGCGGAGAGCGCCGCCGCCATCTCGCCCGCCGGCCCAGCCAGGCGCTCGGCGGCGGCCGGGGCCAACGCCGCCGACCGGGCCCGCGCGACGATCACGAAATCATGGCTCAACCGGCGCAGGCAGCGCACCAGCGGCATCGGGTCGGGCGCCTCGGTGACGAGACTTCGGCGTTCGCGTGCGGCCTCGTCGGCGGCGATGGCGGCGCGCTCGATCGCGGCGCGGATGCGGTCGTGAAACCCGATTGCGATCGAGGTATCCGCCGGCGCCGCCAGTTCGCCGAGCAGCATCGCGGCCAGTTCGGCCATCCGGTCGAGCGCATCGCGCGCGGCGCCGCCGAGCAGCCCATGCGCCCGCGCCGGCGTCACCACCAGCGCCACCGCGAGCGCGACGACGCTGCCGAGCCCGATCTCGAACACCCGGTCGAGCGCGGCCTCTACCACCCCGATCTGCCCGAACCGCCCGAGCAGCACGATCGCCCCGGTCGCCGTCGCGACGCGATACCCCGGCCGGAACGCCGCCAGCACCGACAGCGGCACCAGCGTCAGCCCCAGCGCCGCACCGGTCGAAACCGCCCCCTGATGCGGCACCGAAACCGCGACCGCCACACCCCACGCCGCCCCGCCGATCGTGCCGACAAACCGGTCGAGCGACGCCTTGAGCGACCCGCCGATGCTCGCCTGCATCACGATGACGGCGGTCAGCACCGCCCAATAAATCTGGCTCAGCCCCAGCACCGAGCCGACCGCAAAAGTCACCAACCCCGCGGCGCTCATCCGCAAGCTGAGCCGCAGCTCAACCCGGTGGCGGGAGGCCCAGTCGGTGATGGTGGGCACAGGCGCGATCATGTTCCCGCCGGTGAGCGAGTGACGAACCGTAGGATGGGCTGAGCAGAGCGAAGCCCATCGGCAGCTTAGTTCACCACAGAGGCACAGAGACACAGAGGAGAAGTAATATTTAACGCAAGGGATGCGAAGACGTTCGCGCCGCGGCGAAGCTGCGATGATTCACAATGAGACAGTGAGACAGTGAGATTAAATGACCGCGGCTCACCGCCTCGCTGTCTCTTTGTTGAACGGCGGTGCGCGCCCTGCCGAGCGGCCTTCGCGTTAAATCTTACTTCTCCTCTGTGTCTCTGTGGTGAACTAACCTACCGATGGGCTTCGCTCTGCTCAGCCCATCCTACGTTCAACTTCAATACCCCTTCGCCCGGTCGACGACGTTCAGCAGCGCCTCCCCCGCCCGGACGCGGCGGATGTTTTCGACCACGTCGGTCGCGGAAATCTCCGGAATGGCGATCGAGGCGGTGTGGGGGAGGCAGAGGACGTTTTCCATTCCCCAGAACGGGTGCTCGGGCGGCAGGGGCTCGGTTTCGAACACGTCGAGGGTCGCCTCGCCGACCTGGCCGTCGCGGAGCGCGGCGAGGAGCGCGGCTTCGTCGACGGTGCCGCCGCGGCCGCAATTCACCACCTTCGCCCCGCGCGGCAGCTTGTAGAGCGCGTCGCGGCCGACGATCTGCCGCGTCTCCGGCGTCAGCGGCAGCAGCACGACGAGGATGTCGGTCTTGCCGAGAAAGGCGTCGAGCCCGGCGGCGCCATGATGGCACTCGACCCCGTCGATCGTATGCGGCGAGCGTGCCCAGCCGGCGACGGTAAAACCCGTCCCGGCGAGCATCCGCGCCGCCGACCCGCCCAAGAGGCCCAGCCCCATGATCCCGACCCGCCGCTCATAGGACGGCAGCGGCAATTCGTAATGCCATGTCGCCGCCCGGTGCCGGCGCTCGTACGTCGCGATCTCGCGGTGGTGGCGCAGCACGGCAAAGGTGACGAACTGGCTCATCATCTGCGCCATCGGCGCGTCGCCCAGCCGGGCCACGGGGATGTGCGGCGGGATCGTCGGGTCGGCGAGCAGCGGGTCGACGCCGGCGCCGAGGTTGATGATCAGTTTGAGGTTCGGCAGCGCCGCCATCTCACCGGCCGGCGGCTTCCATACGAGCGCGGTTTCGATTTCGGCCGGGTCGCCAAGCTCGGGCGAGACGCGGATGTCGAGGTCGGGCATCAGCCGCGACAGCGCGGCCGACCATGCGACCGGGTCGTCGAGACGGCTCGAAAACAACAGCGCGCCACTCATGACGTTCTCCCGCATTGCCCCCCGGGTGGACCTGCAGGCCCAGGAGCCATTGATCATCGCCGGCGATTTCGGCATATCGGCGCGTCATGCGCAATTCCCCGCCGCCGCCGGCGCACCGATGATCCTGACCCCGATCCCGCCCGACGAGCTCGTCGCGGCGCTCGACCGCTTCGCCGAAGGGCTGACCGACGCGGCGGCGCGCGCGGCCTTCGCCCAAATCCGCGCGACCAGCCCCGACCGCGCCGAGGGCGGCGCCGCCGAGGACGACCGCCGCGCCGCGATCGCCTGGGCGCGCGCCTGCGGCGTTCCCGTGCACCCCGACGGCACCGACTGCGCCTTCAACTGGGACGGAACCGCCCTCGACCCCGGCACCGAGGCTTATGTGATCCTGCACGAGGTCGCGCATTTCCTCATCGCCCCGCCCGAGCGCCGCAGCCTCCCCGATTTCGGCCTCGGCCCCGGTCCCGACACGCGCGACCGCGACGCCGCCTCCGAGGCCGCGACCCTGACCCTCGCCGAAAGCGAAGCCGACGAGGCCGCCGCCTCGCTGATCGGGATTCTGTGGGAAGCCGACCTCGGCCAGCCGGCCTTGGCCTCGTTTTTGGACCAGAACTGGCTCGAAGGGCTGGGACGCTCGGCCGCCCCGCATTTCGAGCGGGTGGTGGCACAGCTCGCCGCATACGGCGACCTGCCCTCACCCTCCCATCGCTTCGCGACGGATCCTTCCTCTCCCGCAATGCGGGCGAGCGGAAAATTGGACCGCGGGCGTCCCGCCCGCATCTTCTAAAGCCCGCATCTTTCGCTGAAAGAGCGGGCGGGACGCCCGCGGTCCGGATTCACCACACAAACCGCTCCGCCACCCCGATCGGCTTGAGTCCGGTTTCGTCCAGTATCCGATCGAGCGCCCCCGCTTCGGCAAACTCGCCGGCGTGGACGCCGCCGGTGACGAACAGGCTGTCGATCCCGGCCGCGGCCGCGCCGGCGATGTCGGTGCGCAGCGAATCGCCGACCACGATCAGCCGGTCCTTGTCCTCGATCTCCAGGAGCGGCAGGCAGCTTTCATACACGGACCGGTGCGGCTTGCCGTGCCAGCGCACGATTCCGCCGATGCCCTCGTAATGCTCGGCGAGCGCGCCCGCGCAAAGGGCCGGCTTGCCCCCGTGCATGACGATCAAATCCGGGTTCGCACACACCATCGCCAAGCCCCGCACCTGCGCCGCGCGCAGCACCGGGTTGTAATCCGCGATCGTGTCCTCCCACTCGGCCGGCCCGGTGTTGAGGATGAACTCCGCCGCCTCCACCCCCTCGACAAAATCGAGCCCGAGCCCCTCGCGGATTTCGAGGTCGCGGTCGGAACAGATATGCAGGCATCTCCGCCCGAGCGCGGCATAGAACGGGTCGTCGCGCCGGGCGAGGAACTGCCACGCCTCCTCGCCCGACGACATGATCCCCTGGTAGAGCCGGTCCGGCACCCCGATCTGCGCGATCCGCCGTCCGACATCGTCGGCCCGCCGTGGCGCGTTCGACAGCAGCACCACCCGCTTGCCGCCGGCGAGCAGCCGCTCGAGGCAATCGAGCACCCCCGGAAACGGCGCGGTCCCGTCATGCACGACGCCCCACAAATCGAGGATCACCCCGTCATACCGCCCCGCCAGCTCGCGCATGCCCGTGATGTGCCGCACACTCATCGCGCCCCGCTCCCCACCGCCTCCGCGACCGACGCGAAGCCGTCGCGCTCGATCATCCGCGACAACCCCGATTTGATCTCGCCGAGCAGCGCCGGCCCGCCAAACACCAGCCCGGTATAAAGCTGCACCAGCGACGCTCCAGCCCCGATCTTGGCATAGGCGTCCGCCGCGCTCGCCACCCCGCCGACCCCGACGAGCGGGACCGCGCCGCCGGTCAGCCGGTACATCTCAGCCAGCAATTCGGTCGAGCGCGCGAACAGCGGCTTGCCGCTCAAGCCCCCGGCCTCGCCCGCGTCGCGGCTTTTGAGCGCCGGCGGGCGGGCGATCGTGGTGTTGCCGACGACGATCCCGTCGATCCCGCGCGCCGTCGCGACCTCGGCGATGTCGGCGGCTTCCGCGGGGCCGAGGTCGGGGGCGATCTTGACCAGCAGCGGCGGCGTCGCCCCGGTCTCGCGCCGCGCCGTCAGCACCGCCTCAATGAGCGTGTCGAGCGCCGCCCGCGCCTGCAAATCGCGCAAGCCCGGCGTGTTGGGCGACGAGATGTTCATGACGAGGTAATCGGCCAGCGCCGCCGTTCGCCGCACCCCCTCGACGTAGTCGGCGACCGCGTCGGTGCTGTCGCGGTTCTTGCCGACATTGACCCCGACGATACCGTGGCGCGGCCGCCCGCCGAGCCGCGCGATCGCGCCGTCGAGCCCGCCGCTGTTGAAGCCGAGCCGGTTGATCAGCGCGTCGTCGGCCGGCAGGCGGAAGACGCGCGGCCTCGGGTTGCCCGGCTGCGGGCGCGGCGTCACCGTGCCGATCTCGGTAAACCCGAACCCGAGCCGCAGCATCGCGTCGGGCACCCGGGCGTCCTTGTCGAACCCGGCCGCAAGCCCGATCGGGTTCGGGAAATCGAGGCCCCACAAGGTTTGCGACAGGCTGTCCGGGTCGGGGCCGGGTGCCGAGCCGACCAGCCCCGTCTCCAGCGCCCGCAGGGTCAACCCATGCGCCCGCTCCGCCGACAGGGTCCACAAAAGCGGGCGGATGACCCGGTAGAAATTCGCCACGCCCCGGTGACTCCGCCGCTCAGCTCAGCACCACCTCGGCCTGCCCCAGCCCCTCGATCGTCACGACCGCATGGTCGCCGGCGGCCGGGTATTGCGTCGCGACGAGACTGCCGGTCATCACCACCTGCCCGCGCCTGAGCGGGTTGCCCTCGGCGGCGCGGCGGTTGGCGAGCCACGACAAGGCGTTGAGCGGGTGGCCGAGCGCGTCGGCGCCGATTCCGGTGCCGATCTCCCTGCCGTTCATCTCCAGGCGACCGACCAGCTCGCCGAGGTCGCGCCGGCGCCAATCCGTGACCGGCGGCCCGATCACGATCCCGGCGTTCCACGCATTGCCGGCGACCAGCGAAGCGCCGTCGAGCCGCTTATAGTCGTAGCGCAAATCCTCGATCAGCTCGATCGCCGCCATGCAGGCCTCGACCGCGCCGCCGACCCGGTCGCGGTCGCCGCCCTGCGGCAGGTCCTCGCCGAGCCTGACGCAAATCTCGGTCTCGATCGCGATCCGGCAGTAATCCGCCGCGCGCAGCCGCGCCGTGCCCTGGTGCACCTCGGACGCGAAGACCGCGCCGTAGCAGGGCTCGTCGAGGCCGCACAGCTCCTGCATCACCTTGGTCGTGATCGCGATCTTGAACCCCGCGACCGCCCCCCGCCCCGCCGCGCTGTCCGCCGCCTCATAGGCCGCGCGGATCGCGTAGCCCTCGTCGAGGCTCGCCGGATACAACTCCGGCGGCAGCACCTCGATATGCCGCCGCTCGCGAAAGATCGCGGCAATCCGCTCGGCCTTTTGCTGCGGCGTCAGATCGGGCATCGGGGGCTCCTGCTGAAGAAACGATTTACCGCGGAGGTCGCAGAGGTTACGCAAAGGACGCGAATGCGCCGGTCGACCCGCGCACTCTGCGGTAAATCCTGATGCGACTCTAGCCCTCGCCGCACAACCGAACCTTGGATGATGCGATGGACGATCTGGTTCACCCGCTGCTCGCCTTTATCGCCGCGCACGCGAATTGGGCGATCGTCATCATGTTCGTCACGTCGTTCGGCGAGAGCTTTGCGTTTCTCAGCCTGCTGTTCCCCGGCACCACCCTTTTGATCGCGGCCGGCGCGCTGATGGCGGACGGGTCGCTGCCGTATTGGCCGGTCATCATCGGCGCGGTGGCCGGGGCGGTGCTCGGCGACACTGTGTCGTACTGGATCGGCCGGCGCTATGGCGGGGCGCTGGCGCGGGTGTGGCCGTTCAGCCGCGACCCCGAGATGCTGCCCAAGGGCATCCGGTTTTTCGAGCGGCATGGCGGCAAGAGCGTCTTTATCGGCCGGTTTTTCGGCCCCCTGCGCGCGGTGATCCCGCTCGCCGCCGGGGTGTTGCGGATGCCGAGCGGCTGGTTCTGGGTCGCCAATTTCGTCTCGGCGATCGTGTGGGCGCCGATGCTGTTGTTTATCGGCGACGCGGTCGGCGAGGTCGGCGACAAGTTCATTGGCGCGGCCAGCACGGCGGTGCTGATCTTTGCCGGGCTGACCCTGTTCGGGATCGCCGGAATCGCCTGGGCGGCCTGGCGCGCCCGCAGCAAAACCTAGCGGCTGCGCGCGCGGGTCGGCGGCGCCTCGGGCGCGACGGCTCCGGGACCGTGGTCGTTGATGTAGCCGTCGACGTGCTTGGCCAGCAGTTCGGCGCGGTCGACGAAGAAATGGTCGGCGCCGGCGATCTTACGGAAATCGATCTTGATGTCGCGCTGGTGCGACAATTTCTGTACGAGCTTCTGCACCGAATCCGCCGGCACCAGCGTGTCGGAATCGCCTTGCAGGATCAGCCCCGAGGACGGGCACGGCGCGAGGAACGTGAAATCGTACTGGTTGGCCGGCGGCGAGATCGCGACAAACGACTCGATCTCCGGCCGCCGCATCAAAAGCTGCATCCCGATCCACGCGCCGAACGAGTACCCGGCGACCCAGCAGGTCTCGGCATTGGCGTTGTAGGTCTGCAGCCAGTCCAGCGCGGCGGCGGCATCGGCGAGCTCGCCCTCGCCCCGGTCAAAGCTGCCCTGGCTGCGCCCGACCCCGCGGAAATTGAACCGCAAGGTCGAAAACCCGCGCTTCACAAACGTCTGGTAGATCGAATAGACGATCTTGTTGTTCATCGTCCCGCCATGCAGCGGATGCGGGTGCAGCACCAGCGCCATCGGCGAGTTCGCCTTGCGCGCGTGGTGATAGCGCCCCTCGAGCCGCCCTTCCGGGCCGTTGAAGATCACGTCGGGCATGGGAACATCACGTCAGGCATGGCAAATCCCGTTCATACCCGACAAAATCGCTCGGGTAATCGTAAACGCCGCGACAACGGCTTTGATGCCGGGCGCGGCATTACTTGATTGGCTTAGTGGGGCAATTATATCTTTCATTCCTACCGGGCGATGCACCGTAAGCCGGGGGGCGGCGCCACGCGGCGTTGACAGTAACATAGGAATGCCAATGCCTTTCAAGAACCTGCGCGACGAAATCGATGCGACGCTCGCGCGCGACCCGGCGGCGCGCTCCCGTACCGAGGTGGTGTTGTGCTATCCGGGGTTCCAGGTGCTGCTGTATCACCGCCTCGGCCATTGGCTGTGGACGCATCGCCGCTACCTCCTCGGCCGCTTTGTCTCGCATCTCGGGCGCATCGTGACCGGGATCGACATCCACCCCGGCGCCAGGATCGGCCGGCGGCTTTTTATCGACCACGGCGTCGGCGTCGTGATCGGCGAGACCGCCGAGATCGGCGACGATTGCACCCTCTACCAGGGCGTCACCCTCGGCGGCACGCGCCCGGCCGGCGACCAGGTCGGGCAGAAGCGCCATCCGACCCTCGGCGACAATGTCATCGTCGGCTCGGGCGCGCAGGTGCTGGGGCCGTTCCGGGTCGGCAACGGCGCGCGCATCGGCGCCGCCGCGGTCGTGCTGGCCGAGGTGCCGGACGGCGCGACGATGGTCGGCAACCCCGCCCGCCAGGCCGCCCGCCGCCGCGACGCCGACGAGGCCGCGGCCCAGTTCGAGCCTTACGGTGTCAGCGGCGTGCTGCCCGACCCGGTCGCCCGTGCGCTCAACGGCTTGCTCGGCGAGGTCGCGAGCCTCCGCGCGCGGCTCGACGAGGCCGAACGCGCCCTCGCCGCCTCCGACGACCGCGCCAAGGCGCGCGGCGTCGGCATGGAGGACGGCGAGCCTCCGAGTTGCGAGCGGCTGTCGTGAGGGCCCCGGCATGAGGTCCCCTGGCGTGAGGACGCCCGGCATGAGGACTCCGGCATGAAGCTCAGCACCAAGGGCCGCTACGCCGTGATGGCGATGGTCGACCTCGCCCGCCACAGCAACGGCGCCCCGGTCGCGCTCGCCGAGATCGCGGACCGGCAGGAGATTTCGCTGTCCTACCTCGAACAGCTTTTCGCCAAATTGCGCCGCGGCGGCCTCGTCAAGAGCGTGCGCGGGCCGGGCGGCGGCTACCTCCTCACCCACGACCGCGACCGGACCCGCATCGCCGACATCATCGTCGCCGTCGACGAACCGATCCGCGCGACCCGGTGTACCCCCGGCCTCGCCCTCGGCTGCCAGGGCGACCGCACCCGCTGCCTGACGCACGATCTATGGGAAGAGCTGACCAACCAGATCCATCTCTATCTGAGTTCGGTGTCGCTCGGCGATGTGTGCGAAAAGCGCGTGCTCGGCACCAGCGGCCTCATCCAGCGCGAGACCTATCGCGCACAGAGCGCCGCCCAGTGAAACCGTATTCGTGAAACCGTGACCCTCCGCGAAACCTATCTCGACTGGAACGCGACGACCCCGCTCCGCCCCGAGGCGGCGGCGGCGATGCGCGATGCGATGGCGAATTGCGGCAACCCCTCGTCGATCCACCGCTGGGGCCGCGCCGCGCGCCGGGCGGTCGAGGCGGCGCGCGAGCAGGTCGCCGCCCTCGTCCCCGGCGACGTCACCTTTACCAGCGGCGGCACCGAGGCCAACCACCTCGCCCTGACCGGCACCGGCCGCGCGCGCGTGCTCACCTCGGCGGTCGAGCACGGCTCGGTCCTCCAGGCCGTTCCTAACGCCGAGCGCATCCCGGTCGGCCGCGACGGCATCGTCGACCTCGACGCCCTCGACGCACTTCTCGCGGAGGGGCCGCCCGCCCTCGTCTCGGTGATGCTCGCCAATAACGAGACCGGTGTGATCCAACCGCTCGCCGAAATCGCCGAGATCGCGCATCGCCGCGGGGCGCTCGTCCATTCCGACATGATCCAGGCCGCCGGCAGAATCGCGCTCGACCCCGCCGCCGACATCGTCACGCTTTCGGCGCACAAGATCGGCGGGCCGCCGGGGGTCGGCGCGGTGGTCTCGCGGGTCGAGCTCGCGCCGATGATCCGCGGCGGCGCGCAGGAGCGGGGGCGCCGCGCGGGCAGCGAGAACATCGTCGGCATCGCCGGGTTTGCCGCCGCCGCCGAGGCCGCGCTCGCCGGGATCGCCGGCTACGATCGGGTCCGCACGCTGCGCGACCGGCTCGAAGCGGCGCTGCCCGATGGCGTCGTGATCGGCGCCGACGCACCGCGCCTCCCCAACACCTCGGCCCTGGCGATGCCGGGGATGCCGGCCGAGACCCAGGTGATCGGCTTCGACCTCGCGGGGGTGATGGTCAGCGCCGGCGCCGCCTGCTCGTCGGGCAAGGTCGGGCCGAGCCATGTCCTCGCCGCGATGAGCCTCGACCCGGCGACCGCCAATTCGACCATCCGCGTCAGTTTGGGCTGGGCCACGACCGAGGCCGATATCGCGCATTTCGTCGAGACCTGGACCGCGCTCCACCGCCGCGCCGCACACAGGAGGGCCGCATGAGCGTCGTGAATCTGGCGCCCACCGAGCGCGCCAACACCTTGCCGATCTATCTCGACAACCAGGCCTCGACCCCGGTCGACCCGCGCGTGCTCGAGGCCATGCTGCCCTATTTCACCGAGCATTTCGGTAACCCGCACAGCGAGAGCCACGTCTACGGCAGCAACTCGATGGCGGCGATCGACGCCGCCCGCGCCGATGTCGCCAAGCTGATCGGCGCCGACCCGCGCGAGATCACGTTCACCTCGGGCGCGACCGAGGCCAACAACCTCGCGATCAAGGGCGCCGCCCATTTCGCCCGCGCCCATCCGGCGGCGAGGGGTGAGCGCGACCACATCGTGACGCTGACGACCGAGCACAAATGCGTGCTCGAAAGCTGCGCCGCGCTCGAACGCGAAGGGTTTCGGGTCACCTATCTCGGCGTCGAGCCCGGCGGCCTCGTCGCGCTCGACAAGCTGGAGGCAGCCCTCACCGACCGCACCCTCCTCGTCTCGATCCTCGCCGCGCATAACGAGATCGGCGTGATCCAGCCGCTCGCCGAGATCGGCGCCCTGTGCCGGTCGCGCGGGGTGCTTTTCCACACCGACGCGGCGCAGGCGGTGGGGAAAATCCCGCTCGATGTCGAGGCGATGAAGATCGACCTGATGTCGATTTCCGGCCACAAGCTCTACGCCCCCAAGGGCATCGGCGCGATCTACGTCCGTCGCCGGCCGCGCGTGCGCCTCGTGCCGCTGATCGACGGCGGCGGACAGGAGCGCGGGCTGCGCTCGGGGACATTGCCGACCCCGCTCTGCGTCGGCTTCGGCCGCGCCTGCGCGATCGCCCGCGACGAGATGGCGGCCGAATCGGAACGGGTGCGCGGGTTGCGCGACCGGCTGCGGCAAAGCCTGCTGCGGCGGGTCAAGGGCATCGAAATCAACGGCGACGAGGCGCATCGCCTTCCCGGCAACCTCAACGTCTCGTTCCCCGGCGTGACCGCGCCCGAGCTGATCGAGGCCGCCCCGTCGATCGCGATCTCGACCGGCTCGGCCTGCACCTCGGCGACGGTCGAGCCCTCCTACGTGCTGCGCGCCCTGGGCATGCCGGACGAGCGGGCGAACGCCTCGATCCGCGTCGGGATCGGCCGCTTCAACACCGTCGGCGACATCGATTTCGCCGTCGACGCTCTCGCCGCGGCGGTTTCACGGCTGCAAGGCGCGCCGCACGGTTGACGCCGGGTCCGCGCGCGGCAATATGAAGACAGGGTTCGGAAAGAGAGTATGAAATGGCGCTGAGACAGGCCCTGTCGGTCACCGATTCCGCGGCGGAGCGGATCCAGGCGTTGCTCGCCAAGCGCGGCAAGCCCTCGGTCGGCGTGCGCGTCGGCGTCCGCTCGCGCGGGTGCTCGGGGCTCAGCTACACGCTCGAATACGCCGACGAAAGGGGCAAGTTCGACGAGGTCGTCGAGACCAAGGGCGTCACCGTGATCGTCGACCCCAAGGCGATCATGTTCATACTCGGCACCGAGATGGACTACGTCGAGGAAAAGCTCGAAAGCGGCTTCGTCTTCCGCAATCCAAACGAAAAAGGCCGCTGCGGCTGCGGCGAGTCGTTCCACGTATAATTGTCATCGCCACGCCGCCTTCGGCGCTTCGCGATGACAAAGGACATTAATCTAAGGTGATAATCCTTTGAAACTCTTCCAAATCGAGGAGCCTGACGGCTTACCGGTCGATCCCGACGCAGCAGGCGTCGCGATCGGAATCGATATTGCCGGGCCGCTCGCCGAGGTGGCGATCGCGGTCGGCGGCAACGCGGTCCTCTTGACCGACCGGGAAGGGTTCTCGCTCGACCTCGCCGTGCCCGACGCGCACGACCCGGGGGCGCGCTGGCAGACGCTGTTCGAGGGCGCGCGGCTCCGTGCCGAACGGACCCTCGGCCGCCCGGTGACGCACGCCGTCGTCGCCGTCGACCAATCCCCGGCCCCGGCCTGGATCGACACGCTGACCGAGGCCGCCGCCGCGGCGGGCATCGATTTGCTGCGGGTCGAGGTGCCGTCGACCGGCGAGACCCCGGCGCTCGCGGCCGCGATCCTCGCCGAAGACCTCGCCCCGCGCTCGGACGTCGACTGATGCCGCGCATGGTTTTTATCGAGCGCGACGGCACGCCGCGCGAGGTCGACGCCCCGCTCGGCCTCTCGGTGCTGGAGATCGCGCACCGCAACGACGTCGATATCGAGGGCGCCTGCGAGGGCTCGCTCGCCTGCTCGACCTGCCACGTGATCGTCGATTCCGAATGGTATGAGCTCCTGAAGGACGCCACCGAGGACGAGGAAGACATGCTCGACCTCGCCTTCGGCCTCACCGCGACCTCGCGCCTCGGCTGCCAGATCATCATCACCGAGGAACTCGACGGCCTCACCGTCCGCCTCCCGGCCGCGACGCGGAATTTGCTGAACGGGTGAGCAGGAGCGCGGGCGTCCCGCCCGCAACTTTGGTTGCCCCGCAACTTTGGTTGGAAGATGCGGGCGAGACGCCCGCGCTCCGAATCCCTATATTCGCGGCCATGCCCCCGCTCTCCGATATCGACCTCGCCGGCAATCCGGCCGACCACCGCATCGTCGTGGCGATGTCGGGCGGGGTCGATTCGTCGGTGGTGGCGGCGCTGCTGGCCCGGGCCGGGTACGACGTCGTCGGCATCACCCTCCAGCTTTACGACCACGGCGCCGCGACCGGGAAAAAGGGCGCCTGTTGCGCCGGGCAGGATGTGCGCGACGCCGCCGCGGTCGCCGAAAGGCTCGGCATCCCGCATTACGTCCTCGACTACGAGGCGCGGTTCCGCGAGGCGGTGATCGAGGATTTCGCCGACAGCTATGGCCGCGGCGAGACGCCGATCCCCTGCATACGCTGCAACGAACGCATCAAGTTCCGCGACCTCCTCGGCACCGCCCGCGACCTCGGGGCCAGCGCGCTCGCGACCGGGCACTACGTCCGCCGCGTCCAGGGCACCAACGGGCCGGAGTTGCACCGAGCCGCCGACCCGGCCCGCGACCAGAGCTATTTCCTCTACCGCACCACCCGCGACGAGCTCGATTTCCTGCGGTTCCCGCTGGGCGCCCTCGAAAAGCACGAGACCCGCGCCCTCGCCCGCGAGTTCGACCTGCCGGTGGCGCAAAAGCCCGACAGCCAGGACATCTGTTTCGTGCCGCAAGGCTCCTACGCCGCGATCGTCGCGCGCCTGCGCCCCGAGGCCGGCGAGCCCGGCGAGATCGTCGACCGGACCGGCGCGGTGCTCGGCCGCCACGACGGCATCGCCCATTTCACGGTCGGCCAGCGCAAGGGCATCGGCGTCGCCGCCGCCGAGCCGCTTTACGTGCTGGGGATCGAGCCGGCTGCGCGGCGGGTCGTCGTCGGCCCGAAATCGGCGCTCGCCGAAACGCGCCTCACCCTCGGCGAGGTCAACTGGCTCGGCGGCCCGGCCGGCGCGTCGGTTCCGGTCGCCGCCAAGCTGCGCTCGGCGCAGCAGCCGGTCGCCGCGGTTTTTCACCCCGACGCGGCCGAGCTGGTGCTCGACGAGCCCGCCGGCGCGGTCGCGCCCGGTCAGGCCGCGGTGCTTTACGACGGCGACCGCGTCCTCGGCGGCGGCTGGATCCGCCGCGCGCCTTGACCCCCAACGAGCCATTGCCTATATCCGCGGCTCGTTGGTGGGGCGGGATAGCTCAGTTGGTCAGAGCAGTGGACTCATAAGCCAAAGGTCGGCGGTTCAAATCCGCCTCCCGCTACCAGCGTAACCGTCACAGCGGCGGAACGGTTACGCTCAAACTCCCTCTCCCAACCTCGGGTCGGGAAAAACCAGTAAACGCTTCAGGTTCCGGCCCCGGCAATGCTGCGGCGATATGACGCGTATGGGGAAAACCGTGGCCTCGTGGTAGCTTACCGTCGGTTTGACACAAGTTGTAACAATCTGAACGATCATCAAGCTTTTACAATATTTTAGACAAAAGTAGGCTGCATTTCGTCGATCCCTCGGGGTCGGCGGCGGGTTTCCCTCCCCGCCGAGTTCACGGGTCGAGTAGGCGTATGCATAGGCGTAAGTTCCTTGCCCTCGCGGCAAGCGCGGCGGCGTTCCCCCTGCCCGCACGCGCGCTGACGGTGCCGGATTTCTGGCGCCTCAACCTGGTCAACGCCCACACGGGCGAGCGCTTTAACGGCCCCTACCGCGACTCGCGCGGCACGATCCCGGACGCGCTCGAGGAGCTGTCGTATTTCCTGCGCGATTTCCATTCCGGCGAAAAGATCCAATACGACGTCGCCGTCCTCGATTTCCTGACCCGCGCGATGGACGCCGTCGGCGCCGCGAAGGCGACGGTCCTGTCGGCCTATCGCACGCCCGAGACCAACGCGATGCTGGCGCGCACGAATTTCGGCGTCGCCGAGCACAGCCAGCATATGTACGGGCGCGCGCTCGACATCTACCTGCCGGCGCGGCTCGAGGACGCGATGACCGCGGCGCGGGCGATGAAGCGCGGCGGGGTCGGGTGGTATCCGAGCTCGGGGTTCATCCATCTCGACAGCGGCCCGGTGCGGAACTGGAACCTCGACGGCCACGGCTTTGGGGTGCAACTCCTCGGCGGGCACGGCTCGCCGTGGTTCCACGAGCCGCTGGCGATCGGCTCCGATGGGGGGCTCGTCGCAAAGCGGACCGGGCGGCCTGTGACGGTCGCCGACCGGCTGTCGCTGCACACCCTGCTCAACCGCGCCGTCGGGCTGTCGCCCTGACGCGGACCGCGGCGCGCATGCCGAGCCATAAACCCTGGCCGCGCCGGGCGTCGATCGCGGCTGCGCTCGTGCTGGGCACGCTGGCGATCGCACCGGCCCGCGCCGATCCGTCGCCGACCGCGGCAGCCGCCCCGCCCGACCCGCTGTGCCGGCTCGTCGAGACGGCGGCGGGCGCGAACAACCTCCCGATCGAATACCTGACGCGGCTTTTGTGGACCGAGAGCGGGTTCAGCAGCAACGCCACCAGCCCCGCCGGCGCCGAGGGCATCGCGCAGTTCATGCCGCAGACCGCGGCCGAGCGCGGCCTCCTCGACCCGCGCGACCCGGAGGCGGCGATACCCCATGCGGCGCGGTTCCTCGTCGAGCTCAGCCAGCGTTTCGGCAATCTCGGGCTTGCCGCGGCGGCCTACAATGCCGGCCCCGCGCGCATCACACGCTGGCTGCAGGATTCCGATGCGCTGCCCGAGGAAACCCGCGCCTATGTCCGCCTCGTCACCGGCGAGCCGGTCGAGGCCTGGGCCGAGCGGCGCGCGACGCCCGCGCCGAAATGGGCGGCCAAATCCTGCAGCGCGCTGATCGCCGAGCTCAAGCGCAACGGCTACCGGTCCCCGGTGTGGGAGACGATGGCCGTGTCGATCTCGGCCGAGGGCACCCTCGTCGCCCGCAAGACCGGGCAACCGGTGACGGTCGGCGACCGGCTGTCGCTGCACCATATGCTCGACCGCTCGGTCGGCCTCCCGTCTTATCGCTGAACCGGCCCGGCCTGGGGTTCGATCCGGGTAAAGGTTCACGCGGTCGCACCGGCGCCCGTGGAGGCCGGTCGCGCCCCGACCGGTTACGCGACGAATCTCAATAAAATTTGATCGAAATAATAGATGATATTTGGATAAATAATCATCAGATAACCCATAGTATTAATTCAGCTATACTTACGTTCGTTTAACTATCGCCCGCTAGTTTCACCCCCATCGAAGTCGATGTTGGGTTTTGGGCGATGCTTACCATCAAGAAGACCGAAGAAGGCGCGGCGGCACAAGATGCGACGACCGCGCGGCGCGGATTTGGGCGCCTGTTTTCGATGATTGCGGCCGCGGCGTTGGGGCTGCTCGCCGTATGCGGGGGCGCAAAGGCACAGCCGCTCGAAGTCTACCTGCCGCCGAACGCGTTTATTCACCCGTATGCCGGGCGCGTCGCGGTGATGGCGCTGCCGCACAAGGCCGGGGCGCCGATGCTGTCGCTGTCGCATCACGGCGACGGCGTGTGCGCGATCTGGCTGCCCAAGGTCGGCGACCCGGACATCACGCAGGCGCTCTACGAGTGCCTCGCGGTCATCGAAGTCGCCAACTGCAATGGGGCGACGGACATCAACACGCCCGCGGTCAAGGCCCGCACCGGGTTCTCCGAGCAGGCGCAATACGGCCGGTCGTGCTCCGGCGGCAGGTGGGATTGGGCGTTCGACGCGGTCCGCACCACGGTCGTCGCCAGCGGCGGCCCGAGCCCCACCTCGCTGCTGTTCTGATCCGCGCGCCAACGTTTACTATGTTAAAGGAATAATGCCCTTTTGGGTCGACGGGCGCGCCGGGTCGGGGGAGCCGGCGGCTAGAGCATGTTCCGGAACAGTGGTTCCGCTTTTGCGATAAGAACATGCTCCATTACAACTAGTCAGAGAGAAATCCGATTCAATAGGATCGGATTTCGCTCTAGTACGCCGGCTCCATCTGTTCGAGCCCCTGCATGTACTGGTACCAGTAGAGCGCCTCGGCCCGCGATTTGTCGGACAGCGCCTGCAGCTTTTCGTCATCGACCGGGCCGATCACCCGCTCGACCTTGCGGCGGACCTCGGGGATGAGGATCGCCGCCTTGAAGGTCTCGGCGTCGCGGCTGGTCGCGACATAGAGCTGCTCGGCGGTGCGGTGAAGCTGGCGATAGCGGCCCTCGCCGATCATGCCCCCTTCCTCCGGCGTCGACACGCCCGCCGCCGATTTATGCTCCGGCGCCTCGTAGAAGGCGCGCAGATCGGCCTCGTAGGCTTCCCGCACGGCCTTGCATGGCCGGGGATCGACCGGGTGATAGTCGAGGCAGAGCCGATAGGCGGTTTCCGACGCCCGAAGCGGCGGCGCGGTCGCGGCGCACGAAGCGGCGTCGCCGTGGCGATATTGCAGGCACATCGCGCGGGCCACGTCCGCCGGCGCGACCGCGGCCGCGAGGTCGGTCTGTCCGCCGGGCGCGCAGCCGGCGGCCGCCGCCACGAGGACGAGTGCGGCCAGTGACCGGATCATCGCCCGCCGCACGGCGCCAAGCGGTTAGTTCCGCGCGATCGGAATGACGTTGTTGGCATGAGTCGAGGTTGTCACCTGCCGGCCCAGAATGTCGAGCAGGACGCGCACCCGGCCGGATTCGTCGAGCTGGTCGAGCACCGCGAGATGCTCGGCGAAGGGACCCGCCATCAACCGCACCGTATCGCCGACGCGCAAAGCGGGTCCGAGTTGGAGGATGCCGTGCGCATCGGCCGACGCGACCAGCGCCTCGACCACACCGCACGGGACAGGTTGTGGCTCGTCGCCGCGCATGATGAGGCGCGCGACCCCGAACGTCCCATTGACCCGCCGCCACTGGTCGCGTCCCATATCGAGTGCGACAAACAGATAGCGCGGGAAAAACGGCGCCTCGACGGTGGTCATCCGACGTGCGTGCCGGACAGTCTTGCGCCGCTTCGGCATGAAAACGCGGAACTCCTGGCCGACGAGATTGCCTTCCGCCCGCGCCTCGCCAAAGGGAAGCGTGTGCACGGCATACCATCTTTCGTCGCGAGCCAAGTTGATTGGGCCATGTTGCCCGGAATCGTCCAATTCGTGTTGCGCGTTCGGTGAGCCAGGCATGGTTAAAATTTCACAAAAAGTTCATAACTACATTGCTAGATCACCTTATGATTTTCCTCCTTGAAAAGCAAGAGCTGCGCCGAGATGCGACAGATATGTTGACTCATTACTGGGCAACTGGGCAAACATCGCCGTCTCGACAAACAGTCGTCTAATCATCAAGATCGTCACAGCCGCCCTGGGTCCGGATTCGATCGACCATGGAAACCGTCACGCCGTTGCCTGAGCCGCGCCGGCTCTATGCGATCGGCGATATCCACGGGCATGCCAAGCTGCTCGACCGGATGATCGACGCGATCGCCCGCGATCTCGGCGGGATCGCGGCGGACGAGTGCCTGACCGTCACCCTCGGCGACTATATCGACCGCGGGCCGGCGTCGCGCGCCGTGATCGAGCGGCTGACGCACAACCCGTTTCCCACGAAATTCGTGCCGTTGCGGGGCAATCACGAGGCCCTGCTCGACGGGTTTCTCGCCGACCCGGAAGTCGCCGGGCAATGGCGTCATTATGGCGGGCTCGAGACGCTGCATTCCTACGGCGTGGACGTCTCGCACGTGATGCGCGGCAAGTTCTACGCAGCGGCAGCCGAGGCGCTGGCGGAGGCGCTGCCGCCCGCGCATGTCGACTTCCTCGCCTCGCTGCGGAACTCGCTGACGGTGGGCCGCTATTTCCTGTGCCATGCCGGCGTGCGGCCGGGGATCGCGCTCGACCGCCAGACCGAGGACGACCTGTTGTGGATCCGCGACGAGTTCCTCGGCAGCCGGGCCAATTTCGGCAAGCTCGTGGTGCATGGCCACAGCCCGGTCGAGGAGCCCGAGGTGCGGACAAACCGGATCAACGTCGATACCGGCGCCTTTATGACCGGGCGGCTGACCTGCGTGGTGCTCGAGGACGAGCGGGTCAGGTTTCTGACCGCGTTCTGATCAGCCTGCCGCTGCGGCCGGCAATGCGGTTAGCGCGCGGCGGAGCGCTGCCGTTCTCCGCTCAACGAGGGCTCGACCGGGGCGGAGGAGGCAAACCGGGTCGCCACGATCGGCCCCCGGCCCGCCACGGCGCGCGCGCGCGCCGGGGCCGGCTCCGGGCGGCGGTCGCCCTTGAGCAGGCTGCGCACCGTCAGCGCGACGATCCGAAGATCGAGGCGGGGCGACGCGTTGGCGATGTACCAGCAATCCAGCTCGTCCTTTTCCTCGGGCGTCAGCAGCTTGCCGCCGTTCACCTGGGCCCAGCCGGTGATCCCCGGACGCACGGACAGGCGCACCGACGCGCCGCGCGGCTGATCCTGCGGCAGGAGCGGCCGCGGGCCGATCAGCGACATCTCGCCGGCGAGGACGTTGAAAAGCTGCGGCAGCTCGTCGAGCCGGGTCCGACGCAGAAAGCGGCCGGCATGCGACAGCCGGCTATCCTCGTCGATGCTGGCGCCGCTGCGGTCGAAGGCCGGGCGGAGCGTGCGGATCTTGTAGAGCTGGAACGGCCATCCGCCGAGCCCCGCACGCTGCTGCCAGAACAGGATGGGGCTGCCGACGTCGAAAAAGGCAATCGCCGCGGCCAAGGCCCAGAGCGGCGACAGCACCACGATCAGTGCCAGCGCGACGATAAAGTCGGCCACCCGCTTTGCACGGAAGAACGATGGCGGCGCGAGGCCCGCGGCCGACGCGGCGGTCGTCTGCACGATGTGGACCGGCGGCGCGTCCGCCTGCTGCCTGCGCATGGCCGGTGTCAGGAATTTCGGGACGAAGGCCAGCTCGATGTCGCGCGCGGCGCAGACGCGGTGGATTTCCCGCATCGTCCCTGCCGAGAGCTCGCCTTCCTCGACCCCGATCGCGACCTGGCCGATCTCGACACCGTGCGTCCCGAACTCGCCGATCAGCGCTTCGAGCTGCGCAGGCGGCCCGTAGACCCGAACGCCATTGACCGAGCGGCCAAACCAGCGCGGCGCCTCGTCGAGCACGGCGACCACCTTGCGCTCGCCACGCCCCGCCGCCTGCAAGAATTTCAGGAACAGAACCGACAGGTCGTTAAGGCCGATGACGATCACATGCTCGGGCGCCGCGGCGGCCGGCGTAGTGCCCGCCGCGCGAAGATCGGCGAACCGCGCGATCGCCCGGACCGCGAGCAGACCTGCACCCAGGATCATCGCATGGATCGCCGGCACCGAGCGCGGAATGCCCTCGAGCCGGGTAACCGTGAACAGCGCGACGCAGGTCATCGTCTCGGCGGCCAGGACCGCCAGCGCCAGATCGACCAGGTCGCGCAGCGAGAAATACCGCGGAATCCCGCCATGGATGCGAAAGACCGCGAACGCCACCAGAGAGGACAGTAGCGACACCATACTATACGAGACGATCGCGGGATCGGCGCCGCCCGAGAAAGAAATCGCATGTCTCAGGTTGAGCGCCAGGATCGGCGCCAGCGCCGCGACCGCGACGTCGAGCGGCGACAGACGAACGCTGATCCGCGCGTGAGATGAAGGAGAACGCGTGCGCACGCCGACCATTTCCTCACGGCAGATCGATGGGGGAACAATGCTGCCACCGTGCGGCCGCCGCGATAACCGGCACGGTTTCTTGACGGCGCTTTTCTGCCGCCAGAGTTGTATCATAACCGACATTTCGACTTTGCGGCAAGAACGTGTCCAAATTGAAACGAATTGTAATTATCTGTTACGAGAACTCGGCTGGCGGCATGTCTGCGTTATCCGTTAAAGTTGATTTTTGTCGCCTTTACACTCCGAAAAATTCTCCGGCGAAGCGGGCAATCTCAGCGGCTTGGCACCTTGGCGCCGCCGATGAACTGGGGAATCGATTCGAGAATCGATTCCCGCGGCGAACTGCGGCCCGCCCCGGAGAGGCTCCACAATACATTGATAACATTTATATTTTACACAACCCGCAAGGTAACGGTACAGTTGAAATAACATTTGCCGCATAGTGTGTTACGGTGATCGGCACGCACAGGACTCGCGTCAAACCGCCGAGCGGGAAGCAACCGGCGCGGCTGCTATCGAGTTACCCTGTTATGGAGATGGACTTGTGGGAACGGTGAAGATGCGGGATGGCCTGGGCCGCAAGACGGCGGCGCTCTCGTCGATCCGGCGCTTCGCGGCACCGGCACTGCTGGGCATTTCGCTTCTTGTTTCAGGTTGCGGCCCCAGCAACGTCAAACCGGTCACCCAGGCCGAGCGCCAAGCCCTGGAGACCGAGGCGTCGGGCCCGCCAAAGCTGCAGGCCGGCGAGAAAATTCATGTCACGGTGTACAACGAACCCTCGCTGAGCGGCGACTACCAGATCGACCCGAGCGGGTTCGTATCCCTGCCGCTCGCCGGAACGCTCAAGGCCTCGGGCCTCAGTCAGCATGATTTGGAGCAGGAGCTGGAGGCGAAGTTCTCCACCGGCTACCTGAAGAACCCGAAGATCACGGTGGGCGTCGCCGAGTTCCGGCCGTTCTATATCGTCGGCGAAGTGGATAAGCCCGGCGCCTATCCCTATACCGGCGGGCTCAATGTGTTGAGCGCGATCGCCATCGCCGGAGGAACCACATACCGGGCGGACCAATCAAAGATCGAGATTCAACATCCCGGCGAGACCGAGATGCATGAATACGACATGAGCCAGCCGATCCCGATCCTACCCGGGGACATCATCAAGGTGCCGCGCAGATACATATAGCCTCGTGGCTGGCCGAAGGGGGCGGTTCGGCACAGCGCAGGCCGGCACAGCGCAGAAACGGCCTCGCGTAAAGTTGAACACAGGTGAGATATCGGGATAGTACGGGTCGCGTATACCGACTTTTAGTTTAGTATTGGATTGGCGGATGAAGGGTCCCGAGCGGGGAAAGCGGGACCGGGGGGAAATACAAATGGGCTACCTACG
This sequence comes from Allostellaceae bacterium, assembly GCA_036268075.1. Classification (GTDB taxonomy): domain Bacteria; phylum Pseudomonadota; class Alphaproteobacteria; order ATCC43930; family CGMCC-115725; genus DATARH01. Next base: position 44,057 of record DATAUV010000112.1, on the reverse strand, counting down.
CCTACGTCATATGCTTGTGGCCGGGACCTCCGTCCTCGCCCTGTTCGCGGGGACGGCCTCCGACGCCCGCGCCCAGGTCGGTACGGGCGAGCAGCTCGCGGCCACGGCGCTGCCGAGCGCCGATCTGTCTCTCGGCTCGGTATCGTCAACTATCCAGATCGCGCAGGCCAGCGAAGTCGCCCAGGTGGGCGGCATCGGCGGCGGCTCGATCGCAATCGAGCCGCCGCCGGTGGCGACCGGCCGGGAAGACGTATTTGCGAAGCCGGGCCGGGCCGAGAGCGCGCTCGTCGTCGGCGACTGGCTGCTCTATCCCTCGGCCTTTGCCGGCGTGATGTACGACACCAACGTCAACCAGAGCAGCAGCGGCGCCGCGAGCGCCGGATTGCGGGTGTCTCCGTCGCTGCTGGCGCAGCAGGATAGCGGCCTGTTCAAGACGACGCTGTATGGCAACGCCGACGGCCGTTTCTATTTGCGCGACATTCCGGGCGACGGCCAGATCATCTCCGCACGCGCCGGCGGCACCGAGACATACACGCCGCTTCCCGACGTCATCATCAACGGCCAGGCCGACTTCACGCGCCAGCAGGATCTGTTTGCGACCCTCGGCACCGAGCAGACCGTGACGCCGCTCAACCCGACCGGCGTCGGCCTCTCGCCGTCCTCCAACCCGACTTCGTACGACCAGTTCACCGGCGCGACATCGATCCAGAAGAATTTCGCGCGGTCGTTCGTCTCGGTCGGCGGCTCGGTGGTCGACCTCGTATACGACAAGAACTCCAGCACGGTGGCGCCCTCTCCGGACGGCGTGACGTACACCGCCGTCACCCGCGGCGGGCTCTGGTTCACCCCGGCGCTGTATGCCTACCTGGAAGGTTCGCTCGACTCGCGCGACCAATCGATCTCCGCGCTCGGGTCATCCGGCTATCGTGTCGTCGGCGGCATCGGCACCGACCAGATCGGCCTGATGAAGGGAGAGGTTTACGCCGGCTATCAGTCGGAATCCTTCAACAGCTCGACGATCGGGACCGTCAACTCGCCCGTTTTCGGGGTCCGCGGCCACTATTTCCCGTTGCCGGAACTTACCCTAAACCTGGGGATCGACGAGTCCGTCGGCGCGACACTCCTGACCGCGGGGGGCAACGCGACCAAGGTCGATACCTATTTGACCACGGCTGACTACTCGATCAGCCCGGTGTGGCGCGCGACCGGTCGCGGCGGATACATCCATACCGATTACGTCGGCAACCCGCGCCGCGACGACGCATGGACCGTCGGCGGAACCGTGACTTACGACCTGCTGCGCAATGTAGGGTTGACACTAGACTACCAACATCTTCAATTATCCTCGAATGCGGTGGGACAGAGCTTTACCCGCGATGTCGTAACGCTGGGAGCGACCTACAAATATTAACGGCGGCGGGCCTAAACCTGATCCCCCGCAGGAGGCAAGGAGCCGGAGATGACTAAAGTTCTTTCGCGGTTGTTCGTCGTGCTTTGCCTCGTCGGCGTTCCGGCGCTAGCATCGGCGCAGGATTCGGGAACGGCGCAGTCTCAGATCGCGGCCATCATCGCGCAGTATCCCGACGGCGGACAGGCGCTCTCCGACGCGGTCGCCGCGGCGGTCGAGGCCAACCCTTCGCTCGCCGCCGCGGTTACCCAATTGGCGCTTACGGCGACCGCGACGGTGCAGACGGCCCTCGGCGGCGGCCTCGCCGAAGCCGCGGTGTTCTTCGCCAGCAGCAGCTCGCCGAACGCGCAGGCTGCGCAGCAGCAGATCCAGGCGGCTATCGCCTCCGCGCCGGCGTCGATCGTGACCGCGTTCAATTCCGGCGGTGGCGCCGCCGCCTTGCTTTCGACGATAGGCACGAGCAGCACCCAGTTGACGACCAGCAACTGCGTCAGCCCCAGCCGTCGGGGCAGCGGCTGCTGACAAGTCCCGCACACAGGAATTTGTGTAAAAAACCTGACGTATAAGGCACGCCGTCTCGCCTAAATGGTGAGACCGCCGCGCGGTCAAATCGACCGCAAGCATAAGCGGGAGATCAGCGAACGCCCTCCGCGAATGAACGCGGCTCGCCATGGACAACAAAAACTAGACGCCTGACGCCCGGTTCAACACCTCTCCGTAAATTCCTGTCGCGGTGCTCGTGCCGCGCGAATAAAGCAGCCCGCAGCCGCCGTATCGCCACCCGTTCGCGGGGGCGCCGCCGACCGAGGCGACCTAGACGAACTGTTGCGAGGGCGGGGCCGCCGCCGCCAGCGCGTCGGGGCTCGCCAGCACGGCCGCGGCTTCGGCCCCCTTCGCGGCGAATGCCGGCCCCGCCAGCAGCCACAGTGCCAGGGCCAGCAATACGCGGATCATCACGTCCCGATCGCGAGCGGGCTCGCCATCTTCCGCAGCAGCGCGACCACCGACAGCGCGGTCAGTTTGCCGGTGCGGGGGTTTTCGAGGCTCGGCACGTTCTCGATCTCGAAGGCGAAACGCGCCGAATCCGCTTCGACCTCGATGCGGTGCATGTTGCGGGTGACGGCGGGGTCGGCCCAGATTTCGATCGTGGTGCGGTCGGGGCCGACGCCGGCCATCGCCAGCGCGGCGGCGACATTGACGTTGGCGGGAAAACCTCGCGCCGCCTCCCGCGCGCTGCCGGTGAAGACGAGCTTGGCGGCATTGAGGCCGGTCACGTCGATCCCGTTCGCCACCAGATAGGGCGCGCCGTCGAGCCCGTTCGGCGGCTTGCGCGTGGTCATGTGGATGCGCGCGATCTCGCCGACCGCGGCGGCCTGCACCGCGTCGAGCGCCAGCAGCGCGCCGGTCGGCACCAGGATGCGGCCGCCATGCGTGCGCGCCAGGCCGACGAGGTCGTAATTGTCGAGGAGCGCCCCGCAGCTCAGCGTGATGAGGGTGCGTCCGTTCGTCAGCGCCGGCTCGGCGAGCTCGCGCAACACCGCCGCCGGGGCACACTCGACGACGATGTCGGCCCCCTCCCATAATTCGGCGAGCGGCACCACCGGCACCCTGCGCGCAAACCCCGCCATCGCCGCCGAAGCCTTCGCCGCATCCCGCGCCGAGACCGTGACGAGCTCCATCCCCTCGATCCCCTGATCGAGGTATCGGGCGACCACCGTCCCGATCGCGCCGAACCCGGCTATGGCCACACGGCGATCTCCCGGCACGCTCTGTTCCCTCCCTGAGCCTTTGCCCATGATGGGCCGAAGCGATCGGTGTTGCCATATCGCAAATGTGACACCATTTTGTGGTGTCGATGCGGATGACCGGCAAGCACCGCGGAACCCTTGACGCGATCTTCGCCGACCCGGTGCGGGCCAATATCGGACGTCGAGGCCCTGTTTCAGGCCGCTGGCGCCGGAGCTCCACCGGCGCATCGCCGCCGCCGCGGCACGTGGGCGCAAGAGCGTCAATGCCTTTATCGCCGATGCACTGGAGCGCGTGACGTAGCTGGACCGCGGGCGTCCCGCTCGCATCTTTGGCGAAAGAATGCGGGCGGGACGCCCGCGGTCCAGCTACGTCAATACGATTTCGGCAGGCCCAGCACGCGCTCGCCGATATTGGACAGGATGAGCTGCGACATGACCGGCGCGATGCGGGCGATCTGGGCTTCGCGAAAATAGCGTTCGACGTGGAATTCCTTGGCGTAGCCCATGCCGCCATGGGTCAGCATCGCGGTCTCGCAGGCTTTGGCGCCCGCCTCGCCGGCGAAGTATTTGGCGGCGTTGGCGTAGGCGCCGACCATCTCCGGTTTGTCATGCGCGTCGTAGGCGGCGGCGGCGCGCAGCACCAGTAGCTCGGCCGCCTCCAGCTCGACCCAGCGCTCGGCGAGCGGGTGCTGGATGCCCTGGTTCTGCCCGATCGGGCGGCCGAACACGACGCGCTCGCCGGCATAGCGCGCGGCGCGGGCCAGCGCGACGCGGCCGAGCCCCACTGCCTCGGCCGCGATCAGGATGCGCTCCGGGTTCATCCCGTGCAGGATGTACTGGAACCCCTTCCCTTCCTCGCCAATCCGGTCCTCCAAGGGCACCTTGAGCCCGTCGATGAACAGCATGTTCGAATCGACGGCGTGCCGCCCCATCTTGGGGATTTCCCGCACCTCGACCGCGCTGCGGTCGAGGTCGGTGTAGAACAGCGTCATCCCTTGCGACGGCCGCGCCGAATCCTCGTACGCGGTGGTGCGCGTCAGGATCAGCATCTTTTCGGTGACCTGGGCGGTCGAGGTCCAGATTTTGCGGCCGGTGATCGTGTAGCCGTTCCCCTCCTTCACCGCGCGCGTCTTGATGTGCGTCGTGTCGAGCCCGACATCGGGCTCGGTGACCGCGAAACAGGCCTTCTCCTTGCCGGCGATCAACGGCGGGAGCCAGCGCCGGCGCTGCTCGTCGTTGCCGAAGACGACCGCGGGATGCAGCCCGAAGATGTTCATGTGCACCGCCGACGCGCCCGAAAACCCGGCCCCGGACTGCGCCACCGCCTGCATGACGACCGCCGCCTCGGTAATGCCGAGCCCGCTGCCGCCGAACTCCTCCGGCATCGCCACGCCGAGCCACCCGCCAGCCGCCATCGCCTGGTGGAATTCGTGCGGAAACCCGCCCTCGGTATCGCGCTTCAGCCAGTACGCATCGTCAAACCGCGTACACAACCGCGCCACCGCCTCGCGGATTTCCTCCTGTTCTCCGGTTAGTGCGAAACTCATCTCGGCTCCTGACGCCTATGTTTGACTGAATGCCGCGCGGCACCGATATTGTCGCATGAAAGGGCGATAATGACCGCAACCGCAATCCTCAAGCTGCAACGCGCGGGCTTCACCGAAGAACAGGTCGAGGCGCTCGCCGATTATTTCGACGAGCAGCTCGCTACCAAAGGCGACCTTGCCCTGTCCAGCGACAACATTCGCAGTGAGCTCAAGGCGGCGGAGGCTCGCCTCAGCACGACAATCGAGCAGGTTCGCGGAGAGATCAGGGGCACCGAAGCTCGGCTCGAAGGAAGGATATCCGACACGATCAAATGGGTTATCGGGGTCGGCTTCGCGCAGGCGGCGACCATCCTCGCCGTATTGCGGCTCCTTCCCGGACACTGAGGCGGCCATGCCGCTCGACACCGCCTTTACCGTCTGCCCGCACGATTGCCCGAGCGCCTGCGCCCTTGAGGTCGAGCGGCTCGACGGCGACCGGATCGGGCGTGTGCACGGGGCGCGGGGGCAGGGTTATACCGACGGCGTCGTCTGCGCCAAGGTTGCGCGCTATGCGGAGCGGCAGTACCACCCCGAGCGGCTGTCGGTGCCGCTGCGCCGGGTCGGCGAGAAAGGCGTCGGACGCGCCGCGTTTCAGTCGATCTCGTGGGAGGACGCGCTCGACGAGGTCGCCGAGCGGTTCGCCCGCGCCGCTCAGTGCCACGGCAGCGAGACGGTGTGGCCCTATTATTACGCGGGCACGATGGGGCTCATTCAGCGCGACGGGCTCAACAGGCTGCGCCACGCGATGCGCTATTCGCGCGAAGACCTGACGATCTGCAACATGCTGACCGATGCCGGCTGGCTCGCCGGCATCGGCACCAAGCGCGGGGTCGACGGGCGCGAGATGGCGCGGTCGGATCTGATCGTCGTGTGGGGCGGGAACCCGGTCTCGACGCAGGTCAACGTGATGACCCACATCGCGAAGGCGCGGAAGGAGCGCGGCGCGAAGCTCGTCGTCGTCGACCCCTACCGCACCGGCACCGCCGAGCTCGCCGACATGCACCTCGCCGTGCTGCCCGGCACCGACGGCGCGCTCGCCTGCGGGGTCATGCACGTGCTCTTCGCCGAGGGCCTCGCCGACCGCGCGTACATGGCCCGCTACACCGACGACCCCGCCGGGCTGGAGGCGCATCTGCAAGGCCGAGGCCCCGCATGGGCGGCCGCGATCAGCGGAGTTCCCGCGGCGCAGATCACCGAGTTCGCCCGCCTCCTCGGCCGCACCCGGCGCAGTTTTTTCCGCTTCGGCTACGGGTTTTCGCGGCAGCGCAACGGGGCGGCGCAGATGCACGCGGCGCTGTGCCTGCCGGCGGTGACCGGGGCGTGGCAATACGAGGGCGGCGGCGCGCATTACTCTAACCACGGCCTCGTGCCGCTCGACCGCACGCTGATCGAGGGGCTTGACCGGCTCGACCCGTCGACCCGCCTCCTCGACCAATGCCGGATCGGCCCGATCCTCTGCGGCGACAAGCGCGATATCGGCGACGGCCCGCCGGTTTCGGCCCTGCTGATCCAGAACACCAACCCGATGGTCGTCGCCCCCGAAAGCGGGCTCGTGCATCAGGGCTTCCACCGCGACGACCTCTTCGTCTGCGTCCACGAGCAGTTTATGACCGAGACGGCGGCGATGGCCGACATCGTCCTGCCGGCGACGACGTTCCTCGAACACGACGACATCTACACCGCCGGCGCCCACACCTACCTGCAGGTCGGCCGCGCGATGGTGCCGCCGCATGCCGAATGCCGGTCGAACCACGACATGCTGTGCGCCCTCGCCCACCGGCTCGGCGCCGACCATCGCGGGTTCGACATGAGCGCGATCGAAATCATCGACGAGGCGCTGCACGTCAGCGACCTGCCCGGCCGCGATCAGTTCGACGAAGGCACCTGGCACGATTTCTGGCCGGGTTTCGAGACCGGGCATTTCCTCAACGGCTTCGGCCACGGCGACCGCAAGTTCCATTTCCACCCGAACTGGAAGGCGATGGGCTCAAGCCATGCCGGGATGCCCGATTTTCCCGATCATGTCGCGGTCATCGACGACGGCGATCCGGAGCGGCCTTTCCGAATGGTTCCAGCACCTTCGCGTTCGTTCTTGAACACCAGCTTCAACAACACCCCGTCGGGCATTGCCCGGGAAGGCCGGCCGACCGCGATGATCCATCCGGCGGCGCTGGCCGAGCTGGGCCTCGCCGAGGGCGACCGCGTGCGCATCGGCAACGGGAAAGGCAGCGTCGTCGTCCACGCCCGCGCCTTTGACGGGTTGCAAAAGCGGGTGATCGTCGTCGAGGGGTTGTGGCCCAACGGAGCGTTCGAGGAAGGGATCGGCATCAATCTTTTGACCAGCGCCGAGCCGGGGCTGCCGCGCGGCGGCGGGGTGTTTCACGACACCTCGGTCTGGCTCAGGCCCGCCTAGGCCGGCCGGCGCGATGCCCTACCTTCTCGGCGGCCTGGCGATCTTTCTCGGGCTCATCTCGCTCGTCTACCTGTTCATCAACGAAGACCCACGCAAGCTCGCCCGGCACCTCGAATGGGCCGTCGCGATCCTCGGCGCGCTCCTCCTCGTCGGCGTGATCCTGTCCGAGCGCTATGGGCTCATCTGGCTGCCGCTGCTGCTGATTCTGTTCCCATGGCGCCGCCGCCTGCGCCCGGTCCTCGCGCGCCTCAGCCCGCCCAAGGGGCCGATCGCGACGCCGTATCTGCGGGCGACCCAGGACCTCGAAAGCGGCCTCGTCACCGGCACCGTGATGCGCGGCGTCTTTACCGGCTCGCAACTCAGCGAGCTCGCCCGCGACGAGCTGGTGATGCTCTTGACCGAGTGCCGCGACGAAGACCCGGCGGCGGCGCACCTCGTCGAGGCCTATCTCGACCAGCGCCACCCGGGCTGGCTCGACGACCTCGCCGAGGCCGGGAACCAGGGCACGGCGACCGCGAGCCGCGCCGACATGAGCGTCGGCGAGGCGCGCGCGATCCTCGGCGTCGACCCGGGCGCCGACGATTCCGCGATCAACGACGCCCATCGCCGCCTGCGCCGCCGGCTCCATGGCGGCAGCGACTATCTCGCCGGCAAGATCGACCGCGCCCGCGACGTGCTGCTCGGGCAGCGGTAAGTGGCCGCCATTTCACCGGCATGGACTGAAGGCCGACATTGAACCGCGCGGCCCGGCGCCTCGTTAACCGAATCTAGGCGCTATCCCGCGAGTATGATACCTAGCCGGCGGCGGTCGCCGCCGATCACCCTCGGTTGAGAGACACGATGCACAAGCCCGTCCGCAAAGCGGTCTTTCCTGTCGCGGGGCTCGGCACCCGCATCCTTCCGGCGACCAAGGCGATGCCGAAGGAGATGCTGACCGTCGTCGACAAGCCGCTGATCCAGTACGCGCTGGAGGAGGCGCGGGCGGCGGGGATCGAGGAGTTCTATTTCGTGACCGGCCGCTCCAAGAGTGCGCTGGAAGACCATTTCGACGTGTCGTTCGAGCTCGAGGCGACCCTGCGCGAGCGCGGCAAGACCGAACCGCTCGCCGACATGGAGGGGTGGCTGCCGCGCGCGGGCGAGGTCGCGGTTACCCGCCAGCAACGCCCGCTCGGCCTCGGCCACGCGGTCTGGTGCGCCCGCAACCTGGTCGGCGACGAGCCGTTCGCGGTGATCCTCGTCGACGATCTGATGGTGTGCGACCCGCCCTGCCTCAAGCAGCTCGTCGACGCCTATGACGAGACCGGCGGCAACGTCGTCGCGGTGATCGAGGTGCCGCGCCAGGACACCAAGCGCTACGGCGTCCTCGACATCGTCTCCGACAACGGCACGCTGGCGCGGGCGAGGGGCGTCGTCGAAAAGCCCGACCCCGAGGTCGCGCCGTCGAATCTGACGATCATCGGCCGCTATATCATCCAGCCCGAGATTTTCGGTCACCTCGCCCAGACCAGGCCCGGCGCCGGCAACGAGATCCAGCTTACCGACGGGCTCGCCGCGCTGATCGAGAGCGGCCAGGCGTTTCACGGGCTGCGCACGACCGGGCGGCGCTTCGATTGCGGCGACAAGCTCGGCTTTCTCGAAGCCAACCTCGCCCTCGGCCTCGCCCACCCGGAACTCGGCGACGGGCTGCGGCGGGTGCTGAAGAATTATCTGTAGAAATCAAACCGTCATCCCGGCGCAGGCCGGGATGACGGGAGTAAAAGAGGAACACCGCGCCAATGCCACATCGGTTCGATCCCACGATCCTGCGCGAGTACGACATTCGCGGCATCGTCGGCGACACGCTTCATGCCGCCGACGCGCATGCGCTCGGCCGCTGCTTTGCCGCGACGCTGATCGCGGCCGGCGGGCGCAAGGTCGCGGTCGGGTATGACGGGCGGCTGACCTCGGAGGAAATCGAGGCGGCGCTGGTCGAGGGGCTCGCCGAGGGCGGCGTCGACGTCATGCGCGTGGGCCTCGGGCCGACGCCAATGCTGTATTTCGCGGCCGCGACGCTGGGGGTCGACGGCGGCCTCATGGTCACGGGCTCGCACAACCCGCCCGACCATAACGGGTTCAAGATGGTGCTGCTGGGCAAGCCGTTTTTCGGCGAGGCGATCCAGCGCCTGGCGCAGACCGCGCAGAATCTGGGGCCGCCGTCGAACACGCGCGGGCAAGTGACGCAGCGCGTGGTCTTTTCCGACTACCTCGACCGCGTCCAGCACGATTACGACGGCGCCAAGCTGATGAAGGTCGCGTGGGACCCGGGCAACGGCGCGACCGGCGACGCGATCACCGCGCTGACCAAGGTGCTGCCCGGCGACCACGTGCTGATCAACCAGAAAATCGACGGGAACTTTCCGGCCCACCACCCCGACCCGACCGTCGCCGAAAACCTGGTTCAGCTCCAGGAAATCGTCGCCAACGAGAAATGCGACCTCGGCATCGCCTTTGACGGCGACGGCGACCGCATCGGGGTCGTCGATGCGCGGGGCCGCATCCTGTGGGGCGACCAGCTTGTGATGATCCTCGCGCGCGACCTGCTGACGAACCTGCCCGGCGCCAAAATCCTCGCCGACGTCAAGGCGAGCCAGGTGCTGTTCGACGAGGTCGCGCGGCTCGGCGGCGACCCGGTGATGGCGCCGACCGGGCATTCGCGGATCAAGTCCCTGATGGCCGAAACCGGCGCCCCACTCGCCGGCGAGATGAGCGGCCACATCTTTTACGCCGACCACTATTACGGCTACGACGACGCGGTCTACGTCGCGGTGCGCCTCCTCGGCATCCTCGGCCGCTCGGAAAAAAGCCTCGCCGACATGCTCGACGAGATGCCGCAGGTCATCAACACGCCGGAACTGCGCCTCCCGTGCAGCGAGGCGCGCAAATTCGTCATCGTCAAGGAAATCCACGAGCGCATGAAAGCGCGCGGCGCCGCGATCACCGATATCGACGGTGTGCGGGTCAAGACCGATGACGGCTGGTGGCTGGTGCGTGCCTCGAACACCGGCGCCCTGGTCGTCGCCCGCGCCGAGGCCACCACCGAGGAAGGCTTTGCCCGCGTCAAGGGCGAGCTCGCCGCACAGCTCGCCGAAAGCGGGCTGACGCTGCCGGAGACCTGACAGGAACCCCGCCTAATACGAGATCGTCAGCGCACCGCCGCGCATCTCCCAGCGGTCGAGCCGCGACAGAAAGCTCATGCCGAGCAGCGACACGGACAGGTTCGGCACCACGACCCCCTGCACGTCCTCGATCGAGAGCTGGCCGAGCCGCACCTCGCGCAGCGTGATCGGCGCGGCGCGGGTGCGGCCGTTGGCGGTGTTCATCGCCATCGAGAAATTGAGCCCGGCCGGGTTGATCCCCGCCGCCTCGGCGTCCCGCGCCGTCAGCGTCACCAGCGTCGCCCCGGTATCGAGGACGAAATGCACCGTCGCGCCGTTGACGTCGCCATCGAGCCGGACATGTCCCCGCGCATCGACCGGGTAGACCAGCGTATTGACCATCGCCTCGGCGTGCTGCGCCGTCGGGTCCGCGGGCGGCGCCGAGGCCGGGCGCGGCAATAGCTGAGCGCGGTGTGCGACGAGAGCGAAGATCACCACCGCGACCACGCCCCAGCCGACCGCCTGACGCAGCGCCCAGGCAACCGCCTTGCCGCCCGTTCCCGACCGCTCGCCCATTTCCCGACCGCTCGAAGACCCGCCGCCCCGCATCCGCCGAGGATGCGCGGCCGACACTTAACGCGCGGTTAAGCCTTCCTCGGCCCAGCGCCGATCTATCTGATCTTGTCGTAGGCGACGGCAAACCCGGAGAGGGGGAAGCTCCCGGCCACGTCAGGCTTGTCGGTGCCCAGATATGACCTCGCGTCTGATCCTCGCCGGTCGCGGAACGTCCCCAGAGCCGGCGCAGGCGTGGGGACATTTTCACGATATGCCCGCGCCCAGTCCACAAGCAGGACAGATTGATGAACGGCCTTGCAGTCCCCTGCGGGGTGTTCGCGATCAGCTCGTGCGGTTCGTATTGTGACTTGCGCTCGCTTCTCATAATCCAAATGCAGCCGGTTCCGCCCTGACCCGGCATAATGTCTGATGTAGACGACTTCCTACGGGGTCCGGCGGCAGAGGGACTGTTGGGCGGCGGACACACTTCTTCCTGCCACACTCGGGCGTCTGCTGAAGTTCAAACATTTTTCTCCGCAGTCTGAGCAAGCGCGCCATGTCGAGCACGAAGGGCAATTACTAAATTCTTTCCCAACCGAATGCTTGGCTGTTCAACAGCGTAATAGGAAAATGATGCCACAAGGATCATAAATGGTGCAAATAAGAGCCAGCTTTTTTTTGGGTACAGATTGGGGGCGGCGGTAAACACCATCTGCCATATGTAAAGACTATAGGAAATCATCCCAAAAAACTGAAGAAATGGGGTATTGAGAAACCACGTCCAACGAGTTTGTTTAAATGCTGCGCTTCCGATCATCCACGCAAAGCAAATCGGGAGGATGTTGCTAGCCATCACTCGAATGTAACTTGGAGCGCTTTTAGGAGCAAAAGAAAAATTAACATCCACCACCAACAATACGAAAAGCATTACGAAAATTCCGTAAGATATATAAACGGAAAATCGCGCCAAAACTAAATTCTTAAATCGCTCTTCGTGGGCAGCAATTACAGAGCCAATACAAATAAATGAGAAGGGGAAACTAAAACTACTTACCGTATGCCACGCTGAACTCAAATTAAGAAGATATCTAAAAAAAGGAAATACCAGAAGTATGACAAACAATAATACGATTATTAGGTTAAATCTCTTGCCACACCAATAAAAAATGAAGGGAAATGCCAGATAGAACTGCTCCTCGTAAGCAAGTGTCCAAGTGTGTCCTAAGAACCAGCCGCATTTAGATGTCGAAAAATTACAAGTGAACGCGGCGGCGGCAAGGATTCCAGATTGATCCTGCTGAATTAGCGAGGCGGCGGATACAATCCCAAGAAAGACAATATACAAATACAACGGAGGGGCAATACGAAACAATCGACGAATATAGAAATTGCGGATACTGAAGCCTGCGTTTGCATTATATTCAAATATTGCGAGACGCGTAATGATAAAACCACTAATTACAAAAAATACGTCAACGCCCCATGTGGCGAGAACAAAGGCAATGTTAGGAGGATTGCTGTGGAGGAGCGCTCCGTATCGGAAATTAACTAGATGCGATAAGAGCACACATAAGATGCTGATGCCGCGCCAGCCATCTAGCGCCGTGATTCGGCGATTTGATATTGTGCTGTGCATGATGCCTAGTTGGCCCCAGCCGGATGCGTAAAGTGAAGACGTATTAGCACGATTCGTCAGAAAGCGGTTACACGCATCACCAACTGGCATAAATGGAGCAAAGTGACACGATCATTCGAGGATTTCGTCACTACTAGCCGACGAAACGCAGAATGAAATGCTGGTGCTGCCGGAAAGGATTGAACTTTCGACCTCTCCCTTACCAAGGGAGTGCTCTACCACTGAGCTACGGCAGCATCGATCCGCGTGGGCATAGCGGCGGCCCGCGGAGATACACGAGCCTCCGCCGATTGGCAAGGCGTCAGGCCCGCCCGCCCGCCCCGTCCGTCCGCCCCGTCCGCCCGCCCCGTCCGTCCGCGCGACCGAGGCGGGTCGGAGCCGCTCGGTCGAGGCCGAGATGACGGGTCGTTCATGACCCATCTGATCGCCCGCGGCAGGCAATGATTGACAGCGCCTCCGCGCTCCCGTTTCCTCCGCCCATGGCCGACGGCCCGACGATCACCACCGCGAAACTACGCGAGCAGGAGGCGCGCGCGGAGCGGCTCGCCCGGGCGCTGCGGGCGAATCTCGGACGCCGCAAACAGCAGTCGCGCGCCCGCGAGGCGCCCAAACCACTGCCCAGCCCCGCGAAATCGCCCGCTTGAGCGACGCCGGCCACTTCGTTAAAAGCAACCCCCACGGCAGGCCGCGGATTGTTAAGTCACGGCGCACGTTTGCCTGCACATGTCTGGGACCGATGCGATGGACAAGATCCTGATCCGTGGAGGCAGGCCGCTTTGCGGCACCGTCCCGATCAGCGGCGCCAAGAACGCGGCCCTGCCGCTGATGGCGGCGAGCCTGTTGACGCCGGCCCCGCTGACGCTCGAAAACCTGCCCCATCTCGCCGACATCGCCTCGATGATGGAGCTGTTGAGCCAGCACGGGGTCAGGGTCACGCCGACCGACAATTCCGCCCGCACGGTCGAATTCGCCGCCCGCGAGATCGTGTCGACCACCGCGCCCTACGACCTCGTGCGCAAGATGCGCGCGTCGGTGCTGGTGCTGGGGCCGCTGGTCGCGCGTTGCGGCATCGCCCGCGTGTCGTTGCCCGGCGGCTGCTCGATCGGCGCGCGGCCGGTGGATTTCCACCTCAAGGGGCTGGAGCGGCTCGGCGCCGAGATCGAGCTCAGCGAGGGCTATATCGAGGCACGCGCGCCCCAGGGGCTCAAGGGCGCCGAGATCGTCTTTCCCCAAGTCTCGGTCGGCGCGACCGAAAACCTGCTGATGGCCGCGACCCTCGCCGAGGGCGTGACGGTGCTGATCAACGCCGCGCGCGAGCCCGAGATCACCGACCTCGCCATCTGCCTTGTCGAGATGGGCGCGCGGATCGACGGCATCGGCACCGACCGGCTCACCGTCACCGGCGTCACCAGCCTCAACCCGGCCCGGCACCGCGTCATCCCCGACCGGATCGAGACCGGCACCTATCTGATGGCGGCCGCGGCGACCGGCGGCGAGGTGACGCTGTCCGGCGCGCGGCTCGACCATGTCGCCGCGGTCGTGCGCGCCCTCGCCCCGGCCGAGATCGAGGTCACGGAATGCGCCGGCGGGCTCCATGTGCGCCGCGCCAACGGCCGCATCGCCGGGGTCGACGTGATGACCGAGCCGTTCCCCGGCTTTCCGACCGATCTGCAGGCGCAGATCATGACGCTGATGACAACCGCCGAAGGCGCCTCGATGATCACCGAGACGATCTTCGAGAACCGGTTCATGCACGTGCCCGAGCTGGCGCGGATGGGCGCCAACATCACGATCCACGGCGCCTCGGCGCTGGTGCGCGGGGTCAAGATGCTGAAGGGCGCGCCGGTGATGGCGACCGACCTGCGCGCCTCGGTGTCGCTGATCATCGCCGGGCTCGTCGCCGACGGCGAGACGGTGGTCAACCGCGTCTATCACCTCGACCGCGGCTATGAGCGGATCGAGGCAAAGCTGGCGGCGTGCGGCGCCCGGATCGAAAGGATCGGCGGTGGCGCCTGACGACGGGATCAGGCTGCGCGCGCAGGATTCCGGCGACCTGACGGTCGTCTCGGCGCATCTGCAAGACGCGCTGGTCTCGGTGCGCGACCTCGCCTTCGACCGCGACGAGCGCCGCTTTGTACTGGTCGCCAACCGCTTCCGCTGGGAGCGTGCCGGAAACGGGGCAAATAGCGGCCACGAGCGCACGCTGTGCGGCATTTCGTTTGCCGAGGTCGACCGCGTCTCCTATCGCGGGTTTCGCCGCAGCGAGGAGGACCGCATCCTGTCGCTGTTGGCGATCCGCCTGCCCGATGGCGGCGGCACCATCGACCTCGACTTCTCGGCGGATGTCTCGATCCGGCTGAGCGTCGCGGCGATCGAATGCCTCGTCCGCGACCTCGGCGAGCCGTGGCCGACCGCCTGGCAGCCCGACCACGAGAAGCCATGACCGCCCCCCTCTCTTCCGAACCCCGCGAACCTTTGATCATGGCGCTGCCCAACGGCCGCATCCTCGGCGAGGTGATGCCGATGCTCGGGCGCATGGGGGTCGAGCCCGAGCCGGCCTTTACCGACCCGAAATCGCGCCAACTTCGCTTCGCGACCTCCGACCCCGGCCTCGAGATCATCCGCGTGCGCAGCTTCGACGTCGCGACCTTTGTCGCGTTCGGCGCGGCGCAGCTCGGCGTCTCGGGCAGCGACGTGCTGATGGAATTCGACTATTCCGACATCTATGCCCCGCTCGACCTCAAGATCGGGCATTGCCGGCTGATGGTCGCGGCGCCGGCCGACTGGGTCGATCGCGAAGACCCGCAAAGCTGGAGCCATCTGCGCGTCGCCACCAAATATCCCGAGGTCACCCGCCGCCATTTCGCCGCGCGCGGGGTTCAGGCCGAATGCATCAAGCTCAACGGCGCCATGGAGCTGGGGCCGAGCCTTGGCCTCTGCCGCCATATCGTCGACCTCGTGGCGACCGGCGCGACGCTCGCCGCCAACGGGCTCGTCGAGATCGAGCACATCGCGGATGTCAGCTCCCGCCTGATCGTCAACCGCCCGGCCCTGAAGACGCGCCCCGACGAGGTCGGCGGCTGGATCGAGCGCTTTCGCGCGGCGGTCGGGGCCGGCGCGTAGCGCGGTGGCCGCAACCCTCTCCACCCGCGATCCCGGCTTCCCCGAAGCCTTCGCCGTACTGCTCGCGCAAAAGCGCGAGAGCGCCGCCGATGTCGACGACGTGGTCGCCGCGATCATCGCCGATGTCGCACGGCGCGGCGACGCGGCGCTGATCGAGTACACGCACCGCTTCGACCGCGTCGCGCTGACCCCGCAGACCCTCCGCCTGTCGCCCGCTGAACGCGAGGCGGCAGCGCCCGAGGACGCTGTCGCGGCGCTGCGCTTCGCCGCCGAGCGCATCGAGAAATTCCATCGCAGACAGCTCCCCGCCCAGATCGATTACGTCGACGAGGCGGGGGTGAGGCTCGGCATGCGGTGGGGCGCGATCGACGCGGTCGGGCTTTACGTGCCTGGCGGCACGGCGGCCTATCCGTCGTCGGTGCTGATGAACGCGATCCCGGCCAAGGTCGCCGGGGTGGGACGGCTGGTCATGGTCGTGCCGGCGCCGGACGGGGTGCTGAACCCGCTCGTCCTCGCCGCCGCGCGGCTTGCCGGGATCGACGAGATCTACCGAATCGGCGGCGCCCAGGCCGTCGCCGCGCTCGCCTACGGCACCGCGACGATCGCGCCCGTCGACAAGATCGTCGGCCCCGGCAACGCCTATGTCGACGCCGCCAAGCGCCGCGTGTTCGGCAAGGTCGGCATCGACATGATAGCCGGGCCGTCGGAAATCCTCGTCGTCGCCGACCGCGACAACGACCCCGCCTGGATCGCCGCCGACCTGCTCTCGCAGGCCGAGCACGACACCGCCGCGCAGGCGATCCTCGTCACCGACTCGGCCGAATTCGCCGCCGCGGTCGAGACGGCCCTCGCCGCGCACCTCAAGAGCTTGCCGCGCGCCCGAATCGCGCGCGAAAGCTGGGAGGCGAACGGCGCGACGATCCTCGTCCGCGACTGGGACGAAGCCGCCGGCCTCGTCGACCGGCTCGCGCCCGAGCATTGCGAGCTTGCCGTCGCCGACCCGGACGCGCTCGCCGCGAAAATCCGCCACGCCGGCGCGATCTTCCTCGGCCGCTACGCGCCGGAGGCGGTCGGCGATTACGTCGCCGGCCCCAACCACGTCCTGCCGACCGCGCGCAGCGCCCGCTTTGCCTCGGGGCTCGGCGTGCTCGATTTCATGAAGCGCACGACGCTTGTCGGCTGCGACGCGCAAAGCCTCGCCGCGCTCGCCCCGTCCGCGATCCGCCTCGCCGAGGCCGAGGGGCTCCACGCGCACGCGCTGTCGCTGTCGCTTCGGGGCAACCGTACCCAAGGGAAACATGGCTGACATCGCCGAGATCACCCTCGACGAGCACTCCGTCGTCCGCCGCAGCGCCGAGATCGAGCACGAGCGCGCCGCCGCGATCCAGGACCTGTTGCACGACAACCATTTTGCCCTCGCCTCCGGCCGGGCCGGCCCGTTCAGACTGCACCTCGCGGTCGAGGAGACGCGCCTCCAGATCGAGATCGCCAGCGAGGCCGACGGCGAAAGCGAGACGATCGTCGTCCCGCTCGCCCCGTTCCGGCGCGTGGTCAAGGACTACTTCCTCGTCTGCGAGAGCTATTCCCAGGCGATCCGCGGCGGCAATCTCGGCCAGGTCGAGGCGATCGACATGGGGAGGCGCGGCCTCCACAACGAGGGCGCCGAGCTGCTGCGCGAATGCCTCGCCGACAAGGCGACGATCGACCGCGACACCTCGCGCCGCCTCTTCACGCTGATCTGCGTCCTGCACATCAAGGGGTCGTCGCACGGGCTCGGGGAGCATCCGCGGTCGTGACCGCGAAACTGGTGCTCGCCTCCGCCTCGCCCCGACGGCTCGACCTCCTGCGCCAGATCGGCATCGAGCCGGACGCCGTCGACCCGGCCGATATCGACGAAACCCCATTGCGCGACGAGCTGCCGCGCCTGCACGCCGCTCGCCTCGCCCGGGCCAAGGCCGACACCGTCCGCGCCCGCCACCCGGACGCGATCATCCTCGCCGCCGACACCGTCGTCGCCTGCGGCCGGCGCATCCTCGGCAAGCCCGAAAACGAGGCCGCCGCCCGCGCCTGCCTGACCCTGCTGTCGGGTCGCCGCCACCGCGTGATCGGCGCGATCGTGGTGATGAGCCCGACCGGCAATATCTCGTCGCGGGAAGTGGTTAGCCAGGTTCTCTTCAAGCGGTTGTCGAAGTCTGAGATCGCCGCCTACCTCGCCACCGGCGAATGGCAGGGCAAGGCCGGCGGCTATGCGATCCAGGGCAAGGCGGCCGCCTTCGTCGCGTGGATGGCGGGGTCGTACTCCAACGTCGTCGGCCTGCCGCTCTACGAGACCGCGCAGCTTTTGACCGGCCACGGATATTGCGCCGCGACCTGATCATCGCCGCCAGCCCCGGCGAGTGGCGCGCGGCGCTCATGGAAGACGGCGCGGTCGTCGAGCTTCATCTCGAACGAGGCGATCGCAAACGCGCCGGCAGCATCCATCTCGGCCGCGTCGTGCGCGTCGCCAAGGGGCTCGACTCCGCCTTCATCGAGATCGGCGACGTTCGCCCCGGCCTCGCCCCGCGCCGCCAAGGCCCCCAGCTTCGCGACAGCCTGGGCCTCGACGAGGGCGCGCGGGTGATGGTCGAGGTGCGGCGCGAGGCCCTGCCGGACAAGGGCGCCCGCCTTTCCACCCGCATCACCCGCGACATCGCCGCCCCTGACCGCGACCCGCCGGCGCAGCTCTACCCCGCCCCGGGCTTTGCCGCCGCGCTCGCCCTCGCGGTATCGAGCCGGCCCGACCGTATCCTCGCCGACGACGCCGCGGTCGTGCCCGAGCTGCGCGCCGCCTTCCCGGGCGCCGAGATCGCCCGCGACGACCCGCCGATCGACCTCGATACGGAATTCGCGGTCGCCCTCGCCCGCCACCTCGACCTGCCCGGCGGCGGCATGGTGCACATCGAGGAGACCCGCGCCGCGACGATGATCGATGTCGACACCGGCACGCCCGAGGCCGGATCGGCCGCCCGCGCGGCGCTCGCCGGCAACATCGAGGCGGCGCGGGCGATCGCGCGGCACATCCGGCTGCGCAACCTCGGCGGCGGGATTGTCGTCGATTTTGTCGGACTCGAAGGGCGCGGTCCGCGCGAAGAGGTGCGGCAGGCGCTCGGCGACGCCCTCGCCGCCGATCCGGCCAAGCCGCAGCTTCTCGGCTGGACCCGGCTCGGCCATGTCGAGATCGTGCGCCCCTACAAGGCTCCGTCGCTCGCCGCCGCGCTCGGCGACGGCGCGGCAACCGCCGCCTTCGCCGCCCTCCGCGCCATACAGCGCGAAGCCCGCGCCCGGCCCGCCGCGGCCTGGCGCCTCACGGTGTCGGCCGCGGTCGCCGCGGCCCTGCGAGGACCCGCCGCCGCCGCCTTCGCGGCCCTGGAGGCGAAACTCGCCCGCACCATCGAAATCGCGACGGCCGGCGACGCGCCAAGCCCTTTCACGATCGCCCCGCGATAACGATATCCAGCCCATGGACCAGGACCCGCCCGCCCCATTCCCACCCTCGCGCCCCTGCCCGCGCTGCGGCAAGCCGTCGGTTTTCCGCCACCGCCCGTTCTGCTCCGGCCGCTGCGCCGACCTCGACCTCGGCGCCTGGCTCAACGGCGACTACCGCATTCCCACCAGCGACGACGACGAGGAAGACGGTATCGGCGAGGAGGAGCGGGAATAGCGCCTCGAAACGCGTCGGCAGCGCGATGGACAGATCGGTGAAGATTCGGTACAAAAAGAGAACTGTGCTTGAGGCGCACCATGTCCGTGACCGTTGAGCTCGCTCCCGATGTAGAGGCGAGATACGCAGCCGAAGCAGCCGAGCGAGGCGTGCCGCTCTCGGCGCTTCTCAAGCGCGTACTGGAAGAGCAGGCGGGACCGAGGGCACCGTCGCGCACGCCGGACGACCGGGCGCGGATTTGGCGGGAATCGGTCAGGGGCCTGCCGCACACCCAGCCGCTGTCCGACGAGGCGATCAGCCGCGAGAGCATCTACGCCGGGCGCGGGTGAGCGTTCTCGTTGATACCAATATCCTGCTGAGGCGCACGCAGCCCGGCCATCCGCATCACGAATTTGCGGTCGGCAGCGTCGAGCGCCTCCTCGCATCCGGAGAGCCTGTGCATTTCTCGCCGCAGAACATCGCGGAGTTCTGGAGCGTCGCCACGCGGCCCGCCGAACGGAACGGGCTCGGTTTCACCTCCGTGATCGTCCAGGCCGAGGTGAAAAAAATCGAGGAAGCTTTGGAGATGCTGGCCGACATCCCGGCAATCTACGAAGAGTGGAAGCGTCTGGTGGTGGGGCATGGGGTCAGGGGAGTCCAAGTCCACGATGCGCGGCTTGTCGCCGTGATGAACGTGCACCGGGTGACCCGGCTGCTTACCTTCAACGCCGCGGACTTCGTCCGATACCCGATCGAGGTGCTGCAGCCTGCCGCCGTGTCGTCAGGGCCTTAGGAGGCGCGTCCTCACCAAGAACACTTCCACCCCAGCCTCACCCGCCCGATTGCCATCGTCACGGCGGCCTGGGTCGGCTCGACCACCGGCAGCCCGAGCGCCTGTTCCAGCCGGCCGCGATAGCGCGCCATCCCGGCGCAGCCGAGCACCAGCACGTCGGCGCCGTGGCGGTCGCGGAGCTCGGCGCCGGTTTCGGTCATGCGGGCGAGGGTCGTCTCGGCATCGCCGAGCTCGGTGACGCCGAGGCCGATCGGCAGATCGCCGGCGAGGCGCCCGCCGACCCCCATCGCCCCGTAATAGCGCAGGTGACGCGGGATCGCCTTTTTGAGGATCGAGACGACGCCGAATCGCTGCCCCAGCGTCAGCGCGGTCAATATCCCGCATTCAGCGATGCCGAGCACCGGCCGCTGGGTGGTCTCGCGCGCGGCGTGGAGGCCGGGGTCGCTGAAGCAGGCGATGACGAAGGCGGAGGCCGCGTTGCCCTGCGCCGCGACCGAGCGGCACAGCGGGGCGATCACCGAATCGGCGTCGCCTTGGCTCTCGACCCCGGGCGGCCCCTCGGCGAGGGTCTGGCACACGAGCTCTGGTCCGCCCGCCATGCGCAGCGGCGCCAGCGCGGCGTCGATCGCCTTGGTGACAGCCTCTGTCGAGTTCGGATTGATGACGACGATCGGCCTCACGATCCCTCTCCTTCACCGCCACGAAATCGCCGCATCGCGATGCGACTTGTTCCCGATCCCAGGGGAGGGGTAGCTTCCCAGCCCTAGAAACTGCAATGGATTCAGCCTGATGAGCCCTCGCCTCGTCTCGTATAGCGGCCTTGCCCTCGGCGCCGCCGCCCTCATCGCGATCGCCGGCTGCGCACCCGCCGCGCCGCCGCCGCCCCCGCCGCCCGTTGCGCACGCCGCCGGTCCGACCCAGGTGCCGCCGCGCCCGCCGGGCTCGCCGCCGCTGCCCAAATGCGTCGAGGGCATGATGGGAGATTGCACCAAGTAGCGCCCCCGTCTACCGATTTCACTTGGCTGAAATGGCGCTGCGCCTCGCCGCGACCGAATACGGCGCCGGGCCGACCGTCGCGATCTTGCACGGGCTCTTCGGCTGGGGCCGCAACTGGGCGACGATCGCGCAGCGCCTCGCCGCCCGGCATCGCGTCGTGACGCTCGATTTGCGCAACCACGGCAACTCGCCGTGGGCCGACGGGATGAGCTATGCCGAGATGGCCGAGGATGTGCGCGAGACGCTGGGCGGCGAACCCGCCGCGCTGATCGGGCATTCGATGGGCGGCAAGGCGGCGATGGTCGCGGCGCTGACCAGCGACTGGGTCGAGCGGCTGGTCGTCGTCGACATCGCCCCGGTCGATTACCCCGCGCCGTCCGCCGAGATGGCGGCGATGCAGGGCCTGGACCTCGCCGCGATCACCCGCCGCGCCGAGGCAGACCGGCTAATGGCGGCGACGATCCCCGACCCGGCCGAGCGCGGCTTTCTGCTGCAGAACCTCGTGTTCGAGGACGGAAGGGCACGCTGGCGGCTCAGTCTCGCCGCGATCGAGCGTGGGATGCCGGATATCCTCGGCTTCCCGGAGTTTCCGGCCGGCACGGTTTTCACCGGCCCGACGCTGTTCGTCGCCGGTGCCGAGTCGGGGTATCTGCGCTCTGAATACGAAGCGGGCATTAGCAGGCTATTTCCGGCGGCCGAGTTCGCCTCTGTCGCACATGCCAGACATTGGGTGCATGCGGAGCAGCCGGAGGCATTTCTGGAGGTGGTGGAGCGGTTTCTGGCGGCGTAGCAAGTAGCCCTCACCCGTCTCCGGGCTGCGCCCGGATCCACCCTCTCCCGCGGTGCGGGAGAGGGGAAAGTTGGACCGCGGGCGTCTCGCCCGCATCCCCTCGCCCGCAGTGCGGGAGAGGGTGGCTGTCGCGTCAGCGACGGACGGGTGAGGGCTACTTTGCCGCCGCCTCGGGCTCGACCCTGTCGATCAACCCCGGATCGTCGTTCTTCACGTTGCCGACGCGCTTGTCGACCGGCCACAGCGCGAGCTTTTCCTCCGGATACGGCACCATCAGCGAGATGAGGCGCTCGGCGTCGGCTGCTTCTTCGCCGAGCCAGGCCGGCCAGGAATCGGGGTCGAGGATCACGGGCATGCGCTCGTGCAATGGCGCCAGCATCGGGTTGGCGCTGGTGGTGACGATGGTAAAGCTGCGCAGCACTTCGCCCGCCGGCGAGCGCCAGCCTTCCCACAGCCCGGCAAGCGCCATCAGCCCGCCCCCGGCGAGCGCGATCGCATAAGGCTGGCGGTCCTTTCCGAGCTTTTGCCACTCGTAGAAATTGTCGATCGGCACCAGGCAGCGGCGCTTCTGGTAGGCCTCGCGAAAACTCGGCTTGGTCTCGATCCCCTCGGATTTGGCGTTGAAGGTCGTGTAGCCGATCTTCGTGTCCTTGGCCCAGCGCGGCACGAGGCCCCAGCGCAACAGGTCGAGGCTGCGCTGTCCGTCGCGCGGGTCGCGCCGCACCACCGGCAGGTCGATCGTCGGCGGCCCGTTCCAGACCGGCGCGAAATTGGGCGTCGGCCGCTCCGGCGGGATGCGGAACGCGATCTTGATCTCGCTGACATCGGTGGAAAGGCGCACCCGGCCGCACATCGCGCCAACCTGCCGTGCTATCGTCGGGGCCGCAAGAGCCCTGGGGGCAAGAGCGCGGAGGGGAGAGATGGATTTCGCCATCCCGGAGGCGGGCAGCGGTCCCGGCCTGTTGATGATCGGCGCCGACCCGGCGACGGCCGATTTCTATGCCGAGGAAGGCTACGTCACCGTCAACGTGCCGGCCCACGCCAATATCGACGCCGCCCTCGCCGCGCTCCGCGCCCGGCCCGAGACGGTGGGTGGGATCGGCGCGCTCGGCATCGGCAGCGGCGCCTCGGTCGCCTATCGCCAGGCGCAACAGGAGGCGGTGGCGGTCGCGGTGGGCTACGACCCGGTCGGGATCGTCTCGCTCGCCGGCACCGGTTCGCCGATGACATTGCACATCGCCGGCGAGAGCAAGCTGTCGGGCGGCGGCAAGGAGATTTTTGTCTATCCCGGCGTCAAACCCGGCTTTCACAAGAAGGGCACGCCGGAATACGACAAACCCGCCGCGTCGATGGCGCACACGCGCTCGATCGCCGCGCTGCGCCGCGCGATCGGCCCGCAATACGACCTCGCGGCGTTGTGGGAGCAGCATTGCACCTACGAGTTCGGCTTGCGCGACGTGCCGCGGACGATGGCGACCATGACCGCCGAACCCTATGTCAACCACGTGCCGACGATGACCGGCGGGGTCGGCCAGGCCCAGCTCGCGCGCTTTTACCGCAACCATTTCGTCAATTCGAACCCGAAGGACACGACGCTCGTGCCGGTGTCGCGCACGATCGGCGCCGACCGGCTGGTCGACGAAATGCTGTTCTGCTTTACCCACGACGTCGAGATCGACTGGATGCTGCCGGGGGTGAAGCCGACGGGCAAATACGTCGAGGTGCCGCTGATCGCGATCATCAATTTCCGCGGGCCAAAGCTTTACCACGAGCACATCTATTGGGATCAGGCCTCGGTGCTGGTGCAGATCGGGCTCCTCGACCCCAAGCTGTTGCCGGTCGCCGGGGTAGAGACGGCGCGCAAGCTCGTCGACGAGACCCAGCCGTCGAACACGCTGATGGCGCGCTGGGCCGAAAGCGAGGGCAAATGATCGACGCCGCGATCGTCGGCCTCGGCCGCTGGGGCCGGACCCTCGTCGATTCGGTGCAGGGCAAGAGCGAGAAAATCCGCTTCACCCGCGCCGTCACCCGCGACCCCGCCCAGCATGCCGACTATCTGCGCGAGCGGCATCTCGACCCCGTCACCGACTACGCCGCGGTGCTGGCCGACAGGACGATCGACGCGGTCGTGCTGGCGACGCCGCACACGCGCCATGTCGACGAGGTCGTGGCCGCCGCCGGGGCGGGCAAGGCGGTGTTCTGCGAAAAGCCGCTGGCCCTCACCCGCGACGGCACCGCCCGCGCGGTCGAGGCGTGCCGCGCGGCCGGCGTCGTGCTCGGCATCGGCACCGACAAGCGCTATTTCCCGGCGATCGCCGAATTGATCCGCCGCGTCGACAGCGGCGAGATGGGGCCGCTCCTCCACGTCGAGGGCAATTTCTCGAACGAGGTCGCCGCCGGGTTCGCCGCCTGGCGCGACGACCGGACCGAGACCCCGGCCGGCGGGATGACCGGCACCGGCATCCATGTCCTCGACGCCCTCATTCGCATCGCGGGGCCGGTGCGCCGCATCCACGCCCAGCTTCTCGCCCAAAAGCCCTCGCCCGACCCGCACGACACGGTCGCGGTGCTGCTCGAATTCGCCGCGGGGATCGGCGGCACCCTCGCGGCGGTGCGCTCGACCCCGAATTTCCTGCGCATCCACGCCTTCTGCCGCAACGGCTCCGCCGAGGCGCTGAGCCGCACCGAAATGGTGATCCGCAAAAGCGGCGCCGACCTCGAACGGCTCAAGCTCTCCGGCCCGGATTCGGTGCTGACCAACCTGGAATCCTTCGCCGACGCCGTCGCCGGCAACGCCCCCTACCCGATCCCGCCCGAGCAGATTACCAACGTCACCAACAGCTTCATCGCGATCTCCGAGGCGGTGCAGGGCGGATTCGGGACGCGGGAGGTGTAGCCTGCATGAGGGTTGAGCCCCCGTAGGATGGGTAGAGCGCAGCGAAACCCATCGATGGTTTTCACCACGAAGGCACGAAGAGCACGAAGGAAAAACCAACATTTTCAACGCAAAGGACGCGGAGAATTACGCGGAATACGCGAAGAAATCGGTGCCGCCCCCGGCGAAGCCAAAAATCTGCATGGTCATTTGCTGCGCTGCGCGCAACCTCAGAGGCGCCTTCGCGCCCTCTGCGAATTCTCCGTGTGCTCTGCGTTAAGAGAATTGGTTTTTCTTCTCCTTCGTGCCCTCCGTGTCTTCGTGGTGAACCTTCCTTTCCCGATGGGCTTCGCTCAGCTCAGCCCATCCTACGAGGTGCAGCATGCCCGAAACCCTCCCTTACGGTGCCTGGCGCTCGCCGATTACGTCGGATTTGATCGTCGCCGGGTCGATCGGGCTCGGCGGCGTGATGGTCGACGGCGGCGACATCTACTGGACCGAGTCGCGCCCGACCGAGGGCGGCCGCGGCGTCGTCGTGCGGCGCGGCGGCGACGGGGCCGATCACGACGTGACGCCGCCGCCGTGGAACGCCCGCACCCGCGTCCACGAATACGGCGGCGGCGGCGCGGCCGTCGATCGCGGCACGGTGTATTTCAGCCATTTCGCCGACCAGCGCCTCTACCGCCTCGCCGCTGGCGGGACGCCGGAGCCGCTGACCCCGGCGACCGAGCCCGGCACGAGCCTGCGCTATGCCGACGGCGTGATCGACCGCGCCCGCGGCCGCTGGGTCGGCGTGCGCGAGCAGCACCTCGCCGACGGAACGGTCACCAACACGATCGTCGCGGTCGGTTTCGCGAGCTTGCACCCCGGCCGCGTGCTGGCCCAGGGCGCCGATTTCTACGCCGCGCCGCGCCTCTCGCCGGACGGCAAGAACCTCGCCTTCCTCCAATGGAACCACCCGAACATGCCGTGGGTCGGCACCGAGTTGCGGGCCGCCGATGTCGCGGAAGACGGGAGTCTCGGCAGCCCGCGCCTCGTCGCCGGCGGCGAGCGCGAGTCGGTGGCGCAGCCCCGGTGGTCGCCGGACGGAATCCTGCATTTCATCTCCGACCGCAGCGGCTGGTGGAACCTCTACCGTTGGGACGGCGCCGCCCGCGCGCTCTGCCCGCGCGAGACCGAGTTCTGCGGCGCGCAATGGGTGTTCGGCCAGGCGAGCTACGCCTTTCTCGGCCCCGCGACGATCGTCTGCGCCTATGGCGAGGACACCGGCTCGGCCCTCGCGCGGCTCGACATCGCCACCGGCAAGCTGACCCCGCTATCCCTGCCCTACACCGAGTTCGGCTCGATCCACGTGGCCGCCGGCCGCATCGTCTGCGGCGCCGGCCGGGTCAATGGGCCGGGCGCGATCGTCGCGATCGACCCCGAAACCGGCGCCTGCGAGACGCTGAAGGAATCCTCGACCGTCGCCGCCGACCCGGACCTCCAGCGCTGTTTCTCGGTCGCCCGGCACATCGAGTTCCCGACCGGCGACGGCGAGACCGCGCACGCCAATTTCTACCCGCCCGCAAACCCCGATTTCGCCGCCCCCGCCGGCGAAGCGCCGCCGCTCGTCGTCAAATGCCACGGCGGCCCGACCTCGTCGGCGTCGTCGACGTTGAGCCTGGGCATCCAGTACTGGACGAGCCGCGGCATCGCCGTGGTCGATGTCGATTACCGCGGCAGCACCGGCTACGGCCGCGCCTATCGCGACCGGCTCGAAGGGGCGTGGGGCGTCGCCGATGTCGAGGATTGCGTCGCCGCCGCCCGTCACGCCGCCGCGGCCGGCCTCGCCGACCCCGAGCGCGCGGTCATCACCGGCGGCAGCGCCGGCGGCTACACCGTGCTCGCCGCGCTCGCCGGCAGCGACACGTTCCGCGGCGGCGCCAGCTATTACGGCGTCAGCGACGTCGCCGCCCTCGCCCGCGACACCCACAAATTCGAAAGCCGCTACCTCGACTGGCTGATCGGCCCCTACCCGGCGGAAGAAGCCCTCTACCGCGAGCGCTCCCCCCTCACCCGCGCCGACAAGATCACCCGCCCCGTCATCTTCTTCCAGGGCGCCGACGACAAGATCGTCCCGCCGAACCAGACCGAGATGATGGTCGACGCCCTCCGCCGTCGCGGCATCCCCACCGGCTACCTCCTCTTCGCCGGCGAAGGCCACGGCTTCCGCCGCGCCGAAAACGTCAAGCGCGCGCTGGACGCGGAGCTTTATTTTTATGCCGAGCTGGTGTTCAGGACGCGGCTGAGCTTTTAGGAAGCATCAGCCTGAACATCGTCATCCCGGCGCAGGCCGGGACCCATTCCGCAACCGTTCGAACCGCGGATAAATGGGGTCCCGGCCTGCGCCGGGATGACGATGTCGGGATCGCTTCATCGTCGCCCCTGACAATGATCGCGTGATTGCGACTATCCGCGCCGCGTGTCGCGCACTTTCGGCGAATGCCGGGTTGTGTGACACTGAACGGACACGCCGCCTGGGCCGACCGAGGAAGAAATATGCCGCTGATCCCCGAGGTTCTCGATTTCGCCGACGAGCTGACCGAGATTCGCCGCGATATCCATGCGCACCCCGAGATCGGCTTCGAGGAGGAGCGCACCGCCGAGATCGTCGCGACAAAGCTCGCCGAATATGGTTGCGAGGTGCATCGCGGGCTCGCCACCACCGGGGTCGTCGGCACGATCCGCAAGGGGAACTCGCTGCGCGCGGTGGGGCTGCGCGCCGACATGGATTGCCTGCCGATGCAGGAGGCCAACAGCTTTCCCCACCGCTCGCAGAATGACGGGCGGATGCATGCCTGCGGGCATGACGGGCACACGACGATGCTGTTGGGCGCGGCGCGCTACCTGTCGCGGACGCGGAATTTCGACGGCACCGTGCATTTCATCTTCCAGCCGGGCGAAGAAGGGTTCGGCGGCGGACGGGTGATGGTGGAGGAGGGACTCTTCGACAAATTCCCGTGCGACGCGGTCTTTGCGATGCACAACAAGCCGGGCATCCCGGTCGGCGAGATGGCGACGACCTTGGGGCCGCTCCTCGCCGCGTCGGACCGGTTCGACGTCAAGGTCAAGGGCACCGGCACCCACGCCGCGCACCCGCATAGCGGCAACGACCCGTTCATCGTCGCCAGCCAGATCGTGCTCGCCTTGCAGACGATCCCGTCGCGCAACATCGACCCGATCGATTCGGCGGTGATCTCGGTCGGGTTCATCCGCGGCGGCTCGGCCTATAACGTCATCCCCGACGAGGTGCATATCGGCGGCACGGTGCGCAGCTTTCGGGGCGAGGTGCAGGACCTCCTCGAAAAGCGCATGGGCGAGGTCGCGCGCGGCACCGCGGCGGCGTATGGCGCCGGGTGCGAGTTCGCCTATCGCCGCGGCTACCCGTCGACGGTCAACGACGCGTTCGAGGCCGAGTTCGCCGCCGGAGTCGCGGCCGAGATCTGCGGCGGCGACAACGTCTCGACGACGATCGCCCCCTCGCTCGGCGGCGAGGATTTCTCGTACATGCTGCAAAAGGTGCCCGGCGCGATGCTGTGGCTCGGCAACGGTCCCGGCGAGGGCGGCTGCTTCCTCCACAACACCAAATACGATTTCAACGACACCGCGCTCCCGGTCGGCGTCAGCTTTTTCGCCCGCCTCGCCGAGCGCTTCCTGGCCAGGCCTGAGTAGGAAACGCAACCGCCTCTGTCGACGCTGGACCTCGACGCGTTAGAGACGGGCGCTATATATTGCGCTTGCGGAACATGAGAGGAACGCCATGGCCGAACGCAAATCCGCGCTGACGCGCGCCCCGGCGCGACCGGCCTTGGACGCTTTGCTCGAACGGGCGAGGACGGTGACGCTGACGGAGGAAGAAGTTCGGGATCAGCTCGTCAGCTTCGTCTATGGGAATGCACCGAAGGGTTCGCGTATCACCCGAGAATCGGCGCGCAAGGCTGCCTCTCGCCTCCGGGCTCTCGTTCCGGCGTAACGAGGCCCGCGCGGCCGATCGGTGTTTATCCTAGAAGAGGAAGACAGCGAGCTATACAACCGTATTCAGGAGCAAAACCTGAAGCGGCAATACGAATTGCTGACCAACTGCGTAGAGATAGGACTGAGGAAAGTCTCATTCGATAAATACCTATTATGGGCGCTAAATCACGTTGCGGTCGCCAATATATCGCAGTTCGGTGGCAGATTTAGGAAAGAACCGATCTATGTCGGCGATCATAAGCCACCTCACTTCAACGAGGTTGACGATTGGATGGACCGCTTCATCTCGACGGTCCAGGAGAACTGGTACATCTGGTCGTCGACGGAGCTTGCCGCATATGGCTTGTGGCGGCTCAACTGGATTCATCCGTTCGTAGAAGGAAACGGACGAACGGCTCGCGCCACCTGCTACTTTCTCCTCTGCGTTCGATCCGGAGCTCTTTTGCCCGGCAGGAAGATAGTGCCGGAACGCATCCGCGAAACCCGCGCCGAGTACGAAGCAGCGCTGACTGCGGCCGACCGCGCCTGGGATGCGGGTCATCTGGATTTCAGTATTATGGAGGATTACCTCGCCACGCTGCTTCAGGCCCAACTGGAAGACGACGGACTGGATTATCAAGGCGCCTCTTCCGTGTAAGCTTCGGTGGCCTCGACGGAATCGCGACAAGACAGCCAGAGGGTAGAACCTGACATGAGAGTCCACGTCGTCAACGTGATGCGGGGCGACCCCGACATCGCCGGGCATACGCTCGACCGCTACAGCAAATTCGCCCAGGACGTCGAGGCCAAGGGGTTTCACGGCTTGTGGATGACCGATTCGTTCGGGCGCGGCCGGGCGACGATGGACCCGATCGTGCTGATGAGCGTCGCCGCCGCGGTGACCCGGCGGATCGAGATCGGCACCTGCGTCTTGCAAGTGCCGGTGCGGCACCCGGTCGAGCTCGCCCATCGCTGCGGGTCGCTTTACGCGATCACCGGGCAGCGGCTGATGCTGGGTCTCGGCTGCGGCTCGACCAAGGCGGATTTCGACATCGTCGGCGAGGATTACGACGCCCGTTTCAAGACGCTGATGAGCTCGCTCGAGATCATGCGCACGGCTTGGGCCGGTGAGCCGGTCGAGGGCGGCACGCTGACCCCGTGGCCCGGCACCGAGGGCGGCCCCAATTTGATGCTCGGCGCCTGGCGCAACAAGCGCTGGATCGTCTATGCCGCCGAGCGCTGCGCCGGTTGGATCGCCTCCGGCCTCTACAGCCAGCCCGAGGAATTGGAGGCCGGGGTGCAGTTCTACCGCAACGCCGGCGGCAAGCGCGCGGTCCTCTCCAACGTGATCGTCGAGTTGCAGGGCGACATCGCGAACATGCCGCTCGCCGGCCGCGCGACGATGCAGATCACCAGCGCCGACGAGGCGCTCGACCGCCTCCGCCGCATCCGCGCGGTCGGGTTCGACGACGTGCTGTGCATGGTGCGGCCGGAAGGGCTCGACGATCTCGCCCGGCTGCGCGACCGGCTCTAACCCGGCCATTGACGCTCGCGGCGGTCGCAACTACCTAGCGCCTATGGCCCTTCTTCCGATCATCACCGCCCCCGACCCGCGCCTCAAGGTCACGGCCAGGCCGGTCGGCAAGGTCGACGACGCGACGCGCCGGCTGATGGACGACATGCTGGAGACGATGTACGGCGCGATCGGCGTCGGCCTCGCGGCCCCGCAAGTCGGCGTCGCCAAGCGCGTCATCGTCATCGATGTCGCGCGCCAGGGCGAGGACCCGCGGCCGATGCGCATCGCCGACCCGGAGATCGTCTGGCGGTCCGAGGCGACGATGGAGGCCAACGAAGGCTGCCTGTCATTGCCGGAGCACTACGCCGACGTGACCCGCGCCGCCGAAATCCGCCTGCGATACCTCGACCACCAGAACGAAATCCGCGAGATCGAAGCCACGGGGCTGCTCGCCACCTGCCTCCAGCACGAGATCGACCACCTCGACGGCGTCCTCTTCGTCGACCACATCTCGGCGCTGAAACGCGGCATCATCCTGCGCAAACTGATCAAGACCAAACGCTCGAAGGCGCTGGAGCCGGCGTAGGCTTGCATCAACGCAGTGCGTCCTTCGAGACGCCCGCTGTGCGCGGGCTCCTCAGGATGAGGAGCTTTGGTGTGCGGCGTTAGGGGCGACCATCGGGCAGCCGTCCCGCGTTCCCGGCGAGTGTGGCATTATAAGTCTTCCTCATCCTGAGGAGCCCGCGCACAGCGGGCGTCTCGAAGGACGCACAACGCTTGGCCGAGGCCACCCGCCCCCTGAACCTCGCCTTCATGGGCACGCCCGATTTCGCGGCGGCGGTCCTCGCGGTATTGATCGCGGCCGGTCACGGCATCCGCGCGGCGTACAGCCAGCCGCCGCGGCCGGCGGGGCGCGGGCATCGGCTCCAGGCATCGCCGGTGCAGGTGCTCGCGGAGAGCCACGGCATCCCGGTGCGCTGCCCGACCGATCTGCGCGACCCTTCGGCCCAAGCCGAATTCGCCGCGCTCGGCGCGGATGCGGCGGTGGTCGCGGCGTATGGGCTGATCCTGCCGCCGCCGATCCTCGCGGCGCCTAGGAGAGGCTGCCTCAACGTCCACGCCTCGCTATTGCCGCGCTGGCGCGGGGCGGCGCCGGTGCAGCGGGCGATCCTCGCCGGCGATGCGGAAACCGGCGTCACGATCATGCAGATGGATGCGGGGCTCGACACCGGCCCGATCCTCTTGCAGGAAAAAATGCCGATCGGCCTCGCGACAACTGCGGGGGAATTGACCGACAGCCTCGCCGCACTCGGCGCCCGGCTGATGGTCGCGGCGCTGGACACGAATTTGTCGCCGCGCCCGCAGCCCGACGAGGGAGCGGTCTACGCCAAGAAGCTGCGGCGCGAGGAGGCGGCGCTCGACTGGCGTCTTCCCGCCGCGGCGCTCGAACGCCAAATCCGCGCCTTCGATCCATTCCCGGGCTCGCATTTCACCCTGGGCAACGAACGCATCCGCGTCCTCGCCGCCGAGCTTGCGGAAGGGAGCGGCGCACCCGGCACCGTGCTCGACACGAGCCTCACGATCGCTTGCGGCGACGGCGCGCTGCGGCCGACGCGGCTGCAACGTCCGGGGCGCGCGCCGACCGATGCCGCCGCGTTCCTCAACGGCTTCGCGATCCCGCCCGGAACGGTATTGCCGTGCCCCGCTACCGGCTGACGATCGAGTATGACGGCACCGGCCTCGTCGGCTGGCAGCGCCAGCCGGCGGGGGTCTCGGTGCAGGGCGCGCTGGAGGCGGCGATCGTCGGGTATTGCGGCGTGAAGGTGACCGTGTACGGCGCCGGGCGCACCGATGCCGGCGTCCACGCGCTCGCCCAAATCGCCCATATCGACCTGCCGCGGGAGGCGCCGCCCGACACCATCCGCGGCGCGATCAACTTTCACCTGCGCCCGCACGCGGTCAGCGTGGTCGCGGTCGAGCCGGCGCCGGACAATTTCCATGCCCGGATGTCGGCGCGCGAGCGGGTCTATCGCTACCGCATCCTCAACCGCCGCGCCCCGCCGGCGCTGGAGCGCGGGCGGGTGTGGCATGTCGCGCCGACGCTCGATCTCGAAGCGATGCGCGCGGGCGCCGCGCATCTGATCGGCCACCACGATTTCTCGACCTTTCGCGATTCGCTGTGCCAGGCGAAGTCGCCGGTCAAGACGCTCGACGTGCTCGACCTCTCCCGCGTCGGCGACGAGATCGGCGTCGAGGTGCGGGCGCGCTCGTTCCTGCACCACCAGGTGCGCAACATGGTCGGCACGCTTAAGCTGGTGGGACTCGGAAGCTGGCGGCCCGACGACGTCGCCCGCGCCCTCGCCGCCCGCGACCGCCGCGCCGGCGGCCCGACCGCCCCCGCCGCGGGCCTCACGCTGATCGAGGTGCGCTACCCGCCTGAAATAATTTCTCCCTGTCCACCCATTGGGAGGAGAGGGTTTGATCGCTAAAACAGCGCCGTGATCGCCTTCATCCCGAGCGTCACCAGTAAAACCTGCCACAGCACCCCGAGCAACCCGATCCCGAGCCCGGCGCCGAGCGCCCGGCTGTCGCCCTCGATCAGCCCGAGCGCCATGACGGCGATGCCGAACCCGACCGGAATGTTGCCGAATGGGATCGGCAGCGCCAGGACGAGCCCGTAAAGCACCAGCGCCAATCCCATCCAGCGCCGCCCGGCCGGCGTCGTCAGTGCGCTCGGGCGCGGGCCGACCCGCCGCTCCATGCGGATCATCCACGGCGCCGCCCGGCGTACAAACCCTCCGAAGCGCTCGCGCGATATCGTGATGCGATAGACAAAGCCCGGCATCCGCGGCTCGCCGCTGCGCAGCGCCATCTGTGCGCCGATCCAGATGATCGGCACGGCCAGCACGGTCGAGAAGCCGGGAATGTAGGGGCCGGGGATGCAGTTCGGCAGGGCCATGCACAAGACCGCGATCCCCGGCCGGCGGCGACCGAGCGCGTCGCCGACCGCGCCGAGGCTCACCCGCTCCGGCGCCGCGTCCGCCAGCGCCCGCAGCAGCCCGGAGGTTCGGGCGATCGGGTCATCCGCCATGGCGGCCGCTAGTACAGGCTCGCGTCGATCCCGCGCAGCGTCGTGGCGAGCAACAGGTCGATGACCACCACGAGAACCGCCGCCGGAACCGAAACATCGAGCGCCACCCGGGCAATGAACCACTCATAGACCAGCACCGCGGCCGTCGCCGCGAACCCCGCCGCGACCGCCGGCGTCTCGCCGAGCAGCCCCGCCGCCTGCGCCGCGGCGAGCGCGGCAAACAGCACGATCTGCGGCACCTGGCACCAATTATAGACGGTCATAAAGCCGAAAAAATGATCGTCGCGCTCGAACCGACGCACGAGGCCGAGCACGATCAGGGGAAACGCCGTCCACGAGATCACATAGCCGATCGTCTCGACCGCGACGACACGCGCCGTCGCCTCGGCTCCGGCCCGCGACAGGGCCAGCGCGAGATACAACGGAAAGCAGATCGCCGCCGCCCGGAACGACCGCCAGAACCCGCCGGGCGACGCATCGAAATACCCGAGGCCCCGCCCGTCACCACGGGCGAGGACCAGCGTGCCGGCGAGGGCGGTGCGTATCTCGTCAAAAGCTGAGACTGGCATGTTTTAGTTCGTCACCCCCGCGAAGGCGGGGGTTCAGAGGCAGCCGCTTCGTCGCTTGCCTTGGGTTCCCGCCTTCGCGGGAATGACGAGAAAAATGGAGTGGCTGCTCCGGCTCTCACGCCGGGCCGAAAAAGCGCTCGAGGAAGCCGCCGTAGATGTCGGTGAGCTGGGCGATGTCGGAAAGCGGCACGCGCTCGTCGACCTTGTGCATGGTCTGGCTGACGAGCCCGAACTCGGCGCAGGGGCAATAGGCGTGGATAAACCGCGCATCCGACGTGCCGCCGGTCGTGCTGAGCTCGGGGGTGCGGCCGGTCACGTCCTGGATCGCGCCGGCGAGGCAGTCGCTGACGATCCCGGGCGGCACCAGGAACGATTCGCCGCTGACCTCCCAGACGAGCTTGTACGGGTTGCCGACCGCATCGAGCCGCTCGGCAACCCAGGTTTTCAGCGTGGCGCTGGTCCACAAATCGTTGAAGCGGATGTTGAAAATCGCCTTGGCCTGGCCGGGGATAACGTTGGTCGTCGGGTTGCCGATATCGATCGTCGTGATCTGGAGGCCCGAGGCCTGGAAATGCTCGGTGCCCTGGTCGAGCGGCTCGGCGATCAGCGCCTGGACCAGCGCCACGAGGCGATGCGCGGCGTTGTCGGCGAGGTGCGGATAGGCGACATGGCCCTGCACGCCGTCGACGGTGATCCGCCCGGTCATGCTGCCGCGGCGGCCGATCTTGATCATGTCGCCGATCTCTGTCGCCGAGGTCGGCTCGCCGACGACGCAGGCATCGATCGCCTCGCCGCGCTCCTTGAGCCAGGCCAGCACCTTTTTGGTGCCGTTGATCGCCACCCCCTCCTCGTCGCCGGTGATGAGGTAGCTGATCGACCCGGCAAACCCGGCACCCCGCGCGGCAAGAAACCGCCCGGCGGCGGCGGTGAATGCGGCGATCGAGCCCTTCATGTCCACGGCGCCGCGCCCACACAGGACGCCGTTCTCGATCGCCGCGGAAAACGGGTCGAACGACCACGCATCCGTGTTTCCGGGCGGCACGACATCGGTATGCCCGGCAAAGCAGACATTCGGGCCGCCGGTGCCGAAACGCGCGTAGAGATTGGCGATCGGGTCGGCCCCCTCCTCCTCGAAAATCAGGTGATGGCAGGTAAAGCCGAGCTGCTCCAGCCGCCCGCCCAGCACCGACAGCGCGCCCTCGTCCTTCGGCGTCACGCTCGGCCGCCGGATCAGCTCGGCGGCAAACTCGACCGGGTCGATCCTCGGACTGTTTCCTGGGGTTCGATCCATGCCACTATTATCGCGCTCGCGGTCCTCGGCCCTTGGCTGGCTTAACCAGGGTCCATCCATGTCCAGGCTTCGACGTCGGCGGTAGCGGCTTTCCGGAGGTTGAGACCGCTTTCGAGCCGGTACGGCCTCCGCGAGGACCGATTTGCTCATAAATGCCCGAACGGGGCGTCGCCGCCCCGGGCGGCATTCTGACATCGATCTTTGAACGCGGCAGAACCCCGTCGTTTGTCGACTTGCTCATGTCGAGCTCATCTCTTC
The DNA here is from genome assembly GCA_036268075.1 of Allostellaceae bacterium. Lineage (GTDB taxonomy): Bacteria > Pseudomonadota > Alphaproteobacteria > ATCC43930 > CGMCC-115725 > DATARH01. The sequence goes on along the minus strand of DATAUV010000112.1, from coordinate 8,603 downwards.
GCGAAACATTGCTTCAAGGTAGGTGATCGCGCCCTGCTCCGCCAGGGTGAACAAATCAGGCCGCCTCGGCAGGTCGCCGGTAGGGAAGTGTTTCGCATCAAGTTCATGTCTCAGCTGCATCAGCTTTCGACGCCGCTCGGTAATCTCTTCGTTGGTGAATTTGGCTGAGTAGACCCCCTCCCATTCGAAAAGCGCCTCGATAAAGAGGGCATCGAGATCGGTCAGTAGGGCATTGGCTGACTTTTGCCTAGCCGTATACGGGATCGCGTCGCGCAGTGCGTCGGCCAGTTGGGATGCGGCGATGATAGCGGCCCAGACAAATGCGTATTCTCGCCAGATTACCCAGCCGGCGATGCTTCCGCTCGAGGCGACCGCGCGCAACACGGCGAATCGAGTAACCCACGACGATAAGCGATCGCGATAGCGCCGAACATACTCACACTGCACCTTTAGCTGAAACAGTTCCCGAAAATATAGCTGCTGTTGCCTGTGCTCGGGCGCTTCAGAGACATCCGGCGTTTCGGCAAATTCGTCTTCGCTCACAATTTGGCCCATTCGCCCCTGTCTCGCGATCAGCTTAGGGCAATTGCATGTAAACCTCCATGATCGACACGACTTAACGGCGATCAGCCATCGTTTCACTCAATCGCGGAGCAATTCGTTGATCGCCGTCTTCGCCCTTGTCTGTGCGTCGACGGTTTTGACGATGACGGCGCAGTAAAGGCTCGGGCCCGGGTCGCCGTTCGGCAGCGCCTTGCCGGGCAGCGACCCCGGCACCACCACCGAATAGGCCGGCACGCGGCCGAGATGGATTTCGCCGGTGGCGCGGTCGACGATCTTGGTGGTCGAGCTGATGAACGTGCCCATCGCGAGGACCGCGCCCTGCTCGACGATCACGCCCTCGACGACCTCGCTGCGCGCGCCGATAAAGCAATCGTCCTCGATGATCACCGGCTCGGCCTGCAACGGCTCGAGGACGCCGCCGATCCCGACCCCGCCTGACAAATGACAGTTCTTACCGATCTGCGCGCAGGAGCCGACCGTCGCCCAGGTATCGACCATCGTGTTTTGGCCTACATAGGCGCCGACATTGACGAAGCTCGGCATCAGCACGACGTTCGGCGCGATATAGGCCGAGCGGCGCACGATCGCGCCCGGCACGGCGCGGAACCCGGCGTCTCGGAAGCGGTTCGACGACCAGCCGGCGAATTTCGACGGCACCTTGTCCCACCACCGCGCGGCGCCGCGGTCGGCATCGACGGGGCCGCCGCCGACCTCTTCCATGTCGTTGAGGCGGAACGACAGCAGCACCGCCTTTTTCAGCCACTGGTGCACCTGCCAGCCGCCATCCGCCTTCTCGGCGACGCGCAATTCGCCGCTGTCCATGCCTTCGAGCGCGGCGTCGACGGCGTCGCGATAGGCGCCCCTGGTGGCGGGCGAGATCGTGTCGCGCGCCTCCCAGGCGGCGTCGACGGTCGCGGCAAGATCGGTATCGGTCATCATGGGGCTCTTATAAGGAAAGGCTCGGGGCGGCGAGGATGGCTGGGCACACGACGAAGTGTCAACCGGCGGACCGCCCCGGATGTGCTATACGCGGTCAACGATGGAGGAAAGGCCCATGGAGAGGCGCGAGTTCATCGCCCTGCTCGGCGGGGCGTCGGCGTGGCCCTTCGCGGCGCGCGCCCAGCAGACCGACATGCCGGTGATCGGCCTCCTCAATTCCGGCTCGGCGGCGGAATACGCCACGCGGCTGAAATGGTATTTCGAGGGGCTCCAGGCGACCGGGTTCACCGAGGGCAAGAACGTCAAGGTCGAGTATCGCTGGGCCGACGGCGACAGCAGCAAGCTGCCGGCGATGGCGGCGGACCTTGTGCAGCGCGGCGTCGCGGTGATCGCGACCCCGGCCAGCACCCCGGCCACCGCCGCCGCGATCGCCGCGACCAAGACGATCCCGATCGTCTTTGCGATCGGCGCCGACCCGATGGAACTGGGTTTTGTGCCGAGCCTCGCGCATCCCGGCGGCAACGCCACCGGCGTCACCTCGCTCAACACAGACGTCGCGTCGAAGCGGTTGAGCCTTTTCCGTGAGATCGTGCCCAAGGCGACGCATTATTTCGCGATGGTCAACCCTACCTCGCCGCTGATGGCCCCCTATATCAAGGACTTGGAATACGGCGCCAAGCTGGTCGGCATCCAGGTCGACGTGCTCAAGGCCGGCACCGATGCCGAGATCGACACCGCGCTCGCGACCGTCGCCAAGGAGCCGGGGGCGGTGCTGCTCACCGCCTCGGATTCGTTCTTCTACATCCGCCGCAAGCAGCTCGTCGCCCTCGCGATCGCGCGCAAGATCCCGACCGCCTTCGACACGCACGAATACGTCGACGAGGGCGGGCTGATGAGCTACGGCTCGGATTTCTCGGACGTGATGGGACAGGCCGGCCGCTACACCGGCCGCATCCTCAAGGGCGAGAAGCCGGGCGACCTGCCGGTCTCGCAATCGAGCAAGTTCGAGTTCGCGCTCAACCTGAAAACCGCGCTGGCGCTCGACATCACGGTGCCCGGACGGCTGGAGGCGATCGCCTCCCATGTGGTCGAGTAACCTAGCCGTGCAATCCTAGCCAGAGCATCGCGGCGACACCCGCGACCCAGCAATAGATCGCGAACGGCACCATCGCGCTGTCGAAATTGTGGCGGCGGAAATAGCGCATCAGAAAAGCGGTGCTGAGCCAGGCCGTGATGCCGGCGACGATCCCCGCGGCGATCGCAAGCCCGCTGATCCCGTGCCCGGGCAGCGCCATCATCTTCGGCACTTCGAGCACCGCCGCGCCGGCGATGACCGGCGTCGCGATCAGGAACGAAAAATGCGCCGCCTCGCTGTAATGGAGCCCGGTGACGAGCCCGCCGACCATCGCCGCGCCCGAGCGCGAGATGCCGGGAATGAACGCGAAGCACTGCCATATGCCGATCACCAGCGCCCCGCGCATGTCGAGCGATTCGATCCCGAGGCCGCGCGCGCTTGCGCTCTGGCGGCGCAATTTGTCGCCGGCGATCAAGAGAAACCCGTTGATGACGAGGAACATCGCCGCGAGAAACGGCGAGGCGAACATGCTGCGCACGGTCTTTTCCAGCACCAGCCCGATCACCACCGCCGGCAGAGTCGCGACGACGATCATCAGCAACAGCCGCCGCGCGTCGCCCGCCCCCTCGCCGCGCCCGAGCAACCCGCGCAGCACGAACAGCCAGTCGCGCCAGAAGTAAAGCAACAGGGCGGTCGCGGTGCCGACATGCAGGATCACGACAAACGGCAGGAATTCCGGGGCTTTCTGGTCAATCGGCCAACCAAGCAGCGGCGCCAGGATCACCGCGTGACCGAGGCTGCTGATCGGGAACAGCTCGGTGACGCCCTGCACGATGGCGAGGGTGTAGGCGTAAAAACCGGTCATCAGCTCGACGGGCCTCGCAAACGGGTCCGTTCGCCTTGTACGCGATCCCGGCCGTGCCGCGAAGCCGGCGTGGCATGAGCGATCGTGGGGTCTGCCATCCCCGCCGTCCGCCTTGACCGGGCGCGGTTTTCAGCGCCGCTGCACAAAGCCTTTCTGCTGCATGCACGAGGCGATGATCGAATCGGCGCTCTGCCGGGTCGTGCCGGACATCTGCGCGGACCGCATCTGGACGATCTGCGAATGCTGCAGGTCGGCGCCGCGGGTCGCGGCGATGTCCTGGTCTATGTCGGCGTCTTTCCTCGTCGCCTGCTCGGCGGTGTCGCGGCAATCGCGATAGGCGGCGGTGCTCTCGCCGGGCTGGGCGCCGGGCTTGACCCAATCCGCCTGGCTGCCGCGCCCGCCGTCATGCCCGCCAAAGCCGATATCGAGCCCGTCGAACCCGTCGCAGCCGGCGAGCAGAGAGAGGGTGAGGAACACCACTGCACGACGGTGTTGCGTCCTTCGAGACGGCGCTCCGCGCCTCCTCAGGATGAGGTCAGTCATAGATGGCATGCAGGTTGGTCCTCATCCTGAGGAGCGGGCGCGGCCCGCGTCTCGAAGGACGCACGGCGCGCCTCCAGGGTCCGTCATCCAGCTCCCCTCACCGCGCTTTTCATCTCGCCCCGGCGCTCGGCGATGCGGGCGAGGATTTCGTGCTTTTCGGCGGTCGTCGCCTCGAACCACGCGGCGATCTCCTCGACCCGGCGCAGGCAGCCATGGCAGAGGCGCGTCGCCGGATCCATCAGGCAGACCCCGACGCAGGGTGAGATCGGCGCGCGCTCGCGCCGTGCCGGTTCGCTCGTCACCCGCCTGCCTTGGCGACGAGATCGTCGAGCCTCGTGCGCAGCAATTTGGCGCGGTCGGGCGGGATCGCATAGACCCAGCGCGCGATGCGGTTGCGCAACGCCTTGGCCTCGACCGCCGCGTCGTCGATGCCCGAAACCTCGAACACCGCCCAATCCTTCTGGTCGGCGGCAAACAATCTGATCGCGACACCAAGCCCGCCGAACATCGTGTACTCGGCGGTCGCGACGCCGGTATCGGGCAGCTTGCGGAGGGCCGCCGGCTCGACATCGGCGAGGTCGAGCTCCTCGAGCGCGCCGGCCGGGGCGGCGATCTCGGCCGTGCCCTTGAGCTTGGTGCCTTCCGGCACGTCCGCGACCGCGAACAATTCGGCCGCGGTCTTGCGGCCGATGCGCAGCACCTGTCCGTCGGCGCCGGTGAAGACCATCGCCGCGACCTGCCCCGCGAGGATGTCGAGGATGCGGCGGTCGAGCCACTGGGCGATGTCGCCCGACACATCCACCGCGCCGCGGGCGAGCCAGGCGCGGTCCTCGCCGACGCGGCGCACATAGACCCCGTCATTGCCGAGGCCGAGCCGGTCGGGCCGCGACCGGCCGACGATCAATTGCCCGACGATGGCGCCGGCCTTGTTCTGGACCCACAATTCGGTCGCCTTGCCGTTGGCCGGGTCGTCGACATCGAGGCGGGAGTACAGCTCCGGCTGCTGGGTCTTCGGCTCGATCAGCGTGAGGTCGGCGAGCGCCGACAGCATCCGCCGGAGCCTGCCCTCGTCCGCCGGATAGCCGCCCTTTTCGACAACGACCCAATGGCCGTCATCGAGCGCGAAATTCGCCTTCATCGCCCCGCGCGTGATCCGCATCCGGCCGATTTGCCCGAGATTGGACGCAAGGTCGGGCAAGGCGCGCTCGCCGGGAGGCGCCGTGGTCGCCGTACCGCCGCCCTGCAACGCCACCGCCGCGCCGCCGACCGAAACCGCCGTCGCGCCGAGCAAGAGGAGGAAGCCGCGCCGCTGCATGCTCACGCCACCGCGGTGCGGCGGCGGCGCCGCTTTCTGGCCCGCAGCGCGCCGAGCACCAGCGCCGCCGCGGCGACGACGATCGGGATCAGCGCGATGTCGGCGAATTCGAGGATCGTCTTGAGCCGGCTGATGTCGCGCCGCAGCGCCGCCTGGACCTGGCGCAGTTCCTGGCGCGTCGTCAGCATGTCGGCGCGGAACTGCTCGACCGCCTTTTCCTGGTCCGGCGACAGCGCGGCGGGCGCGCCGGAGCCCTCGCCGCCGGTCAGATTATGCAGCTTGCCCTGGGTCTCCTTGAGCTTGGTTTGTAGCATCTGCTCGCGCGTGGCGTATTCCTGGTCGGCCGCACTCTGGATTTTTTCGACGAGCACGAACGGCCGCGCCGAGGTGCCCCGGCTGCGCAGCCCCACCAGATCCTCGCCGCCGGCCAGCACCTCGATCGCATTGGCGACGAAATCGCCGTTGGCGGCGCTCGGCACGACCACGCGCTGGCCGTAGAAGTCGCGGCTTTGCGCCCAGAAGCGGTCGTCGAGCATGTCGGTGTCGGCAACCGCGACGACGTTGATCGGCTGTTTCGATTTATCCAGATGCGCCGCCGCCGGAGCGCCGGGGAGCCCTTTCGGAAACGCGCTGTCGACGTTTCCCGTGATATGCGCGGCGAGGGTGTAGCGCGTGTCCTCGGGGCGGAAATGCGCCAATAGTTCGGCCACCTGCGGCACCGCCCCCTTGACCTTGTCGACCGGCACCTTCTCGGAATTCGTCGAGGTCGAGATCAGCGGCACGAACCCGGTCTTGGCGCCCGGCACCTGTTCGAGGATGCCGGCGGTCGCCAGGTTGAGCTGGTCGAGATCGGCGGTGATCGGGTCGTCGTGATTGAGATTGGCGGCGCGCAGGCCGAGCCAGGCGACGTAATCCATCGGCTGCGGCCCGCGTCCCGGCATCGGCACTCCGACCCGGCGCGCGTCGTCGCGGTCGCCGGCCACGACATTCGGCAACAGCTTCACCCCCCACGCCGCGAACAGCGGTTCGAGGTTGCTCGCGGGGGCGGCGTTGGCGCGGCTCGGCGAGGCGGCCTGCAATTCCGAATACGGGTCGACGAACACCAGCGCCTTGCCGCCGCCCAGCACGAACTGGTCGATCGCGAACAGCGTCTTGTCGGGCAGGTTCTGCGGGTGGACCAGCATCAGCACCTCGGTCCCGGCCGGGATGGCGTCGACACTCGGCGCGATGTCCTTGACGTCGTATAGCTGGCGGAGCTGGTCGATCACCGCCATCGGCGTGCTCGGCTGGCCCTGCAGCGCCGCCATCGGGTCGCCTTCGAGCGGCAGGCTCGACATCAGCCCGACGACCGTGCGGTTCGGGAAGGCGAGCGTGTGGACGAGCCGGGTCAGGTCATATTCGAGAAACCGCTCGCGGTCGGGCGACAGGAACGGGATCACCTGCTGGTCGTCGGTCGAGTTGGTGCCGGCGAGGCCGAAATAGACCTGCTCGCCCTGCTGGTTGAGCGGCACCCCCTTGAGCCCGAACCCGACCGCCTGGTCCTCGACATCCGAAAATGGCGCCGGGTCGTAGATTTCCAGCCGGATCTTGCCGTGCGCGGCGACGACGTACTGGTCCAGCATCTCGCGCACCCGCGTCGCGTAGACGCCATAGCTCGGCACCGACTCGCCGAGCCGGGTCGAATAATAGAAGCGCAGCGTGATCGGCTCGGCGATCTCGCCGAGCGTGTGGATCGTGCCGCGCGACAGCGTGTAGAGCTGGTCCTGCGTCAGATCGACCCGCGCATTGGGAAACCGCGCGGCGACGACGTTGACCGAGGCGAGGATCACCCCGACGCAGACGAGCGCCGCCACCGAGCGGACGCCGCGCGAGGCGAAAAGCCGCCGCATCCTCAATCGGCCTTTTTGAGGTCGACGAGGATCGCCGTCGCGGCGAGGAAGGCGACGATGACCGAGACGAAATAGACGAGGTCCGGCAATTCGATGACGCCGCGGGTGATCGCGCTGAAATGTCCGAACACGCCGGCCGCCGCGATCGCGTGGATCAGCGCGTCCGGCGCCCAGCCCTGGAACAGGCCGAGCACCGTCGGCGTTCCCGCGGCGATGAACAGGAACGAGATCGCCGCCGCGACGACAAACGCGATGACCTGGTTCTTGGTCGCCGCCGACACCGCCTCGCCGAGCGCGAGGATGGCCCCGGCCATCAGCCAGCTCGCGAGGTAGCTGGCGACGATGACGCCGTTATCCGGGTCGCCGAGAAAATTCACCGTCAGCCACAGCGGAAAGGTCAGCGCCAGCGCGATCCCGGCAAACACCCAGGCAGCGAGGAATTTCGCCAGCACCGCCTCGTACAGCCGGATCGGCAGCGTCAGGAACAACTCGATCGTGCCGCTCTTGCGCTCCTCGGCCCACAGCCGCATCGACAGCGCCGGGATCAGCACCAGGTAGAGCCACGGATGGAACGTGAAAAAAGACTGCAGATCGGCTTGGCCGCGCTCGAATAAACCGCCGACGAAAAAGGTCAACACGCCCGCCAGGACCAAAAAGATCACGATGAACACATAGGCGAGCGGCGTCGCGAAATACGCGCCCAGCTCACGGCGGAAGATGGTGGAGATATTGCGCATTACTTTTGTTCCGTCATCCCGGCGAAGGCCGGGACCCACGGTGCCGTCGCCCGAGCTGTTGCCGGCGTGGGTCCCGGCCTTCGCCGGGATGACGATGGAACTGAGCGCTCATTCACGCGCTCTCGGCCGTCACGGCCCGGAACACGTCGTCGAGCCTACCGCGCTCCGAGCGTGCGCAAAGCTCGGCCGGGGTCCCGTCGAGCAGCACGCGGCCGCGGGCGATGATGATCGCGCGGGTGCACACCGCCTCGACCTCTTCGAGCAGATGCGTCGAGATCACGATCGCCTTTTCCGGCGCCATCGCGGCGATGATGCGGCGCATCTCGTATTTCTGGTTGGGGTCGAGCCCGTCGGTCGGCTCGTCGAGGATCAGGACCGGAGGGTCGTGCAAAAGCGCCTGCGCCACCCCTACCCGCCTTCGATAACCCTTCGACAGCGTCTCGATCGGCTGCTCCATGACCTCGCCGAGATGGATCATCTCGACGACCCGCCTGATCCGCGCCCGCGCCTCGCCGCCGCGATAGCCGCGGATGTGGGCGATAAAGTCGAGGAAGTCGGCGGGGGTCATGTCGGGATAGGCCGGCGCGCCCTCGGGCAGGTAGCCGATGGCGCGCTTCGCACCGACCGGATCGTCGAGGATGTCGTGGCCGCACACGACCGCCGTTCCGGAGGTCGG
>DATAUV010000111.1:0-47989 GCA_036268075.1 Allostellaceae bacterium | reverse complement strand
GGTGTTTCCCGATGCCGAGGCGGCCCTGTCCGGGCTGCTGCATGACGGCATGATGGTGATGGCCGGCGGGTTCGGCCTGTGCGGCATTCCGGAAAAGCTGATCGCGGCGATCAAGGCGTCGGGGATCAAGGGCATCACCGCCGTGTCGAACAATGCCGGGGTCGACGGCGCCGGGCTCGGCGTGCTGCTGGAAACGCGGCAGATCAAGAAGATGATCTCGTCCTATGTCGGCGAGAACAAGCTGTTCGCGGAACTCTACCTCAAGGGCGAGCTGGAGCTCGAATTCAACCCGCAGGGCACCCTCGCCGAGCGCATCCGCGCCGGCGGTGCCGGCATCCCGGCGTTTTTCACCAAGACCGGCGTCGGCACGCTGGTCGCCGAGGGCAAGGAGATTCGCGAGTTCGACGGCGCGACCTATGTGATGGAACGCGGCATCGTCGCCGACCTCGCGGTGATCCATGCGTGGAAGGCCGACCGCGAGGGCAACCTCGTCTTCCGCAAGACCGCCCGCAACTTCAACCCCGTCATGGCGACCGCCGCCAAGGTGACGGTCGTGGAGGTCGAGCACCTGGTCGCCCCCGGCGAGATCGAGCCCGACCAGATCCACACACCCGGCGTCTTCGTCCAGCGCATCATCCACGGCGATTCGTTTGAAAAGCGCATCGAGCAGCGGACGATCAGGAAGCGGGGGTAGGGTTTACCGCGGAGGACGCGGAGGAACGCGGAGGAAACCACTGAAACTTCATCCCGGCGAAGGCCGGGACCCACCACCCAAACGCACGAGCGGCTGACGAGTGGGTCCCGGCCTTCGCCGGGATGACGAGTAAGTGGAACTTGTCTTCGCCTCCCTTGCGCTCTTTGCGTCAGAGCGTTCTTTTTCGGTTCGAGGGGAGCCCAACCAATGGCCTGGTCACGCGATGAGATGGCGGCGCGGGCGGCGCGCGAGTTGCAGGACGGGTTCTATGTCAATCTCGGCATCGGCATCCCGACGCTGGTCTCGAATTTCATCCCGGCCGGGATCACCGTCCAGCTTCAGAGCGAGAACGGCATGCTCGGCATGGGCCCGTTCCCGTATGAGGGCGACGAGGACCCCGACCTGATCAACGCCGGCAAGCAGACGATCACCGAATTGCCGATGACGAGCTATTTCGACAGCGCCGCCTCGTTCGCGATGATCCGCGGCGGGCATATCGACCTGTCGATCCTGGGGGCAATGCAGGTGGCCGAGAACGGCGACCTCGCCAATTGGATGATCCCCGGCCGGGTCGTCAAGGGGATGGGCGGGGCGATGGACCTCGTCGCCGGGGTCAAGCGCGTCGTCGTGCTGATGGAGCACACCGCCAAGGACGAGCCGAAGCTCCTCCACCGCTGCACGCTGCCGCTCACCGGGGCCGGCGTCGTCGACATGGTGATCACCGATCTCGGCGTCTTCGCGATCGACAGGAAGGGCGGCGGGATGGAGCTGGTCGAGGCCGCGCCCGATGTAACAGTCGACGAGATCCGCGCGAAAACCGAAGCGACGTTTTCGGTGCGGCAGGGGATCGGGTGAGGGAGATCAAGCCATTGAAAATAAAAGAGCCGGCATAGCCGGCTCCTGGAAAAAAGGTAAAGGTGCTTGCCCGCCCAAGGCTCGTTACGCACTGTTACACTTAAAGTGAAATAAGGTGCTTGCCTGCCACTAAGCGTTACGTTCGGTTACAAACTGTCACATAAGTAGGGATCGTGCAAGCGGCTTCAACCCCGATCCGTGAAAAAATCCGCGACTTGCCCGCCTCGCGAATAGCCGAGGTCTCGGCTCTCGGATTCGGCAATCCGGAGATCATTCCGCTGTGGCTCGAGGCGCGCCGTCGCGTCTCGGTGAGGCGCCCCGAGGGCGCGCACTATGCGTTCCTGCGGGTCGGGGGCTTACCGACAGCGTCGTCTTTGACAAAGAATTGCTGACCACCGCAAAAGTCGGCCTCGCCCCCTGCAGCGCCTTCGGCGCGATGGGCGAAGGGTGGCTCGGGATGTGCTTCGCCCGCGATCCCGAAATAGTGGCGGAGGCGGTGGGGAGGTTACGGGCGGTGTTGGATTGATGGGCGCTGCTGCTGGCCCTCACCCGCCGATCCCCGGCTCGCCGGGGTCGGCCCCCTCTCCCGCAATGCGGGCGAGGGGATTCTAGATTTTTCCACACCCGCAATGCGTCGCAATGCGGGCGAGGGGATTCTCTGGCGCTTGTCCCCTCGCCCGCAATGCGGGAGAGGGTGGCTCGCGAAGCGAGACGGGTGAGGGCCCGAGCGTAGCGAGGCTGCGGCGGCCTCGGGGAGGCACTTCCCCGCCATCCCCCGCACCGTGCTAGGGTGGCCGCTCGATCTCACACGGAGTGGACCCGCGCTTGCCTGCACCAGCCAGGACCAGGGACCTGCGGCTCGACTTTTTCCGCGGGGTCGCCCTGGTCTTCATCTTCGTCGATCACATCCCCGAGAACATTCTGAGCTATTTTACCTTGCAAGCGGTGGGATTCTACGACGCGGCGGAGGTGTTCATCTTCATCTCCGGGTTCACCGCCGCGCTCGTCTACGGGCAGCGGCTGGTGGCCAAGGGGGCGCTGTACGCGACGGCGCAGATCTGGCGCCGCGCCTGGCAGCTATACGTTGCCCACGTCTTCCTGTTCGTGATCTTTATCGGCGAAGTGTCATACACCGTGATGACCTTCAACAATCCGATGTATAATGAAGAGATGCGGGTCGCCGACTTTCTGGTGCACCCGCATATCGCGGTGATAAAGGCGCTGCTGCTGGAGTTTCAGCCGACATTCCTGGACATTCTGCCGCTGTACATTCTGATGATGCTGATCTTTCCCGCGATCCTGGTGAGCATCCGGCGCCGGCCCTTGCTGGTGGTGGCTGCGTCCTTCCTGCTGTACCTGGCGGTGCAGATCCTTGGCCTTTCGGTGCCGGCCTATCCCGAGGGCGCGACCTGGTATTTCAACCCGATGGCCTGGCAGTTCCTGTTCATCGCCGGGGCGGTGCTGGGGCAGGGCGCGGCGCGGGGCGTGGCGCTGCCGGTGCTGAGCCGGGCGCTGATGCCGGTCGCGATCGTCGTGCTGCTGGCCGCGATGGTGGTGCGGCTGAGCTGGACCATCGCCGGCGTGTGGGACGGCTTTCCGACCCTCCTTCTGAAAGAGTTGTGGCCGGTCGACAAAACCGATTTGTCGCCGATCCGCCTCGTGCCGTTCCTCGCCACGGTGGTGCTGGTCGCGGCCTGGGTGAAGCCGGACGCGGCGTTTCTGCAGACCCGCGCGGCGCGGCCGCTCGTGCGCGCGGGGGCGCAATCGCTCGAGGTGTTCTGCCTCGGCATCGTGCTGTCGGCGCTGGGGCATTTCATCCTCGCCGAATACGCAAGCGGGCTGGCGATGCAGGTCGCGGTCAATGTCGTCGGCATCGGCGCGATGCTGCTGACCGCCCGGATGCTCGACTGGTACAAGGCGATGGACCGGGCGCCGGCGCCGCGCCCGGCGATGGTGACGCGGCCGGGGCGCGGCGACGAGGCCCCGCTGTGAGACTCGCTGTTCTGGCGTTCGTCGCGCTTATCGGCGTGCCGCTGGGCGCCGCGGCCGACGAGCCCGCCGAATGCGGCGTCCCGGCGGAACTGGGCCAGATCGGCGTGAGCCTGCCGCATCTCGCCACGCGGCTGCACGACAAGGATCCGGTGACGATCGTGGCGATCGGCGGGGCCTCGACCGCCGGCGCGGCCGCCGGCTCGCCCGACCTGTCGTATCCCGCCCGGCTGCGCGACGCGCTCGCCGCCGATTTCCCGAAGTCGACGATCCGCGTCGTCAACAAGGGCGTGCCGCGGCAATCGGCGCAGCAGCAGCTCGAACGCTTTCCGAGCGACGTGATCGCCGAGGACCCGGTCCTGGTGATCTGGGAGACGGGGACGGTCGACGCGGTCCACGACATCCAGATCGACGATTTCGCCGGTGCCCTCCAGCACGGCATCGACGAGCTCAGAAATCGGGCAATCGACATCGTCCTCGTCGATATGCAATTCTCCCACAGCACCGCGGCAATGATTGATTTCCAGCGTTACCTGAGCACCTTGCACCGGGTCGGGGAACTCGACGGGATCTACGTCTTTCCGCGTTTCGCGATGATGCGGTATTGGAGCGAGCAGAACGTGTTCAATTTCGACGGCGTCGCAGCCGGGGAGCGGGCCAAGTTGGCGGCCCGGGTCTATGACTGCATCGGCCGCAGGATGGCCCGCGCGATCCGCCAGGCAATTCCGTGACGAGCGGCGCCTCTCTCACCGTTGCTGTCGCCCTCGTTCTCGCGGCCGGGCTTGTGCCGATCGCGGCGGCGGCCGGTCCGGCCGATTGTGCCGCGCCGGCCGCGCTGACGGCGATCCCGGCGCCGCTCGACCGCATCGCGACCCGGCTCGAGGCGCAACTGCCGGTGCTGATCGTGGCCGTCGGCTCGTCCTCGACCGCCGGCACCGGGGCGAGCGGCGCGGAGGAGACCTATCCCAGCCGGCTCCAGGCCGAGCTGCGCCAGCGCTTTCCGCGCGCCGACCTGACGGTGCTCAACCGCGGCAAGGGCGGCGAGGATGCCGGCGAGGAATTGGCCCGGCTCGATCGCGACGTCGTCGCCGCGCATCCCGATCTGGTTATCTGGCAGCTTGGCACCAACGCGGTGCTGCGCCGGGATGACCTCGCCGCGGACGCCGAGATGATCGAGCGCGGTGTCGACACCCTCAAAAGCGATGGCATCGACGTCGTGCTGATGGATATGCAGTACGCGCCGCGGGTGCTCAACCGTCCGGCCTATCCGGCGATGGAGCAACTGATCGCCGATGCCGCCCAGCGCGACGGGGTGGGGCTCTACCGCCGCTTTGACGTGATGCATTATTGGCAGGAGGGCGAGCGCTTCGCGCAGGGAATGACCGCGGCCGACGGGCTGCACATGACCGATTTGAGTTATCACTGCCTCGCCGCCAGCCTCGCCGACGCGCTGTCCGCGAACTGGGCCGCCCATGCCAAGGGCGAGCGCCGCGCGCCCGCCGCTCCTGCCGCCGTCGCCGGGCTCGCGCCGCGGTAGACCAAATCCCCGGGCGTCGCGGGCAAGTTGGGCCTGTCGCCAAGTCAGGCTGGTCCGTGGACCGCCTGTGTCGCGCCGGCAACGCTCGCCGATTCGCGGCCGGTATATCGCTAAAATTGAAGAATCCGACTCGCCGTGACGAAACGACGCGATATTTTTGCGGGGTTCTCCTGGCGGCTCCGCTTGGGGCTGACGTGCAATTCGAGCGCCACGCGAAAGAAGTTATGGATTCCCGAAACCGTCATATATGCTGATGACAGATGGCTAGAAGACCACCAGACCTTGTTGGTTGACGCTCAACATGAGCCAACTGGCGGATGGTCACGCTTCGCTCGCCAGCGGGTTCCGGATGCCGCACGATGCCGCGACATCGCCGTAGCGACGCCACAAAGTTTTGGCACGGTGCTTGCGAACGCTCCGTAGGGGCGACATCGGAAACGCGGCGGTCGCAAGGGGGGCGATCGCGGGCTGAAGGGGCACGCTCGCGCAAAAGACGCGAATAATCCTCTGAGGCGGTGCGATTTTTTGCGGAAGCCGGTGTTTGCGTCTGCGGAAGAATACGGGCCAATTGGGTCGCGATGGTCGTCGATTGAGGTGATGAGATGCGGCTTGACGATGGAATCTTCGGACTTTACGCGCGCCTTTATGAAAATCGCCGCGAGGTCGAGTACTCGCTGGAGGATTACCTGCGCGCGTGCTCGGACGATCCGTCCTTTTATGCCGGACCGGCGGAGCGCCTGTTAAAGGCGATCGGCGAGCCGACGATGCTGGACTCCAGCCAGGATTCCCGGCTGGGCCGCGTCTTTATGAATCGCACGCTCAAGGTCTATCCGGCGTTCGAGGATTTCTATGGGATGGAGGAGACGATCGAGCGGATCGTCGGCTTCTTCCGCCACGCCGCCCAGGGGCTCGAGGAGCGCAAGCAGGTGCTCTATCTCCTGGGCCCGGTCGGCGGCGGCAAATCCTCGCTCGCCGAGCGGCTCAAGCTTTTGATGGAGCACGAGCCGGTCTATGTGCTGAAGGCCGACAAGGAGGTCAGCCCGGTTTTCGAAAGCCCGCTGGGCCTGTTCGACCCCACGACGATGGGCGACGAACTGCAAAGCCGCTACGGCATCCCGCGCCGGCGGCTCACCGGCACGATCTCGCCGTGGGCGGTCAAGCGGCTCGAGGAGTTCGGCGGCGACATCACCCGGTTCACGGTCATCAGGATGCAGCCGTCGCGGCTGAAGCAGATCTGCATCGCCAAGACCGAGCCGGGCGACGAGAACAACCAGGATGTCGCGAGCCTCGTCGGCAAGGTCGATATCCGCAAGCTGGAGATGTATTCGCAGAACGATCCGGATGCCTACTCCTTCTCGGGCGGCCTCAACCGCACGACGCAGGGGCTGATGGAATTCGTCGAGATGTTCAAGGCGCCGATCAAGATGCTGCACCCGCTCTTGACCGCGACGCAGGAGGGTAATTACGGCGGCACCGAGAATATCGGCGGCATCCCCTTCCACGGCATCATCCTGGCCCATTCCAACGAGGCGGAATGGCAGACCTTCAAGAACAACAAGAACAACGAGGCCTTTATCGACCGCATCTCGGTCATCAAAGTGCCGTACTGCCTGCGCGCGACCGAAGAGCGGCTGATTTACGAAAAGCTGCTGCAGAACAGCGAGCTGTCGAATGCGGCCTGCGCCCCCTCGACGCTCGACCTGTTGTCGCGGTTTTGCGTGCTGTCGCGGCTGAAGCCGCACGAAAACTCAAACGTCTATTCCAAGATGCGGGTCTATGACGGCGAAAGCCTCAAGGACACCGACCCGCGCGCCAAATCGACCCAGGAATACCGCGACGCGGCCGGGGTCGACGAGGGGATGGACGGGATCTCGACCCGGTTTGCCTTCAAGGTGCTGTCGAGCACGTTCAATTTCGACACGCAGGAGGTCGCGGCCGATCCGGTGCACATGATGTATGTGCTGGAGCAGGCAATCTGGCGCGAGCAGTTCCCGGATGAGGTGGAGAAGAAATACCTCAACTTCATCAAGGCCGAACTGGCGCCGCGCTATGCCGAGTTCATCGGCAACGAGATCCAGAAGGCCTACCTCGAATCCTATTCGGATTACGGCCAGAACCTGTTCGACCGCTATGTCGCCTATGCCGACGCGTGGATCGAGGACTCGGACTACAAGGACCCCGACACCGGCCAGATGATGAATCGCGAGCTCTTGAACCAGGAGCTGTCGAAGATCGAAAAGCCGGCCGGGATCGCCAACCCGAAGGATTTCCGCAACGAGGTCGTCAAGTTCGCGTTGCGGGCGCGGGCCCAGCATGGCGGGCACAACCCGTCATGGCAGTCGTATGAAAAGCTGCGCGAGGTCATCGAGCGCCGCATGTTCAGCCAGGTCGAGGATTTGCTGCCGGTGATCTCCTTTGGCAGCAAGAAGGATTCCGACACCGAGAAAAAGCATGCCGACTTCCTCGAGCGGATGGTGTCGCGCGGCTATACCGAGCGCCAGGTGCGCCGGCTCGTCGAGTGGTACATGCGGGTGAACAAGGCCGGATAGGCAGGCACGACCCAGCCGACCCAGCCGAGAGAGGTGTTCGATGAACATTGTCGATCGTCGACCCAACCCGAAAGGCAAAAGCCTCAGCAACCGGCAACGGTTTCTGGCGCGGGCCCGGGGCGAGGTCAAATCGGCGGTGCAGGACGCCTTGCGCAAGCGCAAGGTCGCCGATGTCGGGCACGGCGAAAAGGTCGCGATCCCGACGCGCGGGATCACCGAGCCCGTGTTTCACCACAGCCGCCGCACCGGTAAGAACGACATCGTCGTGCCGGGCAACAAGGAATACGTGCGCGGTGACGAAATCCCGCGTCCGCAAGGCGGCGGCGACGGCGGCGGCCGCGACGGCAGCCCCGACGGCGGCGGTGACGATGCGTTCGAGTTCACCTTGTCGAAGGAGGAATTCCTCGACCTGTTCTTCGAGGATCTGGAACTGCCGGATCTGGTGAAGAAAAGCCTGAAGGACACGACCGCGGTCGATCTTCATCGCGCCGGCTACACCGTCACCGGCTCGCCGTCGAACCTGTCGGTGCCGCGCACGATGCGCAACAGCATGGCCCGCCGCATCGCCCTGCACCGGCCCAAATTGTCCGACATCGAGGCGCTGCAAGCCAGGCTCGACGAGGCCAAGGAACGCGGCGCCAGCGAGCGCGAGCTGGCCGAGCTGATGGCGCTCCTCGAACGCAGCGCGCGGCGCAGCAAGATCATTCCCTATATCGACCCGCTCGACGTGCGCTACCGCCGCTACGAACGGGTGCCGAAGCCCAACACCGAGGCGGTGATGTTCTGCCTGATGGACGTGTCGGGCTCGATGACCGAGGCGATGAAGGATCTCGCCAAGCGGTTCTTCATGCTGCTACACGTGTTTCTGGTGCGGCGCTATCGTCACGTCGATGTCGTCTTCATCCGTCACACCTCGACCGCCGAGGAAGTCGACGAGGAGACGTTCTTCTACAGCCGCGAAACCGGCGGCACGGTGGTGTCGACCGCGCTCGACAAGATGATCGAGATCGCCCGCTCGCGCTATCCGACCGACCGCTGGAACATCTACGGCGCGCAGGCGTCGGACGGCGACAATTATGGCGCGGATTCGAGCCGCTGCGTGTCATTGCTCGGCGGCGAGGTATTGCCGCTGTGTCAGTACTACGCCTATGTCGAGGTCGGCGACGGGATGGGCGGCGGGCTTTCGGGCCTGTCGCGCGACAGCGACCTCTGGCGGGCCTATAGCGAAGTCGCGCCGGCGCACCAGCATTTCGCGATGCGGCGGGTTGGCGATCCGGCGCAGATCTTCTCGGTGTTCCACGAGCTTTTCGCCAAGGGAGGCGTGCGTGCCTGACACCCGCCCGATCGGGCTTGAGACGGCAGCGCTCGATACGCGGGCGCTCGGCGTGGCCGGCACGCCGCTCTTCACCGAAGCCAACTGGGATTTTGGCCTCCTCCGCCGCACCTATGACGAGATCGAGAAGATCGCGCTCGAGGAATTGGGGCTCGACTACTACCCGGTGCAGATCGAGGTCATCACGTCGGAGCAGATGCTCGACGCCTATGCCGCGGTGGGCCTGCCGCTGATGTACCGGCATTGGAGCTTCGGCAAGCGCTTCGCCTATCACGAGACGCTCTACCGCAAGGGGCTCCAGGGTCTCGCCTATGAGATCGTGATCAATTCCAACCCGGTGATCTGCTACATCATGGAGGAGAACTCCATGACCATGCAGACCCTGGTCATGGCGCACGCGGCGATCGGCCATAACCACTTCTTCAAGAACAACTATCTGTTCCGTCAGTGGACCGACGCCGACGGCATCCTCGATTACCTCAGCTTTGCCCGCGACTACGTCTCCCAGTGCGAGGAGAAATACGGGCTCGAGGCGGTCGAGCGGGTGCTCGACGCCGCGCATGCGCTGCAGGACCAGGGCGTCAACCGCTATGCCCACCGCTCGCGCCCCAACCTCGCCGAGGAGCGGCGCCGGGCCGAGGAACGCCGCGCCTATGAGGAAGAGACCTACAACGACCTCTGGCGCACCGTGCCCACCCCGGAAAGGGCCGCCGAAGACCCCGACGGGGCCGAGAGGCAGCACCAGGAGATCAAGCGCCAGCTCGGCCTGCCCGAGGAAAACCTGCTCTATTTCATCGAAAAGCGGGCGCCGCGCCTCGATGATTGGCAGCGCGAGCTGTGCCGCATCGTCCGCCACGTCTCGCAGTATTTCTATCCGCAAAAGCAGCTCAAGCTGATGAACGAGGGCTGCGCGACCTTTGTCCATTACGAGATCATGAACCGGCTGCACGACCGGGGCCTCATCACCGAAGGGTCGATGCTCGAATTCCTGCATTCGCATTCGAGCGTCGTGTTCCAGCCGGGGTTCGACGACCCGCGCTTCAACGGGCTCAATCCCTACGCGCTCGGCTTTGAGATGATGGCCGACATCCAGCGCATCTGCGACGACCCGACGCCCGAGGACCGCGAGTGGTTCCCCGACATCGCCGGCTCCCGCGACGCCTATGGCGTGTTGCGTCACGCCTGGGCCAATTACCGCGACGAGAGCTTTATCCTCCAGTACCTGAGCCCGGCGATGATGCGCCGGTTCAAGCTGTTCCACGTCACCGACGACGCGAGCAAGCCGGCGCTCAGCGTCGAGGCGATCCACGACGATTGGGGCTATCGCCGCATCCGCACCGCGCTGTCGAAGCAATACGATTTGTCGCGCCGCGAGCCCGACATCCAGGTCGTCGACGTCGACCTCACCGGCGACCGCTGCCTCGTCCTCGCGCATTACGTCCATGACGGCGTGCTGCTCGACGACAAGACCTGCCGGCACGTGCTGCGCTACACCGCCCAGCTCTGGGGCTACGCCGTGCGCCTCTTGGAGATCGAGGCCGCCACCGACAAGGTGATGAAGACCTACGAGGCCGAGACGAAGTAGCGACGCGGCTTGGACCGCGGGCGTCCCGCCCTCTCTTTTTCGGAAAGTGCGGGCGGGACGCCCGCGGTCCAATGACTTGCGACTTCGCGCCCGCCACGCCATCTCCCTCCCCATGCACTCCCGAACCGTTCTCGGCATTGAAACCTCGTGCGATGAAACCGCCGTCGCGGTGGTCGGCGAGGGGCGGGCGATCCGGGCCAACATCGTGTTGTCGCAGCTTGACGAGCACGCGCCCTATGGCGGGGTCGTGCCGGAGATCGCGGCGCGGGCGCATCTCGACCACGTCGACGGGCTGGTGCGCCGCGCGCTCGACGAGGCCGGGGTGGGGCTGAGTGGGATCGACGCCGTCGCGGCCTCGGCTGGGCCGGGGCTGATCGGCGGCCTCTTGGTCGGCACGATGGCCGGGAAGGGCATCGCCTGGGCGGCCGGCAAACCTTATGTCGCGGTCAACCACCTCGAAGCCCACGCCCTGACCGCCCGGCTCAGCGACGATGTCGCGTTTCCGTATTTGCTGCTGCTGGTCTCGGGCGGGCATTCGCAGCTTCTCGTGTGCCTCGGCGTCGGGCGGTTCGTCCAGCTCGGCACGACGCGCGACGACGCCGCCGGCGAGGCCTTCGACAAGGCGGCAAAGCTGCTCGGCCTCGCCCAGCCCGGCGGCCCCGCGATCGAGCGCGCCGCGCGCAGCGGCGATCCCGACCGATTCTCGTTGCCGCAGCCGCTCAAGGGCCGCGCCGGGTGCGATTTTTCGTTTTCGGGTCTCAAGACCGCAATGCGCGAACGGGTCGAGGCGTCATCGCCGCTCGCAACCGGCGATGTCGCCGACCTCGCCGCCGCGGTCGAGCGGGTGGTGTGCGAGGCACTGGCCGACCGCACCGGCAACGCGATCGCCTGGTTCGTGCGGCACCATCCGACAGGCAAAACCCTGGTCGCCGCCGGCGGGGTCGCCGCCAACACGCGGCTGCGCGCGCGGCTCGGCGCGCTCGCGGCCGCGGCGGGGCTTTCCTTTGTCGCGCCACCGCCGGCGCTCTGCACCGACAACGGCGCGATGATCGCCTGGGCCGGGCTCGAACGGCTGCGGCTCGGGCTCACCGACGGGCTCGACGCGCCGGTGCGGCCGCGCTGGCCGCTCGACCCGGACGCCGACTCGCGCAAGGGCAGCCGGCGGTGAGGCGGCTCGCGGTGTTCGGCGGCGGCGCCTGGGGCACGGCGCTGGCGATCGTCGCCCGCCGCGCCGGCGGCGAGCCGGTGCTGTGGGCGCGCGACCCGGCCCTGGTTGCGACGATCAACACAGGCCACGAAAACCCGGTCTTCCTCCCCGGCGTCGAACTCGACCCGGCGATCGCCGCGACCTCGGACCCGGCCGCCGCGCTCGATGGTGCGGACGCCGCGCTGATGGTCGTCCCGGCCCAGTTCCTGCGCGGCGTCTTGATCTCACTCGCGCCGAGGGTGCCGCTGCTGCTGTGCGCCAAGGGGATCGAGAACGGGTCGCTGAAGACGATGTCCGAGCTCGCCGCCGAAATCTCGCCCGGCCTGCCGGTCGCGGTGCTGTCGGGGCCGAGCTTTGCCGCCGAGGTGGCGCGCGACCAGCCCACCGCGGTCACGATCGCCAGCCGCGACCCGGCCCTCGCCCGCGACTTCACCGCCGCGCTCGGCACGGCGCGGTTCCGGCCCTATCTGTCGGGCGACCCGGTCGGGGCCGAGATCGGCGGCGCCGGCAAGAATGTCGTCGCGATCGCCTGCGGCATCACCGACGGCTGCCGGCTCGGCGACAACGCCCGCGCCGCCCTCATCACCCGCGGCCTCGCCGAGATCGCCCGGCTGGGCCAGGCCAAGGGCGCCGAGGCAGACACGTTCCGCGGCCTCTCGGGGATGGGCGACGTGGTCCTGACCTGCGCTGCGACGCAATCGCGCAACCACCGGCTCGGCGTCGCGCTGGGCGAGGGGAAAAGCCTCGCCGAGGCGCTCGCCGGCAGCCGCGAGGTGGTCGAGGGTGTGGCCACCGCATCGTCCCTGGCGGCGCTCGCCGCAAGGCTCGGCGTCGAGATGCCGATCACCCAGGCGGTCGACGCGGTGCTGCATCGTGGGCTGCCGGTCGGCGCGATGATCGAGGCCCTGCTGGCCCGCCCGTATCGCGCCGAGTGACGCCCGTTGACGGTAAAAGCATTTCCTGGAAGCCGACAAAGCCCATATCATATCCAAGGCCCACATCGTCGCCGACCTGGAGCGAGATGAGCGACTACGAACCGCCACGCGAAGGGGGACCCGGTACCGGCGTCATCGTCAAAGCCAAGCCGAAGACGAAGAAGCCGTCGATGTACAAGGTTTTAATGCTCAATGACGACTATACGCCGATGGAGTTCGTCGTTCACATCCTCGAGCGGTTCTTTGCCAAGAGCCGCCAGGAGGCTACGCGGATCATGATGCACGTGCATCGCCGCGGCGTCGGCATCTGCGGCGTGTATACATACGAGGTGGCCGAGACCAAGGTGACCCAGGTCATGGATTTTGCCCGGCAGCATCAGCATCCGCTGCAATGCACGCTGGAAAAGGATTAGAGGAAGGATCAGGGCGTTGCTCTCACGCAACTTGGAAAAGTCGCTGCATCGGGCACTCGCTTATGCCAACGAGCGGCGCCACGAATACGCCACCCTCGAGCACCTCTTGCTCGCCTTGACCGAGGACCAGGACGCCATCGCCGTCTTGCGCGCGTGCAGCGTCGACGCCGACCGGCTGCGCCGCGACGTCGCGACCTATGTCGACAACGAGCTGACCAACCTCGTCGTCGGCCACGGCAACGCCGAGGACGCGAAGCCCACCGCGAGCTTCCAGCGCGTGCTGCAACGCGCCGCGATCCACGTGCAGTCGTCGGGGCGCGAGGAGGTGACCGGCGCCAACGTGCTCGTCGCGATGTTCGCCGAGCGCGAAAGCCACGCCGTCTATTTCCTGCAAGAGCAGGACATGACCCGCTTCGACGCGGTCAACTACATCTCGCACGGCATCGCCAAGGCGCCCGGCCGGTCCGAGACCCGCCGCGTCCAGGGCGCCGAGGAGGAGGAGCGGGCTGGCGGCGACAAGGGGCAGAAGCGCCAGCACGACGCGCTCGACGCCTATTGCGTCAACCTCAACAAAAAGGCCAAGGCCGGCAAGGTCGACCCGCTGATCGGGCGCGAGGCCGAGGTCGACCGCACGATCCAGATCCTGTGCCGCCGGTCGAAGAACAACCCGCTCTACGTCGGCGAGCCGGGGGTCGGCAAGACCGCGATCGCCGAAGGCCTCGCCCGCCGCATCGTCCAGCGCGAAGTGCCCGAAGTCTTGATGAACGCGACGATTTTTGCGCTCGACATGGGCGCGCTCCTCGCCGGCACGCGCTATCGCGGCGATTTCGAGGAGCGGCTGAAGGCGGTGCTGACCGAGTTGGAGGCGACGCCGGGCTCGATCCTCTTTATCGACGAGATCCACACCGTGATCGGCGCCGGCGCCACCAGCGGCGGCGCGATGGACGCGTCGAATTTGTTGAAGCCGGCGCTCGCCAGCGGCGCGATCCGATGCGTCGGATCAACGACTTACAAGGAATACCGCAACTATTTCGAGAAGGACCGCGCGCTCGTCCGCCGGTTCCAGAAGATCGACGTCAACGAGCCGACGATCGAGGATTCGATCAAGATCCTGCGGGGCCTCAAGCCGTATTACGAGCGCCACCACAAGGTCCGCTACACCGCCGACGCGATCAAGGCCGCGGTCGAGCTGTCGCACCGCTATATCGGCGACCGCAAACTGCCCGACAAGGCGATCGACGTGATCGACGAGACCGGCGCCGCGCAGATGCTGCTGCCGGAAAACCGTCGCCGCAAGACGATCACGGCGAAGGAGGTCGAGGCCTGCATCGCGACGATGGCGCGGATCCCGCCAAAGAGCGTGTCGCGCGACGACCGCGAGGTGC
The DNA here is from genome assembly GCA_036268075.1 of Allostellaceae bacterium. GTDB lineage: Bacteria > Pseudomonadota > Alphaproteobacteria > ATCC43930 > CGMCC-115725 > DATARH01. The sequence goes on along the minus strand of DATAUV010000111.1, from coordinate 33,507 downwards.
TGAAAAACCTCGAACGCGATTTGCAGACGATGGTGTTCGGCCAGGACCCGGCGATCGAGGCGCTGGTCTCCGCGATCAAATTGGCGCGCGCGGGCCTGCGGGACCCCGAAAAGCCGATCGGCTCGTATCTGTTCTCGGGCCCCACCGGCGTCGGCAAGACCGAGGTCGCGCGCCAGCTCGCCCGCACGATGGGCATCGAGATCACCCGCTTCGACATGTCGGAATACATGGAGCGGCACACGGTTTCGCGGCTCATCGGCGCGCCGCCGGGCTATGTCGGGTTCGACCAGGGCGGGCTTCTCACCGACGCGATCGACCAGCATCCGCATTCGGTGCTGCTCCTCGACGAGATCGAAAAGGCCCATCCGGACCTGTTCAACATCCTGTTGCAGGTCATGGATTACGGGAAATTGACCGACCACAACGGCAAGAACGTCGATTTCCGCAACGTCATCCTGATCATGACCACCAATGCCGGCGCCTCGGACATGGCCAAGCAGGCGATCGGCTTTGGCAGCGGCATTCGCACTGGCGACGACCACGAGGCGATCAACCGCCTGTTCACGCCGGAATTCAGGAACCGGCTCGACGCGGTGATCTCGTTCGCGGCGCTGGCGCCGGACACGATCGGCCGCGTCGTCGACAAGTTCATCCTGCAGCTCGAAGAGCAGCTCGCCGACCGCAACGTGACGATCGAGCTGTTGTCGAGCGCCCGGGCCTGGCTCGGCGAAAAAGGCTACGACCCGCTCTTTGGCGCCCGTCCCTTGGCCCGCATCATCCAGGAGCACATCAAAAAGCCCCTCGCCGAGGAGCTCCTGTTCGGCCGGCTGGCAAAAGGCGGCATCGTCCGCGTCCGCCACGACAAGGACGAAGACAAGCTCGCCTTCGACTTCGAACCGCCCCCGACGCCTACGAAGCCGGAAGCGGAGCCGCAGGAGCCGGAGTTGGTGGAGTAGGGCCGGGGCAGCCCCCTTACCCAATTCCCTCTCCGCCAAAAAAGCTCCCTCTCCGCCCATTGGGGGGAGAGGGTTGGGGTGAGGTGGGAATCCTCAATATCTCCGCGCGCCCACCTCACCCTCCCATCGCTCCGCGATGGGCCCCTCCCTCTCCCCCCCAATGGGCGGAGAGGTGTTTTTCAGCGGCGCGTCAGTTCTTCTTCGATAACGCGGAACACGCCGTCGATGTTCTGGAGCACCTCGTTGCTCCAGAATCGGATGGCGCGATAGCCGTGGTGCGCCAACACGGCGGTGCGCCGCGCATCTGCCTCAACCTGGCTCATGTGCTGGCTGCCGTCGATCTCGATCACCAGCTTCCGCGACGGGCACGCGAGGTCGGCAAAATAAATCGCGATCGGATGCTGCCGCCTGAACCTTAGCTCAGGAAATCCCTCCCGCAGCGCCGCCCAAAGTCTGTTCTCCGCATCCGTCGCCTTCCGGCGTAGCTCGCGGGCGCGTCGCGTCCTTGGCGGCGGCGCCACCTACACCCCATCCCCCTCCGCCTGCCGAAACGGAGAGTATTCCGCCAGTTGCTCGATCTTTTCCTCCACCATTTCCCGCTCCCGCGTCAGAAATTGCGCGACGGCGCGGCGGAAGCCGGGGTCGGGGATCCAGTGGGCGCTGTAGATGGGGACGGGGAGGTAGCCGCGCTGGAGCTTGTGCGGGCCTTGGGCGCCGGCCTCGACGCGTTTCAACCCGTGGTCGATGGCGAACTCGATCGCGCGGTAATAGCAGCATTCGAAATGCAGAAAGCGGTAGTCGCCGTAGCTGCCCCAGTTGCGGCCGTAGATCGTCTCGCGGCCGAGGATGTTGAAGGCGCCGGCGACGTACTCGCTGCCGTTGCGCGCCATCACCAGCACGACGTTGTCGGCCATCCGCTCGCCGAGCAGCGCGAAGAACTTGCGGTTGAGATACGCCGAGCCCCATTTGCGGTCCGAGGTCGCGAGGTAGAAATGATAGAACGCATCCCACACTTTCGGAGTGAGGTCGGCGCCGGTCAGCACGTCGATCTCGAGCCCCGGCGCCACCGCCTCGCGCCGCTCCTTCTTGACCGCCTTGCGCTTCCTTGAGTTGAGCGCGGCGAGGTAGTCGTCGAAACAGGTGTACCCGTCATTGGTCCAGTGGAATTGCTGGCCCATGCGCTTGAGGAACCCGGCCTCCTCCAACGCCTCCTCGTCGCCCATCTCGGCGAAGTTGATGTGCAATGACGAGATGTGCCGCGCCCGCGTCAGCTCGACCATGCCGGCGATCAAATGCGCGCGCGTCTCGGCCGGCGCGTCGGGCGCGACCAACAGGCGCGGCCCCGGCACCGGGGTGAACGGCACGCCGCACAACAGCTTTGGGTAGTACCGCCCGCCGGCGCGCTCATAGGCGTCGGCCCAGCCGTAATCGAAGATGTATTCGCCGTAGGAATGGCTTTTCGCGTAAAGCGGCACCGCGCCGACGATCTTGCCATCGGGGCCGGTGACGGTGAGGTGCTGCGGCGCCCATCCGGTGCGCTGCGTCGCCGAGCCGCTTTCCTCGCAGATGCTGAGGAACGCGTGCGACACAGTCGGGTTGACGTCGCCGGCGCAGGCATCCCATTCCGCGGCCGGGATGTCGGCGATCGACTCGTGGATTTGGGCCGTGATTGTGTCGCTCATCAATCGGCCAGCTCGAACATCGCGTCCACCTCCACCGCGACCCCGCCCGGCAATGACGACACGCCGACCGCGGTGCGCGCATGCTTGCCGGCGTCGCCGAACACCGCGACCATCAAATCCGAGGCGCCGTTGACCACCTGCGGCTGGTCGGTGAAGCCGGGGGTGCAGTTGACGAACCCGCCAAGCCTGAGGCACCGCCGCACCCTGTCGAGGTCTTCGCCGGCCGCGACCTTGAGCTGGGCCAGGAGGTTGAGCGCACAGAGCCTTGCCGCCTCCTGCCCCTCGGCGACCGTGATCGTGTCGCCGAGCTTGCCGACATGCCGCCGCTCGCCGTTCCACACGCAAATCTGCCCGGAGACGACGACGATCCGGCCCGATATCGTGAACGGCACATAGTTGGCGATCGGCGCTGCCGGCGCCGGCAATTCGAGCCCCAGCGATTTGAGCCGCCCCTCGACCGTCCCGCTCATGTCCCGATGCTCCCGCCGGTGCCGTGGTCAGAGGGGAGAGGATAGGGGCTCCGCCGCCGCTGTCCAGCCTGCCGCGAAACCGCCGCATTCGGCCTTTAGTGCGGGATCGTTATCGGCACAGACCCGTTTTCCCTCGTCATTCCCGCGGAGGCGGCTCGTCGCTCGCCCTGGACCCCCGCCTGCGCGGGGCCGACGATTTGAAAGAGGCTGCATGAGACTCCTTCTTTCCGCCGTGGCCGCCGTGGCCGCCGCCGCGCTGCTTGTCTCCGCCGGCGCCCGCGCCGCCACCCTCGCCGACTCGCATGTCGGGTTTACCGCCGACCGGACCCTGGTGCTCGACGGCAAGACCTATTCCGGCAAGGTGTGGACCATGCCGGGGCGCGAGCGGCACGAGCAGGTCATCAACGGGTTCCACCCGGTGTTCATCCTCCACGCCGACAACCCGATCGGCGAGGTCGTGCTGGCGCAGCTCCACACGACGGTCGAGTTCGTCTTTCCGGCCGAATTGCGGATGCTCGGCGACCCGCATCTGACCCGGCACCCGGTTGGGCGCGAAGTAATCAACGGCATCCCGACGACCCAATACACCGTCGACGAGACCACCCCGCAAGGCCATGCCGAGGGCAATCTGTGGCTCAGCCGCGACGGCATCCCGATGCGCGTCGCCGGCAATTTCATCGCCCCCAACGGCCACCACTCGAATTTCCGGTGGGAACTGAGCCACGTCCAGATCGGCCCCCAGCCCGACTCGCTGTTCGAGGCGCCGCAAGGATTCAACAAGCTCCCCGCCGAAGCGGTCGCGCCGCTATTGGGGATGAAGCTGAAATCTGCGAAGGAGTAGGCCCGACCAGAAAGACCCCCTCCGCCCATTGGGGGGAGAGGGCCGGGGTGAGGTGGGAATCTTCAGGCATCTCCGCGTGCCCGCCTCACCCTCCCATGCCTGCGGCATGGGCCCTCCCTCTCCCCCCGATGGGCGGAGAGGGGTTGTGTCTACACCGCCTCCAGCGGCGCGTGGAGCTTTGTCCCGGGGCAGATGATGCCGCCGCGGTCGCCGATCGTCGTGCTGCCGTAGCGGGGGGCGTAGGCCGGGGGGAGGGGGCGGGCGCCGGGGGCGGCGAGCCAGAGGCGGAGGAGGTGGCGCTTCTTCTCGGGTTCCGGCCAGTCGACAAACGCGGTGCGGTCGTGGAGGCAGGTGTGGTTGTGCACGAACTGCATGTCGCCGGGACGGAACTCCATGTCGAGCCGCAGATCGGCGTCGTTGGCGAGGTCGTCGAACAGTTCGAGGGCCTCGTGGTCCTCCGGTGTCAGGCGGCGCGCGTCGGGAAAACGCTGGCCCGAGCGGATATAGGTGCCGGAATAGATCGCCGACAGGCATCCGGCATGGTCGTTGTAGACCGGGATGTCGAAATAGGGTTTCTCCCCCGCCGGCACCTCGCCGCGGCGGTCGGTCGGGAACGGCTCGAAGAGGCGACGCGCGAGGTCGGGTCGCCGCATCGCCATCGCGTTGTACATCGCCATCGAGCTGACGATCGACGACAGCCCGCCCGATTTCGCGGTCTTGAGGCAGAGGAGCCCGACGATGTCGCATGAATCGGTGTGGAAATGCTGGCGCTCGGTGGTCTGGTAGGTGCGGATTCGGGGGTCGGTGGTGGCGACGCCGAGGTCCTGCACATGGCCCAAGAGATGCCCCATCGCGTTCTGCGAGCGCGGGTTCCCGAGATGCATCCCGATGCCCCAATACGCGGTCGCGCTGTCGGCGATCGGCCGCCCCTCGACCGGGATGCCGCGCAGCAACACAAAGCCGCGGCCGTTCAAAATCTCGCCGCGCAGCTTGTCGAGCACCGGGCCCAGCGTCGCCAGCGGGAAATCCGCGCGGGTGATGTCGCCGATGTCGAGCCCACGGGCGCGGACGCCGTGCGTCGCCGCCTCGATCTCGCCAAGCTCGGCCGGCGACAGCGTATAAATCCAGTCCTCCGGCCGCTGGCGCAGGTCGGCGCCGATCCAGGCCGACGGCCCTTCGACGAGCGGGCGGGGCGGGGCGAGCGTCATGTCGGCTCCTCGATGTTGCGGGATGCTCCCGGCCTTTCTAATCTTGCCTCATAACAGATGGAGGAGCCTATGGCGAACGTACCCGGTCTCGTCACCGACCCCAGCAGGATCAAGGGCGGCATCGTCCACGTCACCAGCGGCGGGACCAAGATACCGGCCTATCTCGCGACCCCGAACCAGGACGGCAACTATCCCGGCATCGTCGTGATCCACGAGGCGTTCGGCCTCGCCGACCATATCTGCGACCTGGCGCGGCGCTTTGCCAATATCGGCTACAACGCGATCGCCCCCGATCTTTACTGGAAGAACGGCGCCCCGTCGGACCCGAGCGACATCAACACGGTGTTCCCGGTGATGTTCGGGCTCCAGGACAAGCAGGCGGTCGGCGACCTCGAAGCGTCCGCGGACTACCTGCGCGGCGTCAAGGGCGCGACCGGCAAGGTGGGCGCGATCGGGTTCTGCTCGGGCGGGCGGCACACGCTCCTCTTCGCGTGCAGCAGCAGCAAGGTCGATGCCGCGGTCGATTGCTGGGGCGGGTTCATCCATCGCGCGACGCCGAGCGACGAGACCACCGCCTCGCGCCCGCGCATCGTGCTCGACATGGTCCGGAACCTGCGGTGCCCGGTTTTTGGCGTGTTCGGCGCCGAGGACCAGAACCCCTCGCCCGCGCTCGCCGACGAGCTGAAAAAGCGCGCCGACGCCGCCGGCAAGGACGTGACCACCAAGGTGTACCAGGACGCCGGCCACGCCTTCCTCGCCGACTACCGCCCGAGCTACAAGGAAGGCCCGGCCCACGAGTTGTGGAACGACGCGACGGCGTTTTTCAAGAAGCATTTGGGATAGACGGCGCTGGCCCTCACCCGGTGATCCCCGGCTAGCGCCGGGGTCACCCCCCTCTCCCGCAATGCGGGCGAGGGGATGCGGGCACGGCACGATTTTCCCTCGCCCGCATTGCGGGAGAGGGGGGACCCGGAGGGTGGGTGAGGGCAGTTGGGCTCGATAGAACGGCCAGCCGGAGCTTGACGGTCCGTTCTGGGGGGAAGCAATCTCGCGCGGGCGGAGGATCTATCGACTTGCCGCCGACTTGCCGCGACGCCGAACTCCTCGCCATGACAGTTCGAGGCATGAGATGGCCCGTAAAAATCTGCCCGTCGAAACCGTCGCCGAAGGATATCTCGCCCTGTTGGCGGAGCGCGGCGTCGAGTACCTCTTCGCCAATGCCGGCACCGATTTCGCGCCGATCGTCGAGGCCTATGCCCGCGCCGCGCAATCCGGGCTCAACTTGCCGAAGCCGATGATCGCGACGCACGAGAACGTCGCGGCGTCGATGGCGCACGGCTATGCGGTGGCGTCCGGCAAGGTGCCGGCGGTGATGGTGCATGTCAGCGTCGGCACCGCGAACGCGCTCTGCGCCGCGTGGAACGCGTCGCGCGAGAACGTGCCGATCCTCTTCACCGCGGGCCGCTCGCCGCTGACCGAGGAGGGCATGGTCGGCGCGCGCGACACCTATATCCACTGGGCGCAGGAGATGTTCGACCAGGGCGGGATGATCCGCGAGGCGGTCAAGTGGGATTACGAGCTGCGCAACGGCACGCAGCTCGAAACCGTCGTCGACCGCGCGCTGCAGGTCGCGACGACCTCGCCCGCGGGGCCGATCTACCTGACCCTGCCGCGCGAGGTTCTGGCCGAGCCGCTGACCGGCATGTCGTATTACAGTCCCGGCCGGCGCGTCGCCGCCTCGCCCCCGGGGCCGGATTTCGACGCGATCGACGCCGGCGGGGCGCTGCTCGCCAATGCCGAGAACCCGCTCATCATCACCGCCAGCGCCGGCCGCGATCCCGAGGCGGTCAAGGCGATCGCCGATTTCGCGCTGCGCTTTGCCGTGCCGGTGGTCGAGCACCGCCATCGCCACCTGAACCTGCCCGCCGACCACCCGTGCCATCTCGGCTACGACCCCGGCGAATTGATCGGCAGCGCCGACGCGATCGTCGTCATCGAATCCGACGTGCCGTGGATCCCGAGCCGGCAAAACCCGCCGGCCGATTGCAAAATCATCCATGTCGGGATCGACCCGCTGTTCACCCGCTATCCGATCCGCGGGTTCCCGGCCGATGTCGCGATCACCGGGCGGCCGTCGGTGTCGCTGGCGCGGCTCGGCGCGGCCTGGGCGTCGCGGGTGTCGGCGACGACGATCGAGACGCGCCGCCGCCGCGTCGCCGAACGCCGCGAGGCGCAGCAGGCGGGATGGCGCAAGGCGCGCGAGGCCGCGGCGACCCAGCAGCCGCTGAGCCCCGTGCATGTCAGCGCCTGCCTCGCCGAGGCGCGGCGCCCGGACTCCGCGATCGTCAACGAATACACGCTGTTGCCGCAGCATTGCCCGTCGACCCGGCCCGGCAGCTTTTTCGGGTCGAGCCCAGCGGCGGGGCTCGGCTGGGGCGCGGGGGCGGCGCTCGGGGTCAAGCTCGCCCAGCCCGACCGCCAGGTCATCGCCGTCCTCGGCGACGGCTCCTACATCTTCTCGAACCCGGTCGCGGTCCACCACGCCGCCGCGATGCACAAGCTCCCGGTGCTGTTCATCGTCGTCAACAACGCGATGTGGGGCGCCGTCCGCCGCGCCACCCTCGGCATGTACCCGCAAGGCGACGCCGCAAGAAGCAACAAACCGCCCTTCATCGACCTCGACGAACTGCCGGCCTTCGACAAGGTGTGCGAGGCGGCGGGCGGCTACGGCGAGCGCGTCGAAGACCCGGCCGAACTGCCCAGGGCGCTGGAGCGCGCGCTCAAGGCCGTCGACGGCGGCCAGCAGGCGCTGCTCAACGTGATCTGCCAGGGCGGCGGAGGCGGCTGAGCCCGGACCGCATGGGTTTCGCTACGCTCAACCCATCCTACGAGTTCGGTGCCGTAGGATGGGTTGAGCGTAGCGAAACCCATGCGGAAGGGGATCGCCGGTAATGGACCGCGGGCGTCCCGCCCGTACCCGGCGCCGGAATGCGGGCGGGACGCCCGCGGTCCAGGTCTCAGCCCCCGAAATGCTTCATGAAATGCTCGTACGTCTCGTCCGGCGCTTCCTCCGGCACGTAATGGCCGCAGCGGATCGGGCCGCCCCAGGTGTCGGTGGCGTAGTTCTTTTTCCACACCGACAGCACGTCGCCATGCACCCCTTCGGTGTGGCTGCGCTGGCCCCAGATCACCATGAGGGGCACGGTGATCTTGTTGCCGGCCTCGAAGTCGGCGGTATCCATGTCGAGGTCGCAGGTGGCGCAGGCGCGGTAGTCGGCGCAGGAGCCCTTGATCGTCTTCCAGTTGAAGCAGCGGACGTATTCGGCGAACGCCTCGGGGTCGAAAAAGCCGAGGCCGATGCCGGGCTTCGACAGTTTCTTCTCCATGAAATACTGCGCCGGGATGCCGGCGAGCATGCGCTCGGGAAAATCGTAGGGCTGCACCATCATCGACCAGTGCCACGAGCTGATCGCCCATTTGCGCGACGTGTGGGTCCAGACGTGGTGGTTGGGGAGGATGTCGACGAGCGCGGCTTTTTTCACCCGGTCGGGATGGTCGAGGCACATCCGCGCGGTGGTGCGGGCGCCGCGATCGTGGCCGGCGACGAAAAACTCCTTGTAGCCGAGCTTTTCCATCACCTCGACCTGGTCCTGCGCCATCGCGCGGAACGAGTAGTTGATGCTGTTCTCGCCCTCGTCGTCGGGCCCGACGCTGTCGCCGTACCCGCGCAGATCGGCGCAGACGACATGGAAATGCTCGGCCAGGCGATTGGCGATCTTGTGCCACGACACATGCGTCATCGGGTTGCCGTGCAACAGCAGCAGCGGCGGGCCGCCGCCGCCGTGGCGCAGATGGATGCGCGCGCCGCCAAAATTTCCGGACGACGTGTCGATGTCGGTGCGGGTAAAGCCTTCGAACATGGCTGGGTCTCCGGATCGTTGGAGGAAGAGTAGCGGAGGCAACTGAGGCCGTCGCGAAAAAGCTCCCTCTCCACCCATGGGTGGAGAGGGTTGGGGTGAGGTGGGTATCCTCGGCGCGTGCCCACCTCACCCTCCCACCGCTTCGCGGCGGGCCCCTCCCTCTCCCCTCAATGAGCGGAGAGGGATGATGGCGTGCAGGTTGCGGGCGGGGCGGTGCAAGGATAGGTTCTGCCTTGCATCACAAGGGCGTGAAAAAGCGTGCGCTATCTGAGTACCCGCGATGCCCGGCCCGAGCCGGCCACATACTCGTTCGAGGACGTGCTCCTGGCCGGCCTCGCCGAGGATGGCGGGCTTTACCTGCCCGAACGGGTGCCGGCGCTGGGCACGCTCACGGCCGAGCCCTATGCCGAGCTGGCGGCGCGGGTGGTCGGGCTCTTCGCCGGCGACGATTTCCCGCCGGCTCAGCTTCGCGCGCTGACCGGCGAGGCCTACGCGACGTTCCACCACGCCGCGGTCGCGCCGCTCACCCAGCTCGACGAGCGCATTTGGCTGATGGAGCTGTTCCACGGCCCGACCCTGGCGTTCAAGGATCTGGCGCTGCAGCTTGTCGGTCGGATGATCGACGCGGCGCTGGCGCGGCGCGGCGCGCATGTGACGATCGTCGGCGCGACCTCGGGCGATACCGGATCGGCGGCGCTCGACGCCTGCCGCGGGCGCGACGCGATCGACGTGTTCTTTCTCTACCCGCACGGCCGCATCTCCGAGGTGCAGCGCCGGCAGATGACCACCGTCGACGCGGAAAACGCCCACGCGATCGCGATCGAGGGCACTTTCGACGACTGCCAGGACATCGTGAAGGCGCTGTTCGCCGATGCGCGGCTCCGGCGCGACCTCAGCCTGTCGGCGCTCAATTCGATCAACTTCGCCCGGGTCGCGGCGCAAATCGTCTACTACGTTGCGGCTGGTGTGGCCTTGCGCGGAAAAGTCTCGTTCGCGGTGCCGACCGGCAATTTCGGCAACGTCTATGCCGGGCATTTGGCGCGGGCGATGGGGCTGCCGATCGAGAAATTGGTGATCGGCACCAACGCCAACGACATCCTCGCCCGCTATCTCGCGACCGGCGCGATGGCGATCGAGGGGGTGACGCCGAGCCTCAGCCCCAGCATGGACATCCAGGTGTCGAGCAATTTCGAGCGGCTGCTGTTCGAGCTGAAAGGCCGCAGCGGCGCGGCGGTCGCGGCCGCGATCGGCGAGTTCCGCAAGACCGGGATTTTGCCGCCCGACGACCAGGCCTGGCAGGCGGCGCGGGCGCTGTTTTCGGCGCACCGGGTCGACGACGCCGGCACGCTGCGCTCGATCGGCCAAGTTTATTGCGACACTGGTTTGCTCATCGACCCGCACAGCGCGGTCGGCGTCGCCGCTTCGCGCGCGCAGGGGCCGGGCGAGGCGCCGATGGTGGTGCTGGCGACCGCGCACCCGGCGAAATTCCCCGATGCCGTCGAGCGCGCGACCGGCATCCGCCCGCCGGTGCCCGCCGCTCTCGCCGAGCTCGCGGAAAAGCCCGAGCGGGTCTCGGTGCTGCCAAACGATGCCGGCGCGGTCGGCCGATATTTGCGCGCCCATGCGCGGCGGACGGCGAGGGCGGCATGACGGGCACGGTTACCACCCTCGCGAACGGGCTGCGGGTCGCGACCGACCGCATCGACACGATCGACACGGTTTCGCTCGGCCTCTGGGTCGACATCGGCACGCGGCACGAGCCGGCCGAGGTGAACGGCGTCGCCCATTTCCTCGAGCACATGGCGTTCAAGGGCACCGAGCGGCGCAGCGCCCGCGACATCGCCGAGGAGATCGAGGCCGTCGGCGGGCACTTGAACGCCTATACCTCGCGTGAAAGCACCGCTTATTACGCTAAGGTGTTGAAAGAAGACACGCCGCTTGCGCTCGATATCCTCGCCGACATCGTCCAGAACTCGATCTTCGACCCGGCCGAGCTGGAGCGCGAGCGGACCGTGATCCTCCAGGAGATCGGCCAGGCCAACGACACGCCCGACGACATCATCTTCGACCATTTCCAGGAATGCGCCTTCCCCGACCAGGCGATGGGCCGGCCGGTGCTGGGCAGCCCGGAGATCGTCAAGCGCCTGTCGCGTGAGGCCGTGACCGCCTATCTGCGCGACCATTACGGCGCCGAGCACATGGTGCTGTCGGTCGCCGGCAATATCGAGCACGACCGCGTCGTCGAGCTGGCGAACAAGCTGCTGTCCGAGCTGCCGCCGGAGCGGCCGGTGACGGCGACACCCGCCAACTACACCGGCGGCGAGCGGCGGATCGAGCGCGATCTCGAACAGCTTCACCTGGTGCTGGGCTTCCCCGGCCTGACCCTCGGCGACCCGGATTATTACGCCGCCGCGGTGCTGTCGACCGCGTTCGGCGGCGGCATGTCCTCGCGCCTCTTTCAGGAGGTGCGGGAGAAGCGCGGCCTCGCCTACACGATCCACTCCTTCGCCCATTCGTACCGCGACGGCGGCCTCTTCGGGATTTATGCCGGCACCGGCGAGGACGACGCGGGCGAGCTGATCCCGGTGCTGTGCGACGAGACCATGAAGCTCGCCGACGGGTTCGAGCCGGCCGAGCTGGCGCGGGCCAAGGCGCAGATGAAGGCCGGCCTCCTGATGTCGCTGGAAAGCAGTTCGGCGCGGTGCGAGCAGCTTGCCCAGCACATGCTGATCCACGGGACGCCGTTCGACGCCGCCGATCTCGTGCGCCGGATCGAGGCTGTCGACGATGCGGCGATCGGGCGGGTCGTCGCGTCGTGGCGGGCGGCGCCCCCAACCCTCGTCGCGCTCGGGCCGCTCGGCCAGCTTGAGGATTTCGAGCATTTGCGGGCGCGGCTCGGCGTCTGATGGCCCCACAGCGCAAGACGTTTCCGCGCCTGTTCCTGGCCCGGCCCGAGCCGTTCCGGCTGATGGGCGACAAGGTCTATCTGCGCCCGGCCGAGCGCGGCGATTTCGACGATTGGGCGAGCCTCCGGGCGCGCTCGCGCGATTTCCTGACGCCGTGGGAGCCGACCTGGCCGTCGGACGCGCTGAGCCGGCCCAATTTCCGCGCCCGAGTCGCCCGCTACGCCGACGATTGGCGCACCGACCAGGGCTATAATTTCTTCATCTTCCGCAGCGATTCCGCGCTGGTCGGCGGGGTCGGGCTGTCGAACGTGCGCCGCGGCGTCGCCGAGACGGCCAGTCTGGGCTACTGGGTCGGCGCCCCGTTCGCCCGGCAGGGGATGATGACGGCGGCCTTGCCCCTCATCCTCGATTTCGCCTACGACCGCCTCCGCCTGCATCGCGTCGAGGCCGCGTGCCTGCCGATCAACGTCCCCAGCCGCGCCCTCCTCGTCCGCACCGGCTTTCAGCAAGAGGGCTACGCCCGGAATTACCTGCTGATCGACGGCAAGTGGCAGGACCACCTGCTGTTCGCGATCCTGCGCGAGGATTGGCGGGTGTAGGGGACGGAGCAGGCGCCGCGCCACCTACCCTGTCATTGCGAGGAGCCGAAGGCGACGCGGCAATCTCGATGGCCGAGACCCCTATGGCGCAAGATTGCTTCGCTGCGCTCGCAATGACACCGTCGGAGGCGGCAGAACCGAGATGCTGTACCGCATCGAAAAGGCGACGGCGCACTCGGACCATACGGTCACGATCACCTGGTCGGACGGCGTCGAGGCGATGGTCGATCTCGGCCCGGTCATTGGCAAGGGCCGCGTCTTTGCGCCATTAAAAGACGGCGACTACTTCGTCAGGAACATGCGGATAGCCGACGACCGACTCGGTCTGGAATGGCCCGATCGCGTCGATTTTTCCGCCGACGGCCTCCGCTTTCGTGCCTTTCCTGATGAGGCGGCGGAGGAGTTCGGCGCCGCGTCGGCAAAAGCCTCTTAGGGACGAAAACGGTAAGTTTAGCGACGACGCGAACACCGTGGGCGTCATCCCGGCGCAGGCCGGGACCCACTCATCCGCTGTTCATGCGTTTGAGCCGTGGGTCCCGGCCTGCGCCGGGATGACGATGTTGGTGGGTTGCCGGGTGAATCCTCTATGCGTGCCCGGCCTCGGTGGATAGCGCGGAGAGGTCGACGCCCAGTTTCCCGAGGGCGCGTTGCCATTTGCCGTCGAGGTCGTCGTCGAAGACGAGGTCGGCGTCGGCGGGGACGGAGAGCCAGCCATTGGCCTGGATTTCGGCGTCGAGCTGGCCGGGCGCCCAGCCGGCGTAGCCGAGGGCGAGGATGCTGCGGTTGGGGCCGCCGCCCGTGCCGATCGCGCGCAGGATGTCGAGCGTCGCCGTCACCGCGAAATCGTCGCCGACCTTCATCGTCGCGTCCTCGGTGTAATCGGCGGTGTGGAGGACAAAGCCGCGGCCGGGTTCGACCGGGCCGCCGAAATGCACCGGACGCGCCTGGTTGAGCCGCGCCGGCTCGATCTTGAGGTGGGTATAGAGCTCGTCGAGCGTCAGCGATTGGAGCGGCTTGTTGATGACGAGCCCCATCGCGCCCTCGGCCTCGCTATGCGCGCACAGATAGACCACGGAACGGGCAAAGCGCGGGTCCTGCATCTGCGGCATCGCGATCAGAAGGTCACCGGCGAGCGTCTTCATGCCCAGTCTCCGCGGTCATCGTCCCGACCTATCAACTCCTATATAAGCGCGCCGGTTCTGCCGCAGGCAAAAAACAGCGTTGACCGCGCCGAAACCACCCGTCGCCGAGGCGCCGTTTACGCCGAGCCGGGGGCTATGCTATCGGTGAGGCCTCCGCTGTCGCCGGACCCTTCACGGAGCGCCGGCGCAGGACCCATTTTCGAGAGGGATGAACGATGGCAATCAAGGTTGGCGACAAGGTTCCGGCCGGCAAGTTCCGTCAATTGACTGCCGAGGGCCCGAAAGAGATCACCACCGACGAGTTGTTCGGCGGCAAAAAGGTCGCGTTTTTCGCGGTGCCGGGCGCCTTCACCCCGACCTGCTCGGCACGGCACCTGCCGGGCTATGTCGACCGGCATGGCGAGATCAAGGCCAAGGGCGTCGACACGATCGCCTGCGTCGCGGTCAACGACGCCTTTGTCATGGGCGCCTGGGGCAAGGACCACAAGGCCGACGACAAGGTGGTGATGCTGGCCGACGGCAGCGCCGAGTTCACCAAGGCGATGGGCCTCGACCTCGACCTCACCCGCAACGGCATGGGCGTGCGCTCCCAGCGCTACTCGATGCTCGTCGACAACGGCGTCATCAAGGCGCTCAACGTCGAGCAGGCCGGCCAGTTCGACGTCTCCAGCGCCGAGGCGATGATCAAGGGGCTGTAACCTTCGCTCGCGACGCTCGCGCCCTCACCCGGCTCGCCTTGCTCGCCACCCTCTCCCGCAATGCGGGCGAGGGGATGAGTTGCGATTCCCCTCGCCCGCATTGCGGGAGAGGGTGGCGACCCCGGCACAGCCGGGGATCGGCGGGTGAGGGCCGTGAGCACAGGGAACCGGTGATGGCCCGGCAATTTCGGGGGTAGGGATGGCGGACGGCGACAGCCCCCCGGCGGACCGGTACTCGGTCGCCAAGGGCACCGACCTCGTCGAGTGGTATTACGAGCGCGGGTGGACCGACGGGCTGCCGGTGGTGCCGCCGACGCCGGAAAAGCTCACCGCCTGCATCGCCGCGCTCGGCGGCGAGCCCGACCTCGTCGAATGCAAGGTGCCGCCGCGCTTCGGCAGCCTTTCCCGCGAGGTGATGGCGGTCAACATGGTGATGGCCGGGTGCCGGCCGGAATACGCGCCAGTCGTGCGGGCGGCGATGCTGGCGCTGACGGAGAAGGCGTTCAACCTCAACGGCGTCCAGGCGACGACGCACATGGCGGGGCCGCTCCTGATCGTCAACGGCCCGCTCGCGGCCGCGATCGGGATGAATGGCGGGGTCAACGCGTTCGGCTCGGGCAACCGCGCCAATGCGACGATCGGGCGGGCGATCCGGCTGATGCTCCTGAATGTCGGCGGCGGCTGGCCGGGCGAACTCGACAAATCGACGCTGGGCCACCCCGGCAAATACACCTATTGCGTCGCCGAGAACGAGGCCGACAGCCCGTGGGCGCCGTACCATGTCGAAAAGGGGTTCGCGGCCGAGGATTCGACCGTCTTCGTGATCGCCGCCGAGCCGCCGCATAGCTGCACCAACCACGTCGCCGACGACCCCGAGGGCATCCTCGACACGATCTCTTCGGCGATGAGCACGATCGCCAACAACAACGCCGTGTCGAGCGGGCATTGCGCGGTCGTCATCGGTCCGGAGCACGCCGCCGCGATCGCCGGCAAGGGCTGGACCCGGCATGACGTGCGCGAATACCTGCACATGAACGCGTACAATCTGTTCGGCCGGCTCGCCTTCGACCACCGCTACGGCAAGATCTACAACCGCAACCTGCCGCGCTGGTACAAGCGCGAGCTCGACAGCCGCATCCCGATCGTGCCGAGCCCCGACCACATCCATTTGTTCGTGATCGGCGGCGTGGCTGGGAGGTTCTCGGCGTTCATCCCCGGCTGGGGGCATATGTCGTCGCCGGTGCTCCGCAGCATCGAGGGCACGGGCAACCGGGCGCCGGTGTGCGTGGACGGGACGTGTTATTTGTAGAGTGCGTTGGTGATGGGTTTCGCTGCGCTCTACCCATCCTACGAGTTCGGTGCCGTAGGATGGGTAGAGCGCAGCGAAACCCATCATTGCTATGGAGGTGTCTACGATGAAATCACCCAACCACGAACCCGTCTTCGACCCGCGCGGGGTGGTCGAGGCCGAGCGTGTGGCGCTGGCGCCGCGCGCCACGGCGCTGGCGGGCCTCAGGCTCGGCGTGCTGGACAACACCAAGTGGAACGGCGGCCGCCTGTTGCGCAAGACCGCCGCGCTGCTCGGCGCCGAGCATGGCTTTGCCGCGGTCAACTACTACCGCAAGGAAAGCTTCTCGAAGGCCGCCGAGCCCGCGCTGATCGAGCAGATCGCGCGGGAAAACGACATCGTCCTGACCGCCATCGGCGATTGAGGCTCGTGCACCTCGTGCTGTACGCATGACGGAGTACAACTCGAAACCCTGGGGCGGCCGACGGCAGTGGTGGTGACAACCGAATTTCTCCACGAAGCCAACGTGCAGCGCGACGCGCTCGGCATGCCCGACCTCGCGCCGGTCGTCATCGACCACCCGCTCAGCACCCTCTCCGACGCGCAGATCGACCTGCGCGCCGAACAGGCCGCGGCCCAGGCGGTCAGGTGGTGGGTAGGGGCCACCGCCAAAGCCGAGGAGCGTAGGGGAAAATGACCATCGACGGGGCCTATACCGGGCTCAAGGTGCTCGATTTCGGGCAGGGGATCGCGGCGCCGTATTGCGCGATGCTGCTGGCGATGCACGGGGCCGAGGTCACCAAGGTCGAGCCGCTGGCGGGCGACTGGTCGCGCGGGCTCGGCGCCGCCTATGGCGACCAGACCGCGATGTCGGCGCATTACAACCGCGGCAAGCAGAGCCTGGCGCTCGACCTCAAGGCCGCGGCGGGGCGGGACATCGCGCTGTCGCTGGCGCGTGAGGCCGATGTCGTGATCGAGAACAACCGGCCGGGGGCGATGGCGCGGCTCGGGCTCGGCTACGAGGCGCTGAGCGGGGTCAACCCGCGGCTGCTGTACGCCTCGATCAGCGGGTTCGGGCAGGAGGGGCCGTATGCGACGCTGCCCTGCACCGACTCGGTGGCGCAGGCCTATTCCGGGCTCGTCGCGCTCAATCTCGGCAACGATTTGATGCCGCACCGGGTCGGCGCGATCATCATCGACACGCTGACCGGGCTCTACGCCGCGCAGGCGCTCGGCGTCGCGCTTTACGCGCGGGAGCGGCGCGGGGTGGGCGCGCGGGTCGCGGTCAGTCTCGCCGAGTGCGGCGCCGCGTTCCTCGGGCAAAAGCTCGCCGAGCACGTGCTCGAAAACGGCGCCCCGCGCGTGCTCAACGTGCCGACCGGCGCCTACCGCACCGCCGATGGCGGCTGGGTGATGATCGCCCTCATCCGCGAGGAGCAGTATGTGCGGCTGGTCGAGGCGCTGGGCCGTCCCGACCTCGCCCGCGAGCCGCGTTATGCCAGCTTCGAGACACGGGCCGCCAACGCCGCGCCGCTGTTCGAGACGATGCGTGAGGTGATCGCGGCGCAGGGCCTGGCGGCGGTGCTGGAAAAGCTTCGTGCGGCCGACATCCTCGCCGACCGCGTCAACGGGTTCGACAACTGGCTCGCCGACCCGCATATCGCCGCGACCGGCGGGGCGGTGGCGGTGACCCCGCGCGACATGCCGGCCTTCAAGGTGCCGCGCACGCCCGGCGTCTCGCCCGAGGCCGACCGGGCGCTGAGCCCGGCGCCGCATGTCGGCGAGCACAGCCGCGCGGTCCTCGCCGGGCTCGGCATCGCCGCGGACCGCATCGCCGCGCTCGCCGCCGACGGGATCGTTGGGGTGTAAGGGGGCTCGCATGACCGACGCGTTCGACCACGCCGCGCACCGCTTTCCGGAGAGCCGGTATTTCGACGACCTCGCGATTGGCGAGAGTTTCTACATCCCGAGCCGCACCGTGACCGAGGCGAATTTCGCCGCGTTCCAGACCGTGTCCGGCGACAACCACCCGATCCATTACGACATCGAATACTGCCGCGCAAAGGGCCATGCCGGGCTCTTGGCGCACGGGTTCCAGGTATTGTGCTTTACCGCGGCGGGGGCCGGCACTTTCGCCCATGTGATCGGCGATTCGCTGATCGCCTTTATCGAGCAATCGTCGAAATTCCTGAAGCCGGTCTACCCCGGCGACACGCTCTACCCCTCGCTCAAGATCGCCGAGCTGACCCCGCAGCGCACCACCGGCGTCGTTACGGTCGCGGTGACGGTGCACAACCAGAAGGACGAGCTGGTGCTGAGCGGCGAGCAGAAATACCTGCTGCGGAAGCGCGGGGATAGGAGCTGAGGTGAAAAAGGATCGAAAAAGATCGTCATCCCGGCGAAGGCCGGGACCCACTCATCCGCTTCCCGAGCATCGGCCCGATGGGTCCCGGCCTTCGCCGGGATGACGGAGATTAGAGTTGGTTAGCCCTGTCCCAAAATCTCCGCCAGCACCTCGCCGGCTTGCCGGCAGTCGCCGCGGCTGACGTCGAGGTGGGTGACGGCGCGCACCGTGCGGGGGCCAAGGGCGGAGATCAGGATTTCTTTCCCCCTGGCGGCGGCGACGACGGCGGCCGCATCCGGCCGGTCGGGGGCGAGGCGGAAGATCACGATGTTGGTCTGGACGGTCGCGAGGTCGAGGATCACGCCGGGGACGCGGGCGATCGCGTCGGAGATCAGCATTGCGTTCGCGTGGTCGTCGGCGAGGCGGGCGATGTTGTGGTCGAGGGCGTAGAGCCCGGCGGCGGCGAGGATGCCCGATTGCCGCATCGCCCCGCCAAACCGGCGGCGCGCGGTGACCGCCTGGGCGATCAGCGCCCTGGTGCCGGCGAGGACGCTGCCGACCGGGCAGCCGAGCCCTTTCGACAGCGCGACCGAGGCGAGGTCGAACGGCGCGGCCAGTTCGGCGAGCGGCCGGCCGCTCGCGACCGCCGCGTTGAAGAGGCGCGCGCCGTCGAGATACGAGCCGAGCCCGGCCTCGCGCGCGGCGGCGCAGATCGCGATGGCGTCCGCCTGCGGGAAGACGAGGCCCCCGCCGAAATTATGCGTGTTCTCGATCGCGACCATCGATGTCGGCGGCAGCACGATATGGCCGCGCGGCTTGATCGCGGCGCGGAACTCGTCGGCGGTAAAGCACCCGCCCGCGCCGGCGACGCAGAACTGCACGCCCGAATTGGCCGAGGCGGCGCCGGCCTCGTTCAGCATCATGTGGGCCTCGGCGCCGACCACCACCTCCTCGCCGGGCCGGGTCAAGAGCTTGACGGCGATCTGGTTCGCCATCGTGCCGCTCGGCACGAACAGCGCCGCCTCTTTACCCAAAGCTCCGGCGAGGCGCTCCTGCAAGAGGTTGACGGACGGGTCCTCGCCGTACTGGTCATCGCCGACCGGCGCCGCCGCCATCGCCGCCCGGATCTCGGGCGACGGGCGGGTGATGGTGTCTGAGCGGAGGTCGATCACGGATACCGCTCCGTATGGGTCTCGTCGCGCGCGCCGTTGGGCATCTCGTCCCCTCCAAACATGCCTTGCCCGATTCTTGCCCACAGCCGGGTCGATTGCAAATCGCCGAATGCACGCCGCTTCCATACGCGGGCGGGGTAGGATGGGCTGAGCACCGCGAAGCCCATTGATGCTTGGGGAGGAACCTTGGAACACCGCAATCTCGGCCGGTCGGGCCTGATCGTTTCGGCGGTCGGGCTCGGCTGCAACAATTTCGGCGGCCGCAGCGACGAGGCGGCGACGCGGGCGGTAGTGCATAAGGCGCTCGACCTTGGCATCGATTTCTACGACACGTCCGACACTTACGGCGCCGACGGCGCGTCCGAGGAATATGTCGGCCGGGCGCTTGCCGGGCGGCGCCACGAGGTCGTGCTGGCGACCAAGTTCGCACGGCCGATGGCGGCGGGCGAGGGGGCGTCGCGGCGCTATATCATGAGCGCGGTCGAGGCGAGCCTCAGGCGGCTCGGCACCGACTATATCGACCTCTATCTGCAGCACATCGAAGACCCGCGCACCCCGATCGAGGAGACGCTGCGCGCCCTCGACGACCTCGTGCGCCAGGGCAAGGTGCGCTACGTCGGCTGCTCGACCCTGCTCGCCTGGCAAGTGGTCGAGGCGCAATGGACCTCGAAGCACCTCAACCTCGCCTCGTTCGTCTGTTGCCAGGAGCGCTACAATTTGATCGAGCGCGACCTCGACACCGCGCTGGCGCCGGTGATCGCGCAATACGGGCTCGGTCTCATCCCGTTTTCGCCGCTGTTCAACGGGCTCCTCACCGGCAAATACCGGCGGAACACGCCGATGCCCGAGGGCGCGCGGCTCACGACGACCCCGCGCATCGCCGAGCGCACGCTGACCGACGCCAATTGGGAAAAGGTCGAGGCGCTCGTCGGGTTTTGCGAGCGGCGCGGGTGCAGCCTCCTCGACCTCGCCTTCGGCTGGCTGTTGAAGCGGCCCGGCGTCGCGAGCGTCATCGCCGGCGCAACCTCGGCCGAGCAGGTGGAGGCCAATGTCCGCGCCGCCGAATTCGTGCCGTCAGCCGAAGACATGGACGAGGTCGACCGGCTCACGGCAAACTGACGCGAAGCGGTCGTTGCGAGGCGCCGGAGGCGCCGCGGCAATCCCCATCGGAGGAGTCTCCGTCCGCCCGAGATTGCTTCGCTGCGCTCGCAATGACGACGCTATAGTTTGCAAGACACTCGCAATCCCACCCAATGGAGGAAACGTCATGGAAGTTAGTCTCGCCGGCCGCAGCGCGATCATCACCGGCGGCAGCAAGGGGCTCGGTCTTGCGATCGGCCAGGAATTCGCCCGCTCGGGCGCCGATGTCGCGATCCTCGCCCGCGACCAGGCCTCGCTCGACGAAGCCAAGGCCCTCATTCAGAAAGACGCCAAGGGCAAGGTGCTGGCGATCTCGTGCGACGTGTCGAAGGCCGGGCCGATCGAGGCGGCCTGCGCCCAGGCGAATTCGGCGTTCGGCAAGGTCGACATCTTTGTCAACAACGCCGGGCAATCGACCCGCGGCCCGTCGGAAACGATCACCGACGCGCAGTGGCAGGCCGATCTCGACCTCAAGCTGTTCGCGCAAATCCGCTTCTGCCGCATCCTGATGCCGCAGATGAAGGGGCGGAAATGGGGCCGCATCATCAGCGTCCTCAACATCGGAGCCAAGGCCCCCGGCGCCGACAGCGCGCCGACCTCGGTCAGCCGCGCGGCGCAGATGGCGCTCACCAAGGCGATGTCGATGGAGGGCGCGCCGCACAACGTGCTGGTCAACTCGCTCCATGTCGGCGTCATCGTCTCCGACCAGATAGTCCGCCGTCACGCCCGCGAAGGCGCCAACGTGTCGCTGGAGGAGTTCATCGCCCAGGCCGGCAAGGCGGTCCCGATGGGCCGCATGGGCAAGGCCGAGGAATTCGCCAACGTCGCGACCTTCCTTGCGTCGGACGCCGCCGGGTATGTGACCGGGTGCGCGATCAACGTCGACGGCGGGCGGTCGCCCGTCGTCTGAGCGGCGGCAAGCACCGCGCGGCGCGCGGGCCCTCACCCGCCCTTCGGGCACCCTCTCCCGCGATGCGGGAGAGGGGATACCGATCTGTGCTTGTCCTCTCGCCCGCATCGCGGGAGAGGGGGGTGACCCCGGCGTGAGCCGGGGATCACCGGGTGAGGGCTCTAGAAGGTGAGGGCTCTAGAAGGCGAGGGCTCTACAGCCCCATCAACTTCGACACCGTCCCGCCGAGGATCTTGATGCGGTCCTCGTCGCTGAGGCCGGGGATTTCCATGATGTGGTCGACCGGCGCCAGGTTCCACGGGAACGGATAATCGGTGCCGAGGATGATCTGGTCGATCCCGGCCTCGGCGATCAGGTGGCGCATGCCCTCGGCCGTGAACATGATCGTGTCGAAATAGAGCTGCCCGCCGCGGATGTATTCGGTCGGCATCTTTTTCGGGAACGGGCCGACGCGATCGGGGAAGGTCTTCATCACCGCGTCCGAGCGGTTGGCGTAGCTGGGCAGGAACCCGCCGCCATGCGCCGCGCAGATCTTGAGGCCGGGGAAGCGGTCGAGCGTTCCCTCGAAGATCAGATGCGACAGCGCGATCGTGGTTTCGAGCGGGTTGCCGATCGTGTTGGTGAGAAGGCCGTTGCCCTTGAGGCGGCCGCTCGGCTCCAGTTCGCGGGTGCCGAGCGGATGCATGAACACCAGCACCCCCAGCTCCTCGCATTTCTGCCAGAACGGGTGGAATTTCGGGTCGGCGAGGTCTTCCCCCGCGCACGAGCCGGCGACGCCGACGCCCCTGAACCCCATGTTCTTGACCGCGTGCTCGACCTGCTGCGCGGCGAGGTCGGGGAATTGCAGCGACGCCGTCGCGAAGGCGACAAAGCGGTCGGGGTGCGTGGCGCAGAACTGCACCAGCGTCTCGTTGTTGATGCGGATCAGCTCCTCGGCCTGGTCGCGGCCCGCCCGATACCAGAACGGGTTGATGCTGAGCGCCTCGACATCGACGCCCGACACATCCATCTGCGCGATGCGGTCGCCGATGTTCTCCCACAGAAGCGCCGGCGCCTCGAGCGGGTGGCCGATGATCTTCGCCGCGTCGGGCACGACGCAATGGGCATGGACGTCGACGGTCTTGATCCGCTTGCCGTTGATGACGACCTCGCGCCGCCCCTGCGCATGCGCGTGCCCCCCGCCTCCGCCCGAACTGGCGCTCGCCCCCGCGCTCGCGGTCAACTCGCAGCCGACAAAGGCCAGGCCCGGGGTGTGCGTGTGTTTATCCATGCTCATGATGTCCTCCCGTTGAGATGATTGGCTTCACGATGAAGGACACGAAGGCGCGCGGAGCGCGCAACCGATTCATCCACAATGAGCCAGTGAGCCAGTGAGGCAGTGAGATTCAGCGGCTCGGCACCTCACTGCCTCACTGTCTCATTGTGGATTTCTGGCGCTTCGTGCCCTTTTCCTTCGTGTCCTTCGTGCCTTCGTGGTGAAAATCAAACTCTACAGCGCGTCCGCGACGGCTGCGTGATACCGCTTCAAGGCCGCGACGTGGTCCGTCATCGAGGTCCCGGCGAGGCGGTGGTGGTGGCGGCGGTGAAAGGTCGTCGTCAGGCACAGATGCGTCGCGCCGGCCGATTTCCAGAATTTCGCTTCCTTCGCCCAATCCGCTTCGCTGCCGGAGCCCATCGAAGTCCATACCTCGATCCCGACCGATTTGGGGTCGCGGCCGGCGGCTTCGATGCGGCGGCGCAAATCGGCGAAGATGTCGATCGCGCTCTGGTCGGCCGGGTAGGCGTTGGGCATCCACCCGTCGCCCCATCTGGCGATGCGGTCGAGCGTGCGCTCGTGGTGCCCGCCGAACCACACCGGCACGCGGCCCGATTTCGGGCGCGGGTTGATCCCGGCATCCTCGATCGTGTGGTACTTGCCGGTGAAGCTGACATGCGGGTCCGCCCACAGCGCCTGCATGACCTGCACCTGCTCCTCGGAGCGGCGGCCGCGATTGTGGAAATTCTCGTTGAGCCCGACAAACTCGGCCTCGTTCCACCCGACCCCGACGCCGAGCCGGAACCGCCCGCCGCACAACACGTCGAGGCACGCCGCCTGCTTCGCCACCAGCGCCGCCTGGCGCTGCGCGAGGATCAGGACGCCGGTCGAAAACCCGAGCTTTTTGGTCACGCCGGCGAGATAGCCGAAGAGGACGAACGGGTCGTGGAACAGATCTTCCGAGGTATTGCGGTCCCAGCCCGGCCGGCTTGCCGCGTTGACCCCGAGCACATGGTCGGGCGCCTCGATGAAATCGTACCCGATCCCCTCGGCCGCCTCGGCATACTCGCGCATCGTCGCGGCCTCGCCGCCGATATCGCCCAACGGCAACAGACTGCCGAGCTGCATGGTATGGCTTCCCTGATCTGAGGTTCGCCCCAGCCTACACGGGCGGGACGTGGCCGACCACCGCGGTCATCGGGTCTTGCCGGTCCTCGATGTATTCGGCGAGGCGGAAGGTTTCGATGCCGGTGAAGCCGGCGGCGTCGAGATAGCGCCGGACCAGCGCGACATGGCCGGACGGGCCGCCCGCGCGCCATACCGCCACCGCCTTGGTCCAGAAGCACCGGTTGGAAAAGCTGATGACCAGCGGCGCGCCCGGGCGCAGCACGCGGGCGAGGTCGCGCAGAACGGCGACCGGGTGTTGGAGATACTGGATCGACACGCAGATCGTCGCCGCGTCGAGGCTGTTATCGGCCAGCGGGAGGGTCTGGTTCGCGTTGAGGTTCTGGGTGAAGTGACGGGTGAGGCGCGGGTTGGCGGCCAGCTCCTCCTCGTTCATGCCGTGGCCGATGATTTCTCCGTATTCGATCTCGGGCGGCAGGTGACTGACCCAGCTCGACATCAGGTCGAGCACCGCGCCGCCGCCCGGCAGGACGGTACGGTAGAAATCGGTCAGCGCGGCGACCGCGTGGTCGTCGATGTGGTAGACGAGCCGGGCGGGCTCGTAGAATTCCTCATCCGACGACTCGTCGAGCCGGTCGAACGCGCCGTCGGGGAGGTCCAGTTCATCGGCCACGGTGTGTCACCCTATTGGACCGCGGGCGTCCCGCCCGCATCTTCACGAAAAATGCGGGCGGGACGCCTGCGGTCCATGACCGACACTAATCCGGCGTGCGGGTCGACTGCCAGGCGACCATCTGCCACTTGCCGCCCTTGTTGGCGTAGACATCGGTGAAGCGGACGCCGAACGAGTTCGGCTTGCCGCCCGACATCACGCTGATCTTGCACGAGCCGGTCAGGATGACGGTGTCGCCGAGATCCTGCGCCTTCACATCCGACGGCACCACCGAGGTATACACGGTCGAGCCAGATTCCATGTTGCCGATCAGGCTCTTCTTGGTGTCGAGCCGGGCCGAGGAATGGGTGTAGACGAGCTCGTCACTGATGATGTCGTTGAGCGCGGCGATGTCTTTCTTCGCCATCGCATCCATGCGCTTCCTGTCGAGATCGATGACCGTCTGTCCGTTGCCTGCCATGGGTGTTCCTCCTGTTGGGTTTTGCGATGGGTTTCGCTGCGCTCTACCCATCCTACGGCATCGAACTCGTAGGATGGGTAGAGCGCAGCGAAACCCATCAATCGATCGTCACCACTTCACTTCACCGTCAGCACCAATTTCCCCTGCAAATGCCGCCCCTCGCTGACGCGGTGCGCTTCGGCGGCGTCGGCGAGCTTGTAGCGGTGGATCGTGGGCGGCCAGACCGCGCCGGCGGCGAGCAATTCCTTCATCCGTTCGAGATGCGGCCGGTCGCGGGCGACGCGGGGGCGCAGCACCTGCACGTCGGTGCGGCTCGACTTGAACCCGGCCGGCGCGGCGGCGATCCACACGAGCCGCCCGCCCGGCTTCAACACCTCGTAGGAGCGCACTTGCACGTCGCCGCCGACGGTGTCGAACACGACATCGCAGATCGCGCCGATCTTGGTGAAATCCTCGGTGTTGTAGTCGATGACGCGATCGGCGCCGAGACCCTGGACATAGTTGTGGTTGCGCTCGCTGGCGGTGGTGATGACGGTCGCGCCGATATGCTTCGCGAGCTGGATCGCAAACCCCGCGACCCCGCCGGCGCCGCCTTGGATCAGCACCGTCTCGCCCTTTTTGAGCTGCGCGGTATCCTCGATCGCCCAGATCGCGGTGAGGCTCGTCAGCGCCATCGCCGCGGCTTCCTCGTGGGTCAGCTTCGGCGGCTTGATCGCGGCGAGCGCGGATTTGATCGCGATCTTCTCGGCATAGGCGCCCTCGATCCCGGCGTCGCAGACCGCGAACACCGGGTCGCCCACCTTGAGGTCGGCCCCGTCACCGACGGCGCTGACCACCCCGGAGAAATCGCGGCCGAGGATGTAAGGGAATTTGAGCTTCGAATCGTAGCTGCCGAGCCGCACCTTGTAGTCGGCGGCGTTGACGCTGGCGGCGTGGATGTCGACGACGATCTCGCCCGGGCCGGGCACCGGGTCCGGTGTGTCGCCGTAATAGAACACATCGGTTCCGCCGTGTTTCGAGAGTAGAGCGGCCTTCATCGGCTCCTCCGATATTCCCAATTTCGTCATCCCGGCGAAGGCCGGGACCCACTTATCCTTCGTTCGTGCGTTGGAACCGTGGGTCCCGGCCTGCGCCGGGATGACGGTTTAGAGAGTTGCCCTGCATCTTAAGTCACCGGGAACTGGCAGCCCGGGGTCGAGCGCGAGATCGCCGTTTCTTCGTCGTTCATGTCGGGCGCGATGTCGGCGAAGAGCGGTGTCGACAGGTAGCGCTCGCCGGTGTCGGGCAGCATGCACAGCACCGTCGAGCCCTGCGGCACCTCGGCGCATAATTTGAGCGCGCCGGCAAAGGTCGCGCCCGAGGTGATGCCGACAAAGATTCCCTCCTTTTGCGCGAGGTCGCGGCTGCATTTGAGCGCGTCGGGGCCGGGGATGCGGACGATCTTGTGGATCACCTTCATGTCGACCACGTCGCCGGTCAGCTTCGGGATGAAGTCGGGGCTCCAGCCCTGCATCGGGTGCGGCTTCCAGGCGGCATGGCCGACGCTGGGGGTGCCGTCCGCGTTGCGCGGCTGGCCCTCGCCGCTCGACAGCATCGGCGCGTCCTCGGGCTCGCAGACGACGATCCTGGTGTCGGGCCGCTCTTTCGCCAGCACACGCGCGACGCCCTTCAGCGTGCCGCCGGTGCCGAACCCCGTGACCCAATAGTCGAGGCGTTCCCCGGCGAAATCATCGACGATCTCGCGCGCGGTGGTGCGCGAGTGCATGTCGGAGTTGGCCTCGTTCTCGAACTGGCGGGTCATGAACCAGCCGTGTTTCTCGGCCAGCTCCTTGGTCTTGTCGAGCATCCCGACGGCGCGGGCGGCGGCCGGGGTCAGCACCACCTTGGCGCCGAGAAAGCGCATCAGCCGCCGCCGCTCGACCGAAAACGATTCCGCCATCGTCACCACCAGCGGATAGCCCTTGGCGGCGCAGACCATCGCGAGACCGATGCCGGTATTGCCGCTCGTCGCCTCGATGACGGTCTGGCCGGGTTTCAGCTCGCCGCTCTTCTCGGCCGCCTCGATGACGCCGAGGGCCAGCCGGTCCTTGACCGACCCGAGCGGGTTGAATGCCTCGATCTTGACGTAGAGGTCGATTCCGGCGGGCGCGAGCTTGTTGATCCTGACGACCGGCGTGCGGCCGACCGTCTCGAGGATGTTCGCGTATCTGGCCATCGGCGGGTCTCCGAAAGGTCCGGCGTCGCCCCGACCTTATCGCCCGCGCAGGAACTCGACCAGCAATTCGGAGACCCGCGCCGCCTGTTCCTGCTGCACCCAATGCCCGGCGCCGTCGAGGAGGTGGCAGCCGACCATGTTGGTGCAGGCCGTCCCCTGCATCCGCTCGATCGAGCCGGGGCGCTGGTAGACGCCCCAATCGCTCGTGCCCGAGATGAAGATCGACCTCACGTCGATGGTCCGCCCCGAGAACAGTTGCAGCTCCGCCTCGTAGGCGCCGCCGGTGCGCGAGCGGTACCAGTTGAGCCCGCCCTGGAACCCGTTGCGCCCGTATTCCTCGGCATAGACGGCGAGCTCGCGGTCGGGGAGCCACCGGCAGGCGGCGATCTCGGCGGCGCTGGGCATCTCCTTGGCGACGCCCTGGGCCATGTCGTCGGCGAGGTCCATCACGTAATAGGTCGGCATCTTCGCCAGCTCCGCGGCGGTCCAGCCGGCGAGCTGGTGCGGCTTGTTGGCCTTCCAGTCGACGCTCTTGTGGTGGAAATAGGCGCGCAGAAAATCGTGGACGCCCTGTTTGCAATACCACATCGCCGCGTTGGCCGGCCGGGTCGAGTACCACCATTGGTAATGCTTGCGCGGGCGCGGCAGCGCGGCGAGCGCCTCGTGGATCGTCGGGCTCGCGGGCGGCTGCGGCGCCTTGCCGTCGGTGGCGAAGGGCAGCGCCGGCGGCCCGTCGAACGGCGCGCTCATCAGCGCGAGGCTGCGGAACATATCCGGCCGCACCAGCGCGCACCACGCCGCGACCGACGCCCCGAAATCGTGCCCGATCACCGCGTCGGCGTGGCCATAGCCCAGCGCCGCCACCACCCCCGCCGCGTCCCGCACCGCGTTCAGCAGGCGAAACGGCGCCAGATCGTCATCGAAATCGGCGCTCCACCCGGTCGTCCGCCCATACCCGCGCTGATCCGGCGCGACGACGTGATACCCCGCCTCCGCCAGCACCGGCATGACTTTCCGCCACGAATACGCGATCTCCGGAAACCCGTGCAGCAGCAGGAGCAGCGGGCGATCGGCGGCCCCGGCTTCGAGGATATGAACGCGCAGCCCGTTGACGTGCTCGACAAAGCGCGAGCGGATCCCGGCGGGGAGGATCGAGGGATCGTAGGGGGGAAGGGGAGTCATGATGGTTCCCTCTCTTGTTGGACCGCGGGCGTCCCGCCCGCAACCGGCGGAAGAATGCGGGCGGGACGCCCGCGGTCCAGTTTCGTGTCAGCGTTCGCGGCGGTGACCGGCCAGTTGGCCGCGCAGCCGCTCGCGCGTGGTTGCGTCGTCTGCCACCGAACGCTGGCGGTCGACATTCCGGCCTTGCGCGGCGGCTTGATCGAGGACGTAGTCGCTCGATTGGATAAGGCCCGCCTGCTCCAATTCGCGCAAGAAATCGCCGGTGCTGAGCAGGCTCACGCGTGCGTCGACCACGGCGCGTCGCCGCTCGATATCGGTATCTTCGAAGAGCAGGAGCGCTTCGGCATCCTTGTCGCTGCGCAAAAACCGTTCGAGCGCCTCCAAGGCGGCCTGCTCGCCGAGGCCGCGGATGGTGCGGCCTTCCTCCAGGCGGCGCTGCTGGTCGATCCCGACATCGGTCGGCACGATCTGCACCCGATCGAGATGGGCATTGATCCACTCGACGATCTGCTCGGCCCCGGGAGCACCGCGGACCCGCGTGGCCTCGACGTAGACGGCATCGGGAATACGGACGGGCAGGGCCGGTCTCAGCAGCGCGTCAAGCGACCCCGCCAGCGCCAAGGTAAACAACGGCGAGGTGTCGGTGACGATCAGGCTGAACGGCTTTGTCACTTCTGCGCCTGCAACGCCTCTCGAATGATCGCGCGACCCCGTCTGCGGGCTTCGACGTTCGGTCCGCCCATGCGCGCGACCGGCGGCCGCAGTCCCAGTTCGCCGAGCCCGGCGAGGACCTGGACGTAATCGTCAAAGCCGCTTTGCCGCAGCTCATGCCAACTGACCTCGCCGGCGGCGTAGCGGCGGATCATCGCTTCTCTTTCGGCGGTCAAGAGCGGCCTCACCCGCTTGCCAATTTCACATACTCGAATTCCCCCGGCTTGCCGTCGATGCCGGTGCGGGGCGGGGCGATCCAGGGGGTGTATTTGCCGGGTTCGGTGACCGGGCGCATGAGGCTGGCGACAAAGGCGTCGTCGTCGGATGAGGGCAGGAACTCGTCGCGGCGGCGTTGCCAGTCGCCGGGGGTGAGGAGGCGGCCGTCGGGGTCGGCGTGGATCGCGGCGAACTCGCCGATGCGGCGGTTGAAGGCGACGTGCGGCAGCTTCAGGCGATAGTCGACGCCGTGGCGGGCGATGATGCGGTTCCACCAGCGCTCGACCCCGCTTTCCGCGTCGGCCACGTAGTCGTCGCGCAGCCGCATGTTGAGCGCCGACAGCGCCGGCACCTCCTCGCGCACGACCTCGCCGTCCTTGAGCCGCAGCACCGGGTAGGTGGCGCCGGCGAGCAGATGGTCGTCGGCGATCTGGTCTTCGAGATAGCGGCCCTTGAGCCCGGCCTGGAACGCGTTCGCGGCGTTGGTCGACAGCTCGTTGCCGAACAGGTCGAGCGTCGCCGCGAAGTGGAAATTCGCCCGCTTCTGCATCGTCGGCAGGTCGATGACGCCGAGCGCGCGGACCCTTGTGATGTCGGTCGGGTCGGTGATGCCGGCCTTGTTCATCGCCGCGCAGGTCGCCTCCAGCACGCGGCCGATGCCCGACTG
Organism: Allostellaceae bacterium; assembly: GCA_036268075.1. Taxonomy (GTDB): domain Bacteria; phylum Pseudomonadota; class Alphaproteobacteria; order ATCC43930; family CGMCC-115725; genus DATARH01. Next base: position 3,727 of record DATAUV010000111.1, on the reverse strand, counting down.
GCCGATGAACATGTGGTGCGCTTCCTCGGTCAGCATGAACCGGCAGGTGCGCGAGAGCGGGTCGAACCCCGACTGCGCGAGGGCGTGCAACTGCATCTTGCCGTCGCGGTCGGTGAAGAAGGTGAACATGAAAAACGCGAGCCAATCCGGCGTCGGCTCGTTGAACGCGCCGAGGAGGCGCGGGCTGTCGCGGTCGCCGGAGCGGCGGCGCAGCAATTCCTCGGCCTCCTCGCGACCGTCGCGACCGAAATATTTCTGCAGGAGGTACACCATCGCCCAGAGGTGCCGCGCCTCCTCGACATTCACCTGGAACAAATTGCGCAGGTCGTAGAGCGACGGGGCGGTGGCGCCGAGCCGGCGCTGCTGCTCGACCGAGGCGGGCTCGGTGTCGCCCTGCACGGTGACGAGGCGGCGCAGCATCGCGCGGTATTCGCCCGGCACCTCCTGCCACGCGGCCTCGCCCTTATGCGCGCCAAACCCGATCGTCCGGCCCTCGACCGCGCGCGCCAGCAGGATGCCCCAGCGATAATCCGGCATCCGCACATACCCGAACTTGGCCCAGCCCTCCTGGTCGACCCCGATTGCGGTGCGCAGATAGACGGGGTTCTCCTGAAAGCCGTCCGGCCCCCGCGCCTTCCACCAATCGAGATAGGTCGGGTGCCAGCTTTCCAGCGCCCGCCGCAGGCGCGGGTCCCGGTTGAGCCCGACATTGTTCGGGATCAGCCCGTCGTAATCGACCGCGGTGTCGCTGGGCATCAGAGGGCTCCCTGTGTGTCGGCGTGAGAATACCCTTCTCGTGCGAACAAAGGGAGCAAGCCTTGAGCATGGGACAAAATTGTCCTATGCTCCGTGCGGTGAACGGGAACGAGCTCCTGCGGAAACTCCAGCGTCTGGCGCGAGAGCGCGGCGTCACGGTCCATTTCGATCAGGAGCGCGGAAAGGGCAGTCACGGCACGCTCTATTTTGGCGATCGGCGCACCACATTGAAGGATCGCCGGGCCGAGATCAGGCCGGGATTGCTCCACGCGATGCTGCATCAACTGGGGTTGAGCGATCGGGACTTGGGGTAGGAAGGTGACGATGTTCGAGCATCTCTATGCCTATCCGGCGCGGCTTGAGGCACAGCCTGACGGCAGCTATCTCGTGCAATTCCCCGATCTGCCCGAGGCGCTGACCGACGGCGGCGACCATGCAGAGGCTCTGACGCAAGCCGCAGATTGCCTATCGGAGACGCTCGCCGGCCGGATCAACCGGGATGAGGAAATTCCGCCGCCGAGCCTGCCTCGTCGAGGTCAGGAACTTGTTGCGCCCGATCCGACGATGGCGCTCAAGGCGGCGATCTACGGCGCCTTGCGGGTCCGTGGTTTGACGGTGGCGGAGCTTGCCCGTCGGCTCGATATCGACTACCGCCAGGCCGCCCGCCTCGTCGATCCGCACTGCGCGAGTAAACTCACCAGCCTGAAGGCGGCGCTCGACGCCCTCGGCTACCAGATCGCCATTGCGGTCAGCGACAAGACGGCAGCCTGAATTGGACCGCGGGCGTCTCGCCGGCTCTTTGCACAAAAGATGCGGGCGTCTCGCCCGCTCTTTGCACAAAAGATGCGGGCGGGACGCCCGCGGCCCTATGTCAGTTCGAGATTGAATTTGGCGCCGGGCGATAAGCTCGCGCGCTCCTCGATTATCAGGGGGATTTTAGCCCGGCCAAGTTCGCGCGTTCGATGTCGGCGCGCGCGGAGACGCTCTGCAACGGCGTGACCTTCCACTCCAAAATTCCCCAGAACGGGATCGCGCGGACGATCCGGTCGGCTTCGTCGTTAGAGGCGGCCTCGATGATGAAAACGAACGCGCGACTGCCGACCGGCATTCCTCCGGCGAGGATTTTCCCGTCCGCCTGCATCTTCACGAGGATGTCGAAATCCGGAATGATGGCCTGTTCGAGCAGCGCGATCGTTTCCGCGGGAGAGGCGAAGCCGGGACCGCCCGTTCCTTCGATAAGATACTGCATGATGATCTCCTGAGAGGACATACTACACTCGTGTCGGGTCGAATTTTGGGCGCGTGCCCGTACCGTAGAGCTTGAGCGCGCCGGCGTCGCCGGCGGCGTTGGGGCGCTGGAAGATCCAGTTCTGCCAGGCGGTCAGGCGGCCAAAGATGCGGGTTTCCATCGTCTCCGGCCCGGCGAAGCGGAGGTTGGCTTCGAGCCCGGTCAAGGCGTCTGGCGAGAAGCTCGCGCGCTCTTCCAGCATCAGGCGGATTTCCTCGTCCCAATCCACTTCGTCATAGGCGGCGGTGACGAGGCCCAGCGCCTCGGCGTCTTCCGGCGACAGCACCGCGCCGGAGGCCGCTTCGGCGGCGACGAGGCTGTCCGGCTCGCCGAAGAAGCGGTTGGAGAGCCGGCTGAGGCCGTTCCCCATCGGATAGGCGCCGAAATTGAGCGGCGACAGGGCCAGCGTCGCCTCCGGCCGGTTATCGCCGGCACGGGCGCCGACATGGATAAAGCTGCGGTCGGCGGCGAAGGCGAGTTCGGCCAAGGTGCCGGCAAAGCAGCTCCCCGGCTCGATCAGCGTGAAGAGGCTGCGCGCCATCATGTCGACGCGCTTCAAGGTGCGCTTGAGGAACAGGCGGATTTCGCGCACGAGCCAGTCGTCCCGATGCGCGTCGAGCAGCGCGTCGGCGGCGAGGACGAGGGCCGGATCGCCCTCGCTCTTGAACACGACGATGCCGAGCTCGGGCTCGTTGAGCCGCAGATGCAAGAGCGCGTCGTCGAGGGAGCGGGCCATCGCCAGGGGCCAGAACCCCGCGCCCGTCCGATGGATGCCGGCGAGATCGAGCGGCAGGGTGGCGGGGCCGAGGATCGTGATCGTCGCCTGGCGGCGCTCGCGGTCAAGGCTCAGGCGCAGATACGGCGCGGGGTCGACCGGCGGCAACGCGATGCCGTGCGCCGCCTCGGGCCGGTCGGAGGTCGCGGCGAGGGCCAGCGCGCGTTCCCGCACCTGCTCGTCCCACGAAGACGGCGGCACGCATTCGTCGACCAGCCGCCATTCGACCGCCCGCTTGCCGCGCGCGCCTTCCTCGGTCGCGCAGAAGAGGTCGGCGCGGTCGCGGCGTACCTTGCGCTTGTCGGTGAGGCGGGTGAGGCCGCCGGTACCGGGCAAGACCGCGAGCAGCGGCAGTTCCGGCAGCGACACCGACGAGCGCCGGTCGTCGACCAGCATGATCCAGTCGCACGCCGCCGCCAGCTCATACCCGCCCCCCGCCGCCGGCCCACCGATCGCGGCGAGATAGCGCTGGCCGGAATGCTCGGACGCATCCTCGATCGCGAGCCGCGTCTCGTTGGTGAACTTGCAGAAATTGACCTTGTGCTGATGCGTCGACTTGGCGAGCGCGGTGATGTTGGCGCCGGCGCAGAACACGTTGTCCTTGCCGGAACGGATGATGACCGTCTTGACCTCGGGGTGCTCGAAGCGGAGGCGCTGAACCGCGTCGGCGAGCTCGATGTCGACGCCGAGGTCGTAGGAATTGAGCTTCAACTCGGCGCCGGGAAAGAGGCTCCCGGCGGGGTCGACATCCATGGTCAGGGTCGCGATCGCGCCGTCGGTGGCGAGACGCCAGTGCCGGTAGCGCGAGGGGTCGGTCCGGAAGGAGATCGGGGTCACCCGTCACCTCGCTGCGCTCGGCCCTCACCCGTCTCGCTGCGCGAGCCACCCTCTCCCGCAATGCGGGCGAG
>DATAUV010000110.1:0-9373 GCA_036268075.1 Allostellaceae bacterium | reverse complement strand
TCTATGGCGTTCGAGCCGACGGGTAACCTCGATGACGTCGCGGTCGTTGAGCCCCTCGGGCGCGTCGCGCGAAACGTTGTCGAGGGTCAGCGACACCTCGGCGATGTTGCGGGCGGGACGGGCGGTCGAGCCGGCGAAGATGACATCGTCCATCTCGCCGCCGCGCAGCCGCCGTGCCGATGCCTCGCCCATCACCCAGCGCAGCGCCTCGACCAAATTCGACTTGCCGCAGCCGTTGGGGCCGACGATTCCGGTCAGCCCCGGCCCGATCGTCAGCTCGGTCGGGTCGACAAAGGATTTGAAGCCGGCAAGCCGAAGTCGGTCTAGCTGCATGGTTCCATCATGATTTGGGCACGGCCTTCTCCAGCACGGCATCGAAGGCCTCGACCGAGGGCTCGCCGTCGAATTTGGTGCCGTTGACGAAAAAGGTCGGGGTCGCGTTGACTCCGAGCTGCTGCGTCGCGACGAGGCGGCTGCCGATGATCTTGTTTTCGACCGGCTTGTTGGCGAGGCAATCGTCGAACTGCTTCTTGCTCATGCCGCCGAGCAGCGCGAGCTTTTGCAATTCCGCCTGCGGGTCCTTGGCCGGCGCCCATTTGTCCTGGGTTTGGAAGAGGGTGTCGACAAACGGGTAGAACTTGGCCGGCGGGGCGCAACGCGCGACCTGGGCGGCGCGCAGCGCGAGGCCGTCGAGCGGGTAGTCGCGCAGGATGAGCTGAACCTTGCCGCTGTCGATCCATTTCGTCTTGAGCTTGGGCAGCACCTCGGTGTCGAAATGCATGCAATGCGGGCAGGTCAGCGAGGCGTACTCGATGATCGTGATCGGCGCGTCCTTGTTGCCGAGGATGCGGTCGTCGCCGCCGAGCTTCAGCGCCGAGGGGTCCTTGATCTCTGCCGCCGGCGGAGCCTGCGGCGCTTGCGCAAGGGCGGGGGCGGCCGCGAAGAGCGGCGCGAAAACGGCGATTGCCAACCAGATTTCCCGCATGGGGGCGACCTCACTACCAGATGTTGATGTTAGAGGGTTTCGGTGGGGGCGTGCAATCGCCAGCGGCGTTCAGCCCTCATGTTCTGGGTTTGCCAGGATCGCGCGGCCCAGTCTCGCCAACGCCGCGCGCAATTCCGAGTCGCCGATCCCGGCGACCTGGCGCTCGATCGTCTCCGCCTCGGAAGCGGGAATCGGTGCCCGGCGGGCGCGGGGCGGCGGGGCGAAGGGCAGGGGGCCTTGGACGATCGCGAGGCGCTCGGCGACCGGCCGGCCGAAATAGGCGTTGACCCGCTCGATCACGAGCGGCGCGCGGTGCTGTAGATCGAGCGCGTGGGCCGGCGTCACCCGCAGCCGCAGCACGCCGCCCGCGCCGAGCGATTCGGGCCAGGCGATCGCGGCAAGCTCGACGCCGGCGATCGCCGGCCACGCGGCCTTGATTCGGGCGGTGACGCCGCCGCCGCTTTTCGCGACGATCGGCCCGGCGAGGCGCGAGGCGGCGACCCCGACCGCCCGCAGTCCTGGGGCACGCAGCCCCGGCTCGCGCTTGGCCTCGCTTCCCTCGACTGGGACCGCTAGGCTCGGCTCGGTTTCTCGACGCGTTCGACCCATGCCCGACCCCGATGCGCTCCTCGACTGGTACGACCGCCACCGCCGCGACCTGCCGTGGCGCGCGCCGCCGGGGCGGCGTCCCGACCCGTACCGGGTCTGGCTCAGCGAGATCATGCTGCAGCAGACGACCGTCTATACCGTCGGTCCCTATTTTGACCGATTCGTGGCGCGGTGGCCCGATGTTTTCGCGCTCGCCGCGGCCTCGCTCGACGACGTATTGGTCGAGTGGCAGGGGCTCGGCTACTACGCCCGCGCGCGCAACCTGCACCGCTGCGCCCGCGCCGTCGCCGAGGGGGACGGCGGCGTCTTTCCCGACACGGTCGAGGGGCTGCGCGAACTCCCCGGGATCGGCGCCTACACCGCCGCCGCGATCGCCGCGATCGCCTTCGACCGGCGCGCGGCCGCGGTCGACGGTAATGTCGAGCGCGTCGTCGCGCGCGCCTATGCCGTGACCGAGCCGCTCCCCGGGTGCAAACCCCGGCTGCGCGCGCTGGCCGAGACGCTGGTGCCGCCGCGCCGGGCCGGCGATTTCGCCCAGGCGGCGATGGACCTCGGCGCGACGATCTGTACCCCGCGACGTCCCCGCTGCGTGCTTTGCCCGTGGCGCGACGATTGCGCCGCCGCCCGCGCCGGCATCGCCGAGACCCTGCCTGCCCGCGCCGAAAAGCCGGAGCGGCCGCTGCGCCACGGCACCGTCTTCTGGCTGACCCGCCCGGACGGCGCCGTGCTGCTGCGCCGCCGCCCGGAGGAGGGGCTCCTCGGCGGAATGATCGAAGTGCCCTCGACCCCCTGGCGCGCCAGCCCTTGGGAAGATTCCGACGCCCTCCCGTCAGCCCCCACCCCCGCCGCCTGGACCCGCCTCCCCGGCATCGTCCAGCACGGCTTCACCCATTTCCGCATCGACCTGACGGTGTTGGCGGCGACGACGGCCGAGCCGCCCGACGGTATCTGGGCTCCGCTAGATCGGTTGGGGGAGTATGCGCTGCCGACATTGACCAAAAAGGTCGTGGCTCACGCGCGGGGTGCGCTTCAGCGGGCAGCCGATGGGCTTCGCTGCGCTCAGCCCATCCTACGGCGCCGAACTCGTAGGATGGGCTGAGCGCAGCGAAGCCCATCATCAGGCGGTTGACGATGGAAAAGGGGCCGCATGGCGAACCCGCTTTACTTCCGCGCCTTCTTTTCCTCGATCCCCGACACCCCCTCGCGGCGCATCAGTTCGGCGGCGATGTCGCTGGGGGTGAGGCCGGCGTCGGCCCAGACGACGAGCAGATGGTAGAGCACGTCGGCGCTTTCGAGCACGAGGGCGGAGCGGTTGCCGCAGGCGGCTTCGATGACCGCCTCGACCGATTCCTCGCCGAATTTCTGCGCGATCTTCTTGCGGCCCTTGGCGAAGAGGCGGGCGGTGTGGGATTTGTCGGGGTCGCCGCCGCGACGCGATTCGATGACCTTCCATAGCCGCGTCAGCACCGCGCCGAGCGAATCGCTCATGCCGCGCCCCGCACCGCGACCCCGCGCCCGGCGAGGTAGGTTTTGGCCTCGCCGACCCGGTACGTGCCGAAATGAAAGATCGACGCGGCGAGCACGCCGGTCGCGTGACCGTCGCAGATTCCCTCCACCAAATGCTCCAAGGTGCCGACCCCGCCCGAGGCGATCACCGGCACCCGCACGGCGTCGGCGACCGCCCGCGTCAAGGCGATGTCGAAGCCGGATTTGGTGCCGTCGCGGTCCATCGAGGTCAATAATATCTCGCCGGCGCCGTAATCGGTGAGCCGCCGCGCCCACTCGACCGCGTCGATCCCGGTCTCGCGGCGCCCGCCATGGGTGAAGACGCCCCATTTGCCCGGCCCGGTCGCCTTCGCGTCGATCGCGCAGACGGTGCACTGGCTGCCGAATTTCTCGGCCGCCTCGCGCACGAATTCGGGGCGGGCGACGGCGGCGGTGTTGATAGAGACCTTGTCGGCGCCGGCGAGGAGGAGGGTGCGGATGTCGTCGACCGTGCGCACGCCGCCGCCGACCGTCAATGGCATAAAGCACTGCTCGGCGGTGCGGCGGACGACGTCGTAGAGCGTCGCGCGGCCCTCGTGGCTCGCGGTGATGTCGAGGAAGCACAGCTCGTCGGCGCCCTCGCGGTCATAGATGCGGGCCTGCTCGACCGGGTCGCCGGCATCGGCGAGGTCGAGGAAGTTGATCCCCTTGACCACCCGCCCGTCCTTGACGTCGAGGCAGGGGATGACGCGCATCTTCAGCATCTTAGCCGTTTCCCAATGGGCCTCCGTTTGCCAACAGGGGCCCGTTTCCCAACAACGTCAGCGCCGCGCGCGGGTCGATCCGCCCGTCATAGAGCGCGCGGCCCGATATGATCCCTTCGATCCCGGCCCCCGCCTCCGCCTTGAGCGCGGCGATGTCGGCGAGGCTCGCGACCCCGCCCGACGCGATCACCGGCACGCCGGCCGCGCGCGCAAACGCCGCCGTCGCCCCGGCATCGACGCCCATAAGCGCACCGTCGCGGGCGATGTCGGTGTAGACGATCGCGGCGACCCCGGCATCGGCGAAACGGCGTGCGAGGTCGATTGTTCCGATCTCGCTCTGCTCGGCCCAGCCCTCGACCGCGACCTTGCCGTCGCGCCCGTCGATGCCGACGACGATGCGCCCGGGATACGCCGCCGCCGCCTCACGCACGAGCGCAGGGTCGCGCAGCGCCGCGGTGCCGAGCACGACCCGGTCGATCCCGAACTCCAGCCACGCCTCGATCGCCGCGCGGTCGCGGATGCCGCCGCCGAGCTGGATCTTGAGCGGCACCGCCGCCCGGATCCCCCGCACCGCCACGCCGTTGACCGAGGCGCCGGCAAACGCGCCGTCGAGGTCGACGACGTGCAGCCACGAAAACCCCATCGCCGCGAAATCGCGCGCCTGCGCCGCCGGGTCGTCGTTGAACACGGTCGCCGCCGCCATGTCGCCGCGCACGAGGCGCACGCATTGCCCGCCTTTGAGGTCGATCGCCGGGTAGAGGATCATGATATCCGTTGCAAATTACCGATGGGCTTCGCTGCGCTCAGCCCATCCTACGGCACCGAACATGTAGGATGGGCTGAGCGCAGCGAAGCCCATCAACCTACCCGTCCAGCCGCTTGTAGTAGTAATGCCCCGGCACCACTCGGCCGTCGACGAGGGCGTAGTCGGGATGGGTGCCCCAGCGCACGTAGCCCATGCCCTCGTAGAGCCGAATCGCCGCTTGCTGGGTGTCGCGCAGATCGAGGTTGAGGACGGCGAGGCCGAGTTCCCGGGCGACGCGCTCGACCTCGAAGATCATGCCGCGGCCGAGCCCGTGGCCGCGCGCCCAGGGGGCGACGAAGGCGGCGGTGAGGGTGCCGGCGAAGGCTTGCGCCTCGTTGTTGCGTGGCGAGCGGGTGAGCTGCACCGAGCCGGCGACAACCCGGTCGAGCCGGCCGACGACGAGCCGCTTTTCCGGGATCAGCAGCACGCCCTTCCAATACGATTCGAGGATGTGGCGCGGCGGCGGCTTGATCCAGCCGAACCCGCCGCCCTCGCGAATCGCGCTTTCGGTCGCGTCGCAGAGGTCGTCGAGGTCGGTGCCGGTATATTTGGTCAGCAACTCGACCCAGACATTCCCCTCGGGCACGCGCTCGCTCACGGCCGCCACCCGAGGAAATTGGCGATGAGGCGCAACCCCGCCGCCTGGCTCTTTTCCGGGTGGAATTGGGTGCCGACGATGTTGTCGCGCCCGACCGCCGCGGTCAGCGCGCCGCCATATTCGGTCGTCGCCAGCAACTGCGCGCCGACCGACGGGCGCAGCTCGTAGCTGTGGACATAATAGGTGTGGGTGCCGGCGGGGAGCCCGTCGAGCACCGGGTGGGCGGCGCGCGGCTCCAGCTCGTTCCAGCCCATGTGCGGGATGCGCAGGGGCGGGTCGCCAGGGGGACTTGCCGGCTCGATCGCGACCACCTCGCCGTCGATCCAGCCGAGGCCCGCGACGGTCTCGAACTCGCGGCCGCGCTGGGCCATCAACTGCATCCCGACGCAGATGCCCAGAAACGGCCGGCCGCGGCCGATCACCGCCTCGGTCAGCGCGTCTTCGAGACCCGGCACGGCGGCGAGCCCGCGGCGGCAATCGGCGAACGCGCCGACCCCGGGCAGGACGATGCGGTCGGCGCCCGCGACCTCGTCCGGGTCGCTGGTCACGGCGATCGTCGCGCCGAGCCCGCTTTCGCCGGCCGCGCGCTCGAACGCCTTCGCGGCCGAGCACAGATTGCCCGAGCCGTAATCGATGATCGCGACTTTCATAGCGTGCCGCTCAAGGTGCCCTTGGTCGACGGCACCGCGCCGCCGCGCCGCGGGTCGATCTCCACTGCCTGACGCAAGGCGCGCGCCAGGCCCTTGAAGCAGCTTTCGACGATGTGGTGGTTGTTTTCGCCATAGGCGTTCTCGACGTGGAGCGTGACCCCGGCCGATTGGGCAAAGGCCTGGAACCACTCCTTGAACAGCTCGGTGTCCATCTGGCCGAGCTTGGGCCGGCTGAAAGCGACCTTCCACACGAGGTACGGGCGGTTCGACGCGTCGAGGCTGACGCGGGTCAGGGTCTCGTCCATCGGGATGACGGCGCTGCCGTAGCGCTGGATGCCGGCGCGGTCGCCGAGCGCCTTCGACACGGCCTCGCCGATCACATAGCCGGTGTCCTCGGTCGTGTGGTGGAAATCGATGTGGAGGTCGCCCTTCGCCTGGAGGTCGATGTCGCACAGGCTGTGGCGCGCGAGCTGTTCGAGCATATGGTCGAGAAATCCGATCCCGGTCGCGATCTTCGACACGCCGGCGCCGTCGAGGTCGACGCGACCCTTGATCTGCGTTTCCTTGGTGTTGCGCTCGACCGTCGCGACTCGCACGGGATGACTCCAAATCGGGCTGTGAGCGCCGGGTCTCCGCCGGCGCCGATCTTTTACCATTAACGCCACATTGGTGAAATCTCGGTTACGCGCTGGCGGCTCCGGGCGCCGTAGGATGGGTAGAGCGCAGCGAAACCCATCGGTCGACCTATCCCGCCGCCGCGGGTTCGGCCACCTCCGGTAGGTCGCTGCCGTTGGCGAGGATGGCGACGGCGAGGCGCTCCTGCTTGCCGCGGATCTCGATGTCGTGCCAGATGAACCGGGTGCGGTCGAGGCCGGCGGCGGTGATCACGTCCGCCGACACGATCAGCTCGCACTGGTATTCCTTGGTCAGCTCTTCGAGGCGGCTCGCGGTGTTGACCGGGTCGCCGATCGCCGTGATCGTCGTCGCGGCGCCGTAGCCTATCTCGCCGACGATCGCGGGGCCGACATGGATGCCGATGCCGATGCGCAGCGGCATGGTCAGCTCGCCCGCGAGCGTGGCGTTGAGCTCGACCATGCGGTGCGCCATCTCGCGGGCGGCGGAGAGCGCGGCGCGGCAGCCCTCCTTCGCGCCGGTGTCGACGCCGAAGAGGGCCATGACCCCATCGCCGATAAACTTGTCGACGCGCCCGCCGGCGGCCTCGACCGCCCGCCCCATCGCGGCGAAATAGCGGTTCAGCACAAAGACGATGTCATAGGGCAGGCGGCCCTCGGACAGCATCGTGAAGTCGCGGAGGTCGGCGAAGAGGATCGCGATCTCGCGCTCGCCTCCTTGCGCGAGGTCGACGAGGGTGCGGCTCTCATGCGCCTGGGCGAAGGGCGGGAGCAGCGGCGTCACCTCGACATCGATATCGGGCCGCAGCATGCAGGCGAGGCGGACATTGGCGGTGGCGCGGATGCGGTTGAGCACGCGGCGCTCTTCGTCGCTCGGCGGCGGCGGCCCGGGGAGCGCCGAGCGGACCCGCACGCGGCAGGTCGAGCAGCGCCCGCGCCCGCCGCAGACCGAGGCGTGCGGCACATTCGCGAGCCGGCTCGCCTCCAACACGGTGGTGCCGCGCAGCACCTCGACGTGGCGGCCGTCGGGATAGGTGATGCGGATGACGCCGTTGAGCCGCTCCCACGCGCGGCGCACGAGGCGCGCGGCGAGCAGCGCGACGATGACGCCGGCGAAGCCCCAGGTCAGGACCCCGGTTATCAGCTCCTGCGTCGCCGCCTCTGCCGTGGTCGGAAAGACCATGTAGGTAAAGGCCGCGTCGCGCCAGGCGGGGTCTTGCGCCATCTCCGCGATTCGCTGCGCGGCCTCGGTGACGCCGAGAAGCGCCAGCACCGGCGCCAGCACCGCGATGCTCAGCGCAAGCGCCTGACAGCGCGCGTACCATGGCTGCACCCTGAGCCAGAAATGCAGCCCCAGCATCGCGTGCGCCCAGGCGATCACCAGCACGAGAAGCTGGATATAGCCGCGCACCGGGTCGTGGACGAAAAACCCCCACAGCTCGAAGGTGTAGTTCTGGATGGTGGTGTGGAAGGCGGCCGCGCCGATGCGGTTGTTGACCACATGCCGCGCCAGCATGATCGGGATCGCGAAGCCGAGCGCGATCTGGGCGAACTCGGCGGGACGCATCCGCAGCGTGCGGCGCTGCCACAGCGACCACAGCGCGAGGAGATAGTGCACGAGGAAGCTCGCGTAGAGCACGGTCTGCCCCGGCCACGGGGTCCAGACCGCCTTGACCCAAAGCAGCATCCGCTCCATCGCCGGGATCGAGATCAGCCCCGCTGCGTGGTTCAGAAAGTGCATCGAGATATAGGTCAGCATGACGAGGCCGGAGGTCAGCCTCAACTGGCGGATCAGCATGTCCGCTCCCGATATCGGAGCGGCCGTCGGCTTGCTATCATGCTCAAAGGCCCATCATGCACAAAGGCGCGGGGCATGCGCCGTTGCGCTGCGCGGTTGCGTCGCGGTGCCTGAGCCGACCGGATCGGGCAAAACGTGCCGCCCCTCTGTGGGATGACCGACGTATGCTGGAGATCGACAATCTCGTCAAATATTTCGGTCCGCTGAGGGCCGTCGACGGCGTGTCGTTCAGTGTGCCGAAGGGGCAGGTGCTGGGCTTTCTCGGCCCCAACGGCGCCGGCAAGTCGACGACGATGAAGATGATCACCGGGTTTCTCGCGCCGAGCGCCGGCACGGCGTCGGTCTGCGGGCACGATATCGAAACGCAGCCGGTCGCGGCCAAGCGGTGCATCGGCTACCTGCCCGAGGGCGCGCCGGCCTATCCCGACATGACGCCGGCGGATTTTCTCGACTTCATCGCCCATATCCGCGGCTTTCGCGGCGGCGAGGCGCGGATGCGGATCGCCCGGGTGGTCGAGATGATCCATCTCGGCGAGGTGATGCAGCAGCCGATCGACACCCTCTCCAAAGGATATCGCCGCCGGGTCGGGGTGGCGCAGGCCCTCTTGCACGACCCGCCGGTCTTGATCCTCGACGAGCCGACCGACGGGCTCGACCCCAACCAGAAATACGAGATGCGGCGGATCATCGCCGACATGGCGCCCGAAAAAGCGATCGTGATCTCGACGCATCTGTTGGAAGAGGTCGAGGCCGTGTGCGGCCGGGCGATCATCATCGCCCGGGGGAAGGTGTTGCTGGACGGAACGCCGGCCGAGCTCTGCGCCCGGTCGGAGAGCGGGCGGCTCGACGACGTGTTCCGGGCGGTGACGGCGGAGGCTGCATGAGCGCGGTGCGTCCTTCGAGACGGCGCTCCGCGCCTCCTCAGGATGAGGAGGGGTGGGGTACGGGATTGCGGGGCTGTGAGGGAATGGCATTACAATCCCTCCTCATCCTGAAGAGCGGCCGGAGGCCGCGTCTCGAAGGACGCACGGTCGGCAAAGGCTGATG
>DATAUV010000109.1:0-16040 GCA_036268075.1 Allostellaceae bacterium | reverse complement strand
GGACAGGTGGTACGGACCGTGCTCGCTTCGCTCACGCGACGCCTGACGGTTCGAGCGGGGCCGGGACGGTGCGAACGACCTGCCCGTATTGCGGCGTGGGGTGCGGGCTTCGCGTCGCGGCTGACGGGACGATTTCCGGCGACCCGGACCACCCCGCCAATCGCGGCCGCCTGTGCTCCAAGGGCGCGGCGCTGGGCGAAACGCTCGGCGCCGGCGGACGCTTGTTGCGGCCGGCGATCGAAGGCCACGACGCGAGCTGGGATCAGGCGCTCGACCTGGTCGCCGGCCGCTTTTCCCGCACGATCGCGGAACACGGCCCTGACGCCGTCGCGTTCTACGTCTCCGGCCAGTTCCTGACCGAGGATTACTACGTCGCCAACAAGCTGATGAAGGGCTTTATCGGCAGCGGCAATATCGACACCAATTCGCGCCTCTGCATGGCTTCGTCGGTCGCCGGGCATGTGCGGGCGTTTGGCGAGGACATCGTCCCCGGCTGCTATGACGACCTCGAGGCGGCCGACCTCGTCGTCCTCGTCGGCAGCAACATGGCTTGGTGCCACCCGGTCCTTCACCAGCGCCTTATGGCCGCGCGGCAGGAACGCGGGACCCGGATCGTCGTCATCGACCCGCGCCGCACCGCAAGCTGCGAGGCCGCCGATCTGCACCTTGCGCTGCGGCCCGGCAGCGATGTCGCGATCTTTGCCGGATTGCTTTCACACCTCGCCGAATGCGGGGCCGACGCTGGGGGATGGATATCGCGTCACACGACCGGCTTCGACGCAGCCGTCGCGGCGGCGCCGTCGCTGGCCGCCGCAGCCCAGCTTACCGATTTGCCGATCGGCGACCTCGCCCGTTTCTACGACTGGTTCGGCGCCGCCGAGCGGTGCGTGACGGTCTATTCGCAAGGGGTGAACCAATCGTCCGCCGGCACGGACAAGGTCAACGCGATCATCAACTGCCACCTCGCGACCGGGCGGATCGGCCGGCCCGGCACGGGGCCGCTCTCATTGACCGGGCAGCCCAACGCGATGGGCGGGCGCGAGGTTGGCGGGCTCGCCAATCAGCTCGCCGCCCATATGGGCTTTGCCGACCCGAACGATATCGACCGCGTACGCAGGTTCTGGAACGCGCCGCGTATGGCGACGCAGCCGGGCCTCAAGGCGGTCGATCTCTTCGACAGGATCCACGACGGCACCGTCAAGGCACTGTGGATCCTCGGCACCAACCCGGCCGCCAGCATGCCGCGCGCCGGGCATGTACGCGAGGCGCTCGCCGCCTGCCCGTTTGTCGTCGTCAGCGATTGCTGGCCGACCGACACATCGGCACTCGCGAATGTCGTCCTGCCGGCCGCCGGGTGGGGCGAGAAGGACGGCACGGTCACCAATTCCGAGCGCCATATCTCGCGCCAGCGTCCGTTCCGCGCGCCGCCGGGCGAGGCGCGGCCGGATTGGTGGGCGCTCAGCGAAGTCGCCCGCCGCATGGGTTGGGGCGAGGCCTTTGCCTATCGCGGCCCCGCCGACATCTTCCGCGAACATGCCGCCCTCTCCGCTTTCGAGAATGGCGGGCGGCGCCTGTTCGACCTCGGCGCGCTGGCGGAACTGAACGACGACGAATATGACCGGCTGCGGCCCACGCAATGGGGCGGTCGGCGGCTGTTCGGCACGGGCGCGCGTTTTTCGACCGGCGACGGCCGCGCCCGCTTCGTCGCGACGCCCTACCGGCCGCTCGCCGATCCCGCCGGGCGGGAGCGGCCGCTGGCGCTGAATACCGGGCGGCTCCGCGACCAGTGGCACACGATGACCCGGACCGGCCGGGCGCCGCGGCTGATGGCGCATCAGGGCGAGCCGCTGCTCGACATCCACCCGGCGGACGCCGAGCGGCTGGAGCTTGTCCCCGGTGGCCTCGCCCGCATCGAAAGCGCGCACGGCGCCACCGTGTTGCCGGTCCGCACCACGACCGACCAGCGCCGCGGCGAGGTGTTCGCCCCGATCCACTGGACCGACCGGTTCAGCTCGGCCGGCCCGATCGCCCGGCTTGTCGGCGCGGCGGTCGATCCCGTTTCCGGACAGCCCGAGTTGAAGGCCACGCCGGTACAGGTGACGCCGGTCGCGGTGCTGTGGCGCGGATTGCTGCTGCGTCGGGTCGAGTTGCTGCCCGAAGGGCCGTTCTATTGGGCACTGGCGCCGCTGCCGGCCGGGCAGGGCTTTGCGCTTGCCGGGTGGGAGCCGGTGCCGAGCGGGCTCGGCACCGAGTCGTGGATCAAGACGTTGCTCGGCGCGCGGGCCGATCCCGAGCTGATCATCTACGCCGACCCCGGCCGCGGCGATTTCCGTTATGCGAGCCTTGTCGCCGGCCGGCTCGACGCGTGCCTCTTCATCGCGCGTGACGCGGCCGCGCTGCCGCCGCGCGACATGCTCGCCGAGCAGCTCGGAACCGGGGTAGGGGTCGGCGAATATGCGCGGGTGCTGGCCGGGCGGCTCGCCGGAGAAGTCGCGTCGAGCGATGCCGGCCGGACGGTCTGCGCCTGCTTCGGCGTTGGCCTCGCCGCGTTGCAGCGGACGATCGCGGGCCGCGGCCTCACCAGCGTCGGCGAGATCGGCGAGGCGCTGCGCGCCGGCACGAATTGCGGCTCCTGCGTCCCCGAGCTCCGGGCGATCCTGCGCGACGCGCGGGGCGCTGCCTAGACCTTCAGCACCTCGGCGCCGGGCGCGGCTTCCAGCTCGCAGGCGTTCACGGTCATCGCCAAGAGGCTGTAATAGCCGATCGCGGTGGTGAGCTGGACCAGCTCGTCATTGCCGAGCCGCGCCTGCATCGCCTTGAACAGTGCGTCCTCGACCCGGTGCTTGCGCAAAAGCTGGCGGGTGAACTCGACGATCTGCGCATCCTCGGCCGGGATGCCGCGCGAGTGGTTCTCGCGGATCGCGGTGATCGTCTCCTCGGCGACGCCCTGCCGCCGCGCGCCGCCGGTCTGCGCGCCCCACACATACATCGCCTCGAACTCGCGCGCCGCGGTCATCGCGGCGATCACCCGCACCTTCATGTCGAGCGACCCTTCGAACCGCACATAGGCGCCGAGATGCGCCACCCGCTCCGACACCGCGGGCGAGTGCATGAACATCGTAAACGGCCCCTGCACCGCGCCGCGGCTGGCGACGATCGAGTCGAACGTCGCCTGGTCCTTCGCCGCCACTTGTTCCTTCTGGGTGATCGAGGGCAATCGGGCCATGGGCTTTTGCTCCTGTTAGGGATGAGCGGCTACAACGCCGGCTCGATATCGGTTTGCGCGAAATCGTGTCCGACGAAAAGCAGCGGAAGCTGGCGACTCTTGGCGAGAGCATAGGCAAAGCAATCGCCATAGTTCAAACCGGCAGGGATCCGACCCTTGCCGAAGCGCCGCCAGCCATCCCGTGCGATCTCTGCCTGGTTCTGGTCTACCGGCACGATCTCGATCTCCGAGCGGTAAAGGAACAGATCGAGTTCACGACCGCCGGCATCGCGCTTGCGGTTTTCGATAATGATCGCGGCCTCAAGGAGGCTTGCCGCCGACATCAGCCTCAGCTCGGCCACTTCAATGCACGCCGTAACTTGCGCGGACGTTGGTTCGTCGAGCAGCACCGCGACGACCGCCGAGGTATCGATGACCATCAGGAGGGCAGCCCATCTTCGTCGTATCCAATGACCTCGTCAGCGGATCGGGTGTCGAAATCGGGCAGCGCAGCGCATCGTTTGCCGATTGCCATCAATTCTTCCCCGAGACGGCGTCCGGAAAGTCGCCGCCGGACGCGCTGCAGCCGTTGCTCGGCAGCGTGACGGACGGCCGTCGTCATCGTCTCCCCGGTGCAGTCCGCTAGCTCGCGGACAAGCTTTTCGGTCGCAGGGTCCTTGATGTTGAGGGCCACTCACCTCACCTCTCCATAGGAAGAAAATATCTCCCAAGGAAGATAAAGCTCCTTGGCTTGTCCATCAAGCTTCCGCCTCATTACCGCGCCAGCAATTCGCGCGTCGCATCTCCGATGAATTTCGCGTCGGCTGGGCTGAGCACTGGGTTTCCGGCGCGGTGGCCCCAGATGGACGGGATCGGGCGCAATTCGGCGCGCGGCATTTTGGCGACCTCGCGGCGGTTGTCCTCGACCGTGAAGTAAAGGTCGGTCTCGCACGGCATCACCATCGCGTCGGCGGTGATCGCGCCCAGCGCCTTCTTGTGGTCGCCGCGATAAAGCTCGTTGGCGCTGATGTCGGCGTGCTGCCACATCCACAGCATCGCCAAAAGGTCGTTGGCGTCGCGGCGGCGGAACCCGGCCTCCCAGCTCGCGACGAGGAAATCCTCGAGTGAGGAATACCCGACCGTCCGCCACACCTCTTCGCGATAAAACGCCTGGCTCAACCCCCAGCCGGCATAGACCCGGCCAAATGCCTGGAACCCGCGCACCGGCTGGGTGGCGAACCAGCCATCCTTCCACGCTTCGTCGGCGGTCAGCGCCGCCTTAACCCCTTCGAGAAAGACGAAATTATGCGGCGAGGTCTTCGACGAACCGCAAATCGCCATGATTTTCTCGACCCGGTCCGGGAACAGCGCCGCCCAGTGGAAAGCCTGCTGCGCCCCCATCGAGAAGCCGTAGACCATCCGGACCCGCTCGACCCCGAACATTTCGACCATCAGCCGCTGCTGCACCCGCACGTTGTCGGTCATCGTGAAATGCGGGCAGCGGCCGCGGTCGAAGGGCGGCGGCGTGTTGCTCGGCGATGACGACAGCCCGTTGCCGAACTTGTTGACGATGACGATGAAGTATTTCGTCGGGTCGAGCGCCTGGCCCTCGCCGATCGCCCATTCGAGGTCGGTGTGCTGCGCCCCGAACGAGGTCGGATGCACGATCGCGTTCGACTTCGCCGCATTGAGCGTGCCGAATGTCTTGTAGGCGAGCCTGGCGCCGCGATAGGTCAGTCCCGATTGCAGGACGACGTCACCGGCCTCGAAGATCTGGTAATTGAGCATGGATGCCTCTTTCGCGTCGCGGCCACGCTAGGTTCCCCGGCGGCAGACATCAACTGCCGCGTCATCTCCAGGTCGTCATCCCGGCGCAGGCCGGGACCCACGGTTCAAACGCTCGGGCAGCCAGCCAGTGGGGTCCCGGCCTTCGCCGGGATGACAGAAATAGAGGATGGCAAGAAATGGAGTAGGCTTCGGACATGGCCGAACCCGTGCCGCTCCCGACCGCCGCTCCCGGAGAAGCCTTCCTCTCCGATACGCCTGTTCTCCGCAGCCATGCCGGGACGCAGCCCGATTTGTTTCTCCGCTGGAACGCGATCCCGCCGGGGGCGGAGCGGGTCGATTTGGTCGTTCACCTGCATGGGTTTTCGCAGCTAGGCGCCGAGATGCTCCTCGCCGAGAAGGTGCCCCGCAGCGGGCTCGACTTCTCCGCGCGCGCCCGACCGACACTTGCCCTGATCCCGCGCGGCAACTGGGTTCGCCATAGCGCGTACGATTTCCCGGCGCTCTCCAACGGCGGGTTCGACCGGCTGGTCGATCATGCACTGGGCTGGGCGGGCCTCGCCCTCGATCGGCTCATCCTGACAGGGCATTCGGGTGGGGTGATGCCGGCGCTCGACGTGATCGCCGGGTCGCGCCGGCAGCCCGACGAGATGCACCTGTACGACGGGCTCTACGGCCGAGACCCGGCCCTGGGCGATCCGCTGCGCGACCTGGCGACGATCGACCGCTGGCTCGGCGAGCGTTTCGCCGCCGAGTCTGAGCGGGCGGGCGCGCTGCGCGTCGCGTATATCGACCGCCAGACCGGGCCGATGTCGCGCGCGGTGGCGGCGCTGGTCGAGCGGCATTTGGCCTCTGCCGATCCGGCGCTCGGCGCGCTACTGTCGCGGCGGTATCGGGTCGAGCGCTCGCACGTGCCGCACAGCCATGTCGCGTGGTGCTGCGGCCCCGACCTCATGGCCGATCCCGGCAGCGACATCGATTGGACGAGGGCGGCTTGAAGGGGAGGAAAGCGTGGCGGGAGTTCTCGACGGCATCCGCGTTCTCGATTTCGGCCGATACATTGCCGGGCCGTTTTGCGCGGCGTTGTTGGGCGATCTCGGCGCCGAGGTGATCCGTATCGAGCGGCGCGGCGGCGGCGAGGACCGCGCGATCATCCCGGTCGGCGCGGGCCCCGACGGCGGCGGCGCGATGTTCCTCGCGATGAACCGCAACAAGCTCGGCATGACCCTCGACCCGGCCGCGCCGAAGGGCCGCGAGGTCGTCAAAAAGCTCGTCGCCACCGCCGATGTCGTGATCGCCAATTTGCCGCCTTCGGTGTTGCGCTCCCTCGCGCTCGACCTCGACAGCCTGCGCGAGGTGAAGGCCGACATCATCCTGACCACGGTCACCGGCTTCGGCGCCGGCGGGCCGCTGTCGAACAAGCATGGCTTCGACGGCATCGGCCAGGCGATGAGCGGCGCCGTCTACCTCTCCGGCACGCCCGATCAGCCGGCCGCGCTCAAGGTGCCGTGGGTCGATTTCGGCACCGCCCTCTCCTCGGCGTTCGGGACGCTGGCGGCGCTGATGGAGCGCGGCAAATCGGGGCGCGGGCAAAAGGTCGAGGGGGCGCTGCTGCGCACCGCGCTCGCCTTCAGCAACTCGCTGTTGATCGAGCAGTCGTTGACCCAGGTCAACCGCACCCGCCTCGTCAACCAGGGCTTCAACTCGGCCCCGGCCGATCTGTTCCGCTGCCGTGACGGGTGGATCATCGCGACCGTGATCGGCGAGCCGATGTTCCGCCGCTGGTGCCGGATGATCGGCGAGGAGCATTGGCTCGGCGACCCGCGCTTCGAGGACGATCAGGCGCGCGGCGACCACGGAGAGATCATCTCGGCGCGAATGAACGCGTGGTGCGGCGAGCGCACCTGCCAGGAGGCGCTCGCCGAGCTGGAGAAAGCCAGCATCGTCGCCGGCCAAATGTATTCCCCGCAACAGGCCCTCGACGAACCCCACATCCGCGCCGCGCACCTCCTCGAGGAGCGCGACTACCCGACCCTCGACCGCACCATTCCCCTCGCCCCGACCCCGATCGACCTCTCCGAAACCCCCGGCACCTACCGCCTCCACGCCCCGCTATTGGGAGAGCACACGGACCGGATTTTGGCGAGCCTGGGGTATGGCGCGGACGAGATAGCGGCGTTGCGGGAGGAAGGGGTGATCTGAGCCGTCCGATGAATTATATGTAATCGATGGATAGTATGGATCAGCTTGGCGTGAAGGTCTCCGCGGCCGAACTGCAGCGGAATATCGGCCGCTATCAGGACCTCGCCTTGACGCAGCCGGTCGTCGTCACACGCAACGGCCGGGAGCGCACGGTGATCATTTCCGTCGAGGAATACCGACGCCTCAAACGGCGCGACCGCGAGGTCCTTGCTCTCGAGGATTTTGCCGATGCCGACCTTGACGCTCTGGAAAGGACGAGAGCGCCGGAAGCGACAAAGGCATTCGATTCCGAACTGAAGTCGTAGCTTGCCGCTGCCTGAGCCGGTCCCGGGTCTGGTCATCCGCTATTCCTACCTCTGGCTCGACGAGCATCATCGTGGTGGCGAGGACGGGACGAAGGACCGCCCGTGCGCGATCATCCTGGTCAGCCAGGACCGCGACGACGACCGGCACGTCACGGTGCTGCCGATCACTCATACGCCCCCGATCGATCCGCGCGTGGCGGTCGAGCTTCCAGCGGCCACAAAACGCCGCCTCGGGATGGACGAGGCGAGATCGTGGGTGGTCCTGACGGAGGCCAACCGCTTTATCTGGCCCGGCCCCGATCTACGCCCGCTCCGGCGAGGTGGCGACGGAGGTTTCGCTTACGGCCAGCTTCCTCATGCGCTGTTCGAGGAAATTCGCACCAAGTTCATCGCCGCGATCCGCGCGCGACGCGCCACACTCGTCCCGCGCAGCGAATAGACGTACCCTGCCGCCGATGAAGAGGGCTCCGTCATGGGCATGACCATCGTCGAAAAGATTTTCGCCCGCGCCAGCGGCCGGTCCAAGGTCGCACCGGGCGATCTGGTGGTTATCGAGGTCGATTGCGCGGTGATGCTCGACATGAGCTTTCACCGGCATCAGCGGCGCGAAATCCTCAAATTGCACGACCCGGAGAAGGTCGTGATCGCCTTTGACCACATGGTGCCGGCGCCGGACAAGGATTCCGCCGAGGGGCATGCCTATGGGCGCGAGTTTGCGCGGCGGTTCGGCGTGAAGCGGCTGCATGATGTCGGGCCGGATCAGGGGATCAGCCACGCCATCGTCGCCGACCGCGCCTATGCGCTGCCGGGCTCGGTGCTGGTGTGCAGCGACTCGCATACCTGCGCGTCGGGCGCGTTCAACTGCGCCGCGCGGGGCATCGGCAATCCCGATCTGATCGCCGCGCTGACCACCGGCAAGACCTGGTATCGGCTCGGGGAGACGATCCGATACGATTTGCAGGGCGCGCTGCGGCCCGGCGTGTCGGCGAAGGATTTGTTCCTGCACCTCGCCGGCAACTACGGCCACCACACGAATCAGAATGTCGAGTTCGGTGGGCCGGGGTTGGCGAATCTGTCGATCGACGCGCGCCGCACGATCGCCGCGATGGGCGCCGAGCTGTCCGCCGAGTTCGCGACCTTCGAATGCGACGACCTGCTGGTCGAGTACGTCAAATCGCGCAACCCGGCGCCGTTCTCGCCGCAAGGCCCCGACTCCGATGCGGCCTATGCCGAGCGCCGGTCGATCGACCTTGCCGCGATGACCCCGCTCGTCGCGCTGCCCGACGCGGTGATCCGCAACTCGGTGCCGGTCGCCGAGGTCGTCCACGAAACCATAAACCAGGCTTATATCGGCTCCTGCGCCAACGGCACGCTGTCCGATCTCGCCGAGGCCGCGCGGGTGGTGAAGGGACGCAAGGTCGCCCCCGGCGTCCGGCTGATCGTGACCCCGGCGACCCAGGCGACCTATGTCGCGGCGGTCAAGGCGGGGTATGTCGAGACGCTGGTGGAGGCCGGGGCGGTCGTGACCTCGGCAACCTGCGGCGCCTGTTTCGGCGGGCATATGGGGGTGCTGGGACCGGGCGAGACCTGCATCACCGCGAGCACGCGCAACTTCAAGGGCCGCATGGGCGACCCCAGCGCCCGCATCTTCATGGGCTCGCCCGCGACCGTGGCCGCCTCGGCGATCGCCGGGCACATCGCCGACGCCGGCGATATCGCGGGAGGCGTTTGAATGGAGGGATGGGCATGACCGGAAACATGCTCGCCGGGCGCATTTGGTCCTTCGGCGACAACATCAACACCGATCTGATGCTGCCCGGGCCGCTCTTGCTCGCGACCGAGGAGGACCAGCGTCGCGCGATCTTTTCCGCCAACCGGCCGGGTTGGGTCGATCAGGTGCAACTCGGCGACATGATCGTCGGCGGCCTCAATTACGGCATGGGGTCGAGCCGTCCGGCGGCGCGGTCGTTGAAAAATTGCGGCATCCGGGCGCTGATCGCCGACTCGATCAACGGGCTCTTTTTTCGCAATGCCGTCAATTTCGGACTTTTGGCGATCGAATGCCCGGGCGTCCGCGCCGCTTTCAGCGAAGGCCAGACCGCGGAGATCACGCTTGAGGATTTCACCGTGCGCAACCGCGAGACCGGCATCGAGCTCAAGGCCCTGCCGGTGCCGCAGATGCTGTTGGACATGATGCTCGGCGGCGGGCTCTACCCGCACCTCGAAAAAGAGGGACTGATCGCGCCGCGGAGCCTGTAGAAACCCTCACCCACCAGCCGCTCCGCGTCTGGTCCCCCCTCTCCCGCATTGGGCCGCATTGCGGGAGAGGGTGCCCGAAGGGCGGGTGAGGGCCGAGCGAAGCGAGCTACTTGAACCGCCGTCCCGCGAGATAATGCGCGCCGCTCGGGCCGCATTGCTCGGAATGGGGCGTGCCGGCCGCCATCTCGCACACGTCGCCGGGCCGGAAGGTCTGCGGGCCGGTCGGCCGGGTGATCGTCATCTCGCCGTCGAGCAGCATGACCCGCGCATCGAATTCATGCACATGCTCGGGGTTGAGGTGGTTCGCATCCATCTGGCGCTCGACCGGCTCATAGCCGTCGGCCTTCAGGCTCTGCTCGAATGCGGCGCGATCCATGGTGTCCTCCCTCGTAAGTCGCTCAGCCGAATGGGCCCTGGAATACCTGATCGACATAGGTATCGGATAGGGGTTCGAGCGCGGCGGGCCACACGGCCGACACCTGGCGCCGCTCGCTCGGCTTCCGTACCCGCCCATCCCAGCCGATCTGCTCCATGTAATAGTAGAGCTGGATGCAGTGGCCGTCCGGGTCGAGCGCGAAGGCGGTGTAGTCGGTGCCGGGATAGAGCTCCGGCGGGATCGAATCGATAAAGCGCACGCCGCGCGATTTGAGAAACTCGACCGCCTCACGCAGTTGCGCGTAATTGGCGACCTCGATCCCGAACGACAGGCAGCTCGTGTGCTCGCTAAGCCCAAGCGTGGCGCGCAACTCCTTCGGGTAGAGCGCGACGCTATGATGCTCGGCGCCGCAGCGCAGGAACACGCAGCGCGCGCCGCGATAGGTGGTTTCCTCGCTGACCGTAAAGCCGAGATGGCGGGTATAGAACGCCGTCGCCTTGTCGACATCGTTCACGAACAGCCGCACCGGCCCGATCTTGGTGATCTTGAACGGGCGCGGCAGCAGCACGCCGTCGACATCGAAGCTCTCGGCGAGGCTCCGCTGCGGCAGATGCCCGGAATAGACGTCGATGCCCTTGGCGCCGGCCTCGTCGAGCTCCGCGGCTTCCGACATCTGCGGCAGTTCCGGCTTCTGGCCAAACCCGCGATAGTACATGTCGCGCGGCTTCGACCGCTGGTTCCAGCCAATCTGCTCGATGCCGTAATAAAGCTCGGTCGTGTGCCCATCCGGGTCGTAGACATAGGTGTGCCAGTTGCTGCCGGGCATGTCGCGACCGACGCGCTGGATGCGCACCTGGTGCTCCTCGAAATAGCCGTGCGCGTCGACAATCTCCTTGAGGCTGCCGCATTGCCAGGTGATCTGGTTGATCGTGACGCCGGGCTCGAACTTGCGGTCGGAGCGGTGGTCCATCACCTGCTTGGAAAACAGCACCATCGCGTGATGGTCGGTGCCGTAGCGCATGAAATACCCGTCGGCGCCGTGGCCGAGGTCTTTCGGATACCACGGCGCGCGCGAGAAATCGGCCCGGTCCGACTGGGTGAAGCCGAGAAGATCGCCGTAGAACTCGCGGCTTTCCTCCATCCGGTCGACATTGAACCCGAAATGCCCGAGCCGCCGGATCTTGAACGGCCGGTCGAGCATCACCCCGCCGACATTGTAGCGCTGGCCGTTAGCAGGCATCCCTCGATCCTCCACTACCGTGTCATTGCGAGGAGCGAAGCGACGCGGCAATCTCGACGGGCGGAGGACTCCGCGGCTTGAGATTGCGTCGCTGCGCTCGCAATGACACCCGGATTTAGTGCCACAACCGGCGCGACGCGATCTCCGCGCCGTCGGCCATCGCCTTTAATTTCTTGAACGAGATGTCGGGGTCGAGCTTGCCGTAGCCGGCGAAGGTGCCGAACCCGCAATCGCTGCCGGCGATGACCCGCTCGCGCCCGACGATACCGGCAAACCGGCAGAGGCGCTCGGCGATCAGCTCCGGGTGCTCGACGTAATTGGTCGAGGTGTCGAGCACGCCCGGGATCAGCACCTTGTCGTCGGGCAGCCTGGTTTCCTGCCACACCGCCCATTCATGCGCGTGGCGCGGGTTTGCGGCCTCGACGACGAGCGCCTGCGGCCGCGCCTTGACGAGGATCGGCGCGATCTTGCGGAAATCGATGTCGTGGTCGTGCGGTCCCTCGTAATTGCCCCAGCAGATGTGGATGCGCATCCGGTCGGGCGCGATGTTGCGGGTTGCGTGGTTCAGCACCTCGACATGGAACGCGGCGCGCTTGAGGAAATCCGCCTCGTTCAGGTCCTGGAACGAGATGTGGTGCGCCATCGCGAGGTCGGGGCAATCGAGCTGCAGCACAAACCCGGCCTTGGCGACCGCCTCGTATTCCTCCTGCATCGCCGCGGCGATCGCCTCGACATAGGCTTCGTGCGAAGGGTAGTGCGTGTTGGTCTGGAACACCGGCACAAGGCCGGGCGAGGCTGCGGTCATAAACCCTTCGACCGCGCCGGCGCCCGCCAGCGCCGAACTGAGGTTGTCGAGGTCCCGCGCCAGCGGCTCGCGGTCCTTGACCTCGATCGGCGCGACGCAGACCGCGCGCCGCGCCGCATTCTCGCCGGTCATCCGTGCATAGGCCGCGTTGAAGCTGGGATATGGCCCGGTATCGAGCCGCGGCTTCGCCGGCGCGTGCCCGGCAAACCCGCTGAGACGGTCGGCGACATAGGTGGAATACCCGGGCTTCGACATCTCGCCGTCATTGACGATGTCGACCCCGACCGAAACCTGCCGCCGCACGATGTCGTGCACGGCCTCCTTGGTCAGCCGCTCGAGCTCGGCCTTGTCATAGGCCTCGCCCTTGTCCTTGGCGACAAGCAGCCCCCGTAGCGCCGCCGGCCGCGGCAGGCTGCCGACATGGGTGGTCAGAATGCGGTCGCTGCTGATCTTCATGGCCGCCCCTCCCGATTTTCCGCCAGCATGCGCCCGGGCGAGCAATTCCGACAAGTCTCGCTCATTCCGGCGACAGTAGAGCGTCCAACAGCCGATGGCGCACTCGGGCAAACGGGTTTGCCACTGTGACGCCGCGCCAGACGAACCCGTCTTGCAGGTCTTCGGATAGCAACAGGCGGCAGCCGCTCTCGGCGGCCACCGAGAGCATGACGCTGTCCCAAATGCTCAACCGGTGATCAGCGGCCAAGTCGATAGCGGCGTTCATCGCGGCCAGCGTCGTTGGAGCCAGGATGAAGGCGTTGCGCCACGCGGCCACTGCCGCGCGCGCTTGATCTCCGCTCCAGCGCAGCTTCTTCACGAGTACGTTGTACAGCTCCCCCAAGACTTGCGCCGGCAGAACTCGCGTGTCCTCGGGGAGCCGGCTGACCAGATCGCCGGCGAGCTGCTGGCGGTCTTTCCCGTTCACGCCTTCGACGTAGGCGAGAATATTTGTGTCAACCGCGACCCTCATCGCTCGTACAGTTCATCCCGCGTCCACGGCCCGACGTCGACCGCAGGCTGGGAACGGGTACGTTCGAGGATCGCCTCCATCGCGGCCTTGCGAAAGGCGCGCTCCGCGGCGTCGCTCTCCTCTGCCGGGACGATTCGAGCTACCGGTCGGCCGTGCGCGGTGACCACGTAGTGATTGCCCTCTCGTACGCCGCGAAGCAGGCGGGAGAAGCTGCGATTGGCTTCGGCAGCCGAGACCGTGGTTTCAGTCATTGCGTCGCTCTGAACAGCTTATGTATGCATTTACACTACAATAAGCGCTCCTCGTTCAAGATGCAACCACGTGCCCTACTTCAACTGATCCGCCACCTTGTCGATGCCCGCCTTGGCGCAGACCTCGTCCTTGTCGCCGCCGGGGGAGCCGGAGACGCCGACGGCGCCGATGACCTCGCCGCCGACCTTGATCGGCAAAGCCCCTTGCGCGGCGATGACGCCGTTCAGGTGGGCGAGGCCGCTCGTCGGGTTGTCCTTGATGCGGTTGGCGAATTCGCCCGACGGGATGCGGAACGTGCGCGAGGTGTAGGCCTTGCGCTGGCTGTTTTCGATCGTATGCGGCGACGAGCCGTCGCCGCGCAGTTGCACGAGGATCTGGCCCTCGTTCCCAAGCACCGTCACCGACACCTTGTTGCCGTTGGCCTTGCAGGTGTCGTGCGCGGTCGTCGCGATCGTCAGCGCGGTCGCCAGCGACAGCGCCTTTTCCGTGATGAGCTGCGCGTGGGCCGGCGCGGCCGCGGCGGCGATAAGCCCGAGACATCCCCCGAGACATCCCCCGAGACATCCAATGGTCAGCGCCCGCATGGTCCCCTCCCTGGATAGTGTTACACCCAGTATGCGCGGGAGGGGAGGGGCCGGCTAAATCACTTTTGCTCGACCCCCGGCGAAGTAGAGCGACGGGTTCGCCGCGCGGATATGCGCCTCGGGCAGCCCCAGTTCGCGCCGCACGATGTTGGTGCCGGCGACCAGGCTGACGCATTTGTAATACGCAATCCGCCGCGACAGCCCCTCGCGCCCGAACCCGCAATCCGTCGTGATCACCAGCCGCTCGGGCGGGATGAATTCGAGCGCCTTGCGGATCAGCGCCGCGACGTGCTCGGGCGGCTCGACCACCGTGTTGCAGTGGCTGACGACGCCGATGCCGATCTTCTTGTCGGTCTTGTACTGGCCGAAGAGGTGCAGATCCTTGCCGCCGCTCGACGCGCATTCGAAGGTGATCACATCGGCGTCGAGTTGCAAAAGGTGGGGCAGGGCGCGCTCATAGCTCGGCACCTCCCAATAGACCCGCTGCTGGTTCGGGTTGCCCCAGCAGGTATGCGCCCAGATTTCGGCGTCGACGCCGGTAAGCTGGCGGTTGAACGCCTCGGTCTGGAATTCGAGCTCATGGTCGGTGCAGTCGGCGCGGGTCGTGAGCCCGTGATGGCGCGGCTCCTCGACCTGTATCAGCTCGCACCCGGCGGCGGCCAGTTCCTTGAACTCCGCATTCATGATGTCGCAGAGGTCGAGCACCAGCGCCTTCGAATCGTGATAATGCTCGTCCCATAACATGCTGGCGATGCCGGGCGCGCAGATCGCGCCGAACTTGACCGGCCGGTCGGAGTGCCGCTGCGCGATCTGCCACAGCGCCGCGTATTCGAGCGGCCCGCGCGTGAGCTTGTCGCGCACGATGCTCGGCTGATACGCCTCTTGCACCTCCCACAGGATATGCCCCGGCTGCAGCCCGTGCCGCCCCATCCAGCCCTGGCTGGTCGAGCGATGCCCCTCGATCCCGCCCAGCCGCTCGATCGGATAGAAAAACCAGCTCTTGCCGCCGACCGCGAGGTCGAACCGCGCGTCGCCGTCGGTGACGATGTCGAGCCCCGCCGCCTCCTGCGCGTTGATCACCGCCGCCACGGCATCGAGGTACTGCTCGCGGAACAGCGAATCCCCCATCGCCGATTTGAACGACCGCCCGTTGAGGCTCACGTCGTACCAAAGCGGCCGCGGATACGATCCAGTGATCGCCGTCGGCATGACCATGTTGGCGGTGGTTTTCAGCATGGTGGCCTTTCCTTTCCTGTCGGGCGACGACGGTAGCAAACAGCACCACTCGCATAAACCCATGTCATTGACATGCTCGCTGCAAATGCCGATTCTCTCTCATCGTGTCAGATATGTAGAGCATGACATGCAGAGCAGAACTCGAATGAACGGGCAGGGCCGTATCGTGATTCCTGCGGAATGCCGCGCGGCGGCCGGCATAAAGCCGGGAGACGATTTGCTGATCGAGCCGGTGGGGGAAGGGGAATTGCGCGTGCGTACCCGCCGGCAGGCTCTTAAAAACGCACAGGAGATCGTCGCAAAATATTCGTCCGGCCGGGATTTGGTGGCGGAATTGATTGCCGAGCGGCGAGAAGAGGCGCGCCGTGAATCGGAGTGACTGGGTAGCCGATGCCTCCGCCATCCTCGCCTCGCTAAAAAGCGAACCGATCACAAACATCGATCCTGACCTGCTCGTGGGAGCGTTGATCAGCTCCGTAAATCTTTCGGAGGTAGTCCAGAAGCTGATCGCGGACGGCATCGGCGAAAATCATGTGGAGGAGGCCGTCTCATCGCTGGACCTCCGGGTGATCCCGTTCGACCATCGGCAAGCCGTCGCCGCCGCCAGGTTGTGGGCGCACACGCGGACTGCCGGGCTGTCCCTCGCCGATCGCGCCTGTATTGGGCTCGGGATAGGCACGGGCCTGCCCGTCGTCACCGCCGATCGCGTCTGGGCGAGCCTCGATCTCGGAGTCGACGTGATCCTGATCCGCTGAAGCCACATTTTGTGGGATGGGTTGAGTGAAGCGAAACCCATCAATCTGTCCGACGCACCGATGAGTTCG
>DATAUV010000108.1:0-2285 GCA_036268075.1 Allostellaceae bacterium | reverse complement strand
GATCGCGTATTGCGTCGCGAGCGGCGGGTCCGGCAGGCGTGCACGATGCCGCCGCCACGCGATCACCTGCGCCATGAACCACGGCCGGCCATAGCAGCCGCGCCCGATCATAACCCCGTCGGCGCCGCTTTCGCCGAGCGCGGCATCGACATCCTCCAGCGTGTTGATGTCGCCGTTGACGATGACCGGGATCGACACCGCCTCCTTGACCTCGCGGACAAAGCTCCAGTCGGCCGAGCCGGCGTAAAACTGGCAGCGCGTGCGGCCGTGCACCGTGACCATGCGGATGCCGCAGCTTTCGGCGATGCGCGCGAGCGCCGGCGCGTTCCGATGATTGTCGTCCCAGCCCGTGCGCATCTTCAGCGTCACCGGCAGGTCGACCGCCCTGACCGTCGCCTCGAGGATGCGCGCGGCGTGGATCTCGTCGCGCATCAGCGACGAGCCGGCGTGGCCGTTGACGACTTTTTTCACCGGACAGCCGAAATTGATGTCGATGATCTTGGCGCCGCGGTCGGCGTTGAGCTTTGCCGCCTCGGCCATCACGGCGGGCTCGCACCCCGCGAGCTGCACCGCCATCGGCTGCTCGTCCTCGCAGCTTTTCGCCATCAGCAGCGACTGGCGCGACTCGCGGATCGCCGCCTGGCTCGCGATCATCTCGCTCACCACCAGCGACGCCCCCTCGCGCTTGACGATGCGGCGGAACGGCAGGTCGGTCACCCCCGACATCGGCGCCAGGATCACCCCGTCGCCAAGCTCCACCGAAGAGAGACAAATGCCCATTGTTTAAGCAAACACCATTAATGCCTATGATTTAGGCAGTTATTTTAAACTGCCCGGAATAAAGAAACAATATGGGTCGCGAGAAGGGGCCGCCTCCCTTTCAACGTCATCCCGGCGCAGGCCGGGACCCACGGTTCAAATGCACGAGAAGCGGATGGGTGGGTCCCGGCCTGCGCCGGGATGACGGTTGTGAGGGCGGCTGCTACTCTATACCCCATGGCAGGCACCTATGCCCTCGTCGTCGCCGCCGGGCGCGGAACTCGGTTCGGCGGGACCGTGCCCAAGCAATACCTCCCGCTCGGCGGCCGGACGGTGCTGCACCACGCCGCCGCCGCCTTTGCCGCGCATCCGCGCGTCGCCGGCGTGCAGGTGGTGATCCGAGCCGAGGACCACGACGTGTATGACCATGCCGTTGCCGGCCTCGGCCTGTTGCCGCCCACGCAGGGTGGCGCCGAGCGGCAGGATTCGGTCCGGCTCGGCCTCGAATCGCTGGTTCCGTACTATCCCGACGCCGTGCTGATCCACGACGGCGCGCGACCTTTTCCGGCTCCTGCGCTGATCGACCGGGTCATCGCCGGGCTCGACCGGGCTCCGGCCTCGATCCCATGCATTCCGCTCGGCGACACGATCAAGCGCGTCGAGGACGGCGCGATCCGCACCACGGTCGACCGCTCCAATCTGTGGCGCGCCCAGACCCCCCAGGGCTTTCATTTCGATGCGATTCTCTCCGCGCACCGCCGCGCGCAGGGCCAGGCCTTAACCGACGACGCGGCGATCGCCGAGGCGGCCGGCCTCCCCCCCGTCATCGTCGCCGGCGACGAGGGCAACCTCAAGGTCACCACCGCCGACGACCTCGCCGCCGCCGAGCGCCTGTTAGCGGCGCGGCTCGGCGACGTGCGGGTCGGCCAGGGGTTCGACGTGCATCCGTTCGGCCCCGGCGACCACATCTTCGTCTGCGGCGTCGCGATCCCGCACGAGGTCGGCGCGGTCGGTCATTCCGACGCCGATACCGGGCTGCACGCGATCACCGACGCGGTGCTCGGCGCGATCGGGGCGGGCGATATCGGCACGCATTTCCCGCCGACCGACGCGCGCTGGAAGGGGGCGTCGTCCGACCAGTTCCTGCGCTTCGCCGCCGACCTCGTGCGCGCCAAGGGCGGCGTGATCAGCGCGGTCGACGTGACGATCATCTGCGAGCGGCCCCGCATCTCGCCGCACCGCACCCAGATGATCGAACGCGTCGCCGACATCCTCGGGATCGGCGCCGGCCGCGTCAGCGTCAAGGCGACGACGACCGAAAAGCTGGGCTTTACCGGCCGCGGCGAGGGCATCGCCGCACAGGCCGTCGCCACCATCCGGCTGCCGTTCTGACCCGATCCGTCGCCCTCGCGCTCGCGACCTGGTTCGGCGCCGGACGAATGCCGTTCGCACCGGGCACCTGGGGCTCGCTCGCCGCCCTACCCTGCGCCTGGGCCATTGTCTGGATGTGGGGCCACCTCGCCCTC
>DATAUV010000107.1:0-1550 GCA_036268075.1 Allostellaceae bacterium | reverse complement strand
CATCGGTGCCCTTCGCCACCGCGGTGTGGTAGGCGAGGAGCTGGACGGGGATCGCGTAGAGGAGGGGGGCGACGAAGGGGGAGCAGTGGGGGATCGCGATGCCGAAGGCGGCGCGGCCTTCGAGGCGGGCGATGCCGGCGGCGTCGGAGATCATGATGACGCGGCCGCCTCGGGCCATGACCTCCTCGACGTTGGACAGGGTCTTTTCGAAGAGGTCGTCGGGCGGGGCCAGCACGATCACCGGCACGGTGTCGTCGATGAGGGCGATCGGCCCGTGCTTCATCTCGCCGGCGGCGTAGCCTTCGGCGTGGATGTAGCTGATCTCCTTGAGCTTGAGCGCGCCTTCGAGGGCGATCGGGAAGGCGCTGCCGCGGCCGAGATAAAGCACGTCGCGGGCGAGTGCGACCTCGGCGGCGATCTCCTGCAGCCGCTCGTCGTGGTTCAGGACCTCGGCGGCGCGCGACGGGATCTCGGCGAGCTGTCCGGCCATCGCCGCCTCGGCGTCGGCGTCGATCGTACCGCGCGCGCGTGCGAGGCTCACCGTAAACGCGGCCAGCACGGCGAGCTGGGTCGTGAACGCCTTGGTCGAGGCGACCCCGATCTCCGGCCCGGCCAGCGTCGGCAATACGTAATCCGCCTCGCGCGCGATCGAGCTTTCCGGCTGGTTGACGACGGCGATGATCTTTTGCCCCTCGCCGCGGCAATAGCGCAGCGCCGCCAGCGTGTCGGCGGTCTCGCCGGACTGGCTGATAAAGATCGCGGCCCCATCGCGCGGCATCGCCGGGGCGCGGTAGCGGAATTCCGACGCGATATCGACCTCGACCGGGATGCGGGCGATGCGTTCGAGCCAGTATTTGGCGACCGTCGCGGCGTGCCATGACGTGCCGCAGGCGATGATCGTCAATTTGCCGATATCGCTCAGCGGCCAGGGCAATTCGGGCAGGTGCACGCTGCGCGTCGCCGGGTTGATGAGGGCATGCAGCGTGTCGCCGATCACCGCCGGCTGTTCGAAGATTTCCTTCTGCATGAAGTGCCGGAAATTGCCCTTGCCGATCAGGGCGCCCGACGCCGCGGTCTCGCGGATGTCGCGGGTGACGGGCTGGTTCGTGGAGTTGAAGATCGAGACCTTGGCCGAACTCACGACCGCCCAATCGCCTTCATCCAGATAGGTGATGCGGCGGGTCAGGGGCGCCAGCGCCAGCGCGTCGGAGCCGACGAACATCTCGCCGTCGCCATAGCCGATCGCGAGCGGGCTGCCGCGCCGGGCGCAGATGAGGAGATCATGCTCGCCGGCGAAGAGGAACACCAGCGCAAACGCCCCGTCGAGCCGCGCCAGCGTGCGCGCGACCGCCTGGGCCGGGGTCATCCCCTGCTGCAGGTAATGCGTCGTCAGGATCGCCACCGATTCGGTGTCGGTCTGCGTGTGGAACTCGTAGCCGAGCCCGGTCAGCTCGCGCTTCAGCGCCTGGAAGTTCTCGATGATGCCGTTATGGACGACCGCGACCCTGTCGGTGGCGATCGGGTGGGCGTTCCGCTCGGTCGGCTGGCCG
>DATAUV010000106.1:0-65153 GCA_036268075.1 Allostellaceae bacterium | reverse complement strand
ACCGCCTTTGGCCGGCCGCTCGCCGACCAGGGCGTGATCCGCGAGTGGATCGCCGACTCGCGGATGGAGATCGAGCAGTCGCGCCTCTTGACGCTCAAGGCCGCGCACATGATGGACACCGTCGGCAACAAGGCGGCGCAGGCCGAGATCGCGATGATCAAGGTGATCGCGCCGAAGATGCTGCTCGCCGTCATCGACCGCGCGATCCAGGCGCATGGCGGCGGCGGCGTCAGCCAGGATTTCGGCCTCGCCTACGCCTGGGCCCGCTCGCGCGTGATGCGCATCGTCGACGGGCCGGACGAGGTGCATCGGCGCGCGATCGCGCGGGTGGAGCTGCGGAAATAAGGAGGGTCGGGGTGGCGTAGGTGCGTCCTTCGAGACGCGGGCTGCGCCCGCTCCTCAGGATGAGGATCGCTTTTTATGCCATCCGCTCTTCTTCCTCATCCTGAGGAGGCGCGAAGCGCCGTCTCGAAGGACGCACGATGGTCATGCAGCCTGTAGCGACCAGTCTCGAAGCCGCCGAACTCATCGACGAACGCCCCGATGAACGGATCGACACGTCCCGGCTGATCCCCTATCTCCGCGCGCGCCTGCCTGACGCCGAGGGCGACCTCACGGTTCGCCAATTCGCCGGCGGCAAGGCCAACCTGACCTGTCTGATCCGGCTCGGCGCCGAGGACTCCATTCGGGAATACGTCCTGCGCCGTCCGCCGCTCGGACCGATCCCGCCGGGGGCGCATGACATGCGCCGCGAGCATCGGGTGCTGTCGGTGCTGCATCGCCATTTTCCGCTCGCCCCGCAAAGTCTGCTGCTGTGCGAGGACGAGAGCGTGATCGGCGCGATCTTTATCGTACTGGAGCGGCGCCACGGCTTCGTCATCCGCGACGACCTGCCCGACGAATTCGCCGGCCGGCCCGAGCTCAACCGGCGCATCGGGTTCGCCCTGGTCGACGCGCTCGCCGCCTTGCACCGCGTCGCGCCGGCCGCGGCCGGGCTCGATACGCTCGGGCGGCCGGAGCACTATCTCGAACGCCAGCTCGACGGGTGGACGCGGCGCTGGCATGACGCGCAGGGCGGTCCGGAGGCGGATGAGGCGGAAAAACTGTTCGCGCCGGTGCTGGCCTGGCTGTCCGCCAACCTGCCGGCTTCGGGCGCGGCGGCGCTGCTGCACAACGACTACCGGCTCGACAACTGCCTGCTCGACGCCACCGATCCGGGGCGCATGGTCGCGGTGATGGATTGGGACATGTGTACCCAGGGCGATCCGCTCGCCGATCTGGGCTATGTGCTGAATTATTGGGTCGAGCCGGGCGACGATCCGTCGTGGCGCGCGATCGCGTCGATGCCGACCTGGCGCGACGGGTTTCCGAGCCGTGGCGAGGCGATCGACCGCTACGCGGCGCAGACCGGGTTTGATGTCGGTCCGGTCGGCTGGCACCAGGTCTTCGCCGCGTTCAAGCTCGCGGTGATCATCCAGCAGATCTACATCCGCTTTCTGCGCGGCCAGACGCAGGATCAGCGGTTCCGCCTTTATGGCGGGCGGGTGCGGGGCCTTGGGGAAAAGGCCCGGCGCCTGATCGGTGAGTGATTAGGCCGCGAGGCGTTCCGCGAGGCAGCTATTGAACGCGCCGAAGGCGATGTGGGTGATCGAATTCTCGCGCACGCCGACCGGGATAAAGGCGGCGCGGAACAGCTCGTTCTTGCCGTCCTCACGCGCGACCTCGCCCTCCAGGCGGATCGGCTGACCCTCGCGGTCGGCGTCGCCGCAGCCGCGGATGAACACGTCGGAGTAGCGCTTGGGCAGTTGCCGGACCATCGGCACATGCGGCATGCGCTTTTCGGGCAGGTCGAGGAGGCGGCCGAATTCGGGGCCATAAAGCAACAGGGCCGAATTCTCGGGCACCGGATCGACCGCGATCACAAAACGATGCGACCACTCGGGGCTCTGCATCTCGGCGAGGTCGAGACCGGCGACGGTCATGTTGCCGCCGAGCTCCGCGATCTTCTTTTCCCAATAGGCAATCGCGCGCTCGGACTCGCGGCGCTCGCGCCCGGTCAGCTCCTTCACCTCCGGTTCGCTGCCCACCGGGCGCAACGTCGCGATCGAGGTCACTACGGCATCCGACATCTCATTCCCCCTGGCTCACGCAACCTGACAGCCCATTGGTAAACCGGCATGCTTAAAAATCGGTGAAGCCCCGGGGGAACGGCTCGCCGACCGGGTACGCTCCTAAACCTGCGCGCGGGCGCCAAGCGCCGCCAGCCGGCGCTGCGCATCCTCGACATCGACTACCGCGTTTCCGGCCGGGGCCAGGCGGAAATCGAATTCGGCGCTGAAATATGGGCCGGAAATGCCGTTGCCGTTGCCGTTTTCATGGCGGGTGAAGTCGCAGATCAGCGAATCCTTGACCGCGAACACCGCGTCGCTTTGCAGGTACGGGTCGCGGCGGTCGAAGATGTGGGTCGTCACCGGCTCGTACCCGTCGGCCGAGACGACGAAATGGATATGCGCCGGCCGCCACGGGTGCCGGCCGGTCGCCTTCAGCATCGCGCCGACCGGCCCGTCCGACGGGATCGGATAGTTGACCGGGATCACCGTGCGCAATTTGTAGCGGCCGTCGCCGTCGGAGCGAAACTTGCCGCGCATGTGCAGATGGTCGGGCTCCTTGTCCTGCGAATCGTAAAGCCCGTTGGTCTGCGCCTGCCAGACGTCGAGCACGGCGTTCGCGATCGGCTTGCCCTCGCCGTCGACGACGCGGCCGCTGACGATTGCCGGGGTGCCGGTCGTGTCGCGCTGGGCGATGTTGCCGCCGGCCGGCATCTCCGGGGCGCCGAGGCGGTGGAACGGGCCGAACACGGTCGACTCGGTCGCTCCGTCGGGCTTCCGGTGGCCGAGCAGGTCGACCACCATCGAGACGCCGAGCGTGTCGGAAAAGAGGATGAACTCCTGGCGCCGGTCGCTGCACATCTTGCCGGCCTCGGTCAGGATCTCGATCGCCTTGAACCACTCGGCCTCGGTCAACTGCACGTCTTTGACAAACGCATGCAGGTGGCCGATGAGGCTCAGCATGATCTCGCGGAGGCGCGGGTCCGCGGTTGCCGAAAACCGCTCCAGCACCTCGGCGGTGATGTCGTCTTCCGTCTTGTTGCGGTGCACGTCGCTGCGGCCGTCCGGCATGGCCCGTCTCCCTGTGGCTTTGAGGCGAGGTATACAAGAAAACCCGCACCGCGTCAGGGCGCGCTTGCTATGGTTCGCCGGCGCAACGAGAGGACGAAACATGCCGGAAGCCAGCCAAACCCCGCGCGTCTCGCCGGAGACCGTGCGGGCGATGCTCGACGACGGCGCCGAGCTCGCCTTTCTCGATCTGCGCGAGGAGGGCGTTTTTTCCGAGGATGGCCACCCGTTTTTCGCCTGCTCGCTGCCATTGTCGCGGCTCGAATTGATGGTGCGCGACCTGGTGCCCCGACATGGCACCCGCATCGTGCTTTACGACGGCGAGGACGGACTCGCCGAGCGCGCCGCGGCCAAGCTCGCCAAGATGGGCTACCGCGACATCTCGGTGATGACGGGCGGCGCCGCCGGGTGGGCGGCGGCGGGGTATCAGCTTTTCACCGGCGTCAACGTGCCGAGCAAGGCGTTCGGCGAGATCGTCGAGCACAAGAACCACACCCCGCACATCGCCGCCGCCGAGCTGAAACGGCGGCTCGACAGCGGCGAGAACATCCTGATCGTCGACAGCCGCCCGATCGGCGAGTTCCGCAACATGAGCATCCCCGGCGCGTTCGACTGCCCCGGCGCGGAGCTGGTCTACCGTGTGCCCGACCGGCTGACCTCGGCGGAAACGCTGGTCGTGGTCAATTGCGCCGGCCGCACCCGCAGCATCATCGGCGCGCAGTCGCTGCGCAACGCCGGGCTCGCGAACCCGGTCATCGCGCTCGAAAACGGCACGATGGGGTGGGAGCTGGCTGGGCTAGAACTGGCGCGCGGGCGCGAGGATGCGCTGCCCGTGCCGTCCGCCGACGGGCTCGGCAGGGCGCGCGGACTCGCCGGCAAGGTCGCCGAGCGGTTCGCCCTCGACCGCATCGACGGCGCGACGCTGGCGCGGTTCCAGGCAGAGGCCGAGACTCGCACGCTCTACCTCCTCGACGTGCGCAGCCCCGAGGAGTACGCGGCGGGGCACCTGGTCGGCTCGCGCTCGGCGCCGGGCGGGCAGCTCGTCCAGGCGACCGATGTCTACATGAACACGCGCAATGCCCGCATCGTGCTGGTCGACGACGACGGCGTGCGGGCGGTGATGACCGGGCATTGGCTCAGGCAGATGGGTTGGCCGGAGATTTACCTGCTCGAGGGCGGCCTCGCCGGCCGAAAATTGGTGACCGGGACCGAATCGCCGCCGATCCCCGAGCTGGCGGCGGCGACGACGCCGGCAATCTCCGCGGCCGAATTGAAGACGAAGCTCGACCGCGGTGAGGCGGTTGTCGTCGATCTCGCGCGCAGCCTCGCCTACGAGGCCGGGCACATTCCAGGAGCTTGGTTCGCGGTCCGGGCCCGGCTCGGCAACGTGATCGGGACCGTGCCGAAGGCTCCGATGCTGGTGCTGACCTCGCCTGACGGCGTGCTCGCCCGGCTCGCCGCGGCCGAGCTCGGCGAGGGCGGGCACGCCGAAATTCGGGTGCTGGACGGCGGCACCGACGCGTGGCGGGCCGGCGGCTTCCCGATCGTCGGCGGGCGCGAGGCGATGGCGGACACGCCCGACGATTGCTGGCGCCGGCCTTATGACCCCTATGCCCGCGAAGGGGCGCGGCAGCGCTACCTCGATTGGGAAACCGGGCTCGTCGGCCAGCTCGAACGCGAGGGGGACGTGGGCTTCCGCATCCCGGATTGATCGCGACACGAGACCCCCGGTTCTGCCACGCGCCCCTCTGCCACGCGCCCCTCTGCCACGTGCCCCTCTGCCACGAGCACAGGCTTGCCACGAGATCGTCATTTTTGACGATTAATTGACCTCTCGCCGGCTATAGCCAGCCATCGTGCGGGGCCGGGGAAGGAAAGAATGACCGACAGCGTATTGCTGGCCGCACCCCTTGCGGCGTGGCCGGCGCGACTACCGACCCTTGACGAGCGCTTTCTGCCGCCGCCGGGCTTTGCCTGGGGCGAGTTCGCTACCCGCGACGGGGCGAGCCTGCGCTGGGGGCATCTTCCGGTCGACAAGCCGCGCGCGGTGTGCCTGCTGGTCACCGGGTTTCGCGAGTTCATCGAAAAGCAGTTCGAGACGGTGCGCGATCTTGGCGCGCACGGGGTCGAGGTGTGGTGCCTCGATTGGCGCGGACAGGGTCGCTCCACGCGGCCCCAGCGCTGGCCCAACCGGCCGCGCGCCCGCCGCTTCGACCGCGACGCCGCTGACCTCGCCGAGTTCGCAGAAGCCACGCTCCCGCACGAATTGCCCCGGATCCTGATCGCTCATTCGATGGGCGGTGCGATCGCGCTCTTGTGTCTGCACGCCCATCCCGAGCTGTTCGACGCCGCCGTGCTGTCGTCACCGCTGTTGGGGCTGCGGCTGGGCCGGGTGCCGCACGCGTCATTGCGCGCGATCACCGGGCCGATGCGGATCGCCGGGCTCGGCGCGCGCCTGGTTCCCGGTACGAGGCGGCGCTGGCCGCCCGGCCGGCTGCCCTCGCCCGAGCGCAGCCGCGCCACCAGCGACCCCGATCGCTGCCGGCTGCATCACGCCTGGCTCACCGCCGATCCGAGCCTGCGCGTCGACGGCCCGACCTTTGGTTGGGTCGATGCGGCGCTGGCGATGCTCGGCCGGATCGGCAAGGCAGAATTTCTCGGCGAGATCGAGACGCCGATCCTCATTGGCAGCGCCGGCCGCGACGCGGTCGTTTCGCATGCCGCGCACCGCCGCGCCGCCCGGCTTCTGCCCGATTGCGAACTGGTCGACCTGCCCGAATCGAAGCACGAGCCGTTTCTCGAACAGGACCGGATCCGCGACGAATGGCTCGCCCGCATCGACCGGTTTATCGCCAAGCGTTGCGGCGGCTGAGCGCGGCTATTTGGGGGTCGCGGTCGCGTCGTTCCAGACGAGCTCCGTCGAGCCGTTGGCGCCGGCCGTGCGCACTGCGCCGCCGTCGGCGGACTGGCTGGCGATCGTCTCGACGCTGTGGCGATAGGCCGCCTCGTCCAGAAGCCCGACCCGGTCGATATCGCCGACGAGATCGAGAATGGTTTCGAGCATGCGGCGCTGGTGGACCGGGTCGGCGTTCGGCGCCGCCTTCATCGTCGCGGCGAAAGCGTCCTCGGGGTTTTGCTTTGCCAGCCGCCACCCGGCCAGCGTCGCGCGCAGAAACCGCACCAGCACGGCCCGCCGCGCCGGGTCCGTCAGCGCCGCGCGGGGCACGTAGAGTCCGTCTTCGAGAAACCCGAACCCGCCGTCGCCGAGCCGCCCGTCGATCAGCTTATCGGGTGGTAGCCCGCCTTCAACGATCGACCAATATTCGTTGTACATCATGGCGGTAGCGCAGGCGACGCGGCCCGATAGCAGGTCGGCGCCATTGGCCGCCTGCTGGACCGGGCTGACGCGGTCGAGCGGGATCGAGAACCCTTTGAGCCAGTCGCGCACGGTGATCTCGTCGCCGACATTCCACACGCCGACGCTCTTGCCGGCGATGTCGAGGATGCTGCGAATGCCCGCATCGCGCCGGCACAGCACGGTCATCCCGGGCCGCCGCAGGATCTGGGCGATGTTGACGACATCGAGCCCGCGCCGGCGCGCGTCGAGCGCCGAGGACAGCCAGGCGATCGCGACATCGGCGCCGCCCTTGGCCATCACGTCGACCGGCGCGATGGCCGGTCCGCCCTCGATGGTTTCGACCGTCAGGTCTTCGTCCGCGTAGAGGCCCTTGTCGCGCGCCAGGTAAATCCCGGCGAATTGCGCCTGGTTGAGCCACATGAGCTGCAGCCGGACGTGGTCGGCGGACTGCGCGGCAGCGGGCGCGGCGAAGAGTAGAGCCGGCCAGACAAGAGCCAGAAACGCACGAAACAGGCAGCGGATGCCCCCGCCGCGCGCCACCCCTCAGCTCCGCGGCGCGTGCTTGGAGAGGATGCGCTGCAAGGTGCGACGATGCATCTTGAGCCGGCGGGCGGTCTCGGAAACGTTGCGTTCGCACAATTCGAAGATGCGCTGGATGTGCTCCCACCGCACCCGGTCGGCCGACATCGGGTCGGCGGGCGGCTCGGGGGTCTCGCCTTCCTGCGCCAAGAGGGCGCGCTCGACCGCGTCGGCGTCGGCGGGCTTGGGCAGGTAGTCGATCGCGCCGGCCTTTACCGCGGCGACCGCGGTGGCGATGTTGCCATACCCGGTCAGCATGACGATGCGGGCGGCGGGACGCGCGTCGCGCAGCGCGCTGACCACCTCGAGCCCGCTGCCGTCGCCGAGCCGCAAATCGACGACGGCATAGGCGGGCAGCGTCGTCGTCGCCGCGGTGGTGCCGCTGGAGACGCTGTCGGCGGTCGAGACGACAAAGCCGCGCCGCTCCATCGCCCGCGCCAGGCGCTGGCACAGCGGCGCGTCGTCGTCGACGATCAAGAGGGTGCGATCCGACTCGGAAAGGCCACGCAAGGGCGGCGCCGGCATCTCGCCGGTGGTCGGTCGTGGGGTCCTATCGGCTGTTGTGTTCATACCGGTTGCCTTTCGCTACCGTCCGGCGCGGAAGCCGCTGCGGCGGCGTGCCGCGCCACCGCCTCCAAATTGTCACGCTTCCACGAAATGACAACATGTGCGCCGCCTTCATCAAGGTTGTCGAAGGCGAGCTGGGCACCGCTGCGCTCCAAGAGGCTCTGGGCGATGAAGATTCCCAGCCCCATATGGCCCGACGCGCCGGACCGGCTCGACAGATACGGCTCGCCGAGCCGGCCGAGCAGATTGGGAGGATAGCCGGGGCCGTCATCGGCGATTTCCACCGTCACCGCCGCCTGGTCCCAGAACGTCGTGACGCTGACCTCGCGCCGGGCGAACTGGACCGCGTTCTGAATGAGGTTATGCAGCCCGTGCATGATTTCCGGGCTCCGCTGCACCGAGGGCTCGGTGTGCTCCGCCTCGCCGGTCGCGGCAAAGATCAGCCGCACCCGGGGGTCATGATAGAGCGCGCCGGCGGCCTCGACCAGCGCCGAGACCGGCAGGCGGTCATAGGGCGAGCCACCATCCTCCGGCGGCTGATGCGCCAGCTCGGCGAGGATGCGCCGGCACCGCTCCGACTGGCTCAGCAGCAGCATCGCATCCTCGGCATGCGGCGAATCGGGCGGCAGCTCGCGCACCAGCTCGCGGGCGACGACGGCGATCGTCGCGAGCGGGCTGCCGAGCTCGTGCGCCGCGGCGGCGGCGAGCGCGCCGACCGCCGAGATACGCTGCTCGCGCGCCAGCGAAAGCTGCGTCGCCGACATCGCGTCGCGCAGCCGCCGCGCCTCGCGCGCCACCGTCCAGGTATAGGAGGCGATAAACCCGATCGCGAAAACGAGGGCCGCCCAATGGCCGACGATCAGCTCGGGCGGAAACACCAGCGTCTCGCTCCGCCACGGCAGCGGCATGTGCCACAGCGCCAACACCGTGACCGCCGCGATCGCAAACCCGGCGAGCCCGACCACCGGGCGCTGCGACAGGATCGTCGCCGCCACGGTGACGGGCGCGAGCACCAGGATCGCAAACGGGTTTTCGAGGCCTCCGGTCAGGTACAAGAGCAGCGCGAGCTGCAGCGTGTCGTAGCCGAGGAACAGCGTCGCCTCGCGCTCGCCGAGCCGCGTCGCCGCACGCCGGGACACGACAAAGCCCAGGTTGAACACGACCGAGCAGCCGACGACGGCAAAGGCGGGCATCAGCGGCAGGTGGAAATCGAGCCCGTAATGCACGGTCACCAGCGCCAGCGCTTGGCCGGTGACGGCGATCCAGCGGATCAGCACCAGCCGGCGCAGGCTGATCCGGTCGAACCCCGCCTGGGCCTCGCCCGCCACGCTTAACTCGCCCACGCTCACCGGGTCATCTCCCGAGCGCCCTATTCCGCCGCGCCATGATCAGCCATATAGAACCGATGGCCGAGCCCGTCATCTTTGTCGACAATCTGATAAAGCGCTATCCCGGCGGCGCGGTCGCCGTGAACGGGATCGGGTTTGCCGTCGAGCGCGGCGTCACCGCGGCGCTCCTCGGCGGCAACGGCGCCGGCAAGACGACGACGCTGGCGATCCTCCTGGGCCTCCTGCTGCCGACCTCTGGGACCGTCCACGTGTTTGGCGAGGATGTGCGCCACCACCGCTACCGGGTGTTGCCGCGGATCAACTTCTCGTCGCCGTATGTCGACCTGCCGCATCGGCTGACCGTGCGGCAGAACCTGTCGGTGTACGCCCGCCTTTATCGCCTTCGGAACCGCGCCGAGCGCATCGACGCGCTGGCGCGAGACCTGCAGATCACCGCGTTCCTCGACCGCCCGGCGGGGAAATTGTCGTCGGGGCAGAAAACCCGCGTCGCTCTCGCCAAGGCCCTCCTCAACGAGCCCGAATTGCTGCTGCTCGACGAGCCGACCGCCTCGCTCGACCCCGATACCGGCGATTGGGTGCGCGGCTATCTCGAAGCCTATCAGGCGCGCACCCAGGCGACGATCCTCCTCGCCTCGCACAACATGGGCGAGGTCGAGCGGCTGTGCTCGTCGGTGATGATGATGAAATCGGGGCAGATCGTCGACCGCGGCAGTCCCGGGGAATTGATCGACCGCTACGGCCGCGCCAATCTCGAAGAGGTGTTCCTGCACATCGCGCGCTCGCCGCAAGAGGCGCTGGAGCCGGTGTCGTGAGCAAGCCCATGGTAAATAATCCACCGGGCGCCGTCGCGTTCTCGCCCGAGCGGGTGTGGGCGATGCTGCTGCGCTATCTCTACATCCTGAAAAGCTCGTGGCCGCGCACGCTGGAGCTCCTCTACTGGCCGACCCTGCAGGTGCTGGTCTGGGGGTTCATGAGCCAGTTTCTCTACCGCAACAGCTCGTATGTGGCGCGTGCGTTCGGGGTGCTGCTCGGAGCGGTGATGCTGTGGGACATGCTGTTCAGGAGCCAACTCGGGCTGTCGATCTCGTTTCTCGAGGAGATGTGGTCGCGCAATCTCGGCCATCTCTTCGTCACCCCGCTCAGGGCCTATGAGTGGGTGATTTCGCTGCTCGCGATGAGCGTCATCCGGGTTGCGATCGGGGTGGTGCCGGCGGCGCTCTTGGCGATCCCGCTCTACCACTATTCGATCTTCGCGATGGGGATGCCCCTGGTTGCCTTCGTCGTCGTGCTGATGGCGATGGGCTGGGCGCTCGGCCTGGCGATCTGCGGGCTCATCATCCGGCACGGGATGGGCGCCGAAAGCCTCGCCTGGACCGTGATCTTCGCGCTGTCGCCGCTGTCCTGCGTCTACTACCCGGTCTCGACCCTGCCCGAGTGGCTGCGCTGGGCGGCGTGGTGCCTGCCGCAGACCTATGTGTTCGAGGGCATGCGCGCGCTGCTGTTCGGCCAGATTTTCCGCACCGATTATTTCTTCGAGGCGGTGGGGCTCGACCTCCTGTACCTGGGGTTGGGCATCACCATCTTCTTTATCGCCTTCCGCAACGCCCGCCATCGCGGCGCGCTGTTGCAGATGGGAGAGTAGGAAATTTTCACGCGGAGAAACGCGATGAGGCGGATCACGATCTCTCTGGCCGGCGCGGCGCTGGCGGTGTGTGCGGTCAGTACCGGCGTGATGGCCCAGGCCCCGTATGCCGTCGACATGAACTGCCGGCAATACGCGGATGCCCAGGTGGCGCCGCTGCGCAACCAGCAGGGCGCGAACGCGGTCGGCAGCACGCTGCTGGGCGCCGGGCTCGGCGCGGCGTTGGGCGGCGCGTTCGGCGGCGGCCGGGGCGCGGCGATCGGGGCCGCCTCGGGCGCCGTCGTCGGCACCGGCGCGGGCGCCGCCAACGCACAGGCCGACGAGGGCTACATCCAGCAGCAATACAGCAGCTTTTACTGGCAGTGCATGTCGTCGCAAGGCTACCCGCCCCCCGGCTACCCGCCCCCGGGTTACGGCCCTCGCTGACCGGACCGGGTAGCGTCAGACCTCGACGGCGGCGGCTGCGCCTATGCGGCGGGCCGGTGCCGTGTCGAGCTTGATGCGCGGCATTAGCGTAGCTACATTATATCGTGAAAATCAGCTTCGACCCGGCAAAGCGCGTCGCGACGCTGCGGGAACGGCGGATTGACTTCATTGACGCCGAGAAGGTGTTCGACGGCCCGATCTATACCCAGGAAGACATGCGCTTTGCCTATCCGGAAACCCGCTATGTGACCGCGGGACTGCTGGATGGCCGCATGGTGATCATTGTCTGGACGCCGCGCGGCACCCGGCACGTCATTTCGATGGGGAAAGCCAATGACCGCGAGCAAAAAAGGTACCGCGACAGACTTGGCTAAGCTTGATGCGCACGTCATCACGCAGGAGGAATACGACGAGATTCCCGAGCTGACCGACGAGTGGTTCGACAACGCCGAATTCAGCATTGGCGGCAAGGTGATCCGCAAGGGGCGGCCGCCGCTCGCGACGCCGAAGCGGCTGGTCTCCCTGCGGCTCGACGCGGATGTCGTGGACGGGTTCCGCGCGACCGGTCGCGGCTGGCAATCGCGGATCAACACCGTGCTGGCCGAACATCTCAAGCAGGCCCGCTGACCCCCGCCTCGGCGAAGGTGGCCATACCCTCGTGGCAGGCCGCCGCCGCCTTGAGGATGCCGAGCGCCAGGGTCGCGCCGGAGGCTTCGCCGAGGCGCATGCCGAAATCGAAGAGGGCGGGCTTGCCGATTTTCTCCAACAGGCGGCGATGCCCCGGCTCGGCGGAGACGTGGCCGACGACGCAATGGTCGA
Organism: Allostellaceae bacterium; assembly: GCA_036268075.1. GTDB lineage: Bacteria > Pseudomonadota > Alphaproteobacteria > ATCC43930 > CGMCC-115725 > DATARH01. Next base: position 53,237 of record DATAUV010000106.1, on the reverse strand, counting down.
GCGCGCGCGGGTTGACGGCGTAGAGCACCGCCGCGGCGACCGTCGCCGCATAGCCGTCGAGCACGACCGGCACCCGCCCCATGCGGGCCGCCAGCACCGCGCCGGTGATCGCGGCTAATTCGAGCCCGCCGAGACGGCGCAACAGCTCGAACGGGTCGGCCTGCCCGTCGATGTGGCGCGACGCGGCGGCCGCGACGACCTCGCGCTTGTTCGCGAGCGCCGAGCCGGCGACGCCGGTGCCGGGTCCGACCCAATCCGCCGCCTCGCCGCCGAACAGCGCCAGCGCCAGCGCGGCCGCCGAGGTCGTGTTGGCGATGCCCATCTCGCCCAATGCCAACGCGTCGATCCCCGGCTCGACCGCCATCATCCCATAGGCGATCGCCTGGGCGCATTCCCGGTCGGTCATCGCCGGGGCGTCGACGATGTCGGCGGTCGGCTCGTCCAGGTTCATCTCATAGACGCGCAGATCGGCGTCGATGATTTTGCAAAGCTGGTTCACCGCGGCGCCGCCGGCGATGAAATTCTGCACCATCTGCGCCGTGACCGACGCCGGATAGGCCGACACGCCGCGCGCGGCGACGCCGTGATTGCCGGCGAAGACGGCAGTGCGCGGGTGGTCGACGCGCGGCGGGTGGCGGGCCTGCCACGTCGCCAGCCAATGCGCCAGCTCCTCCAGCCGGCCGAGCGCGCCCGGCGGCTTGGTGAGCTGCGCTTCGCGCTGCGCGGCGGTGGCGGCGGCCTCCAGATCGGGGCCGGGCAGATGCGCCATCAGCGCGCGGATCTCGTCGAGGCTCGCGGCCGGCTCCGGCATGGTTTCCCCTGCGGTGTTGCGGGGGCTAGGTGTAGCAACAAAACCGGCTATGGTCAGGCTATGGACTCGCGGCGCGGCATCATGGCCGATTTCCTGCTGGCGACGGCGGTGTTGACCCGCCTTCCGGTCGGCGTCGCCGCGCCCGGCGACGGCGGCGTCGCGGGTGCGTGCTGGGCCTTTCCGCTGGTCGGGGCCGGGGTGGGATTTATCGCCGGCGTGGTGTTTTTAGCCTTCGGGCTTGTGGGGCTCGGCGCGCTGCCGGCAGCCCTGCTCGCGGTGCTGGCCGGGCTCGCCGCGACCGGCGCGCTCCACGAAGACGGGCTCGCCGACACCGCCGACGGGTTCGGCGGCGGCCGCGAGCGGGCCGCAAAGCTCGCGATCATGCGCGACAGCCGGGTCGGTACTTACGGCGTCGCCGCGCTGGTGTTCAGCATCGGGCTGCGCGCCGCGGCGCTGTCCGCGATCCGTGACCCGATCCATGCCGGGCTCGCGCTGATCGCGGCGCATGCGGCGTCGCGCGGCTTCCTCGCGCCGGCGATGTGGCGCCTGCCGCCGGCGCGCGAGGATGGGCTCGGCGCCGCGGCGGGACGGCCGAGCCGAACCGTGGCGCTGGTTGCGCTCGCGATCGGCGCGCTGGTCGCGGCGAGTTGTCTCGGCCCGCTCCACGGGATCGTGGCGCTGGTGGTTGCCGGCGGCGCGGTTGCGGCGACCGCGGCGCTTGCCCGGCGGCAGATCGGCGGCTACACCGGCGACGTTCTCGGCGCCCTTCAACAGATCGGAGAGATCGTCATGCTGCTCGCCGCGGCCGCTCCATGAGCGACATCCAGATGACGACGCGGTTCTGGTGGGTGCGGCACGCGCCGGTCAACCATGACGGCCGCATCTATGGGCAAAAGGACATGCCCTGCGACTGCAGCGACCCGCGCGTCTTTGCCGGCCTCGCCCGGCAATTGCCGCGCGAGGCGGTGTGGGTCACGAGCAATCTGCGCCGCACGCACGAGACCGCCCGCGCGATCGTCGCCGCCGGCCTCCCCGGTCCGGCGGAGATTCCCGGCCCCGATTGCCCGGCCCTGCCCGACCTCGCCGAGCAGGCCTTCGGCGACTGGCAGGGGCTGACCTACGAGGAATTGCGCAGTTCGCGCGGCGGCGTGTTCCACCGCTTCTGGCACGCCCCCGCGCATGAGCGCGCGCCGGCCGGCGAGAGCTTTGTCGACCTGATGGCGCGGGTGTCGCACGCGATCTACGGCCTCGCCGAGACACATCGCGGGCGCGACGTCATCGTCGTCGCGCATGGCGGCACGATCCGGGCGGCGATCGGGCTCGCGCTGCGGCTCGATCCCGAATCCTGCCTCGCCTTCACGATGGAGAATTGCGGCATCACCCGCATCGACCGGATCGAGGATGCCGGGCTCGGCAATGGCTGGCGGGTCGTGACCGTCAACCGGCCGGCGTGCTGAACCGCTAGCTGCGCGGCGGCATCTTGGCAAAGCGGGGCCGGTCGCCGCCGAGCGCGACCCAGGGCTGGGCCCGATCGGTATAGATTTCCATCTGCGGCTTGAACCAGCTCGGATCGTCGAGGCTGCCGACGAGCACCATCGTCACATTCGGCATCATGTCGGCGTCATCCATCACCGACGATCCGCATTCCGCACAGAAGGAGCGCCTCGATTCGGCGCCGCTGTCGCCGTGATCGATATAGGATTTGAGGGGGCCGGTCACTGTCAGCGCCGGCGTCGGCACAGCCACGACCGCGCTGAACGCGCTGCCGGTGTGTTTCTGGCAATGGGTGCAGTGGCACAACCCGACAAAGATCGGATCGGCCTCGCCCGCATAGCGCACCTTGCCGCATAGACACCCGCCCTCGATTTTCATGCGCCCCTCCTGGCACTGCTGGTCGCCTACCCTACCGCAAAAATTACGACAAAGCCGTGGCGCGCGTGGTAGCGTCGCCTCTGCGATGCGACAGGGAAGTCCGGTGCGAGGCCGGCGCTGCCCCCGCAACTGTCAGGGCGAGCTTCGCGGCAACGGCCACTGGGGGATCCCGGGAAGGCGCCGCGGGCGAGGACCCCGAGCCAGGAGACCTCCGTATCGCCCGGACCAGCGTCGATTCCTCGGGTGGAGGAGGAGATTTTGTCGGCATTCCGGGCGGGACCGCTTCCCGCCGTGACCCTTGTTCTCGGCGGCGCCCGATCGGGCAAGAGCCGCCATGCCGAACGCCTCGTCGAAGGCGCGGCCGACCACGGCACCTATTGCGCCACCGCCGAGCCGGGCGATGCCGAGATGGCGGCGCGCATCGCCGCGCACCGCGCCCGCCGTGAAAAGTCGGGGGGCGGCGCCTTCTGGCGCACGGTCGACGCCCCGCTCGCACTGCCCGAGACGATCCGCGCCGAAAACGGCGCCGAGAGGCCGGTCCTCGTCGACTGCCTGACGCTGTGGCTGTCGAACGTGATGCTGGCTGGCCGCACGATCGAGGCCGAGATCGCCGCGCTGGTCGCCGCGCTACGCGATGCCGCCGGCCCCATCGTGCTGGTGGCCAACGAGGTCGGCCTGGGGCTCGTCCCCGAAACCCCGCTCGGCCGCCGCTTCCGCGACGAGGCCGGGCGCCTCAACCAGGAAATCGCCGCGCTCGCCGACCGTGTGGTCTTCGTCGCCGCCGGATTGCCTCTGGTGCTGAAGGGGGCGCCGTAGCGATGCAGCGCATCCCCGCGACGATCGTCACCGGCTTTCTCGGCGCCGGCAAGACCAGCCTGGTGCGGCACCTGCTTAGTCAAGCCAATGGTCATCGGTTGGCGATCATCGTCAACGAATTTGGCGAATTGGGGATCGACCGCGAGGTGTTGCTCGGCTGCGGCGACGAAACCTGCTCCGACGACGACATCGTCGAGCTCGCCAACGGGTGTCTGTGCTGCACGGTCGCCGACGAATTCCTGCCGACGCTGAAGCGGCTCGTCGAGCGCCCCGAGCCGCCCGACCATATCGTCATCGAGACCTCGGGCTTGGCCTTGCCTAAGCCCTTGGTCGAGGCGTTTGCCTGGCCGGAGATCCGCACCCGCACGACCGTCGACGGCGTGCTGACCGTGATCGACGCCGCGGCTCTCGCCGCCGGGCGTTTCGCCGACGATCCCGACGCGGTGGCGCGGCAGCGCGCGCTTGACCCCTCGCTCGACCACGATAACCCGCTCGCCGAGGTATTCGCCGACCAGCTTTCCTGCGCCGATCTGGTGATCCTCAACAAGACCGACCTGCTCGACGCGCCGGCGCTCGCCGCGCTGCAAGAGGTCCTGGCCGCGCGATTGCGGCCGGGGGTGCGGCTGGTCGGGGCGCGTGACGGCAAGGTGCCGGCGGCGGTTGCGCTCGGCCTCGGCGCTGCCGCCGAAGACGACCTCGCGGCCCGCCCATCGCTGCACGAGCTCGAAGGCCAGCACGACCACGACGATTTCGACAGCTTTTCGGTCACGCGTGACGCGGTTGCCGACCCCGCCGCTTTCCGCCGCCGCCTCGGAGAGATCATCCGCGGGCACGATGTGCTGCGGCTCAAGGGGTTCGTCGAGGTGCCCGGGCGCGATCGGCGGCTCGTCGTGCAGGCCGTCGGCGACCGGGTGCAGCAGTATTTCGACCGCGCCTGGCTGCCCGGCGAGGCGCGTGGGACCCGCCTTGTCGTGATCGGCCGCCGCGGGCTTGACCGCGTCGCGGTCGCCGCCGCGCTCGATGCCGCGTAAATGCACCTTCTCGCCACCGAACCCGGCGTCGTCGCCGACGGAACAGAGGCGGTCGACCTCACCCAGACACCCGGCGACATCGTCGTGCTCGCCAGCGCCGATACCGAGATCGCGCTGCTGGCCGCGGCGCAATCGCGGTTGCAGGGCGCGCCGAGCCTGCGCCTTGCCCCGGTCATGCGGCTCGGCCACAACCTGTCGGTCGACCTCTACATGGCGATCGTCACCAAGGCGCGGCTGGTGATCGCCCGGCTGCTCGGCGGCCAGGCCTACTGGCCCTACGGCGTGGAGCGTCTGGTCGAGACCTGCCGTGAGGGCGGCGTTCCGCTAGCGCTGCTGCCCGGCGACGATAGGCCCGATCGCGATCTCGCCAACCTGTCGACGCTTCCTGCTGAGGCTTGCCAAAGGCTGTGGCGCTATCTGGCCGAGGGCGGCCCCGCCAATGCCGAGAATTTCCTTCGGTATGCTGCGTCGCTGATCAGCAGCGCCGACTGGGCTGATCCGGCGCCGCTGTTGCGCGCCGGATATTACTGGCCCGACAAGGCCTTGCCCGGTCTCGCCGATATCGCGGCGGAATGGCGCGGGGACGGGGGCATTGCGCCGATCGTGTTCTACCGCGCGCTGGTGCAATCCGGGAACACGGCGCCCGTCGACGCGCTGGTTCGGGCGCTGACGGCGCGCCGGCTGCGGCCGCTGCCGATCTTCGTCCACAGCCTCAAGGACGCGGAGGCCGCCGCGGTCATCGCCGCCGCCTTTGCCGCGCACCCGCCGGCGGCGGTGCTCAACGCGACCGGCTTTTCGGTCGCGGCGTCGGGAGGCGACGACCCGCTCGCGGTGGATTGCCCCGTGCTGCAAACCGTATTCTCCGGCGGCGACGAGGAAGGCTGGCGCGGCGGCACGCGCGGGCTCGGTCCCCGCGACCTGGCCATGAATGTCGCCCTGCCCGAGATCGACGGGCGGATCCTGTCGCGCGCGGTATCGTTCAAGGCGCCGCTCGGCCGCGACCCCGATACCGAGGCCGATCTGGTCGGCTACCGCCCTGTCGCCGACCGCATCGCCTTTGTCGCCGATCTCGCACGAAACTGGACCCGCCTTAAGACTAAGCAGGCCGGGGAGCGCCGCATCGCGATCGTTCTGGCCAATTACCCAAATCGCGACGGCCGCATCGGAAACGGGGTCGGGCTCGACACCCCCGAATCGGCGGCGCGGCTGCTGGGGGCGCTGGCGAGTGCCGGATACCGCGTCGAGGGTGCGCCGGCGGACGGCGCAGCCTTGATGACTAGATTGTTAGCCGTCCCGACCAACGCACGCCCGGGCGCTGCCGATGAGGAGAGCTTGTCGTTCGCGACCTACTCCGCCTTCTTTGCCGCCCTGCCGATGGCGGTGCAGCGGCGCATATCGGCGCAATGGGGCTCGGCGGAGCGTGATCCGTTCTTCCGGCCGGGTCGGCTCGATTGCGGGCGCTTTGCGATTCCCGGGTTCCGCTGCGGTAACGTCGCGGTACTGGTTCAGCCGGCGCGCGGGTACAATCTCGATCCGCGGGCGACCTATCACGACCCGGCGCTGGTGCCGCCGCATTCGTATCTCGCCGTCTATGCGTGGATCGCCGACGAGTTTCGCGCCGACGCGGTGATCGATCTGGGCAAGCACGGCACGCTCGAGTGGTTGCCCGGCAAGGCCCTGGCGTTGTCGGCGGAGTGCCTTCCCGAGGCGGTGCTCGGGCCGATGCCGCATCTCTACCCCTTCATCGTCAACGATCCCGGCGAGGGCACCCAGGCCAAGCGGCGCGCCCAGGCTGTCATCGTCGACCACCTGACCCCGCCCCTCACCCGCGCCGGCAGCTATGGCGTTCTCGCCGAACTGGAACGCCTGATCGACGAGTATTACGACGCCGCCCGCGGCGACCCCCGCCGCATCGCCCCCCTCGCCAAGGAGATTCTGGAACGTGCCGGCACGGCGGGGATCGCCCGCGATTGCGGTATCGCGGTCGGTGAAACGGGGCCCGAGGCGCTGAGGAAGCTCGACGGATTTCTGTGCGAACTGAAGGACATGCAGATCCGCGACGGTCTGCACGTCCTCGGCGAGAGCCCCGGCGGCGACAGGCTCGACGCGCTGCTCGTCGCCTTCTGCCGGGTGCGGCGCGGCGGGCGGGCGGAAGATGAATCGCTGCTGCGCGCGCTCGCGGTTGATCTGGAGCTAGGAGCGGACCCTCTGACGATGGATTTGGGTGAGGAGTGGCTGGGAATTCGGCCCCAGAGACTCTCCCTCTCCGCCCATTGGGGGGAGAGGGTCGGGGTGAGGTGGGAGTCCGTCGGCGCCAACCCACCTCACCCTCCCGCTGCTCCGCATCGGGCCCCTCCCTCTCCCCCCAACGGGCGGAGAGGGGATGCTCCTTGGCGTACGGTGGGAGACACGATCGAGCGGCTGGAGGCCTTGGCAACCAAACTGGTTTCGGGCGCGGAAGCTGCCGATCCTTTATGGACTAAGACGAAGCCCATCCTTGCCTGGATCGATCACACCCTGCGTCCCTCCGTAGCCGATTGCGGGCCGGCCGAGACCGCGGCGATCCTCGCCGGGCTCGACGGCCGCCGCGTGCTCCCCGGCCCATCGGGCGCGCCGAGCCGGGGCAGGCCGGATGTGCTGCCGACCGGTCGGAATTTTTTTTCCGTCGATATCCGCGCGGTACCTACGCCGACGGCCTGGCAGCTCGGGTGGCATTCGGCGGGGCTCGTCGTCGAGCGTCATGCGCAGGAGCACGGGTGCTATCCGGCGCGGATCGCGATGTCGGCCTGGGGCACGGCCAACATGCGCACCGGCGGCGACGACATCGCGCAGGCGCTGGCGCTCATGGGCGTGCGGCCGACATGGGAGGGCGCGAGCGGGCGGGTGACGGGGTTTGAGGTGTTGCCGGCCTCAATCCTCGATCGGCCGCGGGTCGACGTGACCTTGCGCATCTCGGGGTTTTTCCGCGACGCGTTCCCCGGGCTGATCGATCTGTTCGACAGCGCCGTTCGCGCCGTCGCCGCGCTCGACGAGCCGCCCGACATCAACCCGCTTGCCGCCCAATTCGCCGCGGATTGCGCGGCATTCGGCGAGCGGCGGGCGCTCTACCGCGTGTTCGGGTCGCGGCCGGGGGCTTATGGCGCCGGGCTGCAGACGCCGATCGACGAGGGCATCTGGGAGGACGAGGGCGATCTCGCCGAAGCCTATCTGGGCTGGAGCCGCTGGGCCTACGGCGCCGGCGGCGACGGCCATGACGAGCGCGATCTGCTCGACCGCAGGCTCGCGACCGCCGAGGCCGTGCTGCACAACCAGGACAATCGCGAGCACGATCTGCTCGACAGCGACGATTACTACCAGTTCGAGGGGGGGCTGGCGCTGGCGGTGCGGCATCTGTCGGGCCGCGCGCCGGCGGTCTACCACAACGACCACTCGCAGCCCGACCGGCCCCGCATCCGCACGCTGCGTGAAGAGATCGGCCGGGTCGTGCGCGGCCGCGCCGCAAACCCGCGCTGGATCGCCGGGGTCATGCGTCACGGCTACAAGGGCGCGGCCGAGATCGCCGCGACGGTCGATTACCTTTTCGCGTTTGCCGCGACCGCGCGCGCGGTCGACGACGCGCATTTCGAGGCGCTCTACGACGCCTATCTCGGCGACGACGCGGTGCGCGAGTTTATCGCCGCCAGCAACGCGCCCGCGCTCGGCGAGATCAGCCGCCGCTTTGTCGAGGCGATCGACCGCGGTTTGTGGCGCCCGCGGCGGAATTCGCCGCGGGCCGAGCTCGAAGCCTGGGCCAGGCGATGACGGCCGACGAAACCGAACTCAACGAGCGCCACCGCGAGCGCATGGAGCGGCGCCAGGCCGCGCGGCGGCGGATGCTCGCGACCAAGACCGAGGAACGCGGCCTGCTGATCGTGCATACCGGCGCGGGCAAGGGCAAATCGACCGCCGCGTTCGGCATGGTGCTACGCTGCATCGGCCACGGGATGCGGGTCGGGATCGTGCAGTTCGTCAAGGGCGTGTGGCAGACCGGCGAGCGCGAGGTGTTGGCGAAATTTCCCGAGCTGGTGACGTGCCGGGCGATGGGCGAGGGGTTCACCTGGGACACGCAGGACCGCGCCCGTGACATCGCCGCCGCCCGCGCCGCCTGGGAAGTCGCGCGCGGGATGATCGCCGACCCGTCCTACCGGCTGGTGCTGCTCGACGAGCTCAACATCGTGCTGCGGTACGACTACCTGCCGCGCGACGAGGTGACCGCGGCGCTGAGCACGAGGCCGCGCGACCTGCACGTGATCGTCACCGGGCGCAACGCGCCGGCCGAACTGATCGAGGTGGCCGACCTCGTCACCGAGATGACGCTGGTGAAGCACCCGTTCCGCGCCGGGGTCAAGGCGCAGCAGGGGATCGAGTTTTGACGGGTACCCGCGCGCTGATGATCCAGGGCACCGGCTCCGATGTCGGCAAGTCTCTGATCGTCGCCGGGCTCGGCCGCGCGTTCACCCGGCGCGGGCTGCGGGTGCGCCCGTTCAAGCCGCAGAACATGTCGAACAACGCCGCCGTCACCGAAGACGGTGGCGAGATCGGCCGCGCGCAGGAATTGCAGGCGCGCGCCTGCGGGGTCGCGCCGACGACCGACATGAACCCGGTGCTGCTGAAGCCGCAAGCCGGCGGTGCGGCGCAAATCATCGTCGGCGGCAAGGTCTTCGGTGCCGCCGCCGCACGGGAATACCGCACCCTCGCACCGAGCCTGATGCCGGTCGTGCTGGCCGCCTTCAACCGCCTCGCCGTGGCGGCCGATCTGGTGCTGGTCGAGGGCGCCGGCAGCCCCGCCGAGATCAATCTGCGCGCCGGCGACATCGCCAATATGGGTTTCGCCGAGGCGGCCGATGTGCCGGTCGTGCTGGTCGGCGACATCGAGCGCGGCGGCGTCATCGCCCAGCTCGTCGGCACCGTCGCGCTGCTGCCGGTGGCGGAGCGGGGGCGCGTCGTCGGATACATCGTCAACAAGTTCCGCGGAGACCTCCGGCTGTTCGACGGTGGGGTCGCGGCGATCGACGAGCGCACCGGGTTGACTTGTTTTGGGGTCGTGCCGTGGTTTGACAACGCAGGATTATTGCCTGCTGAAGACTCAATGGCGCTTAAGCGCCCTCACCCGCCGATCCCCGGCGATGCCGGGGTCGGCTCGCTCTCCCGCAACGCGGGCGAGGGAAAAATTGGCGCCGTGCCCCATCCCCTCGCCCGCATTGCAGGAGAGGGTGGCGAACCCCGGCGAAGGCCGGGGGAGACGGGTGAGGGCATCGAGCGGAGCGAGGCGGACGTCGCGCCCGTGAAGATCGCCGTTCCCCTGCTACCCCACATCGCCAATTTCGATGATCTCGACCCGCTCAGGGCCGAACCAGGCGTCGAGCTGGCGCTGGTTCGGCCAGGCCACCCGCTGCCGCGCGATGCGGCGCTGGTGATCTTGCCGGGGTCCAAGGCGACGATCGCCGACCTCGCGGCGTTGCGCCGGGAAGGCTGGGATATCGACATCCTCGCCCACGTACGGCAAGGCGGGGCGCTACTCGGCTTGTGCGGCGGGCTGCAGATGCTCGGACGCCGGATCGCAGACCCTGACGGCGTCGAGGGCGAGCCCGGCGAGGCGGCCGGGCTCGGGCTCATCGACATCGATACCGTGCTCGGCGGCGACAAGCGGCTCGCGGCCGCTTCGGGGCACGAGATGGCCAGTGGTGCTCCGGTCGCCGGCTACGAAATGCATCTCGGCGACACAACTGGACCGGGGCTTTCGCGGCCGATGCTGCGGCTCGGCGGACGCGGCGACGGTGCGGTCAGCGTGGACGGCCGGGTCGCCGGCACCTACCTGCATGGGCTGTTCGGGAGCGGCGAATTCCGCCGCGCCTTTCTCGGCCGGCTCGGCGTCGCGTCGGACGGCGTCGCGCACGAGGCGCGGGTCGAGGCCACGCTCGATGCGCTCGCCGATCACCTCGAAACCCATCTCGACCTCGACGCGCTGCTCGCGGCGGCGCGGCCGGTCGGGCTCAGCCGAGCGGCGTGAGATGCGCCGCCAGCCAGCCCCCAAAGCTCAACCCCGCGACAAACAGCCCGGCCAGCCGGTAGAGGCCGAGCGCGCGCAGGATATCCTCCGGCGTCGCCTGCGCCGTGCCGTCGCCGAGCCAGGCATCGCTCACCCAGCCCTCGGCGTATTGGCGCGGCCCGGCGAGGGACAAGCCGAGCGCACCGGCCATCGCCGACTCGGGCCAGCCGGCATTGGGGCTGCGGTGCCGCCTGGCGTCGCGCAGCATGATCCTGACCGCCCGTCCGGCCGCCGCGCCGCGCGCGAACAGCGCCGCGATCGCCAGCACCACGCCGCTCAGCCGCGCCGGGATCAGGTTGGCGAGGTCGTCGAACCGCGCCGCCGCCCAGCCAAAGGCGCGGTATCGCTCGTCCTTGTGCCCGATCATGCTGTCGAGCGTGTTGGCCATCTTGTAGGCGAAAAGACCGGGCAGCCCGAGCGCCAGGTACCAGAAAACCGGCGCGACCACCCCGTCGCTGAAATTCTCGGCGAGGCTTTCGATCGCGGCGCGCGCGACGCCGGATTCGTCGAGGCTCGCCGGGTTGCGCCCGACGATGTGGCTGACCGCCTGCCGCCCGCCGGCGACGCCGTAGCGGCCGAGCGCCACCGCGACCGCCAGCACATGGTCGTGCAGGCTGCGCCAGGCGAGCAGCACCGCGATCAGCAGCATCTCGACGACCGCGCCGGAAAAGCTCGTGCGGCACAGCCGCTCGACGACCCAGCCGATCCCGCCTGCCGCCGGCACCAGCACGATGAGTGTGACGATCCCACGGAACCGCCGCGCGATGTCGCCGCGGCGGGGTCGGTTGAGCTTGCGGTCGAACGCGGCGATCGCCCGCCCGGCGAGCGCGACGGGGTGCGGGATCACCCGGAACACCGCGGCCATGTCGCCGAACAGCGCATCGAGCGCAAAGCCGAAACACAGCAGCAGCAGCCGATCGTGTATGCCGGGAAGGGTCATCGCGGCGCTACTCTCGGTGACCCGGCGGTCGCGATCAATCGGAAGGCGAGTGAATGGTGACGACCGCGGTGCTGTTGTGCGGCCACGGCAGCCGCGATCCCGAGGCGATCGTCGAATTCGAGCGCGCCGCCGAGGGATTGCGCCCGCGCCTCGCGGAGTACGATTTCGGCACCGGCTACCTCGAATTCGCCCGACCGACGATCCGCGACGGGCTGGCCGCGCTGGCCGAGCGGGGCGCGCGCCGGATATATGCGGTGCCGGGGATGCTGTTCGCCGCGAGTCACGTCAAGAACGACCTTCCGTGGGAGATGAACAGCTTTGCCGCCGCCAATCCGGATGTCGAGGTGCGGCTGGCCCGCGATCTCGCGATCGACGCCAAGCTGCTCGCCGCCGCGGCGGCGCGGATCGCCGAGGCCGCGCCGGACCGGCGGGACGAGACGTTGCTCGTCGTCGTCGGGCGCGGCACCAACGATCCCGACGCCAACTCCAACATCAGCAAGGTCGCGCGGATGTTGTGGGAAGGGATGGGGTTCGGCTGGGCCGAGGCGGCGTTCAGCGGCGTCGCCGACCCGCGTGTGGGTGCCGCCCTCCGGCGCTCGGCCGGGCTCGGGTTCAAGCGGGTGGTGGTGTTCCCGTATTTCCTGTTCACGGGCATCCTGGTCAAGCGCATCCATGCCGAGATCGACGCGGTCGCGGCCGAGCTGCCGGGCATCGAGTTCGTCAAGGCGGGGTATCTCGGCGATCATCCGCTGGTGCTCGACACGCTCGCCGAGCGGGTTCACGAGCTAGTCCACGGCAACCCGGCGATGAACTGCCAGCTATGCAAGTACCGGGCGCAGATCGTCGGCTACGAAGCAGAAACCGGCAAGCCCCAGGAGGGGCACCACCACCATGTCCGCGGCATCGGAATCGACGGGCATCACGATCATGACCACGACCACCCGCATTCGCACGGGCACGACTGACCCGGCATGGCGGCGGTGTTCGACACCTATGTGATCGTCGACTGGAGCGCGGCCAACGCGCCGAAGACTGGCCGCGACAGCATCTGGGTTTGCCGCCGCGATCACACCGGCGAAACACTACTAGCTAACCCCCCTACCCGTGATGCCGCGAAAGAACTGCTCTCCGATGTTCTCGCATTCGCGGCAGCGAATGACGAGCGGGTCATGCTCGGTTTCGACTTTCCGTTCGGCTACCCGGAGGGCTTCGCCGCGCGGCTCGGACTGTCGGGGTTGCCGTGGCGCGCGGTCTGGGACGAAATCTCGCGGCTGATCACGGATGGTCCTGACAATCGCAACAACCGCTTCGAGGTCGGCGAGGCGTTGAACCGGCGTATCTCGAACGGGCGCTTTCCATTCTGGGGTTGTCCGCCGAGCCGTATGGGCGAGCATCTTGGCCCCCGGCACCATAACGGCCACGCGGCGGGGGGCCTCGCCGAAAAGCGGCTGATCGACACCTGGATGGTCGGCGCGCAGCCGTGCTGGAAACTCGCCTATACCGGTTCGGTCGGCAGCCAGGCGCTGACCGGCATCCCGGTCGTGCGCGCGCTGCGCGACGATCCGCGCTGGGCCGACCGGGCACGGGTATGGCCGTTCGAAACCGGGCTCGGCGTCCTCGACGACGCCCGCATCGTTTTCGCCGAGGTATGGCCGTCATGGTGGCGCAAGGAAATTAGTTCCACTCTTGGTCCGCCCAACGACAAGGCCCAAGTCCGTTCCGTCGCGCAGATTTTCGCCGAGGCCGACCGGGCGGGAGAACTCACCGCATGGTTCGCGCCGCCCGTCGCGGCGTCGCACCGGGATCGCGTGGTGGCGGAGGAGGCTTGGACCCTGGGGGTGACGGCGCCACGACTGAGAAAAGTAGCCGCAACGAGAACTAGCCCCCACCCCAACCCTCCCCCGCTTGCGCGGGAGCGGGTAGTCGCCGCGAGCGTCTCGATAAGCCCCCTCCCGCGCAAGCGGGGGAGGGTTGGGGTGGGGGCTTAGGCCTAGATGCCCTATCGCTACCTCCGCGACCCCGAGGCGATCTATCGCCGGTCCTTCGAGCTGATCCACGCCGAGGCCGATCTCTCCCGCTTCCCCGCGGAGCTTCACCCGATCGCCCTCCGCCTCGCCCATGCCGCCGCGGACATGGCGATCCTCGCCGACCTCGCCTGGTCCACGGGCGCCGTCGCTTTCGGCCAACGCGCGCTTACCGCCGGTGCGCCGATCTTCGTCGACAGCGAGATGCTGCGCGCCGGGATCATCCGCGGCCGCCTTCCGGCGGAGAATGAGATCGTCTGCACCCTCGGCGATCCCGGAACGCCGGCGCTGGCCCGGAAACTGGAAACCACCCGCTCAGCCGCCGCCGTCGAGCTGTGGAGACCGCGCCTCGCCGGCGCCGTCGTCGCGATCGGCAACGCGCCGACCGCGCTGTTTCATCTCCTCGAGATGATAGCGGCCGGAGCGCCCCGTCCGGCGCTGATCCTCGGCTTTCCGGTCGGTTTCGTCGGCGCGGCCGACGCTAAGCGGGCACTGGCAGAGTTCGGCGGCGGCATCGGGTACGTCACGCTGCACGGGCGCCGCGGCGGCAGCGCGCTCGCCGCGGCCGCGGTCAACGCGCTGGCCGCGCCGTGACGCGCTGGCTCTCCGTGATCGGCATCGGCGAGGACGGGCTCGCCGGGCTGTCTCCGGCGGCGCGGGCCCTGGTCGACACTGCCGAAATCCTTGTCGGCGGCGACCGGCATCTCGCGATGGCGCCGTCGGGGGCGCTGGAGCGGGTCGGATGGACGCGGCCATTCGAAAGCTCGGTCGCGGCGCTCGCGCGCTATCGCGGGCGGCGGGTCGTGGTCCTGGCGAGCGGCGACCCGATGTGGTACGGCGTCGGCGCCGTGCTCGCCCGCCATTTCCCGCGTGAAGAGATGACTATCGTGCCCGCCGCGGGCGCGTTCTCGCTCGCTGCCTCTCGCCTCGGCTGGGCGCTCGCCGACTGCCTCCAGCTCAGCCTGCACGCGCGCCCGCTCGACGCGCTCCGCCTCCACCTGGCTCCGGCGCGCCGGCTCCTCCTGCTGGCGGAAAACGGCGCGACCCCCGCCGCGGTGGCCGAGCTCCTGACCGGGCTCGGCTGGGGTCCGAGCGTGCTGACCGTGTTCGAGCACCTCGGCGGCGAGCGCGAGGCGGTGGTCGGCGCCGAGGCAGCCGATTGGGGCAGCCGGCGCGTCGCCGACCTCAATACGATCGCGCTCGAATGCCGGCCCGGCCGGGGCGCGCGGCCGCGGTCGACGGTGCCCGGGCTGCCCGACGATGCGTTCGAGCATGACGGTCAGTTGACTAAGCGCGAGGTCCGTGCCGCGACGCTGGCCGCGTTGGCGCCAATCTGGGGCGAGACGTTGTGGGATGTCGGCGCCGGCAGCGGTTCCGTCGCGATCGAGTGGCTGCGCGCCGTGCCGGGCACCGGGGCGGTCGCGATCGAGCGCAACCCCGCGCGGGCGGCGACGATCGCCCGGAATGCCGCTGCGCTCGGCGTGCCCGGCCTGAGCGTCGTCGTCGGCGAGGCGCCGGCCGCGTTGCCCGGCGGGACGCCGGACGCGATCTTTGTCGGCGGCGGGATCGGCGCGGCGGAGCTGCTGCCGGCGCTGTGGCGGGCGCTGCGGCCCGGTGGGCGGCTCGTCGCCAACGCGGTCAGCCTCGGCGGCGAGCGCGCGCTGCTCGATTGGCGCGCACGGCATGGCGGCGAGCTGGTGCGGCTCGCGGTCTGCCGGGCCGAGCCGCTCGGCGCGCACGAGGCCTGGCGGCCGATGCTGAGCGTGACCCAACTCATTGCCGCGAAGCCGGGCTGAGATGGCGGGTTGGCTCCGGGGCGCGCGGCCCCACGCGTTGCTGGCGGCGCTGTGCTTGTGCCTGTACCTGCCGGGTATCGCCGCGATCCCGCCGCTCGACCGGGACGAGGCGCGGTTCGCCCAGGCGACGCGGCAGATGCTGGAAACCGGCGATTTCCTCCGCATCCGTTTTCAGAACGAGGCGCGCAACAAGAAGCCGGCCGGCATCTATTGGCTCCAGGCCGCGTCCGTCGCCGCCTTCAGCACCGCCGACAGCACGGCGATGTGGCCCTATCGGTTGCCGTCGCTGGCCGCCGCAACCGGCGCGGTGCTGATCGTGTTCGGGTTCGGCGCCGCGCTGTTCCGCGCCGACCCGGCGATCGCCGACCCGCGGCGCGCCGCCTTTACCGCGGCTACGCTGCTCGCCGTGTCGCTGGCCCTCGTCGCCGAGGCTCATATCGCCAAAACCGACGCGGCCCTCCTCGCCTGCGTCGTCGCGGGGCAGGGGCTGCTCGGCCTCGCCTACCTGCGGGCGCGGCGGGGGCTGACGCTGCCGATCTCGGCCGCGGCCGGCTTCTGGCTCGCCGAGACCGCGGCGATCCTGATCAAGGGGCCGATCGCGCCGGGTGTCGCGCTGATCACCGCCGCGGCCCTGTCGATCGCCGACCGCGACCTAAAGTGGCTGCGGGGGCTGCGGCCGCTCAGGGGTATCATCCTGCTGGCGCTGCTGCTGGCGCCGTGGCTGATCGCGATCGAACGGGCGACGGAAGGGCAATTCCTCACCGATTCACTCGGTCACGACCTTTTAGCTAAGTTCGCTAGTTCCCAGGAATCCCACGGGGCGCCGCCGCTGGCGTACCTGGTGCTGTCGCTGGCGACGTTCTGGCCCGGCTCGATGTTTCTGGCGCCGGCCCTGATCCGCGGATGGCGACGGCGGGAGGCGCCGGCGACCCGGTTTCTGCTCGCCTGGCTGGTGCCGGCCTGGGTGCTGATCGAGTTGGTGCCGACAAAGCTGCCGCATTACGTCCTGCCGCTATACCCGGCGCTCGCCCTGCTGGCGGCAGGCGCGATCTCCGATTTCACCGGATCGGGCGCGGCGCGTTGGGCGCATCGGGGGGTGCGGCTGTTGTGGGTGCTGGTGACGCTCGCGCTGGCTGCGGCGCTGGTCATCCTGCCGTGGCGGTTCGGACCCGACGGCATCGGGATCGGCGCGGCCGGTGCGACATTGGTGCTGCTCGCGGGGCTCGTGCAATCGTTGCGCCCGTCACTGCCGGCGCTCGTTGCCGTGGCCCTGGCGTTTGTGCTGACGCTGACGATCGTATTGCCCAGGCTCGACCGGATATGGCTCAGCCGGTCGGCCGCCGCGCTGGTCGCCGAGCATGCGCCGGCTCCCGGCCAGCCGCTTGTCGCGGTCGGGTACAACGAGCCGAGCCTCGTGTTTCTCCTCGGCGCCGGGTTGCGGCTCGAAACAGCGCAGGGCGCGGCCGATCTGCTCGGAAAAGGCGGCGAGGTGCTGGTAAGCGACCGCGAGGAGGCGGTATTGCGGCAGGCGCTCGCCGGGCGCGGGCTCACCGCGCGGTCTCTCGGTTCGGTATCGGGGACCGATTATTCGAATGGGCGGCGCCTCGTGGTTACTCTTCTCGCCGTGGCGCCGGGCTGAGATGGCCGGGCAGATCTTCGGTCTGGGGCTCGGACCGGGCGACCCCGAGCTGATCACGCTGAAGGCGCTGCGGCTGCTCCGGTCCGCTGCCGTCGTCGCCTATCCTGCCCCCGAAACCGGCGACAGCTTTGCCCGATCGATCGTCGCCGCGCATCTCGACCAGGGCCAGCGCGAGATCGCGCTGCGGTTCCCGATGCGGCCCGGCGCGCCGCCCGCCGCGCTGTACGACGCGATGGCCCAGATGCTCGGCGTCGAACTCGACCGCGGCGCCGACATTGCCGTACTGTGCCAGGGCGACCCGCTTTTCTACGGCAGCTTTGCTGGGCTCCTCGCGCGGCTCGGCGGGCATTACCGGGTGACGATCGTGCCGGGCGTATCGTCGATGACCGCGGCGGCCGCGGCGGCCGGGGCGGCGCTGGTCCAGCGCGACGAGACCTTGACGATCATTCCGGCGACCCTCCCCGAGGCCGAGCTCGCCCGCCGCCTTCGCGGCGCCGAGCATGCCGTGATCGTCAAGATCGGCCGCCATTTCAGCAAGCTCCGCCGCGTCCTCGATGGGCTCGGCCTCCTCGGCTGCGCGCTCTATGTCGAGCACGCGACGCTCCCGACCCAGCGCACTTTCCCGCTGTCGCTGATCGATGCCGCGACGGTGCCGTATTTCGCCCTGGTATTGGTGCGCCGATGACCGACAAAGCCACCCCCATCTCCGCCGCCGCCCTGGCCGCCGAATTCGGCGTCGCCGGAATCCTCGATTTCACCGAGAACGCCGACGGATTAGTCAAAATCCTAGTCCGATCCGGTAGAGTAACAGGGGAGCTTTATCTACAGGGCGCGCAGGTCACCGCATGGGCACCTCAAAATCGTCCAGTGGTCTTTACGAGTCCTGACAGCCCCTTTGAACCTGGCCGGCCGATCCGCGGCGGTATTCCGGTGATCTTCCCGTGGTTCGGGCCGCAGGGCAGTTTTCCGGAGGCGCCGCAGCACGGCTTTGCGCGCGCAACACCGTGGCGCCTCGACTCGGTTGCTCAACCACCGGACCGACTAATCCTGCGACTAGGACTAACCGGTGAGGGCAACGCATTCTGGCCGCACCCGTTTCGGCTGGCCTACGAGGTGTCGTTCGGGGCGACGCTCGGACTCCGGTTGAGCGTATTCAACCCGTCCCGGCAGCCGATCGCGTTCGAGGAGGCGCTGCACTGCTATTTCGCCGTCTCCGAGGTCGCTGACGTGTCGGTGGCGGGGCTCGCCGGCCGCCGGTTCATCGACAAGGCCGACGCGATGCGCCGCAAGCGGCAGCGGGCCGGGGCCCTGCGGCTGAGGAGGGAAACCGACCGCGTATATCTCGACACGCCGCAGCGTCTCGAGATCGCCGACCCGGAGTGGCGCCGGCGGATCACGATCGACAGGCGCGGGGCGGCCTCGGCGATCGTGTGGAACCCGTGGGCGGAAAAGGCGGCCGCGCTCGGCGATCTCGGCGCGGATTTGTGGCGCCGGATGCTCTGCGTCGAATCCGGCAATGTCGCGGATAACGCGGTTACGCTGGAGGCCGGCGGCGAGCATGTCATGGCGGTCGAGATCGCCGTCGCCGACATGCCATGATGTCTGCGCTGCCCGGCAATGCGGCCGTGGTCGTGCTCGGCCCGAGCGGCGCCGCGCTCGGGAAGCGGGTTCGCGCGGCGCTCCCGAGCGCGGCCTTGTTCGGACCGCGCGCGCTGGCGGGGGAATGCGACGAGGGTTATGACCGCCTCGCCGATTGCCTTACGGCCGCCTTCGCGGAGGGTCGGCCGATCGTCGGCATCTGCGCCAGCGGCATCCTGGTCCGCCTCCTCGCGCCACTGATCGCCGACAAGCACGACGAGCCGCCGGTGGTTGCGGCGGCGGAGGACGGGTCGGTCGCGGTGCCGCTGCTCGGCGGGCATCGCGGCGCCAACGCGATCGCTCGCCATCTGTCCGGGGTACTCGGCTGTGTCGCCGCGATTACGACGGCCGGGGATCTCCGCCTCGGTTTCGCGCTCGACGAGCCGCCGCCGGGCTGGCGCGTGGGCGATCCCGAGCCGGCGAAGCCGGTCGCGGCGGCGCTGCTCGCCGGCCGGCCGGTCGCGCTCACCGACGAGCTCGGCGTCGCGGCTTGGTTGCGCGCCGGTACCGCCGACTGGGCCGAGAGCGCCGAACTCGGCGTGTTGGTCACAGATCGCGTTTCAGCGGCCGATCCGGCGACTTTTGTCCTCAATCCACCGATTTTGGCGCTCGGGATCGGCTGCGAGCGTGGGTGCGGCGTGGACGAGATCGCCGCACTCGCTGAGAATAGCCTGGCCGCGGCCCGGCTTAGCCCGCTCGCCATCGCGGCGGTGGTTTCGGTCGCACTCAAGATGGACGAGCCGGCGGTTCACGCGCTGGCGGCGTCGCTCGGTGTGCCGGCGCGGTTTTTTCCGGCCGAGCGGCTGCTCGGCGAAACCCCGCGCCTCACCGAGCGGTCCGAGGCGGCGTTTCGCGCGACCGGGTGCTGGGGGGTCGCCGAGGGCGCCGCTCTCGCGGCAGCCGGTTCGGGTGGACAGCTCATCGTGCCGAAGCGGAAATCGCTCCGCGCGACCTGCGCGATCGCGAGGGCTCCCGCCCCGATCGACGCGGCCGCGATCGGCGCCGCGCGCGGCCGGCTCGCCGTGATCGGCATCGGGCCGGGCGACGCGGCGTGGCGTACTGCCGAAGCCGGCCACCTGCTCGCGGCCTCGACCGATCTCGTCGGCTATTCGCTCTATCTCGATCTCCTCGGCCCTGCCGCCGGCGGCAGAACCCGGCACGACAGCGCGATCGGGGCGGAGGCGGCGCGGGCGCGGCTCGCGCTCGACCTCGCGGCCTCGGGTCGGCAGGTTGCGCTGGTCTCGTCGGGCGATGCCGGCATTTACGGCCTCGCCGCGCTGGTTTTCGAGCTGCTCGACCGCGATCCCCGGCGCGACTGGCGGGCGGTCGAGCTCGTCGTCGCGCCCGGGGTCAGCGCAATGCAGGCGGCCGCCGCCCGCATCGGTGCGCCGCTCGGCCATGATTTCTGCGCGATTTCGCTATCCGATCTGCTCACCCCCTGGGCGGCGATCCGCGCCCGCGTCGAGGCGGCGGCGCATGCGGATTTTGTCGTCGCCCTCTACAACCCGCGCTCGGCGCGACGGACAACGCGTCTGGCCGAGGCCGCCGCGATCCTCCTCGCCGATCGCGAGCCGGAGACGCCGGTCGTCATCGCCCGCAATCTCGGCCGGCCCGGCGAGGCGGTGTCGGTCGTCGCGCTCGCCGACCTCGCAGCGGCCGAGGTGGACATGCTGACCCTGGTGATCGTCGGCAACCGGCAGACGCGGCGGGTCGGCCAGCGGGTCTACACGCCGCGTGGATATTTCCCGTGACCGTGCATTTCATCGGTGCGGGGCCGGGCGCGGCGGACCTCATCACGGTGCGCGGGCTCGCGTTGATCCGGCGCTGTCCGGTATGCCTCTATGCCGGGTCGCTGGTGCCGCGCGAGATCGTCGCGGTGGCGCCGGCAGGGGCGCGGGTCGTCGATACCGCGCCGCTGACACTCGACGAGATCGTCGCCGAGATTGCGGCGGCCGACGCGGCGGGGCATGAGGTGGCGCGAGTCCACTCCGGCGACCCGTCGCTCTACGGCGCGATCGGCGAGCAGATGCGCCGGCTCCGGGCGCTCGGCATCGCTTATGACGTGACCCCGGGCGTGCCGGCCTTCGCCGCCGCGGCGGCGGCTTTGCAGATCGAGCTGACCCTCCCCGAGATCGCCCAGACCGTGATCCTGACGCGCACCGCGACGCGCGCCTCGGCGATGCCCGAGGGCGAGAGCCTCGACCGGTTGGCCGCGAGCCGTGCGACCCTGGCGATCCATCTGTCGATCGCCAATCTCGCCCGTGTGGTCCGCGATCTCGCGCCGCATTACGGCGCCGACTGTCCGGTCGTCGTCGCCTACCGCGTGAGCTGGCCGGATGAGCGGTTGATCCGCGCCACCCTCGCCGACATCCGCGAGCGCGTGAAGGAGGCCGGGATCACCCGCACCGCACTGATCCTGGTCGGCCGGGCGCTAGCCGGCGAGCTCGCCGGCGAAAGCCGGCTTTACGCGCCGGGACATCACCATGTCTTGCGGCCCCGTCGGGCGCGCTCAAGCAAAACCCGATTCGAATAGGATCGGTTTTGCTTTAGCGGCGGCGTTGCGAGGGAGCCTGGCGCAAGAGCTGGACGAGCGACTGCTTGTGGCTTTCCTGCGCCCAGCTCACCGCGTCGCGGCCGGTATAATCGGTTTTGGTCGGGTCGGCGCCCTTGGCGAGCAGCAGCCGCACGACATCGACATTGCCGCGCTGCGCCGCCGTCATCAGCGGGGTGACGCCGCTGCGGTTCTCGGCATCCGGCGCGGCGCCCGCGTCGAGCAGCAGCTTGACGACATCGGAGTGATCGCGGTCCGAGGCGTAAAAGAGAGGGGTGTCGCCGAGCGGGTCCTTGATGTTGATCAGCGCTCCGGCCTTGATCAGCATCTCGGTGATCCGGGCATTGCCGTTGATCGCCGAGAAGTGCAGCCCGGCACGACCCGCGTCGTCGGTGTCGTTGGGGCTCGATCCCTGCGTAATGAGCTGCTGTACGGCCCCCGCGTCGTTTTTCTGCGCGACCCGGGCGATGTTCTCGTAGTAGCCGGTGAACGGGTTCATGAACTGCGCGTGGGCCGGCGGGCTCAAGGCGATCAGGGCAAGCGCGCAGACAGCAAGGCGTCGGACGGTCATGGCAGCCTCTGCGCCAAAGCGGGGCGGTTACCGCCGTCGAGCCAGTCGAGCGCGGCCTCGATCGTGTCGACGGTCGGGCCCTCTTCTGTCGGCGGGCGGCGAATCATGATGACGGGCAAGCTGAGCTCGCGGGCGGCGATCAGCTTGGCTTCGGTCGCGGCGCCGCCGCTCGCCTTGCACACCAGCACGTCGATCGCGTGGCGTGCGACGAGGTGCTGCTCCTCGGCCAATGTGAACGGGCCGCGCCCGAGGACGATTTCGTAGAATTTGAGCGGCAGGCGCTCGCGCGGCGGGTCGACCAGGCGCACGAGAAAACGCACGCTGTCGGCCTGGGCGAACGGCGCGATCGATCCGGAGCCGACCGTCAGCCAGGCGCGCCGTCCGACCCGGCCGACAATCATGGCGGCCGCCTCAATGCTGTCGACCTCGATCCAGCGGTCGAGCGGGTGCCGCCGCCATGGCGGCCGCTGCAGGATCAGCCGCGGCACCTGCATCGTGTCGCAGGCGATCCGCGCCGAGGCGGAGATTTCGGCGGCGAACGGGTGGGTCGCGTCGACCACGCAGTCGATTCGCTGCTCGGTCAGGTAGGCGCCGAGCCCGCTCGCGCCGCCAAACCCGCCGATACGTACCTGGCCGGGAACGGGGCCGGGCCGCTCGGTGCGGCCGGCGAGAGCGGTAATCGGCTCGACCGTGTCGCCAAAGCGCACGAGCACGGCGCGCGCCAGCGCGGAAGCCTCGCCGGTGCCGCCGAGAATGAGGAGACGGCGTGGGGTCATCACTCTCCTCCGCCGCCGACCCGCGCGAGAAACGCACCGGCTCGGTCGACGATCGCGACCTCGACCTCAGTATGCCCGCTGAGCGTCGCCAGCGCCACCGCCCGCGCGCGCCGCGCGACCCTGTCGGCCAGCGCCTCGCGCCAGGGTGCGGCGATTTCGAGCACCGCGCCGGCGCTGTCCGACACGCGCGCGGCGGCAAGGATCTCCGCGTCGGCGCCGAGCTCGCCCAGCAGATCGGCCAGGAGCGCGTTGTCGACCCGGCTGCGGCTTGAATGAAGGTCGAGATGTCCGCCGGCGAGCTTGGCCATCTTGGCGAACCCGCCGGCCAGGGTCAGAAGCGGCACCGGCCGCCGGCTCAGATATTTGAGGGTTCCGCCGGCGAAATCGCCCATGTCGATGAGGGCGTGGTCCGGCAAGGCATAAAGCGCCTGCACCGCGCGCTCCGAAGTCGAGCCGGTCGCGGCGGCGATATGGTCGAGGCCGGCGGCGCGCGCGACGTCGATCCCGCGGTGGATCGCGTGTATCCACGACGAGCAGGAATAGGGGATCACCACGCCCGTCGTGCCGAGGATCGACAGCCCGCCGGCAATGCCGAGCCGTGCATTCATCGTCTTTTCGGCGAGGCGCTCGCCGCCGGGGATTGCGATGGTGACGCGCAGGTCGGGCGGCGGCACGCCGTTGGCCTCGGCCAAATCGGTGATCGTGGCGCGGATCATCGCGCGCGGCGCCGGGTTGATCGCCGGCTCGCCGACGCCGAGCGGCAGGCCGGGGCGGGTCACCGTGCCGACCCCCTCGCCGGCGGCGAAGACGATCCCCGTTCCCCCCGTGCCCGGTGCGACCTCGGCGACAATCAGCGCGCCATGCGTGACATCGGGGTCGTCGCCGGCATCCTTGACGATACCCGCCTGCGCCGTGCCGCCGCGCCGCTCGGCCAGCGCCAGCGGAAAGCTCGGCATCTGCCC
This sequence comes from Allostellaceae bacterium, assembly GCA_036268075.1. Taxonomy (GTDB): domain Bacteria; phylum Pseudomonadota; class Alphaproteobacteria; order ATCC43930; family CGMCC-115725; genus DATARH01. The sequence continues at coordinate 29,722 of DATAUV010000106.1, read as the reverse complement.
GCCGGGCAGGCGGATCGCGACGGGGTCGGGAAACACGCCGGTCAGCAGCGCGGCATAGGCGGCGCGCGCGGCGGCGGCGGCGCACGCGCCGGTGGTCCAGCCGCGCCGCAATTCCGTTGTCTGCCCCCGTGCCATCGGGCGAGTTTAGCGCAATTTGTGCTAGCGTCCGCGCCGTGACCGATACTGCGAAACTCGCCCTTCCCGAATTTGCCGCCGGCAGCGTCTGGCTGGTCGGCGCGGGGCCGGGCGACCCGGGGCTGTTGTCGGTGCTGGCGCTGCACGCGCTCGAACGGGCCGACGCGGTCGTCTACGACGCGCTGGTCGACCCGCGCATCCTGGCGCTCGCACGCGCCGGCGCCGAGCATGAGGACGCCGGCAAGCGCGGCGGCCGCCCGTCGCCGCGGCAACCCGACATCTCGGCGCGGCTGATCGCGCTGGCCCGCACCGGCAAGCGGGTGCTGCGGCTCAAGGGCGGCGACCCGATGGTGTTCGGGCGCGGCGGCGAGGAGGCGCTGGCGCTGGCGGAGGCCGGCATCCCGTTCCGCGTCGTGCCCGGGATCACGGCCGGGATCGGCGGGCTCGCCTATGCCGGCATCCCATTGACCCATCGCGGCGTCAACTCGGCGGTGACGCTGGTCACCGGCCATGACGGCGGCGACGCACCGGATACGCGCGACTGGGCGGCGATCGCACACGGCGCGCCGGTGCTGGTGCTGTACATGGCGCTCCGGCATATCGGGGCGATCGTCGCGCGGCTGATTGCGGCGGGGCGCGACCCGGCCGAGCCGGTTGCGATCGTCAGCAAGGCCACGACGGCCGCGCAGCGCGTGCTGACGACGACGCTCGGCGATGCCGCTGCCGCCGCCGAGGCCGCGCGGATCGAGCCGCCGGCGGTGGTCGTGATCGGCCCGGTCGTCGGGCTCGGCCCGGCGCTGGACTGGTTCCGGCCGGGGTGAGCGGGTCGGTGAGCGGCGGGCTGATCGTCGCCGCACCGGCCTCGGGCAGCGGCAAGACGCTGGTGACGCTTGCGCTGCTCCACGGGCTGCGCCGCGCCGGATTTCGGGTCGCCGCCGCCAAGGCTGGCCCCGATTACATCGACCCGAGCTTCCACGCACTGGCGAGCGGCGCGCCCTGCCTCAACCTCGACCCGTGGGCGATGCGGCCGGCGATGTTGGCCGGGCTCGTCGGCGGGCTTGAACGCGGGGCCGACATCGTCGTGTGCGAAGGGGTCATGGGGCTCTTCGACGGCACCGGGACCGACGGCGAGACCGGCTCGACCGCCGACCTCGCGCGCCGCACCGGCTGGCCGGTGGTGCTGGTCGTCGACGCCAAAGGGCAGGGCGCCTCGGCCGCGGCGCTGGTCGCCGGCTTCGCGCGGCATGACCCGGGCGTCGCGATCGCCGGGGTCATCTTCAACCGGGTCGCCGGGGCGCGCCACCGTGCGGTGCTCGAAGCGGCCGTCGCGCGCCATCTGCCGGACCTTCCCTGCCTTGGCGCGGTGCCGGCGGATCCTGCCCTGGTTTTGCCGGCGCGCCATCTCGGGCTGGTTCCGGCGACCGAGGCGGCCCCGGCGGCGGCAACCGCCGAGACGGCCGCGGCGGGGCTCGACATTTCCGGGCTGGCGGCGCTGGCGCGGCCATCGCTTCTCGCCGGCGGTGAGCCTGCCGCACCGCTGCCGCCGCTGGGCCAGCGGATAGCGGTCGCGCGCGACGACGCCTTCGCCTTCGCCTATCCCGCAGTGCTCGATGGATGGCGCCGTCAGGGGGCACAGGTGACCCTGTTCTCGCCGCTTGCCGACGAGGCTCCGGACGGCGATGCCGTCTACCTGCCCGGCGGCTACCCTGAACTCCATGCCGGAAAGCTTGCCGGCGCCGCCAATTTCCGCGAGGGGTTGCGCCGCGCGGCATCGTCGGGCGCGGCGATCTATGCGGAATGCGGTGGCTATATGGTGCTTGGGGAGGCTTTAGAGGACTTACAGGGAATCACCTACGAAATGGCCGGGGTGCTGCCGCTGACGACGAGCTTCGCGGAGCGTCGGCTGCATCTCGGCTACCGCGAGGCGCGGCTGACGGGGGACGCGGCATTCGGGCAGACAGGCGCGCGCTTTCGCGGGCACGAATTCCACTATGCGACGATCCAGCGTGAGCGCGGGGCCGAGCCCCTCTTCGATCTGCGCGACGCCTCGGGCAAAGAGCTGGGCGCGTGCGGACTACGGGTCGGGCGCGTGGCCGGCTCGTTCATCCATCTGATCGACCGGATGGGCGATTAGATCCGCTTGCCGGTATCGCGGTCGAACAGGTGGATCTGCTCGGGGCGGATCGTGAGAGAAACCATGCTGCCGAGGTCGGGGGCGAAGGAGCCGGCGACGCGCGCGGTGAGGCGGGCCGAGTCGATGCTGCCGTGCAGGATCGTGTCGGCGCCGAGCCGTTCCAGCAGCTCCACCCGCACCGCGAGCGGACCCTCCGGCGTTACTTCGAGGTGCTCGGGTCGCAGCCCGACGACGACCTGCCGGTCCGCCTCGCCGTGACCCGGGGGCAGCAGCACACCCGCCACCCAAACACCGCGGGAGTCGAGCCGGCCCGGCAGCAGGTTCATCGCCGGCGAGCCGATAAACCCCGCGACAAACACCGTCTCCGGCCGCTCGTAGAGGTCGAGCGGGGCGCCGATCTGGTCGGCGATGCCGGCGTTCATCACGATCAGCCGGTCAGCCAGCGTCATCGCCTCGACCTGGTCGTGGGTGACGTAAAGCGCGGTGGTGCCGAGCTGCTGCTGCAGCCGCTTGATCTCGACCCGCATCTGCACCCGGAGCAGCGCGTCGAGGTTCGACAGCGGCTCGTCGAACAGGAACACCTTGGGGTCGCGCACGATCGCCCGCCCCATCGCGACCCGCTGGCGCTGGCCGCCCGAAAGCTGGCGCGGCTTGCGCTCGTAAAGCCCGTCGAGCTGAAGGATGCCGGCGGCACGCTCGACCCGGGTGCGGATGTCGTCCTTCCCCATCCCGCGCATGCGCAGGCCATAGGCCATGTTGTCGTAGACGCTCATATGCGGGTAAAGCGCGTAGTTCTGGAACACCATCGCGATGTCGCGGTCTTTCGGCCCGACCTCGTTGACGACCCGCCCGTCGATCGAAACGGTGCCTGCCGTGACAGTCTCCAGCCCCGCCACCATCCGCAGGAGGGTCGACTTCCCGCACCCCGACGGTCCGACCACGACCACCAGCTCGCCATCCGCGACCGCGCACGACACCCCGTGGACGACCTCGCGGTCGTTATAGGATTTGCGCAGCTCGTGGAGGGTTACGGTGGCCATCAGACGGGACCGTGGATGATCGGGGCGAACGGTTCATAGGCCGACATGCGGCGGTCTCGCGTCATCAACGGGATCTGTTCGCTTCGCGCCTGGGCGACCAGCATTCGGTCGAAAGGGTCGCCATGCAACGGGGGGAGATCGAGCAGGGCTCGGCAGTGCCGAACCTGGATTGGAAGCAATTCAAAACCTTTGGGAGTTTCCAGCCACTCTGCGCTCCCGGGAACGCGTCCGCGACCGATCAGGATCGCAATCTCCCATAGCGTCACGATGCTGACGTAGCGGTTGTCGGTCTCGTCCAAAACCCTACGCTCTCCGCCGGTCAGCCTTTGCGGTTCCGCTCTGAGCCAGATCACGTAGTGCGTGTCGGCCAAAAGCGACGTCTTTAGGGCCATTTGAACTCGGCGGCCGAACGCTCGAAATCCTCGATTACCTCCTCCGGCAACGAGAGGTCCTCTAGGTCGAGCGACCGGAACAACGACGCAAGATGCGCGAGGTCGCCGTACACGACCGGCTGCTTCTCGGGCAATGGCCCAAGACAGGCTACGGGCTTGCCGTTGCGGGTAACGACGATGCGCTCGCCCGCTTCGGCCCGCGATACCAAGGCGGCAAATTCTGCCTTGGCGTGCGCTACGGAAATTTGGCTCATGCCGCTACTCGGAGAAATGACTAATATGGTCATAATAAGAGCTGGCCGCGCGCGTCGCAAGGGGACGAGCCGTCACGGCGATCTCGCCCCCGGTTCCCAGCGATAGCGTTGGCCGCCGGGCGAGGGCTCGCGGATGAAGCGGGCGGCTTCGAGGCGACGGCCGATGCCGGAATCGTTGGTGGCCGCGACCTGCACGGTCACCGGCACCAGCCGGGTGAGGATGCGGGCCAGGAATTCGGTGAGGATGCCCTGGCGCCGGTGGCTCGGGAGCACGCCGGCGTGGCGGATTTCGAGGGCCTCGTTCTCGCCCCAGAACCGGTCGGTCTCGTTCTGCTGGACGAGGGCCACGCCGACGATCGCGTCCCCATTGGGCGCGCTGCCATCGGTCGCGACCCAGGATTCGCCGGAGCGGGCGCAGGTGCGGATGACGCGATAGAGGGCCTCTTCGTCCTCCAGCCGGTCGAGGCGCAGCGGGATCTCGTCGGCGAGCGCTTTCATCACCGCGAGGATGTCGGGGGCCTCTTCGAGCGTTGCGGGGCGGTAGGCGATCATTTCTCGCTCTCGACCAGGCCTTTGACGAACCAGCGTTGCATCAGCACCACCACCGCGACCGGCGGGACGATCGCGAGGAGGGCGGTCGCCATGATGAGCTGCCACTCGGTCTGCGCGTCGCCGTTGCCGATCATCTGGCGCATGCCGATGACGATCGTCGTCATCGACGGCGTGTCGGTCACCAGCAGCGGCCAGAGGTACTGATTCCAGCCAAAGATGAAGAGGATCACGAAGAGGGCGGCGATATTGGTCTTCGACAGCGGGATCGCCGTGTCGACCAGAAACCGCCACGGCCCGGCGCCGTCGATCTTGGCGGCCTCGACCAGCTCGTCGGGGATGGTCAGGAAAAACTGGCGGAACAGCAGCGTCGCGGTCGCCGACGCGATCAGCGGCAGGCTGAGGCCGGCATAGCTGTTGATCAGGTGCAGGTCCGCGACGATCTTGTAGGTCGGCATGATGCGCACCTCGACCGGCAGCATCAGCGTCACGAAGATCGCCCAGAAGCACAGGCGGCGCAGCGGAAAGCGAAAGAAGACCACCGCATAGGCCGAGGGCAGCGAGATCGCGATCTTGCCCACCGCGATCGACAGCGCCATCACCGCGCTGTTCATCATCATCGACCACACCGGCTGGCCGCTGGTCTTGACCGTGCCGACGCCGAGCGCCTCGATCGAATTGGCGATGAAATGCGGGCCGGGCACGAGGCTCATCGGCGCGTTGAGGATGTCGGGCAACAAATCGCTGGCGGCCACAAACGCGATGAAGATCGGGAACAGCACCAGCACCAGGCCGATGATCAGCACCGTGTGCGGCACGACCGCGCTGCGGGGCGCGCTGACCATCATGGGGCGCCGGCCATCATGGGGGGTTGGCCATCATGCGTAATGCACCCGGCGCTCGACGAACTTGAACTGGACCGCGGTCAGCCCGATCACGATCGCCATCAGGATCACCGATTGCGCCGCCGACCCGCCGAGGTCGAGCCCGACGACGCCATCGTACCAGACCTTGTAGACGAGGATATCGGTCGACTGTCCCGGCCCGCCCTGGGTCACGTTGTGGATGACGCCGAACGTGTCGAAAAACGCGTAGACGATGTTGACGACGATCAGGAAAAAGCTCGTCGGCGCGAGCAGCGGGAAGATGATCGTCCAGAACCGCCGCCTGGGCGTCGCGCCGTCGATCGCCGAGGCCTCGATCAGCGAGGCCGGGATCGCCTGGAGTCCGGCCAGGAAGAACAGGAAATTATAGCTGACCTGCTTCCAAGCCGCGGCGAGGATCACCAGCGTCATCGCCTGGGGCCCGTTCAAGAAGTAGTTCCAGTCGATCCCGACCCCGCGCAGCCCGGCCGCGAGTACGCCGATGCTCGGGTTGAACATGAACATCCAGAGGACGCCGGCGACGGCGGGGGCGATCGCGTAGGGGATCAGCAGCACGGTCTTGTAGATCGCGGCGCCGCGCACGATCCGGTCGGCCATCACCGCGAGCAACAGCCCCGGCGCCAGCGCCAGGATCGCGACCGAAAAGCTGAACAGCGCGGTGATGCCGAACGAGGCGAGGTAGTTGGGGTCGGCCAGGAGAGCGGTGAAGTTGTCGGCGCCGGCGAAATGCTCGCTGAGGCCGAATGCGTCGCCGCGCAGGAACGACTGCACGACCGCCTGTCCCGCGGGCCAAAAGAAAAACACGATCGTCACCGCCATCTGCGGCAGCAACAGGATCGCCGGGCACACCCATCCGCCAAAGACGACGCGGCGTTCCATCTAGAGTCTCGTGGAATGGGGCGGAGCCTTGCCCCTCACCCTCCCACGCTGCGCGCGGGTCCCTCCCTCTGCCCGCGGGCGGGGAGAGGGTTGGGGTGAGGGGCTGCCTGCCAACCGCATGGCGCCCGCTACTGCGTATTCTTCTGGAACTGGCGCAGCAGCCCGTTGCCGCGTTTCACGGCGTCGTCGAGCGCGGCTTGGGCGGGCTCCTTCCCGGCGAAGGCGGCTTCGAGGTCCTCGGCGATGACGTCGCGGATCTGCACGAGGTTGCCGAAGCGCAGGCCGCGCGAATTCTCCGTCGGCGGCTTGCCGGTCATCTGCTTCAGCGCGACCTCGGTGCCGGGGTTCTTGTCGTAGAACCCCGAGGCCTTGGTCGCCTCGTAGGCGGCCTTGGTGATCGGCAGGTAGCCAGTATCCTCATGCCATTTCATCTGCACCGGCGTGCCCGACAGATAGGTGAAGAACTTGGCGATGCCCTTGTAATGATCGGCTGGCTTGCCGGCCATCACCCACAGGCTGGCGCCGCCGATGATCGAGTTTTGCGGCGCGCCCTTGACGTCGGGATAGTACGGAAGCTGGGCGACGCCGAACGGCGCCTTCAGGCTGTTCTTGAACAGACCGTACGCCGCCGACGAATCCTGGATCATCCCGCAATCGCCGTTGAGAAAGCTGCTTTCCGGCTCGGTGGTGCGGCCCTTGTAGTCGAAGCTCTTGTCCTTTTGAGCCTCGGCCAAATTGGCGATGTGGCGCACCACGGTCGGGTTGTTGATCTCGAGCTCGGTGTCGGCGCTTTCGAGCCCGTTGGCCTTGGTGCCGATCGGGATGTTGTGCCAGGCGCTGAAATTCTCGATCTGGACCCAGCTCGCCCAGGCCGTCGTGAACCCGCAATTGAGCCCGCCGGCGCGCAGCTTCTTGGCCGTCTCAAAGGTCTCGGGCCAGGTTACCGGCGCCTTCTCGGGGTCGAGCCCGGCCTTTTTGAAGGCGTCCTTGTTCCAGTATACGACCGGGGTCGAGCTGTTGAACGGCATCGACAGCATCTTGCCGTCGACGGTGCTGTAATAGGCGGTGACGGTCGGCAGGTAGGCGTCCGGGTCGAACTTCTCCCCGGCGTCGGCCATCAGCTGGTAGACCGGCTTGATCGCGCCCTTGGCCGCCATCATCGTCGCCGTGCCGACCTCGAACACCTGCACGATGTCGGGCGCGTTGCCGGCGCGATAGGCGGCGATCGCGCCGGTCATCGTCTCCGCGTAGGAGCCCTTGAACACCGGGACGACCTTGTATTCGGTCTGCATCTTGTTGAAGTCGTCGGCGATCTTGTTGATGCGATCGCCGTTGACCGCGGTCATCGCGTGCCACCATTGCAGCTCGATCGGATCGGCGGCTGCCGGCCCCGCCAGAATCGCCAAAAGCGCCGCCGCGGCGGCGGCCAGGATCGTCGACCGCATAATGTTCCCCCCGTTTCGATGTTGTACCGTTGCCAGTCTTCTGCCCTACATTTTGGCTTCTGCCCTACATTTTGCCAAATCAGCACGGGAGCGGGAAGCCTTTGTGACAACCGCCAGCAATCGAAGGGAACCGGGCCGTGCGCTTTGCCCGCACCGCGCCGCGCCGTGAGACGCCGCTTGACGATGCGCGGCGCCGCGCCGCCGAGCTCGATCTGGGTGCACCGGTGGCGATTCGGCTCAGCGCGCGGGCCCGGCGCATCTCGCTCAGGGTGACGGGCGGCGAGCGCGGGGTCGAGCTGGTGCTGCCGCGCGCGGCCAGCATCGAGGCGGGTCTGACCTTTCTCGTCCAGCAGCGCGGCTGGGTCGCCGCCCGCGTCGCGGCACTGCCGGCGCCGGCGCCGTTTGTCGACGGCGCGATCGTGCCGGTACGCGGTGTGCCGCATCTCATCCGTCACGAAGCCGCGCGCGGGGCGCCGCCGGTCGCGATCGCCGAGGGCGAGATCAGGGTCGGGGGCGACCCGGCGCATATCGGCCGCCGCGTGCGCGATCATCTGGTTCGGCTGGCGCGAGAGGAGCTGTCGGCGCGCGCTCGCGCCTGCGCCGAGCGGCTGGGCCGCAAAATCGGCCGGATCGGCGTGCGCGACCCCAGCAGCCGGTGGGGAAGCTGCTCGTCGGCCGGCAATCTGTCGTTCAGTTGGCGGCTGGTGATGGCCCCCGATGCGGTCATCGACTACGTCGTCGCGCATGAGGTCGCGCACCTCGCCGAGATGAATCATTCGGCGCGCTTCTGGCGCCTGGTCGAGACGCTGGCGCCCGACAGCGCCGCCCCGCGCGCCTGGCTCAGGCGGCACCGGCAGCGCCTCTTGTCCTATGGCTGAAACTCAGGCGCGGCTAGAGCATGTTCCGGAAAAGTGGTCGCATTTTTCCGGAACATGCTCCATTTCAAATAGTTAAAGAGAAAAACCCGATTCGATAGGATCGGATTTTGCTCTAAACATGCACGGCCGCGCCGAGCCCACGCAAAGGCGGGCCCGGCTCGGCCGCTCCGGAGATTAAGCGCCAAGCCTCAACGATTGCGGGGCTTAGCGAGTGGTCGTGCCGGTGGTGCTCGGCGTGCTCGCGCCGCCCGAGCCGATATTGGTGTTGCTGCCGGCGCCCGGGTTCGACGTCGAGGGAGGCGAACTCGGGTTCATCGTGGCAGGCGCCATGCTCGACCCCGAGCCGGCCGTCGTGCCGTTGCCGCTGCCGCCCAGCTTGGCCATCGTCTGCTGGTCGAGCTGCGAGTTCTGCGGCAGGCCATTCTGCTGCTGGAACTTCGAGATCGCCTGGGCAGTCTCGGCGCCCATCTTGCCGTCGACGCGGCCGTTATAGAGGCCCTGCGCCTTGAGCTGCTCCTGCGCCTGACGGATCTGCTGCGGCGATTGCTCCATCGCGCCATTCTGCGCCTGGCCGCCCATGCTCTGCGAGCTGGTCGACGGGTTGGTCATCCCCGATGACGGGGTCATGCCCGTGCTCGACGGCGCGCTGGTCGACGGGGTCGTCGGCATGGTCGAGGGGCTGGTCGAGCCCTGCGCCAAGGCCAGTCCGGACGTCAGCGCGATCGTGCTTGCGAGCGCCGCGGCCGCGGTCAAATAGCGTTGCATCTGTTCCTCCGATTGAAGCGACACGAATTCGCGTCTCTTCACTGGGCAACGGAGTCGGATGCATCGAGGTTCCGGGAAAACGGGCCCGCGAAAATCATGCTAACCGGTTGAATTCGCGGAATACGCGAACTTAGGCGGGGGCGGGCGCGCGGCGCATGATCCAGACCAGCAGCAACAGCGCCGGGACGCAGGCGAGCGTGCTCAACACGAAAAATGGCGTCCAGCCGAACCGCTCGGCGAGCCACCCGCCCGAGGCCGCCAGGATGTTGAGCCCGAACGTCGCGAGCGACGACAACAGCGCGTATTGGGTCGCTGTGAAATCGCGGTTGCAGAGGCCCGACAGGTAGGCGACGAAGGCCGCGGACGCCATCCCGCCGGTCAGGTTCTCGCCGCCGATCGTCACGGCCAGCATCGTGACGTCGTGCCCCGCCCAGACCTGCGCCGCGTACATCAAATTCGACACCGCCTGCAGGGCGCCGCACACGAGCAGCGAGCGGAAGATGCCGATGCGCAGCACCAGGATGCCGCCGAGCGCGACCCCGGCGAGGGTCGCGACGACGCCGTAGATTTTGGCGACCGTCGCCACCTCGACCTTGGTAAAGCCGAGCGCGACGTAAAGCGGGTTCGCCATCGACCCGGCGAGCGCGTCGCCGAATTTGTACAAGACGATAAAGACCACGATCGCCCCGAGCTGCGCCGCGCCGTTGCGCCGGAACAGGTCGGCGAACGGCGCCGCCACGGCCCGCCTGACCCAGGCCGCGGCCCGCGCCGCCGCGCTGTCGCCGGCCAGGATTTCGGGGGAGCCGGCATCGGGCTCGGGGGTGAACCAGACGGTCGCCATGCCGACCAGCATCAGCGCCGCCATCACCTCGTAGGAGAAGCGCCAGCCGCCATAGCTCGCGGCGTAAAGCGCGCCGGCGCCCGAGGCGAGCAGTCCGAAGCGGTAGCCCCATTGGGTCGCCGCCGCCCCGGCGCCCTGCTCCTCGGGCAGCAACAGCTCGATGCGATAGGCGTCGATGACGATGTCCTGGCTCGCCGACAGGAACGCGACGATCACCGCGGCGAACGCGGTCGGCGCCGGGTCTACGCGCGGGTCGGTCGCACCGAGCGCCATGATCGCGACGATCAGCAGCGCCTGGATCAGCAGCGCCCAGCTCCGCCGCCGGCCGAGCCGCGCGGTCAGGAACGGGATCGGCAGCCGGTCGATCACCGGCGACCATAGGAATTTGAGGCTGTAGGAAAACCGAACCAGCCCGAACAGGCCGATCGCGGTCAGCGACACGCCCAATTCGGCGAGCCAATACGACAGCGTGCCAAAGGTCAGCGCCAGCGGCAGCCCGCTCGAAAACCCCATCAGCAGGACGGCGACGAGCCGCGGGCGGCGATAGACCGCGAACGCGCCGAGGAAAGTGCCGCTAATGGCGCGTGCCCTATTTGGCGTCGGCGGCGACCTGCATCTTCACGATCTTGTCGGGGTCGAGCACCTTGCCGTTGGCGGCCGGGTCGCCCTTTTTGATGCGGTCGACGAACTCCATCCCCGACGCGACCTGGCCCCACACCGTGTACTTGCCGTCGAGGTTCGGCGCGGGGGCCAGGCAGATGAAGAACTGGCTGTCGGCGCTGTCGGGGTCGGAGGTCCGCGCCATCCCGAGCGTGCCGCGCACGAACGGCGTGCTGCTGAACTCGGCCTTGAGCGTGTGCCCGGAGCCGCCAGTGCCGTTGCCGGCTGGGTCGCCGGTCTGCGCCATGAACCCCTCGATGACGCGGTGGAACACGAGCCCGTTATAAAAGCCCTTTCGGGTCAGCGCCTTGACCTGCGTGACCGTCTTCGGCGCCAGATCGGGCCGCATCTGGATCACGACGCGACCATAGGCGGTGTCGAGATAGAGCGTGTTCTCGGGATCGCTCGCCGGCGCCGCGCCGGCATGGCCGGCGATTCCGAGTGCGACGACGAGTGCGAAGAGACGCAAAAGGGCCTTCATGGCATTTCCTATCAACGGAGCGCGGGTTAAAGGAGCGCGGGCGTCTCGCCCGCATCCACGGAAGAATTGCGGGCGGGACGCCCGCGCTCCTTTATTCCCTTATTCCTTCACGTCGGCGGCGACCTGCATCTTGATGATCTTGTCGGGGTTCTCGACCGTGCCGTTGCGGCGCGAATCGCCCTTCTTGATCGCGTCGACATGCTCCATGCCCGAGGTCACCTTGCCCCACACCGTGTACTGGTTGTCGAGCGAGGGGGCCGGGGCGAACATAATGAAGAACTGGCTGTCGGCGCTGTTCGGGTCCGAGGCGCGGGCCATCGAGCAGGTGCCGCGGACATGTTTCTCGGCCGAAAACTCGGCCTTCAGATGCTGGCCCGAGCCGCCGGTGCCGGTGCCGGTCGGGTCGCCGCCCTGGGCCATGAACCCGTCGATCACGCGATGGAACACCACGCCGTCATAGAAGCCGCGACGCGCGAGCGCCTTGATGTGCGCGCAATGGCCCGGCGCGAGGTCGGGCCGCAATTCGATGACGACCCGGCCAGAGGCGAGGTCCAGATAGAGGGTATCTTCCACGTCGGCAGCCTTTCGGTGCGTTTAAGGGGGAAAGTGCTAGGCGGCGCGCCGGCGCTCGTACCAGCCGCCGCGGCGAAAGCGGTCCATGTAGGTCGGCAGGATCGCCTCGACCGAGCTCGGCGAGATGCCGAGCGCCGAAAACCCGAGCGCGCCGTTGGCGACGATGTTGTCGCTCTTCAGCATCTCGACCTGGTCGACCGTCAAGGGCGGGCTCGGCAACAGCGCCATCAGCCGCGCCTGCAGCGACGCCAGCGCGAACGGCAGGTCGATCAGCAGGCGCTTCCGGTGCATCTCGGCGAGCAGCAGCTCCATCAGCGCCTTGAACGTATAGACCCGCGGGCCGCCCAGCTCGTAGGTGCGCGCTGCGGTCGCCGGGTCGTCGAGGCAGGCCAGCACGGCGCTGGCGACATCGGCGACATAGACCGGCTGGAACCGCGTCTCGCCGCCGCCGATCAGCGGCAGCGCCGGCAATACCATCGCCATGGCCGCGAATTTATTGAAGAACTGGTCTTCGGGGCCGAACACCACCGACGGACGCAGGATCGTCGCGGTCGGGAAGGCGTCGAGCACGGCTTGCTCGCCGGCCGCCTTGCTGCGGGCGTAGCGCGAGGTCGACCGCGGGTCGGCGCCGAGCGCGGAGATGTGGATAAACCGCTCGATCCCGCGCTCGCGCGCCATCCGCGCGAGCCGCGCCGGCGCGGCGTGGTGGACGCCATCGAAACGCTGCCGCCCGCTCTCGCGGAGGATGCCGACTACGTTGACAACCGCGTCGCTGCCCTCGAGGAACGCCGGCAACACCGCCTCGTCGTCGATCGCGACATTGACGAGCGCGACCTGCCCGGGATCGCCCATCGGCCGCAGGAACTTGGCGCGCTCGGCGTCGCGCGAGCCTACCGCGACCGCGTTGCCGCGCGCCGCCAGCCGCTTCACGACATAGCGCCCGATAAACCCCGACCCGCCGAGCACGGCCACGCGATTGTGCTTCATGGCTCTCCTGATAGCAGAAAAGACGCCGTCATTGCGAGGAGCCGAGCGACGCGGCAATCTCGCCGCGAGGAGCCTCCGTCGGCGCGAGAATGCTTTCCGGCGCTCGCAATGACAACTGGGATGGTACGGGCGGGATGGAGCGGTGGCGCGAGACATGCTGCATTTGAAAGACGTGGTCCTGGAGCGCTTCACCAACCGCAGCGAGGTGACGCGGATCGAATCCTCGATCATCTTCGAGGCCCGGGTTCGCCACGAACTGCCCGTGCTGATTCGAGACACGCTGATTGGAGACCTGCCATGAGCACCGCCCGCGACCTCGCCGAGTTCTTCGCCGGGCTCGACTATGCCGACCTGCCGGCGCAGACGACCGATCACGCGGCGATGCTGATTGCCAGCACGCTGGCGAGCGCAGCCTGCGGCAGGGAAATCGATTCGTCGGTCGTGATCCGCGACATGGCGCGCGAGCGCGGCGGCAATCCGCAGGCGTCGCTGTGGTTCGACAACGGGCCGAAACTGCCGGCGGCGGAGGCGGCGCAGGTCAACGCGGTGATGAGCGACGCCGCCGCCTCCGACGACAGCGATCTGCGCGCGATCGTCCATTGCGGCACGCCCCTCACCGCGACGACGCTCGCGCTCGCCGAGCGCACCGGCGCCTCGGGCCGCGACGTGCTGGCGGCGATCGTCATCGGCTACGAGGCGGCAGGGCGCATCGGCGGCCCGATCAGCCCCGATTTCCGCGACCGCGGCCATCACGGCAGCCTGATCGCGATCTTTGCCGCCGCGGTTGCCGCCGGGCGGCTGTTGAAGCTCGACGCGGCGAAGCTGGCGCAGACGATCGCGCTGACCGCCACCTCGGCGTCGGGGCTCGTCGCCGCCGCCGATACCAGCACCGCGCGCGAGTACCATGCCGGGCTCGCCGTCCGCTCCGGCATCGACGCCGCGCTCGCGGCCTCCCGCGGGTTTGTCGCCGAGGAACGCATCCTCGAACTGGATAAGGGCTTCTTCCGCACCTATGCCGGTATCGACGCCAAGGGCGTTGCCGAAGGGCTCGGCTCGGACTGGGACATCGTCACCGACATGGCGGTCAAGCTGGTGCCCGGCGGCCACCCATACCACGCCTTCGGCGAGGCCGGCGCCAACGCGGCGCGCAAAGGCAACGTCAAAGCGGACGAGGTCGCCAGCATCATCGTCTCGCGCCCCGGCCTGTCACGGCTTTCCGGGCCGCTGCATCCGCAGACTTTGATCGACATGGCGCACAGCCCGGCCTATTTCACCGCCGCCGGCGTCGCCGACCACAAATTCGGCTGGGTCCACGCGAGTCCGGAAAAGATCGCCGATCCCACGATCCACCGGCTGATCGACAAGGTCTCGGTCGGGCCGCAGCCGACCGAGAATCTGGCCCGCTATCGCCAGGGCGCGACCGTCACGATCCGCACGACCGACGGCCGCGAATTCACCGATACGGTGTTCCTGCCGACGGGCTCGGGCGCGCTCGGCATCGCCTGGTCCGACATTGAGGCCAAGTACCGCACGCTGATGCCTAATTCCGGCCTCGGCGCCGACCGCATCGAAGCGAGCCTCGGGCTGATCCGCGATTTCGCGCGGACCGACCGGGTCGCGCCGCTGATCGCGCAGATCAGCCCGTAGGCGGGCGAAAGGCGGATTTTGCCAGGATGAACCCGCGGAAACCGCGCCTCCAAAAACGCGCCGGCGCCGCAACGCATTGACATCGCGCCAGGCGCGGCTTATCTCCCCAGCCGCCCGGAGAGCGGCCGTGGCGGAATTGGCAGACGCGCACGGTTCAGGTCCGTGTTCCTGAAAGGGAGTGGTGGTTCGACTCCACTCGGCCGCACCACCGGGCCATCCCCGGAAATTGCCCATCCCGGAAACTGCCATCCCGGAAACTGATCTAAGGGCGGATTTGCATTGACCGAAGGCTCGGGTACAGCCGCGCGCCGCGGCGCCTATCAGCTTTACCGCGGCGATCTCCCCGCTGGGCTCGACCTTGGCCCGGTGGTGGCGATCGACACCGAGGCGATGGGGCTCAACCCGCATCGCGACCGGCTGTGTCTCGTTCAGCTTTCATCCGGCGACGGCGGCGCGCATCTGGTCCAGCTCGACCCCGGCGATTACGCGGCGCCGAACCTGCGGCGGCTGCTGGCCGATCCCGGCGTCACCAAGCTGTTCCATTTCGCCCGGTTCGACCTGGGCATGATGTACCGCTATCTCGAAACAATGGCGCGGCCGATCTATTGCACCAAGATCGCCTCGCGCCTCGCCCGCACCTTTACCGACAAGCACGGGCTCAGGGAGCTGTGCAAGGATCTGCTCAACGTCGATCTCAAAAAGGAGCAGCAAAGCTCCGACTGGGGGGCGCCGACGCTGACCGACGAGCAGCAGCGCTATGCGGCCTCCGACGTGCTGCATCTGCACGCGCTGCGCGCCCGGCTCGATACGATGCTGGTGCGCGAGGGGCGCGCGGCGCTTGCCCAATCCTGCTTCGACTTCCTGCCCAACCGCGTCCTGCTCGACCTCGGAGGCTGGGCCGAACAGGACATCTTTGCCCATTAGCGCGGCCGCCCGCCCTCTCCCATCCGGTGGATGGCGGCGGCCGCCCCTATCAAGTGTGGTATAAGCGTCGCATGGCGGTTTCGATGGGGGTTGCGACGGCTTCCGGCTCGGACCTTAAAGACGATCTCGCGGTCGCCCGGCGAGTGATTCGTGCCGAGATTGACGGGCTCGAACGCCTGGCGGGCGGGTTGGAGGCGGCGTTTGGCGCCGCGCTCGACATCTGCGCCGCGGTCGCGGGGCGGGTCATCGTCACCGGGATCGGCAAAAGCGGCCACGTCGCGCGCAAAATCGCCGCGACCCTGGCCTCGACCGGCACGCCGGCGCAATTCGTCCACCCAGCCGAGGCAAGCCACGGCGATCTCGGCATGATCGGAGCCGGGGACGCGGTCATCGCGCTGTCGAATTCGGGCGGGACCGACGAACTCTCCGACATCATCGCCTATTCGCGCCGATTCGAGATCCCGCTGATCGCGATCACCGCCGGCCGCGCTTCGCCGCTCGCCGAGGCGGCCGATGTCGTGCTGCTGCTGCCCCCCGCGGCCGAGGCGTGCCCGATGGGGCTCGCGCCGACGACCTCGACGACGATGATGCTGACTCTCGGCGACGCGATCGCGATCGCCCTGTTGGAGCGCCGGGGGTTTTCGACCGACGATTTTCACCGCTTTCACCCGGGCGGCCAGCTCGGCCGGCAGCTCTTGCGGGTCAGCGACATCATGCACACCGGCGACGCGATCCCGCTGGTGCCGCCGGAAATGCCGATGTCCGAGGCGATCCTGGTGATGTCGCAAAAGAGCTTTGGCTGCGTCGGCGTGCGGGCGGCGGACGGGCGGCTCATCGGCGTCGTCACCGACGGCGATCTGCGCCGCCATATGGGGGCCGGGCTGTTGGCGCTGCCGGTCGGCCAGGTCATGCACCCGAACCCGAAGACGATCGCGGCCGCCCGTCTTGCCGGCGAGGCGCTGGCGCTGATGACCGGACGGCCGCCGCCGACGACATCGCTGTTCGTCGTCGACGACGAAGAGCGCCCGACCGGCTTTGTCCACATGCACGACTGCCTGCGCGCCGGGATCGCGTGAGAAGCGTGCTGCCCTCGCGTCCGCCGTCGCGACTGCCGAATCGCCCGCCGCGCGCGGCAATCGCGGGGCGGCTCGCGCAATGGGCGCGAGTGCAGCCCGACAGCTCGCACAGCCGCCGCGTCGCGCTGCTCAAGCGGGTGCTGCCGGCGATCGGGCTGTCGCTGATGCTGCTGGTCGCGGTATGGCCGCGCCTTGCGCCGCTGCTCGAGCGGATGCGATTTGCCTTTCCGGCGATCGACCCGCGCGAGGCGCGGGAGCTGCGCATGCTCAATCCGCGCTACCTCGGCACCGATCGCGAGAACCGGCCCTTCGTCGTCACCGCCGCGGTCGGCCAGCAGGTGCCCGACAACAACGACCTGATGTCGCTGGAAGAGCCCAAGGCCGACATGAAGGCGCATGACGGCGCCAGCGTCGTCGTCACCGCTGCAACCGGCATCTACCAGTCGCAGGGGCAGATCCTCGACCTGTTTGGAAACGTCACCCTGGTCCATGAGAACGGCACCAGGATCACCACCGAAACGGCCCGCTTCAACGTCGCCGACAATAGCGGTCACGGCGACGACCCGGTCGAGGGGCACGGGCCCACGGGCGATATCAAGGCGCAGGGGTTCCGCTTCTACAACAAGGGCGACACGCTGATCTTCACCGGGCGGTCCGATCTGGTGCTCAAGGGCGCGCATCCCAACCCGGCCGCCGCGCCGCCGCCGCCCGCCGTGCCGCCAAAAATCGCCGAGCAAGCCGCCGCGGTCGAAGCCGCCGCCAGGCCCGAGCTCGCCGCCGCGGCGAAAGAAGAGGCGGCGAAGAAGGCCGCGGCCCACCCGGCTAGGCATCACCCGCCGCCGCGCCATCACGCCGCCGCCGCGCATCATCCCGCTCGTCCAGCGCACCATGCCCCGCCGAAAAAGGCCGGCCCGGCGTGAGCGGGCCTCGCTTCCGCCGGCTGGCGTTCGCCGCGCTCTTCTGTTGCGGCCCCGCCTTCGCCCCCGGCTTCGCCCCCGCCTTCGCCCAGGCCCCGGCGAAGCCGCGGCAGGCCGCGGCGGCGACGTCCGCGCTCAGTCCCAACGACGCCCAACCGATCCAGATCCAGGCGGATTCGGGCATCGAGTGGCAGCAGAACACCAAGACCTATGTCGCCCGCGGGCACGCGGTCGCGACCCGTGGCCCGACCGAGCTGCACGCCGACACGCTGATCGCGCATTACCGCGACGCCAAGGGCGGCAATGCCGGCGGCAACACCGAGATCTACCGCGTCGACGCCGAAGGCAACGTCCTGATCAGGAAAGAGGGCGAGACCATCATCGGCGACCGCGCGGTCTACGATGTCGACCAGGCGGTCGGGGTCGTGACCGGAAAGAACCTCAAGGTCACGACGGCGACCGACACGATCACCGCGCGCGACCGCTTTGACTGGTATGACCAGAAGCAGATCGGCGTCGCCCGCGGCGACGCGGTCGCCGTGCGCAACGGCAAGACGATTCGCGCCGACGTGCTGACCGCCTACATGACCAAGAACCCGGCCCCCGGCCCGGCCAAGCCCGGCGACAAGCCAAAGCAGGCCCGGACGCCGGTCGCCGCCAAGCCCGGGGCGCCGGGCTTGGTCAAGCCGGGCGGGAATGAGGATTCAAAGCTCAGTCGCGTCGACGCCCAGGGGCATGTCGTCGTCACCAACGGCACCGATGTCGGGCAAAGCGATTATGGGGTCTATAATGCGCAGACGGGGATCGTCACGCTGATCGGCAACGCGGTCATCACCCGCGACAAGGATGTCATCAGAGGGCAATACGCGGTGATGGACCTCAACACCAACGTCAGCCGGATGATGCCGTCGAGCGCGGGGACGCCGGGCCAGCACCAGCAGGTGCGCGGCCTGTTCATGCGCCGCGATCCGGCGACCGGTCAGCCTGCGGTCGTGACGCAGAAGCCGAACGCGGCGCCGACCCCGGCGCCGGCGCCCGCAAAGGCCCAGTGATGCGGTTTACCGGCTTTCGTTCCGCCAGTGGGGCCGCCAGCCGGCCCGCCAGTGGGCCCGACAATGGCGACGCGACCCCGCCCTGGCTCAGCCAGCCCGGCCAGGGGCCGCGGCTCGTCGCCAACAACCAGGGCCTCGCCGGGCGGGGCTTGGGCAAGAGCTTCAAGCGCCGGCCGGTGCTGCGCGACGTCAACGTGTCGGTCCAGCGCGGCGAGGTGGTCGGTCTGCTGGGCCCGAACGGCGCCGGAAAGACCACCTGCTTCTACATCATCACCGGGCTCATCGCCGCCGATACCGGGCAGGTGACGCTCGACGGCGAGGACATCACGGGGCTGCCGATGTACCGCCGCGCGCGCCGCGGCATCGGCTACCTGCCGCAGGAGGCTTCGATCTTCCGCGGCCTCACCGTCGAGCAGAACATCCGCGCGATCCTCGAAGTCGCCGAGCCCGAGCCCGAAGCGCGCGAGCAGATGCTCGACGCGCTCCTTGCCGAGTTCTCGATCAGCCACTTGCGGCGAGCCCCCGCCATGGCCTTGTCGGGCGGCGAGCGCAGGCGCTGCGAGATCGCGCGGGCGCTCGCGACCCAGCCGCATTTCATCCTTCTCGACGAGCCGCTGGCCGGTATCGACCCGATCGCGGTCAACGATATCCGCGACCTAGTGGCGCATCTGAAGGATCGCGGGATCGGGGTGCTGATCACCGATCACAACGTGCGGGAAGCGTTCAAGATCGTTGATCGGGCATATATCTTGCATGAGGGGCGGGTATTGATGGAGGGCGCCCCCGACGAGATCATCGCCGATGCCGATGTCAGACGCGTTTACCTGGGCGAAAGGTTTAGCCTATAAGCCGCTCGTTAACCGTGTTCCGGCCCATGGTTGTCGAATAGACGGGCGTTCATTGAACAGAATCGGCTTTTCGCAGCGTCTTGAACTGCGCCAGTCTCAGGCGCTGGTGATGACGCCGCAGCTGCAGCAGGCGATCAAGATGCTGCAGCTCTCGAACCTTGAACTGGGCGATCTCGTCGACGCCGAGATCGAGCAGAACCCGCTGCTCGAGCACGGCGAGCACGAATCCGACGACTCGCCGCCGATCATCGAGATCGCCGAGGCGGTTGCCACCGATCGGCCGACCGCCCTCACCGAAACCCCGCACGACGAATTTGCCCCCGACGCCGCCGAGCAATGGCAGGCCGCCGCCGGCGCCGAGGGTGACGGGTCGCACGATTTCGGCGGCGACTCGCTGTCGTGGAAGACTCGTGGCGGCTCGTTTTCCGATGACGACCTGGCGGGGCTCGACCAGACCGCGGCGCGCGAGAACACGCTGCGCGAGCATCTGCTCGAACAGATCGGCGCCGATCTCACCGACCAGGCCGACCGGGTCATCGCCGCCTTCCTGCTCGATCAGGTCGACGAGGCCGGGTATCTGCGTGGCGATCTCGACGAGGCCGCCGACCGCCTCGGCTGCGCGCTGGATCGGGTCGCGGCGGTGCTCGCCGCGTTACAGGAACTGGACCCGCCCGGGGTCTTCGCCCGCAGCCTGCCGGAATGCCTGGCGCTGCAATTGCGCGACCGCAACCGGCTCGACCCGGCGATGCAGGCGCTGCTCGACAACCTGCCGCTCCTGGCGGCGCGCAACCGGGTGGCGCTGATGCGGGTCTGCGGCGTCGACGCCGAGGATCTGAGCGAAATGATCGCCGAGATCAAATCGCTCGACCCGCGTCCCGGCCTTGCCTTCGACCCGCCGCTGGCGCAGGCGATCGTCCCCGACATCCTGATGCGGGCGACGCAGGATGGCGGCTGGCTCATCGAGCTCAACGCCGACACGCTGCCGCGTGTCCTGATCAACAACCACTACTATGCGCGGATCAATCAGGCCGCAAAGAGCCGGACCGACCGCGAATACATCGCCGATCGGCTGCAGGCCGCCAACTGGCTGGTCAAGTCGCTGCACCAGCGCGCCGCGACGATCCTCAAGGTCGCGACCGAGATCGTGCAGCAGCAGGACGGGTTTTTCCGCCACGGCGTGCAGGCGCTGCGACCGCTGATCCTGCGCGAGATCGCCGACGCGATCGGCATGCACGAAAGCACGATCAGCCGGGTCACGACGAACAAGTACATGGCCACCCCGCGCGGCCTCTTCGAGCTGAAATACTTTTTCACCTCGGCGATCAGCGGTTCGCACGGCGGCGAGGCGCACTCGGCCGAGTCGGTGCGCTTCCGCATCCGCGGCCTGATCGACCGCGAACCGGCCGAGAACACGCTTAGCGACGAGCGCATTGTCGAGCTTCTGCAAGGCGACGGGGTCGACATCGCCCGCCGCACGGTCGCCAAATACCGCGAGGCGATGCGTATCCCATCTTCGGTGCAGCGCCGCCGCGAGAAGACGCTGGTATGATGACCGGCTTGAACCCATGCCGTCGCGTTCCCAATTTGACGGCGGCAGCAAGGCGCCGCGGTCGCGGCGCGGGGGGCCGTTCGTGACAGACATCGCCGATCTGCTGACCGCGCGCGGCGTGGTCGCCCAGTTGCGGGCGGCCAACAAGCGCCAAGTCCTGCAAGAGTTGGCTCGCCGCGCGGCGACGGTGACCGAGCTGGCGGAGCGGCGCATCTACGAC
Source organism: Allostellaceae bacterium (assembly GCA_036268075.1). Lineage (GTDB taxonomy): Bacteria > Pseudomonadota > Alphaproteobacteria > ATCC43930 > CGMCC-115725 > DATARH01. The sequence continues at coordinate 8,592 of DATAUV010000106.1, read as the reverse complement.
GTGCTGAACGAGCGCGAGCGGCTCGGTTCGACCGGGATCGGCCGCGGCGTCGCGATCCCGCACGGCAAGCTCGCCGAGCTGTCGCGCCCCTATGGCATGTTCGGCCGGCTCGAACGGCCGATTCCGTTCGACGCGATCGACGCGCAACCGGTCGATTTGGTGTTCGTGCTGCTGACCCCGCTCGATGCCGGACCCGACCACCTGACCGTGCTGTCGCGCATCTCGCGCCTCCTGCGCGACGAGACGATGTGCGAAAAGCTGCGGGGAGCGAGCGGTCCTGACGCGCTTTATGCGCTGCTCATGACGACGACCGAGAGTCACGCGGCGTAACCGCCGGATTTCTACCTCAGCCGCGACGGCGTCTTCTGCTGCGGCCCGCGGATTTCGATCGTCTTGACGCGCGCCTCGACCGGCGGGCGGACGAGGTCGATGTGGAGGAGCCCGTTGTCGAGCCAGGCGCCGCGCACCTCGATCCCCTCGGCCAGCACGAACGAGCGCTGGAACTGGCGGGCGGCGATGCCGCGATGCAGGTAAACCCGGCTGGTGTCGTCGGTCTGCTTGCCGCGCACGACGAGCTGGCTGTCCTCGACGGTCAGGTTGAGGTCGTCCATCGAAAACCCGGCGACCGCCAGCGTGATGCGCAGTGTGTCGTCACCGAGCTGCTCGATGTTGTAGGGCGGGTATCCGTCGGTCGAGGCCTTGTTGACCCGGTCGAGCGCGCGCTCGAAATGCTCGAACCCCAACAGGAGCGGCGAATTGAACAGCGTCAGGCGCGACATCGCAATGCTCTCCCCGGCGGCGAGCGAGACGCCGCGCCCGGGCCCGAAATCGGCGCCCGATCGTGGCGGATTGCCCTCAGATTTGGTGCTGACGCGCCGGTTGATCAAGCGAGCGGCCGACGGCGAATCGCGCGAGCCCGCCCCCGCTATCCCTTTACCAGGCGTCGCGACGCCCCATATCGTGCGCGGAATGCATCTTACCGGCTAGCGGATGGACCTTTCCATGTCGAAGCGACCCGTGCCCTGGCGCATCTTGCTGGCGCTGCTGTTCTGCCTGACGCTGACCGTTGCGCCGAGCCTGGCGGAGGCGCGCGCCGGCTCGTCATGGGGCGGCGGCGGGTCGAGCTTCGGCAGCCGCGGCGCGCGCAGCTTCGAATCCAACCAGGCCTCGCCGCTGAGCCGCAGCGCGACGCCGATGCCGGGGATCGGCGCCGGCGGGGGCTTTGGCGGGGGCGGGTTCTTCTCGCGACACCCGTTCCTGACCGGCATGTTCGGCGGCTTTCTCGGCGCATCGCTGTTCGGCGGCGGATTTTTCGGTCATGCCTTTGGCGGGCTGTTCACGCTGCTGATCATCGGCGGGATCGTCTGGTTTCTGTTCAGGCTGCTGTCCGGCGGGTTTTCGTCCGCGGGCGGGGGCATGATGCCGCGTTCGGTCGGCGCTGCCGCGGCGCCGGCCGCGAACCGGTTCCGCGGGCACGACATCGGCGTCGGCGACGCGGACCTCAGCGCGTTCCAGGGAATTCACGCCCAGGTGCAGGAATCCTGGAGCCGCGGCGACCTCGCCCATATGCGCGGGCTGATGACGCCGGAGATGGTCGGCTATTTCAATGAGGAGCTGACCCGCAACGCCAGCCAGGGGGTCCAGAACCTCGTCTCCAACGTCAACCTCCTCAAGGGCGAGGTGACCGAGGCGTGGGAGGAGGGCGACCTGCAATACGCCACCGCCTTCATGCGCTGGAGCGCGCTCGACTACGTCGTGCGTCTCGGCGCCAACGGCAGCGCCGAGCCGGTCGTCAGCGGCAATCCGCGCACCCCGGTCGAGGAAGAAGAGATGTGGACCTTTGTCCGCCGCCACGGCGGGCAATGGCTGCTCTCGGCGATCCAGCAGGTCTAGCCGCCGCGCAGACCGCGCAGCCGAGGGTCACCGGTTCCGGGCGATTCTTCGGGCTTGAACCCATGACGCGTCGCCGCGGCGACGATATCATCGAGGAATTGGTTGTAGCCATGCTCGGGCTCTGGCACCGCCGTTTCCCGCGGATCGGCGACCCGCCGGGTTGGCGCCAGAAAATGCGGCGCCTCCGCCTCGCCGGCATGGCGCGCAGCGTGTTCCAGCTCGAACCAACCGTCCTTGTCGGGCGCCCGCCCGATCCGGACGCCGTGCCGGATTGCGTCGGTGCTCTCATTGCGGGACGCGTCGCGGGCGAAAGCGTCCGCTGGATAGGCGCGTTCGAGACTGGTGCGGTCGTGGATGTTGGCGCGGGTCATTGCCTGCCCAACACCCTGTCGGGCCACGCGTTCCGCTAGGGTCGTCAGGACCGCGGGCGTCCCGCCCGCATGCGGCCGAGGCGGCCGCGGTCCAGTTCACGGCCAGGCGGCCTCGGGCGGCAATGACATCAGGATCGCCTCGACATTGCCGCCGGTTCTGAGGCCGAACCTTGTGCCGCGGTCGTAGAGGAGGTTGAACTCGACATAGCGGCCGCGCCGCATGAGCTGGTGGCGGCGCTGCGCGTCGGTCCAGGGCCGGTGCATCCGCTCGCGCACGATTGCCGGGTAGCAGGCGAGGAAGGTCTCTCCGACCGACCGCACGAACCCGAAGTCGCGGTCCCGGTCGCCGCTGTCGAGATAGTCGAAAAAAATCCCGCCGGCGCCGCGCGCCTCGCCCCGGTGCGGCAGGAAGAAATATTCGTCGCACCATTTCTTGTATTTCGCGTAGCCCTCCGGGTCATAGGCGTCGCACGCGGTCCGCAGCGCGGCGTGAAACGCCTCTGCGGCGGCCTCGTCCGGATACATCGGCGTGATGTCGGTGCCGCCGCCGAACCAGGCTTTGCGCGTGACGATGTGGCGGGTGTTGAAATGCACGGCCGGCACCAGCGGCGAGCACAGATGCGCGACCAGCGAGATGCCGCCGGCCCAGAACCGTCCGTCCTCGGCGGCGCCCGGGATCTCGCCGCGGAATTCGGGCGAAAACTCGCCAAAGACGGTCGAGATGTTGACTCCGACCTTTTCGAACACGCGGCCTTTCATCACCGCCATCGTGCCGCCGCCGCCGCCCGGCCGCTGCCACTCGCGCCGCTCGAACCGCCCCGCCGGCCGTCCGGCCCCGGCATCCTCGACCGCCTCGTCCTCGATCGCCTCGAACGCGGCGCAGATGCGGTCGCGCAGGGCGGCGAACCATGCACTCGCTTGTTCTTTCCGGTCCTCGGTCGCGTCCATGCTGTCACTTGCCGGCGAAATGCCCGGTCTGGCGTAGCGCCTCGCTCAGCGCGACCGCCCCGGCGACGGCGACATTGAGCGATCGGGCCCCCGCCTGCAACGGTATGCGAAGCCGCGCGGCCGCAGCCCCGTGCACGAAATCCGGCACGCCGGCGCTCTCGCGGCCGAGCAGCAGCGTGTCGCCGGGCGCGAAGGCAAAATCGTACAGCGACACGTCGCCCGCCGTGGTCAGCAGCACGAGTCGCGATCCGGGGTCGCGCCGGGCGGCAAAGGCGGCCCACGATTCGTGGCGGCGTATCGTCGCGAGCGCGGCATAATCGAGCAGGGCGCGCTTGAGGCGCCGATCGTCGAAAACGAAGCCGAACGGCTCGATCAAATCGACCGGAACCCCAAAACAGGCCGCCAGACGGATCGAGGTTCCTGTATTCTGCGGGATATCCGGCTCGAACAGGGCGAGGCGGATAGGGTTTTGCGGAAGTGGACTTGCGTGCATCGCCGATCCCGCTACTGGATCGGCGGCAGGACTGCCCGAAGCGCCGATTTATGCGGCAGTCTGTCGCATAGTTCGGCTACTTCAACGGTATAGCTTGCCGGCGGGGCGGCCGCCGGGTTGATGGCGGCGTTTGAACGAGGGGTTATATGGCGCAAGCGGCGCAATCGCAGGTTTTGCACGCCCAGGATGGCGAAACCAGGCGCGATTTTCTGTTGCTGACCGCGACGGCGCTCGGCGCTGTCGGCGCTCTGTCGGCGCTCTGGCCGTTTGTCGACAGCCTGAACCCGGCCGCGGATACGCTCGCGCTGTCGACGACCGAATTCGACATGGCGCCGATCCAGGTCGGCCAGCGCCTGACAATCGCCTGGCGTGGCAAGCCGGTGTTCATCGCGCATCGCACCCCCGACGAGATCAAGGCAGCCCAGGAGGTCGATATCTCGACCTTGCGCGATCCGCAAAAGGATTCCGACCGGGTCAAGAAGACCGAGTGGCTGGTGATGGTCGGCGTCTGCACGCATCTGGGGTGCATCCCGCTCGGGCAAAAGCAGGGCGACCCGCGCGGCCCGTTCAACGGCTGGTTCTGCCCGTGCCACGGCTCGATCTACGATACCTCGGGGCGCCGCCGCGACGGACCCGCGCCGCTCAATCTCGAGATTCCGCCTTACGACTTCACCTCCGCCACCGCAGTCAAGATCGGCTAGGAGAGCGCCATGGCCGCAACCGGACCCGGCGTGTTGAACAGCCGGATCGTGCGCTGGATCGACTACCGGCTGCCTTTCGTCAAGATGGTGCAGCACGAGCTGTACGAATACCCGACCCCGCGCAATCTGAACTACTGGTGGAATTTCGGCTCGCTGGCCGGGATCATGCTGGTGGTCATGATCGTTACCGGCGTCGTGCTGGCGATGCACTACACGCCGAATTCGAACACGGCGTTCGATTCGGTCGAGCGCATCATGCGCGACGTCAACTATGGCTGGCTGCTCCGCTATATCCATATGAACGGCGCGTCGCTGTTCTTCGTCGTCGTCTATATCCACCTCTTCCGCGGGCTCTATTACGGCTCGTACAAATATCCGCGCGAGCTGTTGTGGATACTCGGCGTGGTGATCCTCCTGTTGATGATGGCGACCGCGTTCATGGGCTACGTGCTGCCCTGGGGCCAGATGAGCTATTGGGGCGCGACGGTCATCACCAATCTGTTCTCGGCGATCCCGGTCGTCGGCGGCAAGATCGTGACGCTCCTGTGGGGCGGTTACACGGTCGGCAACCCGACGCTCAACCGCTTCTTCTCGCTGCATTACCTGCTGCCGTTCGTCATCCTCGCGGTGGTCGGGTTGCATCTGGTCGCGCTGCATACCCACGGCTCCAACAATCCGCTCGGCATCGACCACAAGGGGCCGGGGGATTCGATCCCGTTCCATCCGTACTACACGATCAAGGACCTGTTCGGCCTCACCGTCTTCCTGCTGATCTTCGCGGTGCTGGTGTTCTATGCGCCGAACCTGCTCGGCGACCCGCAGAACTACATCCCGGCGAACCCGTTGCAGACGCCGCCGGACATCGTGCCCGAATGGTACTTCCTGCCGTTCTACGCGATCCTGCGCTCGGTCCCGAGCAAGCTCTTCGGCGTGCTGCTGATGTTCTCGTCGATCCTGGTGCTGTTCATCGTGCCGTGGCTCGATACGTCGCCGGTGCGCAGCGCCAAGTTCCGGCCGATCTACAAGAAGATCTTCTGGCTCCTCGTCGCGTCGGTGCTGGTGCTCGGCTATGTCGGCGCGCACCCGCCGGAAGGCGTGTACGTGATCGAGGGGCGGATCGCGGCGTTCTACTATTTCTTCCACTTCCTCGTGCTGCTGCCGCTGATCGGCAAGCTGGAGCGGCCGCGACCGCTGCCGCTCAGCATCGGGGCGGCCGTGCTCGGCCGCAGTGCAACGCCGGCGGAGTGAGGGCGATGGCGAAATCACTTTGGATCGCCGCCGCGGCACTGCTCGCGCTCGCCGGGTCGGCGGGCGCCCAGGAAGCCGACGTCAAGCCGCCTCACCAGCAATGGTCGTTCGAGGGCGTCTTCGGCACCTATGACCGGGCGGCGCTGCAGCGCGGCTTCCAGGTCTACAAGGAGGTCTGTTCGGCGTGCCACCCGCTCAAGCACCTGGCGTTCCGCGACCTCGGCGAAATCGGCTATACCGACGATCAGGTCAAAGGCTTCGCGGCGCAATATCAGGTCGGCGACGGGCCGAACGACCAAGGCCAGATGTTCCAGCGCCCGGCGCACCCGTCAGACCCGTTTGTCGGCCCCTTCCCGAACGACGAGGCGGCTCGCTCGGCGAATAACGGCGCGCTCCCGCCCGATCTGTCGATGATCGTCAAGCAGCGCGAGGGTGGTCCCGACTACGTCTACGGCATCCTCAACGGGTTCAAGGATGCTCCCAAGGACGTCAAGCTCAACCCGAACATGTATTACAACGAGATCTTCCCGGGCCATCAGATCGCGATGCCGCCGCCGCTGACCGCGGACGGACAGGTACAATTCGGCGACGGCACCAAGTCGACCGTGCCGCAGATGGCGCACGATGTCGTCACCTTCCTGTCCTGGGCGGCGGAGCCGAACCTCGACGAGCGGCACAAGATGGGGTTCAAGGTGATCCTCTTCCTGATCGTCGCGATCGGCGTGCTCTACGCGGCCAAGCGCAGGGTGTGGTCCAAGCTGCACTGAGTTCCCACAGCGGGGGTACGATGAGCGGCCCCGTCATCGGCATCATCGGCGGCAGCGGCCTCTATCAGATCGACGGGCTCGCCGATGTCGAATGGCGGCGGGTCGCGAGTCCGTTCGGCGAGACTTCCGACGAGTTCTGCTTTGGCACGCTCGACGGCCAGCCGGTCGTGTTCCTGCCAAGGCACGGGCGCGGGCATGCTTTGCCGCCGTCGTCGATCAATTTTCGGGCCAATATCGATGCGCTAAAGCGCTGCGGCGTCACCGACATCCTGTCGTTGTCGGCGGTGGGCAGTCTGCGCGAGGAATTGGCGCCGGGCGATTTCGTCGTCGTCGACCAGTTCATCGACCGCACCTGCGCCCGCGAGAAAAGCTTTTTCGGCCCCGGCTGCGTCGCCCATGTGTCGATGGCGCACCCGGTCTGCGGGCGGATCGGCGACGCGGTCTCGGCGGTCGCCGCCGAAACCGAGATCGCGGTCCGGCGCGGCGGCACCTATATGGTCATGGAGGGGCCGCAATTCTCGACCCTGGCGGAGAGCGAACTCTACCGCGCTTGGGGTTGCGACCTCATCGGCATGACCAATATGCCGGAGGCAAAGCTCGCCCGCGAAGCCGAAATTTGCTACGCCACGGTGGCGATGGTGACCGATTACGATTGCTGGCATCCGGGGCATGACGACGTGACGGTCGAGGCGATCGTCGGCGTGCTGCTCGCCAATGCCGACAAGGCGCGGGCGCTCGTGAAGAAAATCGTGCCGCTGTTGGCCGGGCATCAGGGACCGTGCCGGCAGGGCTGCCAGACCGCGCTCGACCATGCGCTGATCACCGCGCCCGACCATCGCGACCCGGCGCTGGTGGCGCGGCTCGGCGCGGTCGCCGGCCGCGTCCTCGGCGGCTGAACGATGCGAGTCGGCGCCAAGGCCATGCGGACGATTTGGCCCGCCGGCGACGGCGCGGTCGAGATCATCGACCAGACCCTGCTGCCGCACGAGCTGAAGATTTTGCGCCTGACCCGGCTCGACGAGGTCGCACACGCCATCAAGTCGATGCAGGTGCGCGGCGCCCCGCTGATCGGCGCGACCGCGGCTTATGGCGTCGCGTTGGCGATCCGTGCCGGGCATTCGCTCGACGACGCCATAGCGACCCTCGCCGCGACCCGCCCGACCGCGGTCAATCTGCACTGGGCCCTGGAGCGGATGCGCCGCGCGGCAACCTCGGCCGAAGCCGCCTTCGCCGAGGCCGCCGCGATCGCGGACGAGGACGTCGCGATCAACCGCGCGATCGGCGAGCACGGCGCCGGGCTGATCGCGGCGGCGCACCGGCCCAAAGGCGCGCGCGTCGAGATCCTGACCCATTGCAACGCCGGCTGGCTCGCGACGGTCGATTGGGGCACCGCGCTGGCGCCGATCTACCGCGCCTTCGACGACGGTGTGCCGCTGCATGTCTGGGTCGACGAGACCCGCCCGCGCAACCAGGGCGCCAGCCTGACCGCTTGGGAATTGCTGCAGCACGGGGTGCCGCACACGGTCATCGCCGACAATGCCGGCGGACACCTGATGCGGCAGGGCATGGTCGATCTCTGCATCACCGGCACCGACCGCACCGCCGCCAACGGCGATGTCGCCAACAAGATCGGCACCTATCTGAAGGCGCTCGCCGCGCGCGACAACAACGTGCCGTTCTACGTCGCGCTGCCATCCTCGACGCTCGACTGGACGCTCGCCGATGGCGTTGCGGAAATCCCGATCGAGGAGCGCGACCAGTCCGAGGTCGGCACGATCGCCGGCCAGACCGAGGACGGCAGGGTGGCGCGCGTGCGCGTCATTCCCCCAGGTAGCCGCGCCGCCAATCCGGCCTTCGATGTCACGCCCGCGCGGCTGGTCAGCGGATTGATTACCGAGCGGGGGCGTTGCGCCGCGTCTGAGCAAGGATTGCTGTCGCTGTTCCCTGAGCGCAGCGCATAGCCGTTCTCTGTCGGCGTTCCCGGCGAATGCCGGGACCCGGCAGCGTGGGTCGGAAATGCGTTGTGCAGCGCCGCGAAGCCCGCTATGCGGCTGCCGATGACGCGCCTGAGCTTCGCACGCTTGGCTCCCTTCGGATTGGCTGCCGCCGTCCTCGCCGGCTGCGCGGCACATCCCAAATACGGCGCCACCGCCACCGGCCGGGTACCGCCC
>DATAUV010000105.1:0-2732 GCA_036268075.1 Allostellaceae bacterium | reverse complement strand
GCGGGTGACCGAGTCCATCAGCACCAGTACGTCTTTGTTGACGTCGCGGAAGTACTCGGCGATCGCCAGCGTCAAATAGGCCGCCTGGCGGCGCATCAGCGCCGGTTCGTCCGAGGTCGAGACCACCACCACCGAACGGGCCAAGCCGGCCGGGCCCAGATCGTCCTGCAAGAACTCCTGCACCTCACGGCCACGCTCACCGACCAGGCCGATGACGGAGATATCGGCGGCGACGTTCCGCGCCAGCATCGACAGCAGCACCGACTTGCCGACGCCCGAGCCTGAGAAGATGCCCATGCGCTGGCCGCGGCAGACGGTGAGGAAGGTATTGAGCGCGCGCACGCCGAGATCGAGCGGCTCGCCCACCCGCATGCGGGCGTGCGCCGGCGGCGGCGAGGCGCGGAACGGGTATGGCGCCGGTCCCGCGGGCAGCGGTCCCTGCCCGTCGATCGGCTCGGCCATGGCGTTGAGCACGCGGCCGAGCCAGCGCTCGGACGGCCGCACCTGACCTGCGGAGGTCGACACCACCGCCCGGCAGCCGCGCCGCACGCCGTCGAGCGCGGCAAACGGCATGGCCAGCGCGTGCCCGCCGGAAAAGCCGACCACCTCGCACGGGATACCCTTTCCGGCCCCGGTCTCGACCGTCAGCCGCGCCCCGACCGACATTGTATGGATGGGGCCGGCGATCTCCAGCATCAGCCCGCGCACCGCCACCACGCGGCCGTAGATCTCGACGCCGTCGATGTCGTTGATCTGCTCGGCCAGGGCTTTCATCTCATTCCCTCGTCATTCCGGGACGCGTCAAAGGCGCGGACCCGGAATGACCAGAAAGCCGGTAACCCCGCCTTAGGCTTACCGCCCTGAAGGCGCCTTTAACTCGGTGTTTACCCGCGTCGTTAATCATTGGGTCATCGTCCAGAAGGGACAGCGGCCGCGAATCGCCCGGCCGGGACGGAAAGGGCGAGTCTGACGAGTCGGTTAGGTCCGATTCTTAACTTGGAGCTTGAGCCGGTCCGTGGCCAAAAAACCACTCTCCAGCAACATCTTACGCCGATTCGGGGCGTCCTGCCTATTGCAGGGTTGCGGGATAGAATCAGGTTTTGTTAACCATGGCGGGATAGTGTCGAATCGGTTTGTCCCACAGCGTTTTTTTAACCTCGCCGCCCATTGCGGCAACGACCTGAGAGCCCTCCGCGGCGAGAAGGGGACTTAAATGCGCGTTCTCCTCATTGAAGACGACAGCGCGACAGCGCAATCCATCGAGCTGATGCTCAAATCCGAGAGCTTCAACGTCTACACCACCGACCTCGGTGAAGAAGGCGTCGACCTCGGCAAGCTCTACGACTACGACATCATCCTGCTCGACCTGAACCTGCCCGACATGTCGGGCTTCGAGGTTCTGCGGTCGCTGCGGGTGTCCAAGGTCAAGACGCCGATCCTGATCCTCTCCGGCCTTGCCGGCATCGAGGACAAGGTCAAAGGCTTAGGCTTCGGCGCCGACGACTACATGACCAAGCCGTTCCACAAGGACGAGCTGATCGCCCGCATCCACGCGATCGTTCGCCGCTCCAAGGGCCACGCCCAGTCGGTCATCAACACCGGCGACCTGGTGGTCAACCTCGACACCAAGACGGTCGAGGTCACCGGCCAGCGCGTGCACCTGACGGGCAAGGAATACCAGATGCTTGAGCTGCTCTCGCTGCGCAAGGGCACCACGCTCACCAAGGAGATGTTCTTGAACCATCTCTACGGCGGCATGGACGAGCCGGAACTCAAGATCATCGACGTGTTCATCTGCAAGCTGCGCAAGAAGCTCGCCAACGCCTCATCCGGCAAGAACTACATCGAGACAGTGTGGGGCCGCGGCTACGTGCTGCGCGAGCCGACCGAGAGCGACGAGCGGATTCCAGCTTAAGACGCTGCGCCACCAGCGGACCGATTTCACCGCGTTGCGTCTGCGTACATCTGACGGAGCCCTTCTGCGGGGCTCTCTCCTCCCAACTTAGCCCCGGGCGCGAGCCCGGGGTTTTTTCATTGCGGAAATTGTGGCGACGGGCGCGCAATGATTGCATTTCACGTAGCAACTTTGGTCGGCTATAATGGCAATCAAGTGTTCGGCAAGTGCCCGGCTTGGCCGCGGCCGACTGATGCGGATGCGGCAGATCGTTTCGAGCAATCGGCTCAGATGCAACAAAGAGGCAACCCATGTTGAAGCTCACAACTTTCGTCGCCGTTTCCGCCCTGGCGCTCACGGCCGTGTCGCAGCCCGCCTCCGCGGGCGGCAATGGCGTCGCGGCCGGCGTTGTCGGCGGCTTGGCGGTCGGCGCGATCATCGGCTCGCAGATGAACCGCCCGGCCTATGGCGGCCCGGCCTATTACGACGCGCCGCCGCCGCGGGCTTACGAATACGAAGAATGCCGCATCGTTCACCGCCGCTATGTCGACCAGTACGGCTACGAACACACCCGCCGCGTTCGCGTCTGCGATTGAGATTGGCGGTTAGGTAGGTTTCGACTGAGCCCCGGGCGAAAGCCCGGGGTTTTTTAATTGCGGAAAATTCAGAGAGCGCCGCACACACTGCACGCGCCCTCTCCCCTTGTGGGAGGGTGACCGAGTGGAGGCGAAGCCGAGCGAGGTCGAGTGAGGGGTCACAGCCTCACGAAAGTCACGAACCCTTCACCCGGCGAGCGAGCGGCAAGCGCGTCAAAAAACGGGAACTAAGCTTTCGCCGC
>DATAUV010000104.1:0-54163 GCA_036268075.1 Allostellaceae bacterium | reverse complement strand
ATCTCTGTCACCTCTACTCGGCGCATTACGTGTCACCGTTCACAGAATCGACGGTGGTGTCGGTCGATGGGTTCGGAGATTTTTCGAGCGCGGCGTGGGGCCGAGGGCAGGGCGGGGAGATCGCAGTCGAGGGGCGGGTCTATTTTCCGCATTCGCTGGGGGTGTTCTACGAAGCGCTGACGCATTACCTCGGCTTTCCGTATTACGGCGATGAGTACAAGGTCATGGGCCTCGCGCCCTACGGCGAGCCGGCCTATCTCGACCAAATGCGACGGATCGTGCGGCTCGGTCCGGAGGGGGGATTCGCGCTCGACCTCGGCTATTTCCGTCACCACGTCGAGGAGGTGGCGTACCAGTGGGAGGATTGCGCGCCGCACGTCGGCGATTTGTTCTCGCCGGCGCTCGAAGACCTTCTCGGCCCGCGCCGCCAGCCCGACGAGCCGCTCGAAGACCGTCACCGCGACATCGCTCGCTCGGTCCAGGCGATGTACGAGGAGGCGTTCTTTCACTTGATCGGCTCGCTCCACCGCCGACATGGGCTGACCGATATCGCGCTGGCCGGCGGCTGCGCGGCTAACTCGGTCGCCAACGGCAAGATCCGGCGCCAAACCGGGTTTCGCCGCGTCTATGTGCAATCGGCGGCGGGCGACGCCGGCGGGGCGATCGGCGCGGCCTATGCGGTGTGGCAGAGGCTCGGCGGCGTGCGCTCCTTCGTCATGGATCACGCGTTCTGGGGCCCGCAATTCGACGCCGACGAGATCGCCGCAGTGATCGAGGCGCGCCGCGATGAGATCGTCGCCGCAGGCTGCGCGATCGAAATCGTTTCCGACGAGGGCGAGCTGTGCCGCCGTACCGCGGCATCGGTTGCCGAAAGCAAGGTCGTCGGCTGGTTCCAGGGCCGCATGGAGTGGGGCCCGCGTGCGCTCGGCAACCGCTCGATCGTCTGCGACCCGCGTCGTGCCGACATGAAGGCGATCCTCAACGCCAAGATCAAGAAGCGTGAGTCGTTCCGCCCCTTCGCCCCGTCGGTGCTCGACGAGGCCGTCGGCGAGTGGTTCGAGGAGGACGACGCGGTCCCCTTCATGATGCAGGTGTTCCAGATCCGCGAGGAAAAGCGCGCCCAGGTGCCGGCGGTGACCCATGTCGACGGGTCGGGCCGGCTGCAGACCGTGACCCACGCGGCCAACCCGCGGTATTTCCGGCTGATCGAGGCGTTTCGCGACCTGACCGGCGTACCGATGGTGCTCAATACGTCATTCAACGAAAACGAGCCTGTCGTGTGCCGGCCCGAGGAGGCGCTTGATTGCTTTTTGCGCACCGATATGGACGTGCTTGTGCTCGCTGACGTGCTGATCCGCCGGGTCGCGTGACGGCTCCGGCATGACCGACCTGTCCCGCTATCCTTATTTCAACGCGCTCTTGGGCGGACACCACGCGTATCTTGATCGCACCGTCTTTAATGTGTTGAACAGCGTCTTGTCGCGTGATCCCGCGGGTGAAAAGCGTGCATTCGAACTCGGGTGCGGCAATGGGGCGTTCGCGAACGCCATGAGCGAACGTGGATATACGGTCACAGCCATCGATCCCTCCACCTCCGGAATCGCCCACGCCAAGGAAAGCTTCCCCCATATCGCGTTTGAGACCGCGTCGGCTTATGATGACCTTCGCGGCGACTTCGGCGAATTTGACGCCGTTGTGAGCCTTGAAGTCGTCGAGCATTTGTTTGAACCGCGGAAGTTTGCAGCCTCGGTATTCAGTTTATTAAAGCCGGAAGGGGTGGCAATTATTTCAACCCCTATCACTCTTATTTCAAGAATCTTGTGCTAGCCGTGCCCGGGAAAATGGACGCTCACTTTACGGTGTTGTGGGATTACGGCCATATAAAGTTCTGGTCCATGAAAACGCTGCGCCTTTTGCTCCTCGCAGCTGGCTTTGAGGATGTCAGATTTTTGCGGGTTGGGAGGGTTCCCGCTCTGGCGAAATCGATGATCGCAGTGGCAAAGCGCCCGTCGGGTAGGCCGCGCAAATAAGCTGCCGTTGCACCAAACTAAAGGGCCCCCTATCGGGGGCTTTTTTGTTTTGTGCGCCCAGCATGGGCGCACTCTTGTGGGCGGAAGTCCCATCGTAAGCTGGTCACGGCGAACGAAGTGAAGCGCAACTGCATGAGGGCGACCGAGTGTGGGGAGGAAGCGTGGATCGAAGCTGCGGGCCGATGAACAAGAACCGGATAGAAGGCGTTGCCGACCAGGGCGAGCGGGCAAGAAACCGCGAAGCTCTTCGTGATCAAGGGGAAGCGGCGTAGATCCGGCGGTCGTGCGGTGAAGGAGTGCGTTCTTACCTGGGGAGGTCTCGCCTTGTGCCTGAAAGGGTGACGGTGTCGAGCCGGAGCGAGAAGTCAGCCGAGGTCGTAGTAGGGAGCGGGAAAGCTCGCGAACGAAGGACCGAACGAAGGGGAGTGTTCGACCGGCATGGCGATGTGGGGAGCATAGCGTCAGATGCCTGCGCAAGGGGGCGGTTCGGCGTAGTATCGCAACAAAGCCATGCGACGATCAAAGGCGATTACGACCATCCCTCAGTCGTGGGCTTGTCGGGGCGCCGTTGAGGTTCGACGCTCCATACCCTGGAATTGACGGCGGGGTAACAGACGGGGTAACAATCGGCTCGTAAATGGGCAGAAACGCTCAGGTTTTGCGGAATTCCTTCCCGAAAATGGCCGGGCTTGGCCCGGCTAGCCATGTCTCCGGCCAGCCATGTTTTTAGATCCGCATCAATATAGGCGTGAAACTCGGGGACAGCACGAGCGGACCGCGGTGCCGCGGAAGGCACGCGCGGGGGATACAATATCGGCACGTGATAGGATACAATCGGGCCAAATCGCGGATCGTGAAACCCGCGGATTTCCTTGACTCCTTGCATCCCCGGCAAGGTCCCGGCCTTCGCCGGGATGACGGTTAGGGAGCGGCCGGGCGCCTCGGTCGGCGCTACCTGGTCGGTTCCTCGACCGCGACACTCCCGGCGATATGCCCCTGGCACGCGGAGCGGGCGAGGCCGTGTTGGCTGAAGCCGCCGGCGCTTTCGCCGCCGCAGTAGAGGCCTTCGATGATCTCGCCGTTCATGTCGACGACCTGGCATTTGCCGTTGATGCGCAGACCCGCGCGGGTGTCGTGCACGACCGGAGTGGCCCAGGCGGCGTAGAAGGGCGGCTTGCGGATTTGGTAAAGGGGCTTGGGCTTGCCGAAATCGTCGTCGACGCCGGTGTCGACGAACCCGTTGTAGCGGGCGACGGTTTCTTCCAGGTTGGCGGGCGGCATCTTCACGCGCTGGTATTTCATCACGATCTTTTCGGCGAGGTCGGCGATCGTGTCGGCGCTGAAGAAAAACCCCTCGGCGATGTCGACATGCGGCGGGGCGGGGACCCAGCCTTCGCGGTCGAGCGCGTCGCTGTCGAAGATCGCCCAGATCGGGCCGCCGCCGTTATGCCCGTCGTCGATCCCGGCCATCGCGGCGTTGAGGAAGTTGTTCGGCGCGAACTTGAAGTTCTTGGCGTTGAGATAGCTGCCCTGAACGTAGTCCTTCACCGAATCGTAGTTGTTGGCGACGTATTGCCCGCCGGTCTCGTCGTAAAAGCGCCGGCCCAGCATGTTGACCATGATGAGGTCCTGCCAATTCGCCACCTTGAGCCCCGAGGCGCGGGCGCGGTGGAACACGCGGCTCCCCGGAAACCATTGCAGGTTGCGGTAATTGTACTGGCAGCCGATCGAGCCGGCCTTGGTGACATTGGCGCCGAATTCTCCCGTTTGATTGAAAAACCCCCACAGCGAGGCGCCGACCGCCATCGCCGCGAGCTCGCCGCTGGCGTCCTGGTCCGACCACGGCGAGCCGGCGAGGCCGCAATATTCCTCGGTGAGGCGCGGGTCGAACATGCGGCGGAAATTGAGGTTTCCGGTCGAGCCGCCGGTGCCGACGATCACCGCCTTCCGCGCGCGGATGTTGAGCGTCGCGCCGTTATGCTCGACCGCAATGCCGAGCACCGGGCCGGAATAGGGCGTCTCACGGTGGATGTGGGTCATGCGGTGTTCGAGCAGGATCGCGACGCCGCAATTGCGCGCCGCGACCTCGAGTGGGCGCATGAGGCCATTGCCGGACGAGCGCGTCTTCTGGGTCGCGAGGTCGGCGGGGCGGCCGGTCTGCACCGTCTCCCACGCGCCGACCATGCAGTGCATCTCGCGCGGCACCGAGTTTCCGACCGAGTTGCCGCCGGATTCGTCCGGCCCCTTGTCGACAAAGACGACGCCGTGCGCCAGCAGCCACTCGAAGCACGGCACGCTGTTGTCGGCAAACGCGCGGATGATTTCGCGGTCGTTGTAGCGGTAGTCCGGGAAGCCGTTGGGGCCGACCACCGACCAGTCGGTCAGGTCGCGGAACAGGAGGTCGGGCGTGTCGTGGATGCCGTATTGCCGTTGCACGCTGGTGCCGCCGCCGAGCGGCACGTTGCCGCCGCTGGTGATCGCGTGGCCGCCGATGTCGCCCTCGGCCTCGACGATGATGACCGAGCATCCGGCCTCGCGCGCGACGATCGCGGCCGGCATCCCGGTCGCGCCCGATCCGATGACGACGATATCGGCCTCGCGGTCCCACGACCCCGGGATGGGCGGCAACTGCGCCGCATTCGGTACACGGTTCACTCGATCCCCCTTCAAACCCCGGCAGAACCCTATGCCAGCTTCACGGGCGGCAACAAGAAGCAGGGGAGGGGCAGGCCCTCGCGCATCCTTCGTAGGATGGGCTGAGCGAAGCGAAGCCCATGCTGCCGGGGAAGGATTCACCGCGGAGTACAGGGCGGTCGGCGCGGAGGCCGCCGGGGGTCGCGGCGGCGAAGTCGATGGGCTTCGCTTTGCTCAGCCCATCCTACCAGTGCCGCGCGGCCGTTACTCCGCGGCGGGCCCGGTCATGACCGCCTTGATCTTGGCGAGGAGCTGGTCGGTGCGGAAGGGTTTTTCGAGGGTCGCGTTGGCGCCGAGCAGGCGCGCCATTTCGAGGGCGTCGGAGGTGCCGGTGTTGCCGCCGCCGGAGATCGCGATGATCTTGGTGTCGGGGTCGTTGCGGCGCAGCGTCAGGATGGTCTCGATGCCTTCCTGGCGCGGCATGTAGATGTCGGTGATGATCAGGTCGAATTTCTGGCGGTGGTACAGCTCCAGCCCGCGGATTCCGTCCTCGGCCGTAAAGACCTCATGGCCGTTTTGCAGCAGCACCCGCGCGACCGATCGCCGGATCAGCGTGTCGTCGTCGATCAGCAGGATGTTCATCGCGCCCCCTGCCCGTTGCCATACCCCGACAGGTGAACTGGCGGATGGTTAAGAAAGTTCAAATATGTCAAATAGGAATGGCGAGCAGCGTGTCGATCTGACGGCTGTCGAGCACCGCGTCCTTGCGGGCGAATCTCCATTCGCCCGCGATCCGAACGAGGCGGTCGACGTAGCGCCCGGCGGCGAACAGCGTCATTGCCCCGTCCTGCATCGTGCGCACGACGATGAAATTCGCGGTCACGTCGATCCCGGCATCGTCTTCGCGCGGATTTGTCTGATCGAGGGGCCGGATATTGGCGATCAGGTGGCGATAGCGTTGCGGCTCATAAATATTGGCCTTGCGCAGCGCCATCACGCGGTCGACCAGCATGTTGCGCGAGGTCGCGTAGATGATCCCGAGCGGCATCCCGGCCTCGAAACTCTCCGCCGAAATCACCCGATACGCGCACTCCTCGGTGAAATAGCCGGGCCAGTCCTCGAGCCGGTCGTTGTCGAGGCAATGCGCGTATTCGGCGTAGAGCGCCTCGAATTCGAGGCGGCGCACCACCTCATCCGGCGTCATCAGAGGCCCATCAGCGGGCGGTAGGCCTGCCAGAACCCGCGGATCGAGGCCTCGGTCGTGCGCGTGTCGTCGGAGACGTGGTCGTGGCCGCCCATCTCCAGCACCGACAGATCGTCCTCGGACCCGGCGATCGCGCGCTGCACGAACCCGCCGACCGCGCCGTCCTCCATCGACACATACCCGGCCGGGCCGACGAGGTTGCTTTGCAGGAGGCGCAGTTCGGTCATCTCGGCGTCGTCGTCCTCGAAGCCGAGATAAATCCACTGGAGCTCGGTCTCGTCGCGGCCCTTGGGGAGGACGAGGCGCAGCGCGATCGAGTTGTTGATCTGCTGCAAGACGAAGTTCGGGAAGACCGAGAGAATTTGCACGGTAATGTCGTCGCCGAACTCCTCCTTCGACGCGAGGAGGCGCGGGTCCGCGAGGCTCAGCCCGTCGCGGTTCGACTGGATGCCGGCATAGAGCGTGTCGCTGTCGGGCCGGTCGGCCTGTTTCCCGCCGCCGCGGGTATAGCTCGCGTGGTTGCCGCCGCTCTCGCCGATCAACACGCCGCCGCCGATCGACAGCCGGCTGATCCGGAACGTCGTGAAGAACGTGTGGAGGAGGCTCGCGTGGTACGTGTCCTTGACGTTTTCGAGATAGAGCTTCCAGTTGTTGTGCAGGATCTGCGAGGTCGTGCCGAGCACCTTTGGCTTCCCGTGCATGACCCGGCCGATCCGCGCGCCGATCTGGTTGCCGATGTACTCGGCGAAGGGCGGCACCTCGTCCGACAGCGTGCCGAAGACGAGGCCGGCGAAATGGTCGATTCGGAGCTTCCGGAGCCCGTGCTCCTCAAGCTTGAAATCCTCCGGCATCCCGCCCTTGCCGCCGATGCCGCGGCGGAACGCGACGCTCTTCAAATTGCCGGTGAGGTCGTAGCTCCACGAGTGGTAGACGCAGGTGAGGAGGTCGGCATTGCCCTGCCGCTTCAGGCAGACGAGGTTGCCGCGATGGGCGCAGCGGTTGACCATCGCGTGAATCTCGCCGTCCTCGCCACGGGTGACGATGACCGGCGTCTCGCCGAGAAACGTCGTCTTGTAGTCGCCGGGATTGGGCAATTCGTCGGCGATCGCGAGAAACTGCCAGGTCGGGCCGAGGAACACCCGGTCGAGCTCGCTCTTGTAGACTTCCGGGTCGGTGAACATCCGGTACGGGACGCGCGAATTTCCTTCCTTGGGCCAGGTCACTCCAGTCATTCCGCGTTCCTCCAGTCCTCACCGACTTCGGCGGCATCGTAGGATGGGCTGAGCGCAGCGAAGCCCATCACTCTTTTCGGAGGCAGCATGGGCTTCGCTGCGCACAGCCCATCCTACGAGGCTCCTACGGCTCACGTATCCTCGTCGAGCCGCATCGTATCATGAAAACGCCGGTAATCGATGGCGCGGCGGCCGTCCTCGGTCCAGCCCATGATGTCGGCGAAGCGGTGGTCCCAGCGGATTTCGTGGGGCAGGTAGGAGGTGCGGGCGTGGACCGGCTGCGCCAGGGTCTCGTCGACGCCGCTCGCGGTGACGAGAAGCTCGGCATTGGCGGCGGCGAGAGTTTCGGCATCGGCGTCGTGAAGCGGGCTGTCGGGGTCGATCTCGTGCATCACGGTAAAGGTCAGCGCGAACACCGGCGAGCGGTCGCGCACCAGTTTCAGATCGTAGAACCGCCGGCGGAGGTCGCCTTCGAGGCTGATCTCGTCGCGCACCAGGGTCATCGAGACCTCGGCGGCAAGGATCTGGTTCTGCCGCTCGTTGGCGAGCCGCACGGATAGCGTCGGCCTGCCGTTATACGGACCGATCACCGCCGCCTCGCTGAACAGAACGCGCGCCGTCGGCCGCGAGAACCGCGCGAAGACGAGCCCCGTCGTCAGCGCGATGAACATGAGCCCGACTCCGGTCTCAACGGTCATCAGCAGATTGGCGTAGAGCGTCGCCGGCGCCATCTGGCCGTAGCCGATCGTCGCCATCGTCTGCACGCTGAAAAAGAACGCGTCGGCGAAAGCGCCCGATTTCGCGTTGGCGATCGACCCCGGCTCGATCAGGTATAAGAGCGCGAAGACCGCGTTCGCCGCGAGGTAAAGCCCCGCCCCGACCGCGAAAAACACGCACCACCCGACCGTCAGGATGCGGTGGTACAAATCCCCGACCCAAAGCCGCCTGAGGCCCAGCGGGATCACCCGATCGGCCCGGTCCCGCGCGATCAGATGGTTGAGCCGCGCCTCGACGCCCTTGGGTGGGGCCGCCTGCAGCGGCGCCTGATGCCGCCGCCCGGCGCGACGGCGCCCAGGTTTCGGCTTGGCGCTGTGCGGCGTGGATCTCACGTGCCGAGAGGTCGGCGGTCCGCGGCGATCAGGCGCTCGACCTCCACTATGAAGGCGGGCAACTCGGCAATGATCTCGTTTGCGCTCTTGGCGTCGAACGCACCGTTGCTTTGGCGGCGGAGTCGGCCGAAACCGCGCCAGACGGACGCGGAAGGCGCGGCGCCGCGTTGGCCGAGCGCCTGGCGGCTCGCCTCATAGGTAAACTTGAACCGCTGGAGCAGTCCATCACGGAGCAGCTCGTCGTCGGGCCGGCCCGCACACTGGGCAAGACCTTCGCGCAGGCGCTGCACAGCGTTGGCGAGTGGGGTCGTATCCAGCGGCATCCTGTAAGCTTATCTCACCACCCCGCGGTTGGAAATCGGCCCAAAACTCGCGGGTATCCTGATTTGATGCCGTCATCCCGGCGCAGGCCGGGACCCACTTATCCGCTGCTCGCGCGTTTGGACCGTGGGTCCCGGCCTGCGCCGGGATGACGATTGTGGGGTTTCGGGGGAGGCCGCGCTTGTGGCGACCTCCCGGATGCGGCCCGATCAGCCGCCGTAATAGACGTTGTCGCCGAGGTCCTTCATTTCGAGGATCGCGGCGTCGAGGCGGCCTTCGATCGGGTTCGGCACGTGCGCTTCGGTCACCTCGGCGACGACGATGTGGTGGTCGCCTTGCTCGACGATGCTCGTCACCTTGCATTCGACCGCGGCGAGGGCGGCGTCGAGGATCGGGGCGCCGTTCGCGCCCTTGTGAAAGGCCTGGCCGGAGATTTTGCCGTCCTCGACCGCGGCCGGCTTGAAGAAGGTGAAGGCGAGGCCCTTATGCGCCTTGCCGAGCATGTTGAGGGTGAAGCTCTGGCTGCTCTTGACGATGCCGTAGGCGCCGCTGTCGGTCTTGACGCCGACGACCACGAGCGGCGGCGCGAACGCGGTCTGCGTCACCCAATTGACCGTCGCCGCGGCGACCCCGCCCTTGCCGTCGTCGGCGGTCAGCACGTAGATGCCGTAGGGGATCATGCGAAGCGCGGTTTTCTTGGCGTCGGCGTCCATGGGTGTCCTCCGTTGGGGGTGTGTTTGGGGAGCACTAAATTCCTAAGCTCGGTTGCTGGCAAGATGGGAGCGAGCCCCGGCTCGCTCCGCTCGCCGCCCTCGCCCGTCTCGCTGCGCGACCCACCCTCTCCCGCAATGCAGGCATTGCGGGAGAGGGTGCCCGAAGGGCGGGTGAGGGCCGGGCGCAGCGAGCGTTATTTCCGCCCGCAGGCCGCGAGCCCCTTCTGCAACGCGGCGAAGCTCTGCGTCGGGGCCGGCATCAGCCAGCGGAAGCCTTTCTCGACCAGCTTTTCGACGTTGTTATTGTCGACATGCGGGTGGCCGCAGGGGACGCCCTTGTCGATGCAGATCGCCAGGATGTCGTCGATCGCGGCGGCGACCTCAGGGTGCTCGTACTGGCGGGGGTAGCCCATGTCCTGCGACAGGTCGCCCTCGCCGATCAGCACGACGCCGATCCCCTTCACCTCGTCCAGCATCTTGGGCAGGTTGCGGATCGCGCGCTTTTCCTCGCACATGATGACGACCAGCACCTCGCCCTCGGGGTTGAGCGGCCAGGTATCGGCGCGCTTGTAATAGGTCGGCTGGTCGATGCCCCAATAGCGCGCGGCGGTGCGCGGGGCGTCGCCGCGCTGGCCGGCCGGCTCGTAATAGGCCGCCTCGCGCGGGCGCGGGTAGCGGCAGGCCTGGACCGCGTTGCGCGCCTCGTCGACCGTCGAGACATGCGGCCAGACGATGCCGTAGACGCCGATGTCGAGCACCTGCTTCGCGATGAACTGGTTCATCTCGTTGCCGTTGGGCGGGATGCGCACCATCGGCGCGACCGCCGGCGCCAATGTCCCGGATTTCAGGATCTGCGCCCGGTCGAGCATGTATTGCATGCAGTCGCGGAGCTGGCGGATGTCGTAGGGGTTGTGCTCCATCTCGAAGACGACGCCGTCATACCCCGCCGCGCCGATCGACTGCGCCGCGCCGATCTCTCCCGGCGAGAAGGTGACAAAGGCCGGCTTGCCGCTTTCGAGCGCGCGGATCGCGGGGTTGAGGCGGGGAAGATCAGGCATCTCGGGGGCTCCGCTTTAGAAAGAAGGGGGTTAGGAAGAAGGGGGTCAGGAAGAGGCGAGGGGCAGGTTGTCTATGAGGCGGGTGGGGCCGACCCACGCGGCGCCGAACAGGCGCGCCGGGCCAGGGCCGAGGGCGTGAACCGGATGCAGGGTTTCGGCATCGGCGAGCTCGATGTAGTCGACCTTGTCGAAGCCGGCGCGGAGGATCGCGCGCCGGGCCTCGCCGAGTGTAGCCGCGATGTCGCCGCCGCGCACGATCTGCTCGGCCGCCGCGAAAAGCGCCGCCGGAAACGCCGCCGCGACGCGCCGCTCATCCGGCGACAGGTTGAGGTTCCGCGACGACAGCGCGAGCCCGTCGGCGTCGCGCACGGTGGCCACCGGCTCGATCCGCACCGGGATGTCGAGGTCGCGCGCCATGCGGGTGACGATCTGGAGCTGCTGGAAATCCTTTTCCCCGAAAAACGCGACATCGGGGAGGGATTGCAGGAACAGCTTGGCGACGATCGTCGCGACGCCGTCGAAATGGCCCGGCCGATGCACCGCGTCGAGCGTCTCGGTGAGCGGCCCCGCAACCGACACAATCGTCGCCGCCCCGTCCGGGTACATCTCCGCGACCGGCGGGATGAAGACGAGATGCGCGCCGGCCGCCGCCAGCTTTTCCCGGTCCTCGTCCTCGCGGCGGGGGTAGCGGGCGAGGTCGTCGGCCGAGCCGAACTGGCGCGGGTTGACGAAGATCGTCACCACCACCCGCTCGCACACCGCGAGCGCCCGGCGAACCAGCGCGATATGCCCCTCGTGCAATCCGCCCATCGTCGGCACGAGGCCGATGCTGAGGCCGGCCTTGCGCCATCCCGCCTCGACCGCGCGCAGCTCGGCGATCGAGCGCGCGGTCTCCAGGTTGTGAGCTTGTCCCATCATGGGTAAATTTTTAACCCTCCAGCGCGACGCTCGCACCAGCGAATACGGTTTCGGGGTCGCCATGAGGCTCTTTTACCGGCGGGAAACGACGATCCGCTGCGCATTTCGCAGTCCGACGCTGGTCGTGCCGACACCAGACCGGATCGCGCGGTCCTGCGCCGAGGCCCAGCGCGAGCGGCTGCACCGGCAGCTCGCGAAAATCCCCACCGCCGACCGCATATGGTCGGTGCAATGGCGCAAGCGGCCGGGCAACGATTTGCGGCCCGGTGACCTCGTCGCGGTGTTGCGGCTCGGCGACATCACGGTCGAGCTCGCCGCCGCGCAGCGCGGGGTGCTCGCCGAAATCCTCGGCACCGAGGGCAAGGCCGGGGCGCGGCTCGCCAATATCGCCAAGCCGCCGGAGATGGTCTTGCGCACGCGAAAGCTCGGCGAGACGCTCGCCACCTACGAGGCCCGCCACCGCCACGATGTCGACCAGATCAGGACATTGCAGGGGCTCCTGGCGGAGCAGCAGAAGCTGGCCGATCACCTCCGCGCCGAAATTCTCGGCCTCAGAGCCCGGCAGGCCGCCGACCATCTCGCCAGCCCCCGCTCGGCCTGGGCCGGCGACGCCAAGTTCCGCCGGCTGAAACAGGAATTCAGCAAGCATTTCCACCCGGATATGCAAACCGCCGACGATCTCGACCGCAAGCGCCGCGAACGCGTCTTCCAGGAATTCTGGCCGATCGTCGAGCAGATCGAGCGGTTTTAGCGGATGGTGATGGGTTTCGCTGGCGCTCAGCCCATCCTACGGCATCGGACCTCGTAGGATGGGCTGAGCGCCAGCGAAGCCCATCATTCAAGCTGAGCCGGTGGTGGGTCACTGCCCTCCACCATCGACAA
Source organism: Allostellaceae bacterium (assembly GCA_036268075.1). GTDB lineage: Bacteria > Pseudomonadota > Alphaproteobacteria > ATCC43930 > CGMCC-115725 > DATARH01. Next base: position 42,062 of record DATAUV010000104.1, on the reverse strand, counting down.
ACTCCACCCGATGCCTCTAGCCTCCCGATCATGATTTCGCTGCGCGAGGAAGTCACCCTGCCGTCGCCGCCCGACGCCGTGTGGCCGCTATTGTGCGACCCGGCGATCGTCGCCTCGTGCATCCCCGGCGCCGAGCTGACCAAATCCGGCGACGACGGCAAGTACCAGGGCACGATGCGGGTCAAGTTCGGCCCCACCGTCGCGACCTTTCGCGGCGAGGCCAGGCTCGCCTACGACCACGCCGCCCGCCGCTGCACGATCGACGGCCGCGGCATCGACGGGCGAGGCGCCTCGCGCGCCAACGCCCAGGGTGTCGTCGTCGCCGAGGGCGACGCGACCACGGTGCTCAAGGTCGAGGGCAATTTCACCGTCACCGGGCCGCTGGAGACCTTCGCCAACGCCGGCGGGGTGCATATCGCGCGGGCGATATTGGCCGAGTTCGCGGAGAATATGGGGAAGCTGGTGGCGGCGCGGGCAGCCCCTCATCCCAGCCCTCTCCCCGCCAGCGGGGCGAGGGAGCAGATCGACCCCTCGCCCCGCGAGAGCGGGGAGAGGGAGCGGCTTGTCGCCGCGCGGCGGGAGGGTGAGGGGCCGCCTCGCGCAGCGGCGCTCTCCGGAACCAAGATATTGTGGCGGGCGCTCCAGTCATGGCTGCGCCAGCTCTTCAGCAAGGAACCCACACGATGAGCGACAACCAGGTCTCCGACATTCTCGCCAAGGCCTTCGCCGCCGAGGGCGTCGATACGCTGTTCACGCTGATGGGCGACGCGAACATGTACTGGTCGGCGGCGATGGCCGACAACGAGAAGGTGCGCCTCATTCATGCCCGGCACGAGCATTGCTGCGTCGCGATGGCCGACGCCTATGCCCGCGCGACCGGCAAGGTCGGCGTCGCCTCGGTGACCTGCGGTCCCGGCTATACCCAGATCATGACCGCCCTCGTCATGGCGGCACGCGGCAATTCGCCGGTCGTGGTGTTCGCCGGCGACGCGCCGATCAACGCGTCCTGGTACATCCAGTCGATCGACCAGGCGCCGCTGGCGCTGGCGACCGGCGCGCATTTCGTCGCGATCCGCACGATCGACCGGGCGCTCGATTGCGTCCGCGAGGCGTTCTACATCGCCCGCGCCGAGCGGAAGCCGGTGGTGCTGAGCGTGCCCCTCGATCTCCAAAAAGAGGAGTTTCCGTACCTTCCCGACTACCAGCCCTCGACCGAATTGATGCCCCGCCCGCAATCTCTCCGCCCCGACCCGGCTCTCGTCGACGAGATCGCCGGCATGATCGCCGAGGCCGAGCGGCCGATCGTCATCGGCGGGCGCGGCGCTACCTGGTCGGGGGCGAAGGGGGCGCTCGAAGGGCTTGCCGAGGAAAGCGGCGCGCTGCTCGCGACGACGCTTCTCGGCAAGGGCCTCTTCGACGGCAACCCGTTCGCGCTCGACATCGCCGGCACCTTCGCGACCGATCTCGGCCGCGAGCTGTTCGCCGAAAGCGACCTCGTGATCGCCGCCGGCGCCGGGCTCGGCCACTACACCACCGAGGGCGGTTATCTCTTCCCGAACGCCAAGGTCGTGCGCATCGACACCCAGCCGAAAGGGCTGTGGCAGGGGCTGCGCACCGCGGATTTGCATGTTCAGGCCGACGCCAAGGCGGCTGCGGAGGAGATCGTCGCGCGGCTCAGGGAGAAGGGCATCCGCCGCCAGGGCTGGCGCGGCAACGAGATCGCGAGCCGCATCGCCGCCTATGCCGAGACCCCGGACCCGAAGCCTTACACGCCCACCCCCGGCACGCTCGACCCGCGCCCCGTGGTCAAGGAGCTGAACGCGGCCGTGCCCAAGGATTGGGACATCGTCGTCGCCGGCGGCCATTGCTTCAGCTTTGCGATGACGCATCTCAACGGACGCATGGCCGGCAAGTACCATACGCCGCTCGATTTCGGCGCGATCGGGTCGGGCATCTCGTCGCTGATCGGCGTCGCCGCGGCCAGGAACAACGGCCGGGTGATGCTGATCGACGGCGACGGCAGCCTCTACCAGCACATCCAGTAATTGGAGACGATCAAGCGCCATGTCATGAAGGTGCTCATCTGCATCATCAACGACGGCGGCTACGGTGCTGAAACCCATAAGTTCCGTGCCTATGGCGTCGACCCGATGCACGCGACGCACGGCCGCGGCGACATCGCCCGGATCGCCCGCGGCTTCGGCCTCAACGGCCACAAGGTGACGAGCTACGGCCAGCTCGACACGCTGTTCCGCGAGCACCAGGCGCAGGACAACGCGACGCTGTGGGACGTGCATGTCGACGACCTGATCCCGTCGCGCAATTTCCGCCGGGTGCATTACGGCGAGGCGTGAGATGATCAGCGATCCGATCGAGTTCGAGCTGTTCAAGAACGCGCTGTTCGGCATCGCCGACGAGATGGCGCTGACCGTGTTCCGCACGACCTATTCGGGCGTGCTCAAGGACAACATGGACTACTCGACCGCGCTGTTCGATGGCGCTGGCGTCTTGGTCGCGCAGGGGCTGACGCTGCCGGGGCATCTGGGCTCGATGCCGACCGCGATCGCCTCGGTGAAGGAGAGTTTCGCCGGCAACATCCATCCGGGCGACGTGTTCATCCTCAACGACCCGTTCCGTGGCGGGATGCACCTGCCGGATGTGTTCGTGTTCAAGCCGATCTTCGCCGGGGACGCGCCGATCGCCTGGGCCGGGACGGTGTGCCACCACACCGATGTCGGTGGCCGGGTGCCGGGGTCGAATGCGTCGGATTCGACCGAGATCTACCAGGAGGGGCTGCGCATCCCGCCGTTGAAGCTCTATGACCGCGGGGAGCGGAACGCGACGTTGTTTGCCCTCGTCGAGACCAATGTGCGGGTGCCGGTCAAGGTATTCGGCGACCTCCGCGCCCAGCTCGCCGCCTGCCACATCGCCGAGCAGGCGATGATCGATCTTTCAACGCGTTACGGCGTGCGGTTGCCGGAATACATGACCGAGCTGGTCGATTACGCCGAGCGCATGACCCGGGCGGCGATCCGTGAGTTGCCGGATGGGGTCTACGATTTCCTCGACCATATCGACGATGACGGGATCGATGTCGGGGTGCCGATCCCGCTCAAGGTCACGATCACCAAAGCGGGCGATACGATCCATTGCGACTGGACCGGCTCGTCGCCGCAGGTCAAGGGCGCGATCAACAACACGCTCAGCTATACGAAATCGGCAAGTTATTGCGGCATCCGCTCGGTCCTGCCGCAGAACATCCCGACCAACGAGGGCGTGTTCCGCGCGATCACGGTGACCGCGCCGGCCGGGACGATCGCGCATGGCGTGCTGCCGGCGGCCTGCGCGGCGCGCGGCCTCACCGGGTTCCGCATGGTCGACTGCATGTTCGGGGCGCTCGCCAAGATGCTGCCCGACCAGGTCTTCGCCGCGTCGGACGGCGGCAACACCGGAGTTTCTATCGGAGGTTATGATGCGGACCGTAACCCGTTCATCTACGTCGATTTCACCTGTTGCGCCTGGGGCGCGCGGCCCTATGCCGACGGGCTCGACGGCAACTCGCATATCTACGCGAACATGGCCTCGCAGCCGATCGAGGTGACCGAGACCGAGCAGCCGTTGCAGATCACCGCCTACGAGTTCATCCAGGACGCGATGGGCCCCGGCAAGTTCCGCGGCGGCGCCCCGTTCCGCCGCGAATACAGATTGCTCGCCGAGGAGGCGATCCTCCAAGTCCGCTCCGACCGCCGAGATTTCCGCCCGTTCGGGCTCTATGGCGGCGGCGCCGGGCGGCCGTCGATGAACTACCTCAATCCCGACAGTCATCCCGAGCCGCTGCCGTCGAAGCTGACGATGAACATCAAGAAAGGCGACCTCTTCCGCCACGAAGTCGCCGGCGCCGGCGGCTGGGGCGATCCGCTGGACCGCGAGCCGGCGGCGGTGTTGAGGGATGTGCGGAACGAGTTCGTCAGCGAGGGGGCGGCGCGCGAAGATTATGGGGTGGTGGTCGCCGAGGGCCGCGTGGATGCGCCGGCTACCGTGGCGTTGCGAGTGAAGATGCGCGCGAGCCGGAGCTGGGCCGAGGTGCCGGTCTACAGCCACGGCGACAAGCTGGCGGCGGAGTAGGGGCGATGGTTCGTGCCGGCCCCTCACCCCGTGGCCACCGGGAGAGCAAGAATCCCAAATCCCCTCGCCCGCATGGCGGGAGAGGGTGGCGACCTCGGCAGAGCCGGGGATCGGCGGGTGAGGGCAACGTGGCACGGCGCTTCCATGCCCTCACCCTCCCATCGCTACGCGATAGGCCCCTCCCTCTCCCGCAATGCGGGCGAGGGGATTATTGGCGGCGTCGGTGATGCCTGCCTTCCGCGTCGGCGTCGATATCGGCGGCACGTTTACCGACATCGTCGTGCTCGGCGAGGGGGGTGAGCGGTACACCAGAAAAGTGTCGTCGACGGTCGACGATTACGCGCGGGCGATTGTCGAGGGGCTGGCGGGGCTGCTGGGCGAGATCGGCGATGCTCGGGTGGTCGAGCTGCTGCACGGCACGACGGTCGCGTCGAATGCGATCCTCGAGCACAAGGGGGCGCGGACCGGACTGATCACGACGCGCGGGTTCCGCGATGTGCTGGAGATACGCAACCTGAGGATGCCGCGGCTTTACGACATGTCGTGGACGAAGCCGGTGCCGCTGGTGGAACGGCGGCTGCGGGTTGAGGTCGATGAGCGGGTCGATGCGCTCGGGCGGATCGACAAGCCGCTCGACGAGGAGAGTGTCGTGCGGGCGGCACGGTTTCTCGCGGCGGAGGGGGTCGAGGCGGTGGCGGTGTGCCTGCTGCACTCGTACCAGAACCCGGCGCACGAGCTGCGCGTGAAGGAGATCGTGTCGGCGGTCGCGCCCGGCCTCACGCTGTGCGTCAGCGCCGAGGTGCTGCCGGTCATCAACGAATACGAACGCAGCTCGACGACGGTGATCAACGCCTATGTGCGGCCGATCGTCGAGCGCTACCTGACGCGCCTCATCGCCGAGGCGGAGCGGATCGGCATCGATGCGCCGCTCCTCCTGATGCAGTCGAATGGCGGGCTCACGACGGCGAAGGCGGCGGCGGTGACGCCGATGCATATCATCGAGTCGGGGCCGGCCGCCGGTGTCGTCGGGGTGCGGGCGCTGGCGCGGCGGATCGGGGTCGGCAAGGCGATCTCGTTCGACATGGGCGGCACCACGGCGAAGGCGTCGCTGATCGAGGACGGCGAGGTCACGCGCGCGACCGAGTATCAGGTCGGGGCCGGGATCGTGCTGGGGTCGCGGCTGCTGTCGGGCGCGGGGTATTCGCTGAAGGTGCCGGCGATCGACCTCGCCGAGGTGGGCGCGGGCGGCGGGTCGATTCTGTGGATCGACGCCGGCGGGGCGTTGCAGGTCGGGCCGATGAGCGCCGGGGCGGTGCCGGGGCCGGTGTGCTATGGCCAGGGCGGGACCGAGCCGACCGTGACCGACGCCAACCTCGTGCTCGGCTATCTCAACCCGACGCACCTCGTCGGCGGGGCGCTGAAGATCGACGCCGCAAAGTCGCGGGCGGCGATCGAGAACAAGGTCGCGCGGCCGCTCGGCATGAGCGTCGAGGCGGCGGCGCACGGCGCGCACCTGATCGCGGCGTCGAACATGATCCGGGCTCTGAAGGCCGTTTCCAGCGAGCGCGGGCGCGATCCTCGGGAATACGCGCTGGTCGGGTTCGGCGGGAACGGGCCATTGTTTGCGGCCGGGATGGCGGCGGAGATGGGGATCAAGCAGGTGCTGATCCCGCCCTCGGCCGGGGTGTTTTCGTCATTTGGGCTCTTATACGCCGACCTCGAATACTATTTCACGCAGACGCGGAAGCGGCTGTTGCGCGCGCTCGACCCGGCGGAGGTGGCGGCGGTGCTCGACGGGCTCGAAGGCGAGGCGCGGGCGCGGCTCGGCGAGGACGGGTTTGCGGCGGACCGGGTGGCGATCCGGCGCAGCGCCAGCCTGCACTACCAGGGGCAGTCGTTCGAGTTGCGCGTGGCGATGCGCGACGGGCCGGTCGACGGTGCGGCGCTGGCTGCGCTCGAAGCCGATTTCGGCGCCGAGCACGAGCGCACGTACGGCCACCGCGCCGGGGTCGAGGAGCCGGTCGAGCTGGTCAGCCTCGAAGTGATCGGCACCGGCATCCCCGACCGCCCGCGCTCGGAATTGGCCGCCGCCTCCGGACTCGCCCCGGACATCGCGATCGCCACCCCGACCCGCCGCGCCTATTTCGGTCCGCGACAAGGCTGGCTGGAGGCGCGAATCGTCAACCGCAGCGCGCTCGCCGCGCCGCATCCCGGGCCGTGCATCGTCGAGGAATACGACGCGACCTGCCTGGTGCCGCCGGGGTGGACCGCGCGGCTCGACGGGTTCGGGAATATGGAGCTGCGGCGGAGCTAGAAGGTTCAGAGGTGGAGCAGCGGCGCCAGGCGAGCGTTAATCTCTTCCATGACGCTTTCCGGAGCCGGGCCTAGAACTTCCAGCTTGCGGGCTTCGCGATCGACGCTGCGCACCTGGTCGACAAGCACGACCCCGGAAACCGGCAGGCCGGCCGGAAGTTTCACCTCGGTCGGCCAACCCCGCTCACGATTGGTGATTGGGCAAACGATCGCCAAATCAGACAGCTCATGGTAGGCGCGCGAGCTTAACACGATACCCGGACGCCGCCCCGCTTGCTCGCGGCCGGCATGAGGCGAGAACAGCAGCCATACAAGGTCGCCACGATCCGGAACATCCATCACAACAGCTCTTTACCCACCGGCCCGTCATCCTCGAGTGGATGTTTCTTGTCTGGTGTCATCCCGGCCAACAGCTCTTCCAGCGTGAAGCGCCGCCGTGAAGGCGTGACGACAATCCGACCGTCCGAGAATGCCTCGACCTCGACGCGGGTGCCTTCGACCAGGCCGGCGCGAGCCGCCACATCCTTGGGGACGCGCAATCCGAGGCTGTTGCCCCACCGGCTGATCCGCAATTGCGTTGGCATGGCCCATCTCCTCCACCAGCAGAGATAATGTAGATTAAATTGATCTACAAGATCACGCTGCCACCTTGACCAGCTTGTGGATCACCCGCCGCCTCGCCGGGGCGTCGCCCGTCGCAAACCTCGACCACGACCGGCCGCTGAGTTCGCCGACGTAGATGTGGCCGTGGCTGTCGACGGCGATGCCGTGGGGCGAGGTGAACTGGCCGGGGGCGATGCCGGCGTGCATCTTGCCGAGGCGGGCCATGACCTGGTGGTCCCCGGTCGAGTGGATGCTGACGCGCGGGCCGATATTGGGCCAGTCGCGGTTGATCTCGCCTGAGGGGCCGCCCTCGCCGATGTAGCATAGCGGGCTGGCGCCGCGGGCGAGGCACATGCCGTTGGGGCGGTGGAGGTAGTTCCACTGGGTCTCCCACTTGCCGTCGCCGTCGAAGATCTGGACGCGGTGGTTTTCGCGGTCGGCGACGTAAAGCCAGCCGTCGGGATCGCAGCAGATATTGTGAGGGATGTTGAACTGGCCGGGGTCGGTGCCGGGCTCGCCCCACGACGACAACAGCTTGCCGTCCGGCGTGTATTTGTGGATGCGGGCATTGCCGTAGCCGTCCGAGATGTAGAGGAAATCGCCGTGCGGCGACAGGCAGGTATGGGTGCAGCGGTGGAACGGCTCGCCGCTCATATACGGGGAGGGCGTGCCGGGAACGCCGAGGGTCAGGAGAACCTTGCCGTCGAGCGTGCAATGCCGCACCGAGTGGTCGCCGTCGTCGGTCAGCCAGATCGTGTCGTCGGGCGCGACATGGACGCCGTGCGGCCGGGTGAAGACGCCTTCGCCCCAGGTGCGCAGCAGATTGCCGTGTTGGTCGAACACCGCGACCGGGTGCTCGCCCCGGTTGAAGGCGTAGACGTTGTCGCGGCTGTCGACCCCGACCGCCGCCACGTCGCCGAGCACGATCCCGTCCGGGATCTTGGCCCAGCTCTCGTCGACCTCGAAGGTATAGGCGCCGCCGCCGAGCCGAACCGCCGCCATCTCGTCTCTCCCGCCTTGAATAAGCCAGAATGCCATCATAGGTCGCGGTTCCGGCTGCGGCGAGGGATTGCAATAGCCGGCGTTCAGGCTAGTGTGCGGCGTTTTCTTGGAGTTCGAAATTTGATGCGCAAGTGGGCACCGGCGGTCCTTTCGATCGCCCTCCTCGCGCCCGTTGCCGCCTTTCCCCAGGCGAAGAGCAGCGGCAAGGGCGCGGTTTACGAGCAGCTCAACCTGTTCGACGAGGCGTTCGAGCGGATCCGCCAGGATGCCGTCGAGCCGGTCGGCGACGACAGGCTCGTCTCGACCGCGATCGCCGGGATGCTGCAGGCGATGGACCCGCACGCCGTCTACCTGACGCCGTCCGAATACAAGGCCGAATCCGCGCCGACCCCAGCCCAGGCAGGCGCGATCGGGATTGTCGTGACGATCGAGAACGGCCAGCTCGAAGTGGTGTCGCCGCGCGACGGGTCACCCGCCGCCGCGGCCGGGATCAAGCCCGGCGACCAGATCTACATGATCGACAAGGAACCGACCTACGACATGTCGCTCGGCGATGTCGAGCAGCGGCTGCGGGGGGCGGTGGATACCGAGGTCAAGCTGTTGCTGCGGCGCGGCACGGCGTCGCCGATCGAGGTTTCGGTGAAGCGCACCGCCGATGTGCTCAAGACCGTGACCTCCCACGTCGAAACCAACACGATCGGCTATATCCGCGTCGCCGGGTTCGACGACAAGACGGCGGCCGACATCACCGCCGCGGTCAAGGATCTGCGCCAGCAGGCAAACGACAAGCTGATCGGCTATGTGCTCGACCTGCGCAACAACGCGGGCGGCAATTTCGACGCCGCGGTCGCGACCGCCGACGCGTTTCTCGACAAGGGCGACATCGCGATCGTCAAGGCGCGGAAGGGCGATCCAAAGCATCTCGCGGCGACGCCGGGCGATCTGGCGAGCGGGCTGCCGATCGTCGCGATCGTCAACGGCGGCACCGCCCGCGAGGCGGAGCTCGTCGCCGGCGCGTTGCAGGACGACCATCGCGCGGTGCTGCTCGGCAGCAAGACCTTTGGCGAGAGCGCGATCGAGTCGACGATCCCGATCGGCAATGACGAGGGCGCGATCCGGCTGACGACGGCGCGGTTCGAGACGCCGGGCGGGCATGCGATCCAGGGCAAGGGCGTCACCCCGGACCTCGCGGTCAGCCCGCTCAAGCTCGAACGGCTCGCGCGCACGGATACGCGGCACGAGGCCGATCTGCGCGGCGCGCTCAAGAACACCGACCCGGTCGCCCCGCTCGGCACCGGCAACCAGCCGAAACCCGCCGCGGACAAGACGACGCCGCCCACGTCGTCGTCGTCGGGCGCGCCGCCCAACGCGACGCCGAGCACGGCCCAGACCCCGCCGCCGGGCGGCGAGCCGGCGGTCGCGACCAACGATATCGGCACCGCCGAGGACGAGCAGTTGATCGAGGCGCTGGACGTGCTGCGCGGGCTGTCGATGACCAGCGCCCGCAATACCCGCTAAGGGGCCCCGACTAAGAGGTTATTGGCGATGCGCATCCTGGTTCTCGGCGCCGGCGCGGTCGGCGGCTATTTCGGCGGCAGGCTGGCCGAGGCCGGCCGCGACGTGACCTTTCTCGTGCGCGGCGCGCGGGCGGCGCTGCTCGGCGAGAGCGGGCTCACCGTGCACAGTCCGCTGGGTGACTTTCACGTGCCGGCGGTGGTGACCACGGCGGAGACGCTGTCGGGGCCTTACGACCTCGTCATGCTGACCGCAAAGCATTACGACCTCGACGCGGCGATCGCGGCGGTCCGGCCGGCGGTCGGGCGGGATACGGTGGTGCTGCCGCTCCTCAACGGGCTCGGGCATCTCGACCGGCTCGAGGCCGCGTTTGGCGCCGACCGGGTGTTCGGCGGGGTCGCCTATGTCGGCGCGAGCCTCAGCGCCGCGGGCGAGGTGCACCACCACAACCGCCTCTCGGGCATCGCCTTCGGCGAGCTCAAGGGCGGGATCAGCGCCCGCACCACGGCAGTCGCGGCCGAGTTCGCCGGAACCCAGGTCGATGCGCCGGGCAGCGACAACATCAGGCTCGATATGTGGGAAAAGTTTGTGATGATCTCGTCGATGGCAGGGATGAACTGCCTGATGCGCGGGAACATCGGCGAGATCATGGCGACGAGGGACGGCGAGACGCTGATGCGCGATTTCCTCGGCGAGTGCAGCAGCGTCGCCGCCGCCTCGGGGTTTGCCCCGCGCCCGGCCTACATGACCCAGATCGGCACGATGCTGACGACCAAAGGCAGCGTCAACAACGCCTCGATGCACCACGACCTCGGCGGCGGCCGCCGTACCGAGGCCGACGCGATCATCGGCGACATGGTCGCGCGCGCCGGCCGGTTCGACCTCGACACGCCGCTGCTGCGCGCCGCCTATTGCAACCTGCAGGTCCACGAACATCGGGTCGCCGCGCAAGCGTAACCCTGCAGCCGAGGGGAGGCGCAGGCGGGTTTGAGCGCGGTCGCACTGGTCGCTGCGGGGGCGGCCGCGATCGCATGATGTTGGCGACCGCCGGCCGGAGAGGCCTTTGCGCCGGCTGCTTTTGCCCGTTACGTCCGCTCGCCTGACCACCTATCGCCACCCAGCCTCACCGCCCCCTGTTCGCCGGTAGGATGCCGAGCATCCTGAGCAGGAAGGGCATGGTTATTCCTTGAACCACAATGGAAAACGTGACGACCCCGAATGCCGCGATGACGATCTGGTGGCGCCAGGCTAGAGAGGGCGGCAGGGCTAAAGCGAGCGCCAACGCCAGCGCGCCTCTCAAGCCGCCCCACCACAATATGTGCTGTTCACGGAGCGGGACCGCCCACCGCGATCGCGCGAAAATCAGGCAAAGCGGGTAGACCGTCGCCGCGCGCCCGGCCAACACCAGAAGGATTGCCGTCCCCAGAGCCGTAGCGCCCAGAGCGCCGAACGGAATCCCCGCGACCGTTACGCCCATCAGGAGAAAGACCAGCGAATTGGCCACAAACGCCGCAAATTCCCAGAAGGACATCACGAACTCGCGGCCCCGTATCGAGACACGGCTTCGCTCCGACGCATTCAATATCCCGAGGTTTCCCATCAGGAGACCCGCCGCGACCGTCGCCAAGACACCCGATGCGTGAAGCCATTCCGCACAGAGAAACGACCCGTATGCGGCCACAGTCGTCAATGCCGTTTCAACGAGGTGATCGGAAGTGCGGCCGGCGGTCCCGATCGCCGCGATGCCCCAGAGAAGCCCGACGATAACGCCGCCGCCCGACGTCAGCAGCAAGGCCCGGACCGCATCGATCGCACTGAGCGCCGCGGTATCGGTTGCTTGCGCCCACGTGAGCAGGAGAACGAAAAACACCGCCGCGACGCCGTCATTGAGCAAACTCTCGCTCTCGACCAGAAGACGCAGACGGCCCTTGACGCCGGTGTCCACGAACATCGCGATAACGGCAACGGGATCGGTGGCCGCGATCAGGACACCAAAGACCAGCGCGGGTTTTACCGGCCAGTGCAAGATCGTTACCATGCCTGCCGCCACAACGGCCGCGGAGATCAGCACACCGACGATTGCCAGCGTCAGGACCGGCAAAGCATCGCGGCGAAGCTCGCGCATGGGGATGGCGAGCGAGGCTTCGAACAGGAGCGGCGGCAGGATTACGTCGAAAATGAAATCGTGAGTCAGCGTGTTTTCGGTATCTATTCGCGCCAGCGCCAGTGCCATGCCCGCAATGACGAGGCCGACGGTGTAAGAAAGGCGCAACCGCCGGGCCACGATGGCGACGAAAATCGCCGCCATCAGCAAACCCACAGTCTGGGTGACAATCAAATCCATGATGCAGCAGCATAACCCATTCGGGAGGCACTCCGCGTTGCTGGGCAGTGAAGGTTGCCGTCTTCATATCGATGGGAAGCGCCCAGCCGCGCCAGCCAATCATGGCAACCGCACGGCAAGCCTGTATAGTTGGGGCGGATCAACCCGAGAAAGCCGAGTTTTGGCATTGCCTATAGCGCTTCTCGTGGCTGGTGCAACGGCCGGTCGGTCGGGCCTGCCAAAGCCGCGGTAGCAGGCATGTCGAACGATGTCATTCCGGGGGACCTCCAGGACTTCATCCTGCGGTACATCGATTCCATTACGCAGCTTGAGGCGCTGTTGCTGTTGCGTGCCGATCCTGGCGGGCGGTGGGAGCCGGCGCACGTGGCGCGGCGGCTCTATGCAGGCGAGCGCGAAGTCGAAGCCGTGCTGGCAGGCCTCTGCGCCAACGAGTTATTGAGCTGCGACCATGGTATTTACCGTTACGAGCCCAGGACAGGCGATAACCGCTCGCTGATCGATCGGCTGGCGGCGGTTTACGCGAAGCATCTGATACCGGTGACCAACATGATCCACGCCAAGGAGCGCCGCATCCGGGAGTTCGCCGATGCCTTCAGGTTCCGGAAGGACCGATAGCATGGCCGATATCGTCTACTCCCTATGCGCATTGACCGCGCTGCTGTGCACGTGGCTGCTGATCCAGGCGCATCGCCGGCGACGGTCGGGCCTGCTGCTGTGGAGCGGCCTCGCCTTCGCCGGCTTGACCCTCAATAATCTCCTACTGGTGCTCGACAAGCTGGTATTCCTGCAAGTCGACCTGTCCGTACTGAGAAATGTCGTCGCCTTGATGGCGATGGTTGTCCTGTTGTACGGCCTGATTTGGAGATCGGAATGAACGGTTCCGCCGCTCCGCTGCTCGGCGCGGTCGCCATGGCCTCTCTGGTGGCGGCAATGTTCTTTCTTCGGTTTTGGCGACAGACTGGCGACAGCTTGTTTCTCTTGTTCGGGATCGCATTCGGCATCGATGCAATTTCGCGCTTCGTCTTGGCATTCAGCCATGTCTCGGAAGAAATCGAACCACTCTACTACCTGCCCCGGCTGCTCATGTTCGGGCTGATAATTCTCGCGATCGTGCTGAAAAACCGGCCGGTGAAACCTCGCCGCTGAAACGTGGTGCTGCTGCCGCTCTGGCGAACGCTCATCCGGCAGGTGGGCTGATCGTTCGCGCTCGGCTCGGCCTGGTCGGCAAAACCGCCGTTTGGGTCCGGCTGTTCCTACCCCAACCGCCACCGATACAACGCGATCAGCCGTTCCCAATGCCTCTCGGCGGCGGGTTTGTCGTAGCACCAGCGCTGGGGGAAGGCGAAGCCGTGGTGGACGGTTGGGTAGAGCTCGATCTCGCCGGCGGTGCCGGCGCGGGTGAAGAGAGTGCGCAGTTCCTCGACCATCGGCAGGGGGGCGAGGTCGTCGTGCTCGGCGCAGGCGATGTAGAGTTCGCCCTTGACCTTGCCGAGGTTGAGGTGGGGGCTTTCCTCGGCGTCGTTGACGAGCCAAGTGCCGTAGAACGACGCGGCGGCCGTCACGCGGTCGGGGTAGCGCGCGGCGGCGGCGAGCGCGTAGGGGCCGCTCATGCAATAGCCGTGGGCGCCGACCGGGCCGGGCTTCGCCGCCTTGTCCGCGTCGACATGGGCGAGCATCGCGGCGACATCGTCCATCACCGGCGGGATCGTCAACCTGGTGCGCACGGCGCGCATCCGCGTGTGGTCGGCGCTGCCGTGCTCCAGCACGTCGGGGCCGTACAGCGTGTCGCGGCCGGCGCGGTAATAGAGGTTCGGCAGCAGCACGTAATACCCGACCGTGCCGAGGCGGCGCGCCATGTCGCGCAATTCCTCGCGGATGCCCGGCGCGTCCATCATCAGCATCACCGCCGGAAACGGGCCGCCGCGCTCGGGATGGCAGATGAACGTCTCCATCGGCCCCGTCTTACTCTCGATCGTGGCTCTGGTGGCGATATCGAGGGTCTGTTCGAACATCGGCGGTTCTCCCGGCAGCGGCTGCGGCGGCGAGGATTTCACGACGGCCGCGACAGGGCAAGGCTGCAATCTGTGCGTGTTATGCAGTATTGAGCTCTCTATATATGATATAAGTGAGACAATGACTTAGGTTAACTTGGATTTAATCTTCGAATTCTCTCTAATTTACTGAAAAAACCGTGGCGATATAAATGGCGCATTAAGTCCGCGCCGCCAACATGGCAAGGTGTCGAGGGCAGAGCGGGCGGCCTTATGTATCCGGAATCTCACGAAATCCTGGTCATCGACGACGACGATGCGCGGCGCGAGGCGATCGCGGCGACACTGCGCGAGGAAGGGTTTCCGGTAACCGCCGTCGCCGAGGGGCTGGCCGGGCTGCGCGCGGTGTGCCGCCAGGGATTCGCGCTGGCGATCTCGGCGATGCGGCTTCCGGGCACGCTCGACGGCGTCGCGACGATGCGCCAGGCGCGGGCCAAGCGGCCCGACCTCAAATTCCTCCTCGTCGCCGATTACCCGCATCTGCCGCTGTGGCTCAGCCGCGAGCCGGCCGAGGTGATCGCGGCGCCGTTCCACCGTTGGGAGCTGATCGGCTGCGTCTTCGAGCTCCTCGAGCGCGATACCCGCAACGACATGCTCGACCTCAGCCGCCGCGCCCGCACCGAACGCTGGGCATGCTAGCCGCGCCGCTCTTCCGCGCCGCCCGAAATTACTGTAAGACCCGCGCAAACCTTATCTTCGGGGCGTAGCGCAGTCTGGTAGCGCGCCAGCTTTGGGAGCTGGATGTCGGAGGTTCGAATCCTCTCGCCCCGACCAGTTGGGCGCTCCGCCTTGTTGGGACGAGGCGGCGTCGAGGGAGCGGAGGATATGGCGCGGGCACGGATCATCTCGCCGGCCAAGAACGCGATGCAGTCGGGGCGCGGCCGCCGCCGCCGCTGGCTCCTCGAATACGAGCCCGCGACCCCGCGCGCGCCAGAGCCGCTGATGGGCTGGACCGGCGCCGGCGACACGCTGAACCAGGTGCGGATCTGGTTCGACACGCTCGACGAGGCGACCGCCTTCGCCAAGAAGGAGGGGTTCGACTACACCATCGTCGAGCCCCAGGTCAGAACCGCGAAACCGAAAAGCTACGCCGACAATTTCCGCTACGACCGCATCCGCGGCTAAGACCGGGTTCGGAACTAGGCCGCGGCCTGTCGCGTGCGGTGCTGAAATGTCAGCCGCGCGTCGTCAGCGAGCGCCGCGCCAGCCCGTGCCGCCGAACCGATCCTCTCCCCGCCGCCGCCACTCTTCATGGCGGACAGGCACGACGGCAAGGCTCTCCCGATCGCCCATGAACGGCACGATCAACAGCTCTCGAAGCCAGTTCAAGAATGCCACTTTCATCGCCTCACCCTCCGATCGATGCAGGACTGCCAACACGCAGCTTCGGAGTATGTTGCATGGATATGGTTAATTCTCGGCTAACAAGCACGCGCCGGGCGATCGTCGTCTCTCCTACACCCACTGAGGTGCCCGAAGCGCCGCTACTGTGGCCACCGGCAGTCTAGTGGAGATATTATCGGAGCCCGGACGTGCCCAAATAGAGCGAACGACGCTGGAGCCACTGCTAAGTCATTTAGACCCCGTAGCTCAGCTGGATAGAGCACCTGCCTTCTAAGCCGGTGGTCGCAGGTTCGAATCCTGCCGGGGTCGCCACCGCTCGCGCGTGCTTCCCTTGATTCGGGGGCGGCGATAGGATCGGGGCTGTAATTGGAGACCGGTCCTGGACGACAACGAACCCCCAAGCGATAGCGCCCCGCCGCCAGAGGCGGCTGCGGGTGAAGCGGCAGCGACGGACGCGGGCACGCCCGCTGTCGACCTGACCCGTCCGCGGCGCCGACGCCGCCGTCGCCGACGGCCGGTGGAGGGTGCCGTGCGCGCTGAGGGCGCCGCGACGGAAGGTTCCGAGTCGGCATCGACGGAGGGCGAGGGGGCGCCGGCCGAGGGTGGCGAGGCGGGTGAGGGCAGCGGCGAGGCGGGACAGCGGCCGATCCTGCGCCTGCGCAATCGCCGGCCGCGCCGGCGTCGGCCGCGTTCGCCCGTTGCCGCGGTGGCCGAGGGCGCGGAGGGGCAGGCGGTTGAGGGAGGCCCGGCTGAGGGCGGATCGGGCGAGGCGTCGGCCGGGACCGCGCCGGACGGGGCCGCGCCGGACGGGGCCACGCCTGCCGCAGATCGTCCGCCGAGGCGTCGGCGTCGTCGGCGGCGTCCGGTTGGGGCGGAAGGCGAGGGGGCGGCGGCCGCCGCTCCCGGTGAGGCGCGGTCCGAGCGGCCGCCCGGCGAGGGTGCGCCGCGCCGGCCTCGCAACCGCGGCCGCGGCCCGCGCGATGGCTCACCACGCGAGGGGCAGACGGCGGGCGAGGCGCGGCCGGCGGGTCCGCGCGGCGATCGGAGCGAGCGGGGGCCGCGCGAGGGCGGCGACCCGCGCCGGGGCAATCGCGACCCGCGGCGGCGCGACGATCGCTCCGGGAGCGGGCGTGGCGGGAGCGGCGGACGAGGCCGCGACCGGGGTACTGAGCGGCGGCCGGAGCGCAAGCTCTACAACATCGATTCGGTCGTCGACCGCGGTTTCGAGGACATTGAGGAGGAGGGCAACGAGCGCCGCATCCACTGGACGATCGTCAAGCGCACGGTCGCCGACCAGGTCAGCCGCAAAGCGTTGTCGACCGCCTACGTGCTGCGGCGCGACGAGATTGAGACCGAGTTCCCGAGCCTCGGAATGGCCCGTTCGACGGTCAACAAGACCATCGTCCACCCGGAAAAGCTGACCCTGTCGAGGGCGGATCACGCGGCGGCGAAAAAATAGCCAGTAAGGAATAGTGATGCGGCAGCCGTCGCAGCCTCTCTTTCGGCGACCAAAAGTTGTTGGGTTCCGCGCTCACCGCTGCGCGATGCCGGTAATGACTTGGCTCAGGAAAGCGGCGGCGGCGGCGATACATGATATTGTTGTTGCGTGATCCAAAGCACCGAGATGCGGCACACGAAGCTGCCGGCCGACCTGCGCCAGCTTGAAAGCGAGGCGATCGGGATTTTCCGCGAGGCGGCGGCCGAGTTCGCGCGCCCGGTGCTGCTCTATTCGATCGGCAAGGATTCGAGCGTCCTCTTGCATCTGGCGCTGAAGGCGTTTCATCCGTCGAAGCCGCCGTTTCCGGTGCTGCACATCGACACGAAATGGAAGTTCCGCGAGATGATCGCGTTTCGCGACGCGACCGCGAAACGGCTTGGGCTCGACCTCATCGTTCACACCAACCAGGAGGGGCTCGACCGTGGCATCGATCCGGTCGCCTCGGGGTCGGCGCTGCACACCCAGGTGATGAAAACGGAGGCGCTGAAGCAGGCGCTCGACCGGCACGGGTTTGACGCGGCGTTTGGCGGGGCGCGGCGCGACGAGGAGAAAAGCCGGGCCAAGGAGCGCATCTTCTCGATCCGCGGCGCCGGCCATTCGTGGAACCCGCGCGCCCAGCGGCCGGAATTGTGGCGCCTCTTCAACACGCGGCTCCGCCCCGGCGAATCGATGCGGGTCTTTCCGCTGTCGAATTGGACCGAACTCGACGTGTGGCGCTACATCGAGCACGAGGGGATCGCGGTCGTGCCGCTCTATTTCGCGAAGGAGCGGCCGGTCGTGCGGCGCGGCGGCGCCTGGATCATGGTCGACGACGACCGCCTCCCGCTCGAACCGGGCGAGACGCCGGAGCGGCGACGGGTGCGGTTTCGCACGCTCGGCTGCTATCCGCTGTCGGGCGCGATCGAGTCGGAGGCGGCGAATGTCGCGCAGATCATCGCCGAGCTGCGCGGCGCCCAGGTCTCGGAGCGCCAGGGGCGGCTGATCGACAGCGACGGCGACGCCTCGATGGAGCGCAAGAAGCGCGAGGGTTATTTCTGATGCCCGACGGCAACGCGGCGCCGGCGGAACCGCAAGGGCTGCTGCGATTTCTGACCTGCGGTTCGGTCGATGACGGAAAGTCGACGCTGATCGGGCGGCTCCTGCACGATGCGGCGGCGATCCACGCCGACCAGCTCGACGCCCTCAAGCGCGACTCGCAGCGCTTCGGCACGACGGGCGCGGATCTCGATCTGTCGCTGCTGCTCGACGGGCTCGAGGACGAGCGGCAGCAGCGCATCACGATCGATGTGGCCTACCGGTTTTTCTCGACGCCGCGGCGCTCGTTCATCGTCGCCGACACGCCGGGGCACGAGCAGTACACGCGCAACATGGCGACCGGGGCCTCGACCGCCGACCTCGCGGTGCTGCTGGTCGATGCGCGCAAGGGGGTCCTGGTGCAGACGCGGCGGCATGCCCTCATCGCCTCGCTCCTCGGCATCCGCCACGTCTTGCTGGCGGTCAACAAGCTCGACCTCGTCGGGTTCGACCGCGGGGTGTTCGACGCGATCGCCGCGGATTTCGCGCATTTCGCCCGCGAGCTCGGGTTTGTCTCGCAGGCGGCGATCCCGATTTCGGCGCGGTTTGGCGACAACGTCACCGCGCCGTCGCCGCGCCTTGCCTGGCACGAGGGGCCGACGCTGCTCGGCCATCTCGAAACGGTCGAGATCGGCCCCACGGCGGACGGGCCGTTCCGCTTTCCGGTGCAATGGGTCAACCGCCCGACCGGCGATTTCCGCGGGTTTTCGGGCACGGTCGCCATGGGGTCGATCGGGGTCGGCGACCCGGTGCTGGCGATGGGCTCGGACCGCGCGACGCGGGTCAAGGAGATCGTCACCTTTGACGGCAACCTGACACGCGCCGGGCCGGGCGACGCGGTGACGCTGACCGTCACGGACGACATCGATTTGTCGCGCGGCGACCTCCTGGTCGATCCCGCCGCTCGCGCCGAATACGCCGACCAGTTCGCCGCGCATGTCGTGTGGTTCCAGGACGAGCGGCTGGTGCCGGGACGCAGCTATTGGCTCAAGCTCGGCGCGCGCACGGTGCTCGCCTCGGTCACGACGCTGAAGCACCGGATCGACATCGACACCGGCGCCCATGTCGCCGCCCGCACGCTCGACCTCAACGAGATCGGCTTTTGCAATTTGTCGACCGGCGCGCCGATCGCGTTCGACCCCTATGCGACGGGCCACGAGACCGGCGCCTTTATCCTGATCGACCGCTATACCAACGAGACCGCGGGCGCCGGGATGATCGCGTTCGCGCTGCACCGCGCCAGCAATATCGAGTGGCAGGCGCTCACCGTGTCTGCCGGCGAGCGCGCGCGGCAAAAGGGACAGCAGCCGGCGATCCTGTGGTTCACCGGGCTGTCCGGCGCCGGCAAGTCGACGATCGCCAACCATCTCGACCGCCGCCTCAACGAGCTCGGCTGCCACACGATGCTGCTCGACGGCGACAACGTGCGGCACGGGCTCAACCGCGACCTCGGCTTTACCGACACCGACCGGGTCGAGAACATCCGCCGTGCCGGCGAGGTCGCGCGGCTGATGGGCGAGGCCGGGCTCATCGTCATCACCGCGTTCATCTCGCCGTTCCGCGCCGACCGCCGCATGGCGCGCGAGATCGCCTCGCCGCACGCGTTCCTGGAGATATTTGTCGACACGCCCCTCGACGAGTGCCGGCGCCGCGACCCGAAAGGCCTCTACGCCCGCGCCGCCGCCGGCGCGATCCCCAACTTCACCGGCCTCGACTCGCCCTACGAGGCGCCCGAGGCCCCGGAATTGCGGCTGGAAACCGTCGGCGTCGACGCCGAGGCCCTGGCCGACCAGATCATCCAGGATCTGCGCCGGCGCGGCGTGATCGGGTGAGGCACGCCGCACGTAACCGGTGCATTCGCCTCAGGCCGATCGACCCAGGCTTTCCAATGCCGCACGCCGATTGACGGCTTTGCCTGGCAAATTCCCCGGGCAGGAGTAGGATTTCGCGACGCATATGGGACCGGGGCATGGTCGGACCGTGAGTGCAAAGGCATCCGACCTCGAACGCGAAAACGCCGAGCTGCGGGCCGCGTTGGCCGAGGCGCTGGACCAGCAGAGCGCGACCGCCGAGGTGCTGGGGGTCATCAGTCGCTCCACATTCGACCTGCAGCCGGTGCTCGACACGGTGGTGCAGACCGCCGCGCGCCTGTTCAATGCCAGTTTCAGCTTCATCGCGAACCGGGAAGGCGCGCTCTGCCGGCCGGTGGCGCTCTACTCCGTATCGCCCGCATGGGAAGGGCGCCTGAGGTCGCAAACGTTCCCGGCGGATCGCGGTACGGTCCTCGGGAGGACCGCGCTCGAAGGTCGCGTGGTCCAGGTCGCCGACATCACGGCCGACGCGGAGCACACCAACCCCGAAGCCACAACTTTGGGCCTGTCGCGGACGGTGCTTGGCGCACCGCTGATCCGCGAAGGCGAGACGATCGGCGTTCTGATCCTGGCCCGGCAACGGGTCGAACCGTTTACCGAGCAGCAGGTCGAGTTGATCCGCACCTTTGCGGACCAGGCCGTCATCGCGATCGAGAACACGCGGCTGATCACAGAAACGCGGGAGGCGCTCGACCAGCAGACCGCGACTGCGGAGGTGCTGGGCGTCATCAATTCCTCACCCGGCGATCTCGCGCCGGTGTTCGACGCCATGCTCGAAAAGGCGATGCGGCTGTGCGCGGCCGAGCTCAGCCATTTCATGGAATACGACGGAGAGCGGTTCCGCACGGTCGCGCTGCGCGGCGCGTCGCCGGATTACGCCGAGTTCATGAGCCGGCCTCTGGGACCCGGCGAGACCGGCGGCTCGCTCGCCGCCCTCGTCCGCGGCGAGGCCGTCGCGCACGTGCCGGATTTGCGGGATTCCGAGGCCTATCGGCGGGGAAACCCCGCCCGCCGCGCGCTGGTCGATCTCGGCCGCGCCCGCACCGGGCTCTGGGTCGGGCTGCGCAACGAAGCCGGCCTGCGCGGCGCGCTGGTCCTCTACCGCACCGAAATGCGCCCCTTCACCGACAAGCAGATCGCGCTCTTGCAGAATTTCGCCGCGCAGGCGGTGATCGCGATGGAAAACGCGCGGCTGCTCGGCGAATTGCGGGCGGCGCGGGATGCGGCGGAGGGGGCGCTGCGCGAATTGCGGGTGGCGCAGGCGAGCCTGATCCAGGCCGAGAAGATGGCCTCGCTCGGCCAGCTCACCGCCGGGATCGCCCACGAGATCAAGAACCCGTTGAATTTCGTGAACAATTTCGCGGCGCTGTCGATCGACCTGCTGGACGAGCTGAAGGAGGCGGCGGGGCCGGCCATCGCCTCGTTCGACGCCGCCAAGCGCGAAGAGGTGGACGAGACGATCGGGCTGCTGACCGGCAATCTGGAGAAGATCGGCGAACACGGACGGCGCGCCGACAACATCGTCAAAAGCATGCTGGAGCATTCACGCGGGGCGTCGGGCGAGCGGCGGGTGGTCGACCTCAATGCGCTGTTGGAGGAAAGCCTGACGCTCGCCTATCACGGCGCCCGCGCCCAGGACCAGAGCTTCAACATCACGCTGGAGCGCGATTTCGACGCGGCGCTGGAGCCGATCGAGGTGGTGCCGCAGGATATGACGCGGGTGTTCCTGAACCTGTTCGGCAACGGCTTCTATGCCGCTTCGAAGCGGGCGAAGGCCGATGCCGACGCCCGGGTCCAGCCGGTGCTGCGGGTGGCGACGCGCGAGGCGGGGGACGAGGTTTTGGTGCGGGTGCGCGACAACGGCACCGGCATCCCCGCCGCCATCCGCGACAAGCTGTTCCAACCCTTCTTCACGACCAAGCCGACCGGCGAGGGCACCGGCCTGGGTCTGTCGATCAGCTACGATATCGTCACGCAGGAGCACGGCGGCACGATCAGGGTGGAGAGCGAAGAGGGCGCCTTCACCGAATTCACCATCCGCCTGCCGCGCGGCGGCCGCGCGCCATCGGCGTGAGCCGTCGGCGTCGGCCTGACATTGACAGGCCGGAATGATCGGTCGATCTTTCGAGGGCGATCCCGGGGGATGTCATGACGGTTTCCGCTTTTGTCCGTACCGACGCGCCGATCACGATCCCGGTCAGGGAAATCCTGCCCTGGGCGGTGTTCGGCGGGCTGATCTGCCTGCTTGCGCTCTATTTCGTCGGGGCGGAGCAAGGGGCGACGTCGATCTTCTCGGGCATGTACATCCACGAATTCGTCCATGACGGCCGGCATCTCCTCGGTTTTCCCTGCCATTAAGGCTCGGCGATCATGGTGAGGGCGCTCCTGGTCCGGGGCATGGCGGCCGGGATTCTGGCCGGCGTGCTGGCGTTCGCGTTTGCCTGGGTATTCGGCGAGCCGCAGGTAAACCTCGCGATCGGGTTCGAGGAACACATGCACCACATGGCCGGCGACGCGCCCGAGCCCGAGCTCGTCAGCCGCGCGGTACAGAGCACGTTGGGGCTGTTGACCGGAATCCTGGTCTACGGCACCGCGCTCGGCGGCATCTTCGCGCTGAGCTTTGCCTATGCCCACGGCCGGATCGGGAGGCTGAGCCCGCGCGGCACCGCGGCGGTGCTGGCGGCGGCCGGCTTTGTCGCGCTGATCCTGGTGCCGCAGATCAAGTATCCCGCCAATCCGCCCTCGATCGGCGATCCCGAGACGATCGGCGCGCGGACGGCGCTCTATTTCACGATGATCGCGCTGTCGGTGATCGCCGCTGTCGCGGCGTCGTCGACCGGCCGGCAGCTTGCGCGGCGGCTCGGCGGGTGGAACGCGGCGATCGTCGCGGGGGCGGCTTATATCGCGGTGATGGTGGCGGGAATGCTGATCCTGCCGTCGGTCAACGAGGTGCCGGCCGAGTTCTCGGCGGCGACGCTGTGGAAGTTCCGGCTCGCCTCACTCGGCATCGAGGCGGTGCTGTGGACGGCGCTCGGCCTCGTCTTCGGGGCGCTCGCCGAGCGCCGCTACCCGGCGGCGTCCTTGGTCCGGTCGCCGAAGATGTCGTAGTTGCGCTGCCGATAGGCGGCCACGCCTCTACCGCTCCAGCGCGCCGCGCAGGATGTCGCGCGCCGGCGGCGTGCCGTCGAGCGAGCGCAGCGTGCGGCGGCTGATCTTCCAGCCCTCCGTGGTGCGCACGAAATCCCAGCGGTTGGCCGAGACGCGGTGGATGTGGAACCCGCCCGACGAGCCGTGATTGGGCACGTCGAAAACCGGGCCGACCCGGTCCGGCACCAGGATCTGCAGGTACGAGATCGCAAAGGCGGTGTCGCCGGTGACCCGAACATAGGGGTGGCCGGAGACGTGCGCGATGCCCTCTTGCAGCGCCTTGTGGTGCTCGGGGTTCGACGAGCCGGCGGCGATCGCGTCGCGGCCAGTCGGGCGCGGGAACTGGGCGCCGCGATCGAACACGCCGTCCTCCGTCCATACCGTGCGGGTGTAGTCGCCCGAGCCGGTATCCGCGCTCGGCGGGTGGCTGGCGATCAGATTATAAATCTCCAGCCGGTCCTCGACCTCGCGAAGCCGTTCTTCGAGCGTGGCGGCCATCGGCGCCTCCTTTGGCGTAGGGGTATCGCCCTTCATATCAGTTCGTCGTTCCCGCGAAAGCGGGAATCCAGCGAGTGGCGGAGCGGTTGCCCCTGGACCCCCGCCTGCGCGGGGACGACGAGTGAAGATGGCGGATTCTCCGCCGGACGGGGGCGCGCGCTTGCCCCTGCCGGCGCGACGGACCATGCTGCCGCGACGCCACGGGTGGAAAGCCGAATGGACATCTCCTTTCTGACCATTGCCGAACTCGGCGAGGCCTACCGGAATGGCGAGACCTCGCCGGTGGCGGCGACGCGGGCGGTGCTCGACCGGATCGAGAAGCACGACGGCGCGCTGCACAGCTTTATCCGGGTGACGCCGGAGGTGGCGCTCGCGCAGGCCGAGGCGGCGGAGCGGGAGATGGCGCAGGGAACCCGGCGCGGCCCGCTGCACGGCATCCCCTATGCGCTCAAGGACATCATCGAGACCGCCGGCATCGTGACGACCGGGCACTCGAAAATCCGCCAGGATTACGTGCCGAAAGAGGACGCGGAGGTCGCACGGCGGCTCAAGGCGGCCGGGGCGGTGCTGGTGGGGAAGCTCGCGACCTGGGAGTTTTCGCACGGGGGGCCGAGCTTCGATTTGCCGTGGGCGCCGGCGCGCAACCCGTGGAACACCGACTACCTCCCCGGCGGATCGTCGAGCGGCGCCGGGGCGGCGGTGGCGGCGGGGTTTGTGCCGTTTGCGATCGGCACCGACACCGGCGGCTCGGTGCGCGGGCCGGCGGCGTTTTGCGGGCTCGCCGGGTTGAAGCCGAGCTATGGGCGGGTGAGCCGGCGCGGGGTCTATTCCAACACCTTCACGATGGATCATTGCGGCCCCCTGACCCGCAGCGCCGAGGATGTCGCCGCCGTCATGGGCGCGATCGCCGGGCACGACCCGGAAGACCCCAGCACCGAGGACATGCCGGTGCCGGATTACCTGGCCGAGCTCGGCGGCGGCATACGGGGGCTGCGGCTGGGGCTGGTCGAGGGCTGGCATGACGGGCCGGACGCGCACCCCGAGCTTTCAGGGGCGATCGACGCGGCGCTCGGGGTCTTGGAAGGGCTCGGCGCGCGGATCGAGCGGGTCAAACTGACGGGGCTCAGGGAATACACCGACTGCAAATCGATCATCTCGGCGGTCGAGCATTTCGCGGTTCACGCCGAGGAATTCCGTACCCGGCCGCAGGATTTCGGCCGCATCTTCAGGAACCGCGTGCTGCCCGGGGCGATCATCCGCGGCGAGGATTACGTGCAGGCGCTGCGCTGGCGCACGGTGCTGGCGCGCGAGCAGGCGGCGGCGCTGAAGAAGGTCGATGCGTTCGTGACGGCCGCTTCGCTCGGCGTCGCCGACCGCGCCAACCCGGACGCCGTGGCGGCCGACCGGTTCGCGTTCGGGCTCAGCATCACCCAACCGTTCAGCATCAGCGGCGTGCCGGCATTGGCGATCCCGTGCGGCTTCAGCCGAGCCGAGGGCTTGCCGCTGTCATTGCAGATCGCGGCCGGGCCGATGGAGGACGGGTTGGTCCTGCGGATCGCGCATGCGTATCAACAAGCGACCGACTGGCATCGGCGCCATCCGGTAGTGGGTTGAGGAGGTGGGAATGTCCGATCTGAGCCATTTGCCACCGGCCTCGGCGGCTGAGCTGCGCCAGCGGCTGAATGATGCCGGGATTGAGCTGAGCGACGATCTGTTCCGCGAGTTCGTCGCGGTGTGGCCGGGGTTCGAGCAGATGGTGCGGCGCATCCCGCGGAATTTCCGCTACGCCGACGATCCGGCGCACATCTTCCCGCCGATGCGGATCACCAAGTAGCCCTCGCCCGCCGATCCCCGGCTGTCGCCGGCCTCGGCCACCCTCTCCCGCAATGCGGGCGAGGGGATTCTTCAGCCCCGTCCCCTCGCCCGCATTGCGGGAGAGGGTGGCCGAGGCCGGGTGAGGGCGCGAGCGTAGCGAGGTGCGGGCGGACGCCCGCGGTCCTTTACTTCGCGGCGTCCTGCATCGCCGGTGCCGCCTGCGCCTTGAGGGCGGCGGCGGCTTCCTTGGCGACGGCGGTGCCTTCGAAGAAATTGGGGTTTTGCGTGCCCCACAGGCGCACCGCGTTGGCGAAGGTGAAATCGCGGAAGTCGCTTTCGCCGATATGGCCGTCCTCGACCAGCTCCCACGCCTCGGGCAGCGGATCGCGCATGTCCATGACGTCGAAATGCCCGATATCCGACGAATAGATCGCGTTGATGCGGGCGCCCAGCGGCATCGACTTGCCGAACGCGACCGAGTTCATCCGGTCGTCCGCCTCGCAGCCGAAATAATACGGCGTTGCGAAGAGGTCGATCCAATCCTGCTTTTGGGTGATGTTGCAGTGGATGTAGTCGTCGGGGGGTATGCCGCCGGTGAGGAAATCTTCCTCGAGCGGCCAGCCGTCGCGCTTCTGAAGCTCGGCGGCAATGTCGCCGTAGCCGTATTTGTCGACGAGCTCGCGCAGCAGCGGCCGGTTCAGCTTTGTCGGGTCCATGTTCTGGAGGCCCTTGGCGCCACGCCGCTCCCAATGCTCGATCAGGTCGCAGAAAAGCTGGCAGCCCCAGCCGACGCCGCCTTCGAGGAACGCAAAACGCAGGTCCGGGAAGCGCCGCGTGACGCCGCCGAGGAACAGCGCCTTGGCGACATTGTGCCCGGCGCTGGCGAAGTGGCCGATGTGGTTGAAGGTGAAGTTGGTCGGGCTGTTGCGCTCGCCATAGGAGCGGCCGCCGGTGTGGAAGGTCGGCGCGATCTTCAGCTCGCGGCATTTCTGCCAGAGCTGGTCGTAATCGTGCTCGCTGTCGATGCCGAGCTGGTCGAAGCCGAGCGTGTAGCGGGCGATTTCGGCCGGCGCGTTCTTGGCATGCGGGATCGGCCGGCGCACGCCGCTGCCGAACATGCACACCTTTGACCCGAGCTGGCTGGTGACGAATTCGAGCTCCTCGATCGCCTCCTCCGGCGTGTGGACCGGGATGACGGCGGCCGGGGTCAGCTTGTCCGACAGGTTCTTGAAATAGTCGTGGGTGACGACGTTGAACCCGCGGATCACGGCGCGGCGGGTCGCGTCGTCGGCGATGCGGTGGATGCCGAGCCCGGCGGTCGGGTAGACGATGCCGAAATCGATGCCCAACTCGTCGAGCCGCTCATACAGCATGCGCGGCATCATCGCGGTGGCGCGGTCGCGGGTGTTGAGCGCCTGGCGGCCCCATTGGCCCTCCATCGCCACGCCCTTCTCGGCGCGCTGCTCGGGGGTCATGCCCAGCGAATCCGGGATGCGGCGCTGCGATTGCAGGAACCCGTTGCCGCCGAGGTCGCCGGTGACCTTGCGGATTTGCTCGGCAAAGACCGGCGTGTACTCGACCCAATGGCCGTCGCCGTCGATGACGGGGTGCTTGAGGCTTTTGCGGATTTGTTCGGGCGTCTGATGCGAGCTCATGGGTTCCTCCCGAAAGCTGGCCGATTGGGCCGCGAAACTGTGGGTGTTGGAAGGCTAGGCGCGGTCGAAGGGAGTGTCAAACGGCCGCTTGGCCACCTCCTGACTCGCGATGTGGCCACGATCGGCAATCGCGACGGGCCGGCGAACCATCCCGTGGGTCCCGCTTCCGCTGATGTTCGCGGAAAATCTACAGCCGTCCATCATCCTGCCGCCCCACCGATATCCCGATCCTGCCGTGCGATTGCGGCAATTTTAGTGGCGACGAGGATGATCCCTTCTTGTAGGCAATGCCGACATTGACGACATTTGGGCGGAGACAAGTTTAGCCGCCGCGGGGATAAGAATGAGCACGCTGACGATCCGTAATGTCGAGCCTGTCTTGAAGGAGCGGCTGCGCGTGCGCGCGGCGCAGCACGGCCGGTCGATGGAGGCCGAGCTGCGGGTCATTCTGAAAGATGTGCTGCGGCCCGAGCGACAGAAAGACGGCATTGGCCTCGCGGAGGCTATTCATCAGCTTTTCGCGCCGTTGGGTGGCGCTGACGACCTCGTGATCCCGCCCCGAACTGAACACCCCGGGCCGATGAAATTCGACGAGTGATCATCCTCGACACGAACGTTTTGTCCGAACTGATGCGGGCGTCAGTCGACGCGTCGGTGGCCGCTTGGGTTGACGGCGAGGCGGCAGCCGAGCTTTTCACCACGAGCGTCAGCAAGGCTGAGATCGTCGCCGGCCTCGCCGTGCTTCCGGCCGGAAGACGACGCTCGGGGCTCGCTACCGCCGCGGAAGTGATGTTCGGTCGGCTGTTCGCAGGCAAAATACTCCCGTTCGACTATGTCGCGGCGAACCACTACGGGGGGATCATGGCGGCCCGCCGCGCGGCAGGCCGCCCGATCTCGATCTTCGACGCCCAAATCGCCGCCATCGCGCTCGCCGCCGGCGCGGATGTGGCGACGCGCGATGCGAGCGGCTTCGGCGGCTGTGGACTGAGGGTAATTAATCCGTGGGCGGGGCCGTAGCACGGTGAGGCCGCTGATGGCTGATTTCTGGTCCGATGTGCGGAGTTTCGCTGCCGCTTGGGTTGTTGGCCTGAAAGCCGTCGAGTATCTATAACGTGATCTGCTTTGATCTCGCCGACGGCAGCGCCCCACCCCGCGCGTGCGGCTGGGCAAAGATTTCGACACATGGAGCGTTGAGAGAGTCCCGTAAATAATAGTTCCCTCACGTGCGGCCCAGCGTGAAATGCTTATGGCCGTCATGGATGTCCCACACCAACCCGAAGTCCGCGTAGTGAGCCCGCAGATGATCGCGGTACTGCCTCGGGGTGGTCGCGCCCGCAATTTGCGCCCGGTCTCTGCCCTTCCAGTACACAAAGGTGCGCTCGGCCATAGTGTCGGCGCTTGACGCCGCGGCTTTTGCCCTGTGCTCAGCCAGAGGGGTGGACAGCCAGTCCTGATAGGACGGCTTCACGATCTTTTCGAAAAAGTCGCGCGGAGTGCTCATTTTACGCTCGCGATGCCGAAGCTGCTTATATTGGAGCGCATCGTCCCTGCGGTATGAGCAAAAATCGAGATTTCTGCACGGCGACGCCGCCGCTGAAAAAACAACCACCTAGCGTGTGCGGAACTCAGGTGCAAATGTCCGTATCAGATGGGATGCGATCCGCTGCGCCCGA
Organism: Allostellaceae bacterium; assembly: GCA_036268075.1. Classification (GTDB taxonomy): domain Bacteria; phylum Pseudomonadota; class Alphaproteobacteria; order ATCC43930; family CGMCC-115725; genus DATARH01. The sequence goes on along the minus strand of DATAUV010000104.1, from coordinate 13,534 downwards.
GGGATGACCCGGGGCGCGACGGATCGCCGGCTTCTCTACCGCTATTCAGCCGCTGCGCGCTCCCGCGGATACGCCGCCCGCAGCACCGCGGCGGCTTGTTTCGCTACAACCGTGCCTTCGAAGAAGCGCGGGTTCTGCTTGCCCCATAGGCGCACCGAGTTGGCGAAGATGAAGTCGCGGAAATTGGTTTCGGTGATGTGGCCTTCCTCGACCAGCTCGTAGGCTTCGGGGAGCGGGTCGCGGAAGTCGATCACGTCGAAATGGCCGATATCCGACGAATAGATCGCGTTGAGCTGGGCGCCGAACGGATTGCCCTTTGAGAAGGCGGCCGCGTTCATGCGGTCGTCGGCCTCGCAGCCGAAATAATAGGGCTTGGCGTAGAGGTCGATCCAATCCTCCTTGCGGGTGAATTTGCAGGCGGCGAAATCGTCGAGCTCGTCGCGGTTGCCGGTCAGGTATTGGCTGTCGGGCGCGGGCCAGCCGTCACGCTTTTTGAGCGCGCCGGCGATGTCGTCGTAGCCGTGCTTTTCCACGAGCTCCAGCAAGAGGTTGCGGTCGAGCTTGTCGGGGTGCATCCGCTTCAGCGCCGGGGCGCCGCGCCGCTCCCAATGCTCCATCAGATCGCCGAAAAGCTGCGCGCCCCAGCCGACGCCGCCTTCGAGAAAGGCGAAGTTGAGCTCGGGGAAGCGCCGGGTGACGCCGCCGAGGAAGATGCCCTTGGCGACCGCGTGGCCGGCGGCGGCGAAATGGCCGATATGGTTGTAGACGAAGTTCGACGGGCTGTTGCGAAGGCCCTGGCCGCTTGCGCTCGAATGAAAGGTCGGCGCGATCGCCAGCTCGGTGCATTTCGCCCAGACCGGGTCGTAGTCGTACGGGCTGTCGATGCCGAAGACGTCGTACCACACGGTAAAGCGGCCCTGCTCGCCGTCGCTCGCGGCGGCCGGCACCTGGCGCGGCATGCCGCTGCCGAACATGCCGACTTTCGCGCCGAGCTGGCCGGTGACGAATTCCAGCTCCTCGATCGCCTCCTCCGGGTGATGCATCGGGACGATCGCGGCCGGGGTCATTCGGTCGCTGTAATTGTGGAAATAATCGGCCGAGACGATGTTGTAGGCGCGGATCACGGCGCGGCGGGTGGCGTCGTCCTTGATCCGCGGCAGGCGGAGGCCGGCGGTCGGGTAGACGATGGCGAAATCGGTGCCGATCTCGTCGAGGCGCTCGTAGAGCAGCTTCGGCATCATCGCGGTCGCGCGGTCGAGCGTGTTCTCGGCCTGGCGGTTCCAGAAATTCGGTTGGGCGACGCGGCGCTCGGCGCGCTCGACCGGCATCATCTTGAGCGCGTCGGTGGTCGATTTGAGTGCCTTGAGGAACCCATCCGCGGCGAGGTCGCCCCCGGCTTTCCTCATCTTTTCGCTGAACACCGGCGCGTATTCGAGCCAGTGGCCGTCGCCGTCGACGACGGGGTGATCGAGCTTGGAATGAACCTGGGCGGGCGACAGATGGCGGCTCATCGTTTCCTCCCGAAAAATGGTTCGGAAAAGCCTAGTCCCGAGGTGGGACATCGACAACCGGATTCGGTCGCCGTAGACTTGGCGCCGTAGATTTGGGCAAACGCTTGGGAGGAAGCCATGCCGCGCATCAGACACATCGCGCTGACCACCAAGGACCCCGCCCGCACCGCCGCGTTCTACAAGGAGGCGTTCGGGCTCACGGAACTGCGCCGCAGCAAGAATGGGGCGGTGTTCCTGACCGACGGGCACATCAACATCGCCGTGCTCAACTTAAAGGGCGAGGGCTCGCTCGACATGGGCGCGCACGGCCCGGATTTCGAAGGCATCCACCATTTCGGCTTCGAGGTCGACGACCTCGACAAGGCCTGCACCGACCTCGAACACGCCAACGCCAAGCAGCTTTCGGCCAAGGACGGCGTCGACGCCGCGATGTCCGGCGGCGGGCACGCCAATTTCGAAATGAAATGGTCCGGCCCCGACGGCGTCGTCATCGACATCTCCCACACCGGCTGGGAAGGGACTCATTGAGGACGGTCGTAGGGTGGGTAGAGCGTAGCGAAACCCACCATTTTTGTTTCACCACGAAGACACGAAGGGCACGAAGGAGAAAAATTACTCTTTGACGCGGAGGACGCAATGGCGTCAGTGACAAGTCGGCGAAGCCGAAAACCTCCCATGGTTGTTTTTCCGCGCTGCGCGCAACGTCTGAGGCACCTTCGCGTACTCCGCGCAATCCTCCGCGTCCTCCGCGTCAAAGAGCAATTTTTTTTCTTCGTGTTCTTCGTGTCTTCGTGGTGGAAATCACCGATGGGTTTCGCTGCGCTTTACCCATCCTACGAGAGAGGGATGCGGCCATGTCCAAGGATTTCACGGTTCTCATCGGCACGATCGGCAGCGGCGCGTGGTTGAGCCCGGATGGCGGGGAGAATTGGCGGCGGGTGCAGAAGGGGCTGTGGAGCGAGAGCCGGGTCTATGGGCTCGCGGTGCACCCGACCGAGCCCCACACGGTCTTTGCCGGCGCCGATGACGGCATCCACAAAAGCACGGATGGCGGGCAGAGCTTTCTCCATATCGACTCGCCGATGAACGGGCGCGACGTATGGAAGATCGCGTTTGATCCGCAGAACCCGAGCAACATGTTCGCGGGGTCGCGCCCGGCGGCGCTGTACCGCTCGACCGACGGCGGCGCTAGCTGGGCGCAGGCCAAGGCCGACATCGCCGAGGAATGCGCGAACGTCCGCATCCCGCGCGTCACGGCGCTGACCGTCGACCCCGCCGACCCGCAGATCGTCTGGGCCGGGGTCGAGGTCGACGGGGTGCAGCGCTCGACCGACGGCGGCAAGAGTTTCGCCCGTATCACCGACGGGATCGACGACCCCGACATCCACGATGTGACGACCGCGGCGACCGCCGGCAAGGTGGTGCTGACCACGACCCCGCGGGAAATCTTCGCCAGCGACGACAAGGGCAAGAGCTGGCACGGGCTCGGCGTCGGCCGCCATTTCGCGCTGCCCTACTGCCGCAGCCTCGCGCTTCGGCCGGGCGACCCGGACACGATCTTCGTCGCGACCGGCGACGGTGCGGTCGGCAAAACGGGTGCAATCCAGCGCTCGACCGACGGCGGCCAGCATTGGAAGATGGCGAAGCTCCCGGTCGAGCCCAACTCGCCGATCTGGGCCTTTGCCACGAACAAGGCCAACCCCGACTGCATCGTCGCCTGCAGCCATTACGGTGAATTGTACCGGAGCGATGATGCCGGCGACGGGTGGCGGAAATTGCCGCGCGAATTCACCGAAATCCGGTCGGTGGCTTGGGTGCCGAATTAAGTTGGTTCACCACGGAGACACGGAGAAGGGCGCGAAGCGCAATATTTACAATGAGGCGGTGAGACAGTGAGATTACGAACGCGATCCCTACCTCACTGTCTCACCGCCTCATTGTGAATATTTTCGCGCTTTGCGCCTTAACCCTGCGCCTCTGTAGTGAAACCTAAAACATCACTACGCTGCGAATGGCCTCGCCGGCTTTCAAAGCCGCGAACCCTTCGTTGATCTGGTCCAGCGTGACGTGCCGGGTGATCAGCTCATCCAACTTCAGCCTCCCGTCGAGATAGGCCTGCGCCAGCATTGGGAAGTCGCGGGCGGGGCGGGTGCCGCCGTAGCTGGAGCGGCGGATGCGCTTTTCGGACATGAGGGCGCCCCAGCGGAACGCCACGTCGGTCTCGACATCGGTCTTGCCGAGCCAGATCACCTCGCCGCCCGGCCGCACCGCCTCGACGCTGGTGCGGAACCCGGCCGGGTTGCCGGCGGCTTCGAGCACGACATCGACGCCGCGGCCGCTCTTGCCGACACGGCGGGCGACGGCGACGACATCGTCGCGCCCGGCATTGACCCGCATCGTTGCGCCGACCGCTTCGGCGAGGGCGAGCTTTTTGTCGTCGAGGTCGACCGCGACGATCTCGCCCGCGCCGGCCATGCGGGCGCCTTGCACCGCCGACAGGCCGACCGCGCCGCAGCCGATCACCATCACCGTATCGCCATAGGCGATGCCGGCGATGTTGAGCGCGGCGCCGACCCCGGTCATCACGCCGCAGCCGATCAGGCAGCCGCGGTCGAACGGCATCGCCTTTGGCACCGGCACGGCCTGCTCGGCCTTGACGGTCACGTACTCGCCGAACGCGCCGAGGAACATGAGTTGCTTGAGCTCCTCGCCATCGGCGCGGTGGGCGTGGTGGGTGCCGTCGAAGGCGACCGCCTTTGGCCCTTGCGTCAGATAGGTGTCGCACAGGATCGGCAGGTCGCGGTCGCAATAGAAGCAGTGGCCGCAATGCGGGTTCCACGACAGCACGACATGGTCGCCGACCGCGACGCCGCGCGCCCCGGGGCCGATCTCCTCGACGATCCCGGCCGCCTCGTGGCCGAGCACGATCGGCATCGGATAGCGCAAGCCCCCCTCGATGACCTCGAGATCGGTATGGCAAAGCCCCGCCGCCTTGATCCGCACCCGCACGTCATCGCCGGCGAGCGCGGCGGCGGTGACGGTCTCGATCACGAGCGGGGTGCGCGGCTCGTGGAGGATGGCGGCGCGGTAGGTCAGGGGCATGGCCGGCTCCTTGCGCGGGATTGATGGGCTTCGCTGCGCTCAGCCCATCCTACGGCACCGAATTTGTAGGATGGGCTGAGCGTCAGCGAAGCCCATCACCTCGCTTTACACCGGCCGCTCGCCCTGGATCGTGACGCGGTGCATGACGCGGCGCTTGCCGTTGTAGTCGTTGATCGCGTTGTGCTGGACGCAGCGGTTGTCCCAGAACGCGATCGAGCCTTTTTCCCAGCGGAAACGGCAGGTGAACTCGGGGCGCACGGCATGCTGGTAGAGGTAGTGGAGGAGGGGCGCGCTTTCCCCCTCGGTCATGTCCTTGAAGCGCACGGTGAACCCGCCGTGGACGTAGAGGCATTTCCGGCCGCTCCATGGGTGGGTGCGGACGACCGGGTGGTCGGTTTCGGCGTGGGCGGTCTCGGTGAAGTGGATGCCCATCGAGGTCCGGCCCTCGTCGGCGCGGCGGGGGGCGGCGAGGCCGTAGGAGCGGCGGGCGCTGTGAACGGCGCGCATCTGGCCCAGCATGTCCTTGAGCCCGTCCGACAGCGTCTCGTAGGCGAGGTACTGGTTGGCGAACATCGTGTCGCCGCCGGCATCCGGCACCTCGTGCGCGTATAGCACCGAGCCTAGCGCCGGGACTTCGAGGTAGCTGACATCGCTGTGCCAGCCGCCGCCGAAATTGCGCATCTCGTACTCTTCCTTGCGGACCTCGATGATCTCCCGGTTGTCGTCGAGCCCGTCGACGAAATCGTGGACCTGCAAGGCCCCGAAGCGGCGGCCGAAATTGAGGTGCTGCTCGGGCGAGAGGTGCTGGTCGCGGAAGAAGATCACGCAGTTGTCGGTGAGCGCCTGGCGGATCTCGCCGATCACATTGTCGCCGAGCGGCTGGGACAAATCGACCCCGCCGATCTCGGCGCCGAGCGCGCCGGCGATGCGGTTCACGGTGATGGGTTGTGTGCTCATCTGCCGTTTTCCTCTCCGTTCCGATCCGGATATTGTCTCTCCCGTTCGCCGTGTCCGTGCAAGCGAGAAGGCAAGGAGTATCGCATGAATCTGATCCATCCCGGTCCGGAAGAGGGGATGCCGTGCCTGCGGGCGGTGCGCACGGCGGTGGCGCGGGCGGACGGTATCCCGCCGGCGGCGCGCGCGATGATGACCGCGGCCCAGCAGGTATTGCTCGGCCTCGACGCCGATCTCGACGCGCTGCCGACGATAACGCCGGCCGAACTGGTCGCGGGGTTGCGCACGCCCGGCCTCGCCGAGCAGGTGGTCCAGGCGATGCTGCTCGGAGTCCTCGCCGACGGCACGCCCGAGCCCGAATGCGAGTCGCGGGTGGAGGCGTTTGCCCGGGCGCTCGGGGGCGACATCCCGGGGCTGCGCACGGTGCGCCTCTTGTGCGAGCACCACATGGCGCTGTTCCGGCTGGATTTCCTGCGCCGCTCGAACTTTCGTGACATGATCCGCGACCAGTACCAGCATCACGGCGGGGCGATGGGGGTCGTCTACGGGATCATGGGCATGCGCGGGCTGCGTGAGGACCCGGAACTGGCGCGGCGTTACCAGCCCCTCCGCGATCTGCCGGAAGACACGCTCGGCGGCGCCTTCGTTCAGTTCTACAAGGCCAACGGATTTGCGCTGCCCGGCGAGCGCGGCGGGTTCCCCGAGGGCGCCGTCTATCATGACATGACGCACGTGCTCTCGGGCTACGGCGCGACGCCGGAGGGGGAGACGATGGTCGGCGGGTTCACGGCCGGGTACAAACGGGTCAACCCATTCTATGTCCTCTTGCTGCCGACGTTGACCTTCAGCACCGGGATCAACATGACCCCGTCGAACCAGCCGCGCGTCACCGCGACGCTGGCGCAGCCGGGTGTGGCGGAGGGGTTCATCAAGGCGGTCGAGCGTGGCGGGCGGGTCAACACCGACCTCTCGGCGAACTGGGATTACTGGCCGCTCGTCGAATTGCCGCTGGCGGAGGCGCGGGCCCGGCTGAATATCGAGTAGGCAGGTTTACCCCTCGCCCGCATTGCGGGAGAGGGAGGGGCCCGTCGCGTAGCGATGGGAGGGTGAGGGCGGCGCGCAGCGCCGTTCGCTCGCCGACACCTCCCCCGGCTTTCGCCGGGGTCGGCCCTCACCCGCCCTTCGGGCACCCTCTCCCGCAATGCGGGCGAGGGGAAACGTGGGCTTTTTTGCGAGGAGTGGCGCCATGTCGAAACCCTTGACCGGCCGCCGCATCGTGCTTTCCGAGCACCGGGAACTGGACCGGCTGGCGCGGATGCTGGAGGGCGAGGGGGCGGAGACCGTGCGGTGTCCGCTGGTGGCGATCGTCGATGTCGCCGATCCCGCGCCGGTGCTGGCGTGGATCGAGCGGCTGATCGCGCGGCCCTGCGACGACCTGATCTTTCTGACCGGCGAGGGGGTGCGGCGGCTCCACGCGCTCGCCCGGCGCAACGGCGTCGGCGACGGGTTTGTCGCGGCGCTGGCGGCGGGGCGAAAGCTCATTCGCGGGCCGAAGCCCGGGGCGGCGCTGCGCGAATTGGGGCTGCGCGAGGATGTCCGGGCGGCGGCGCCGACGACGGACGGGGTCATCGCGACGCTGTCGGCCGGGGATTTGCGCGGGCGGCGGGTCGGGGTGCAGCTCTATCCCGACAACCCCAACGACAAGCTGACCGAATTCCTGCGCGCCGCCGGTGCCGGGATCGATACGGTGGTGCCCTATGCCTATGCGTCGGATGCCGACGACCGGCGCGTCCTGGCGCTTATCGACGACATCGAGGGTGGGCGGGTCGACGCGATCGCCTTTACCAGCTCGCCGCAGATCACGCGGCTGTTCGGTGTCGCGAAGGCGGCGGGCTGCGAGGCGGGGCTGGTCGCCGGGCTCGGCCGCATCGCCGTCGCCGCGATCGGGCCGGTGACGGCGGCGGCGCTGGCGACGCGCGGGGTGCCAGCGGGAATCGTGCCGTCGGGGCGGTATTTCATGAAACCGCTGGTGACGGCGATCGTGGCGGCGTTGGGGCGGGGGTGATGGGTTTCGCTGCGCTCTACCCATCCTACGGCGCCGAACTCGTAGGATAGGTAGAGCGCAGCGAAACCCATCAATGCTTCACCGGATCACCTTTTCCCGCCTTTCGAGGCTTTCCTTCGGCCACACCTCGCTCGCCCGGTAATAGGCGTCGAAGGCCGGCACATCGCCGGGCAAGGCCACCCAGGGCAGCTTCGATCTTGTGTAGATGTGGATCGTCGGCGGGACCGCCTTCGGGTCGTCGAGCGTGCCGACGCGGACGAAGCGGAGCTTTGTGAGGCCGCCGTATTCGCTCCACACCGCAACCTCGCAATTCGGACAGCGGTGGATGTGGTGGGGGCGGCCGCTGTCGGTCGGCATCAGGTACGCGACCGGCGCGCCGGACAGCACGGTCACCCGGTCGGTCTCGATCATCGCGTTGACCGCGAACGCCGCGCCGGTCTGGCGCTGGCAATCCTTGCAGTGGCAGCAATGCACGAACATCGGCGCGCTTTCGAGCCGGTAGCGCACCGCGCCGCACGAGCAGCCGCCTTCCAATTTGTCCGGCATCGCCGTCACTCCCGATAGGCCGCCATCGCGGTGAACGGCACGTCGACCCGGCTGCGGCCGTTGAGGAATTCGAGCTCGATGATGCAGGCGCCGGCGACGACGTTGCCGCCCTGGCCGCGCACGAGGTCGATCGCGGCCTGGATCGTGCCGCCGGTCGCCAGGAGGTCGTCGACGACGGCGACGCGCCGGCCGGGGGCGATCGCGTCCGCCTGGATTTCGATCGTGTCGGCGCCGTATTCGAGCGCGTAGGAATGCGCGACGGTCGGGCCCGGCAGTTTCCCCTTCTTGCGCACCATCGCAAACCCGCAGCCGAGCACCAGCGCGAGCGGCGCGGCGACGAGGAATCCGCGCGATTCGATGCCCACCAGCAGCTCGGGACGGTGCGGCCGCAGCGCCTCGGCGAGGCCGTCGACGGTTGCGCGCCAGGCCCCCGGATGCGCCAGCAATGTCGAGATGTCGTAGAACAAAATCCCCGGTTTCGGGAAATCCGGGATTGAGCGGATGTGCGGTTTCAGGTCCATCTGGATTCTCGCCGGCGGAACATGCAGCAACGCATTGCGGGATAGACGGTTTTCGCGTAGTTGGGAAGTGCCGAGCCCGGCAGCAGGGATTTACCTGAACGCTCCTGACAGATGGCGCCCGCAGCGACTTTATTTGCCGCCGACGATCCGGACGCCGTGATCCTTCAGGCGGACGGCGATTGGCTCGTCGCGACCGCCACCGCGCTCGACTGCGAGCTGCGGGCGCTGAACCTTCCGCAAGGGCGGCACGTCACCGTCGATCTCGGCCGGGTCGAGCGGCTCGACACCGCCGGCGCCTGGCTGGTGCTGCGCACCGAGCACGCGCTGGAGGTGCGCGGCAACCGGGTCGAGATCGCCAATCTGCGCCCGAACCTCAAACCGCTGTTGGAGCAGGTGCGGGTCACCGGGCATGTCGAGCCGCTGCCGCATCCGGTGCCGCCGCATCACACGCTCGCCGGGTTTGTCGCGCGGATCGGCGAGATCACCGTCCGGGTGATGCATCGCGGCTATATGATCCTCGGCTTTTTCGGGATGGTGTCGATCACGCTGGCGCGGCTCTTGGCGCATCCGAGCCGGCTGCGGCGGACCGCGACGCTGGTGCAGATGGAGCGCACCGGCCTCGACGCGATGCCGATCACCGGCCTCTTGGTGTTCCTGATCGGCGTCGTCATCGCCTATCAGGGCGCCGACCAGCTCAGGCGGTTCGGGGCCGAGATCTACAACGTCAACCTGCTCGGCGTCGGCGTGTTGCGCGAGCTGGGCGTGCTGATGGCGTCGATCGTGATCGCCGGGCGGTCGGGCAGCGCCTTTACCGCCGAGATCGGCACGATGACGGTCAACGAGGAGATCGACGCGCTGCGCACGCTCGGCCTCGACCCGATCGAGGTGCTGGTGCTGCCGCGGCTGCTGGGGCTGGTGCTGACGCTGCCGCTGCTGGTGTTCTTTGTCGATCTGATGGGTATCCTCGGCGGCGCGCTGATGTGCTGGGCGGCGCTCGACATCACGCCGCAGATGTTTCTCAACCAGCTCCAATCCGCGGTCAGCGGGTGGACGATGTGGATCGGCGTGATCAAGGCGCCGTTCTTTGCCGCGATCATCGCGATGGTCGGCTGCTACGAAGGGTTCAACGTCACCCGCAGCGCCGAAAGCGTCGGGCGCCTCACGACCCAATCGGTGGTCGAGGCGATCTTTCTCGTCATCGTCGCCGACGCGGCGTTTTCGATCGCGTTTTCGGTGCTGGGGATCTGACGATGGCCGACGATCCCGTCATCCGCGTCCACGGGCTCGTCAACCGGTTCGGCGCGCAGACGATCCATGACGGCGTCGACCTCGAGGTCGAGCGCGGCGAGGTGATCGGCATCGTCGGCGGGTCGGGCACCGGCAAGTCGGTGCTGCTGCGCACGATCGTCGGGCTCAACCACCCCGCCGCCGGGTCGATCGAGGTGCTGGGCCGCGACATGCTCCACGCCAGCGACGACGAGCGCCGCGAGGTCGAGCAGCGCTGGGGCGTGTTGTTCCAGGACGGGGCGCTCTTCAGCTCGCTCACCGTGGCGCAGAACATCGAGGTGCCGATCAAGGAGCACCTCAACATGCCGCTGCGCCTGATGGACGAGATCGCGGCGACCAAGGTGGGGCTGGTGCGGCTTCCGGAAAGCGCGGCCGACAAGTTTCCGTCGCAGCTTTCGGGCGGCATGCGCAAGCGCGCGGGGCTCGCGCGGGCATTGGCGCTCGACCCGGAGATATTGTTCCTCGACGAGCCGACCGCGGGGCTCGACCCGATCGCGGCGGCCGATTTCGACCAGCTCATCCGCGACCTGCAGGGAAGCCTAGGGCTGACGGTCGTCGTCGTGACCCACGACCTCGACAGCCTCTTCGCGATCTGCGACCGGGTCGCGGTGCTGGTCGACAAAAGGCTCAAGGTCGATACGCTCGCCCACCACCTGCAAGACGACCACCCGTGGATTCACGCGTATTTTCACGGGCCGCGCGGGCGGGCGGCGATGGCGGCGGAAACGAGACGGGAAGGCGCCGGCGCGGCGCCCGGCTCGCACTAGGGCTGGGGCGGCGCGGGGGAAAGCGGAGAACGGGGATGGAGACGCGAGCACATTACGTCGCCGTCGGCGCATTCGTCCTGACGATGGTCTTTCTGGCCTTTGTCGGGGTGCTGTATTTCAGCGCGGTGGCGCCGACGACCTCGTTCGCCCATTACGACATCTTCTTCAAGGGCGCGGTGACGGGCCTGTCGAAGGGCGCGGTCGCCGATTACAACGGCATCCCGGTCGGCAAGGTGTCCGATGTCGAGATCGATCCCAACAACGTCGAGCAGATCAGGGTCACGGTCGAAATCGACAACAAGGTCGTGATCAAGACCGACGCCAAGGCCAGCGTCGAGGCCAATCTGTTGAGCGGCGTCGCCTACATCCTGATCACCAAGGGCACGCAGGAGGCCCCGACGCTGACGGCGAAGCCGGGCGAGCGCTATCCGGTGATCCAGCCGCACCGCTCCGCCCTTGCCAATGTCTATGCACGGGGACCCGAGCTCCTCGAAAAGCTCAACGACGTCGCGGACGGCGTCAACGCCATGCTCAACGACAAGAACCGCGCCAGGATCGCCGATATCCTCGCCAATATGGACAAGCTGTCGGCCGACCTCGCCGCGCACGACAAGGACCTGACCGACCTGGTCGTCAACGCCAACACCGCGTTCGGCTCGCTCGGCAAGCTCCTCGGCCATGTCGACGAAAGCTATATCGCAAAGGACGGGATCAAGGACCGGCTGTCCAAGCTGCTCGGCGACGCCGACGACGCGAGCAAGGAGATCCGGGTGACCGTCCGCGACATCCACGGTGCGGTGCAGCAGATCAACACCCGCACGATCACCGAGGCCAATGATTTGCTGCACGACGCGCGCCAGCTCCTTTCCGGGCTCGCGCGCCTCGCCGGCGAGCTCGAACGCGATCCGTCCAAGCTGATTTATGGCGACCGCCGCGAAGGATACCGCCCGAAATGAGCACGTTGCTGCACCGATCCGCGGCGCTCGCGCCAGTGGCGTTGGCTCTAGCCGCGCTGACCCTCGCCGGCTGCGGCGGGTTGCTGACCAACCCCGAGACGCGCCGGATGTACCAGGTGACGGCGGCGACGAGCTTTGCCCCGGGCCTGCCGCATACCGCCGCGCAGCTTACGGTCGGGCCAGTCGACGCCCCCGCCGGGCTCGATACGACGCGCATCGCGCTGAGCCGCACGCCGCTGTCGCTCGACTATTTCGCGGATGTCGCATGGTCGGACCGCGCCCCCGCGATGGTGCGCGCGGCGCTGCATGATTCGGCCCAGAACAGCGGCGCGTTCGCGGCGGTCGGATCGGACACGTTCAACCTCCGCGCGGACTATCTGCTCAAGACCGAGCTGCGCGACTTCGAGGCGGTCTACGATTCGCACGCGGCGGGGCCGACGGCGACAATCGTCATGTCGCTGACCCTCGTCAAACTCCCCGGCGACACGGTCGCCGCGCAGACCGTGATCACTCAGCGCCAACCCTCTGCCAGCAACGAGATTCCCGACATTGTCGGGGCCTTCAACACCGCCGTCGGCAAGGCCGTGCAGGAGGCGGTCGGGTGGACCGCCGCCCATGCCGCTTTGCCCCCGAGCCGCCGCTAGGTATCCTTTAACGGACACGGTTCGTTCACGGCAAATGCGGCGGAGGCAGCGTGACGGGGGCAGAGCGCGAGGCGGCGGCGGTCATCAGAAATTGCCGGCAAGAGCTCGCGGACAGAGCCAGCACGACGGTGCATGAGGCAATGGCCGGCGCGCTCGACATCGCCGGTGAGCCGGTGCCTTGGTACCGCTATCCCGAAGGCGAGATCTACGATCCGAAAAGCCACGCGCAGTATTTCTATCACTGCCATCCGGTTGCCGCGCCGCCGCGCCCGAACCGCTTTGGAGGGGAGGCCGTCGGGCTCGTCGAGCATGGGCATTTCCACCTGTTCCTGCGTGCCGAGGGGATGCCGCGGGGCGTGTCGCCGCTGGTATTTCCCGACGACGCCGTGGTCGACGACAAAGCGGGCCGCACCCCGCCCCAGGCGGCGCCGCTGAAGCGCGGCGCGAGCGACCGCGTCGCGCATCTCATCGCGATCGCGGTCGACGGCCACGGCGAGCCGGTGCGGCTCTTCACGACCAACCGCTGGGTCACCGGCGAGACCTGGTATCGCGCCGCCGATGTCGCGCGCATGCTCGATCGGTTCGCGCCGAACGGGGACGCCGCACTGCGCCTTCTCGACACCTGGCTCGCGGCGATGGTGCGGCTCTATCGCCCCGAGATCGAGTGGCTGTTGCAGCGGCGCGACGAGGCGGTCGCCAAATGGCGCTGGCTGTGGCCGCGCCGCGGCAACGTGCTCGAAGACCCGCGGCTCGAGGTCATCTCACATCTCGATATCGACCTCGACACGAAGCTCGGCGAGGTCGACCGCGTCGCGGCGAGCCCACGCATCGCTCCGACAATGCCCCGCCGCTCGATCCTGCCCAACATGGCCGACGGCTGGGGCGCCTAGCTAAACCCCCAGCCGGTTCTGCACGATCAGCAGCAGGAGCGCGGCGGCGGCGATCGCGATCATGATCCAGCGGAACGGGGTCATTCGGCCGGCGCCGGCGAAGGCGGCGTCCTCGCGCTCGACCTGGCGCTGCCAGGCGCGCTCGGCACGTTCGATGACCGCGCGGGTCTCGGCGTCTTCGTCGGGCTGTTCGGGCGTGGGTGGCGGCGGGTCCGAGGGCATCGCCGCGGATTATAAACGAAACCGCGGCGGGTGAGGCGGGCAGGGTATCATCCCACCCGCCTCACCCGC
>DATAUV010000103.1:0-8464 GCA_036268075.1 Allostellaceae bacterium | reverse complement strand
GTCGCGCTTCAGCACGGGCCGGGTGCGCTCGGGATCGAGCATTTCCCGAACCAGATCGCCGATTTGATCGGCTATCTCGAGCACACGATCCCGGCCGACCACCCGTTCTCGCGGATACAACTGACGCCGGACGGCGAGACGTTGCCGGAAATCTGGATCCTCGGGTCAAGCGAGCAGAGCGCGATCTTCGCCGCCTATTTCGGCCGCCCGTTCTCGTTCGCCCAGTTCATCACCGACGAGGGCGGGCCGGAGATCGTGGAATCGTACCGGCGCCAGTTCCGCCCGTCGGAAAAGCTCGCCGCGCCGCAGGCGAGCATCGGCGTCTTCGTCGTCTGCGCGCCGACCGAGGACGAGGCCAAATACCTCGCCGCGAGCCGCGACCTGTCCCGCCTGCGCCAGCGCCAGGGGATTTTGCTGCCGTTCCCGCCGCCCGAGGACGCGCTGAATTATCCGTTTAACGACGCCGAGCGGCGGTTGGTCGAATACCACCGCCGCCGGCAGGTCGTCGGCGACCCGGCGCAGGTGAAGGCGGCGCTGGAGGCGATGGCGGTGGAGTACGGGGTCGAGGAGATCGTCGTGCTGACGATCACCCACGATTTCGCGGCGCGGAAGCGGTCGTATGCGCTGCTGGCGGAGGCGTTTGGGCTAAAGCCCGTGGCCTGAGAGTACGCTGCGCCCGGCCCTCACCCGGCCTTCGGCCACCCTCTCCCGCAATGCGGGCGAGGGGGCAGCTTACAGCTCTCGCCCAAAAATCCCCTCGCCCGCATTGCGGGAGAGGGTGCCGACCCCGGCATAGCCGGGGATCGGCGGGTGAGGGCTGCTGCTAGTACAGCCCCCCGGTCCCCGTCCCCGGAGCCGCTTGCGTCGGGGTCGACGCCAGTTTGGCTGCGGGCAGGGGGATGGAGCTGCCCGAGCCGGCGAGTTGGTCTACCGCGGGCATGGGGGCGTTGTAGCCGGCGGGTTCGGTGCCGAGGCGGAAGGCTTCGAGGAGGCTGTTCTTGTCTTCGGCGCCGGCGGGCTGGCCGGTGATGCCGTTGACGCGGACCATCTCGGCGGCGGCGGGTTCCTCGAACGGGGTCGGCGGGCTGTTGGCGAGGGCCTCCTTCATGAAGTCGCGGAAGATCGGTGCGGCGACGTGGCCGCCGGTCTCGCCGTCGCCGAGCGTGCGCGGCGTGTCGAAGCCGACAAAGACGCCGGCGGCGAGGTTCGGCGAGAACCCGACGAACCAGGCGTCGAACCACTCGCTCGACGTGCCGGTCTTGCCGGCGAGGGGCTTGCCGACCGCGGCGACCTCGATCCCGGTGCCGTGCTGGACCACGTCCTGCATCATCGAGACGATCTGGTAGTCTGCGACCGCGTCGATCAGCGGGTCGGGCTTGTTCTGGCGATAGAGCAGCGGGTTGGCGGCGTAGGCGGCGTTGGGGAGGTGCGCGTCGGCGGGGAGCGCGGTGACCGAATAGGTCGGGTCGTTTTCGAGCGTCAGGCGCGGCCCGGCGACGACGTAGCAGGAGGTGCAGTAATCCGCACCCTTCTGATAGAGGATGCGGCCGTCGCGGTCGCGCACCTGGTCGATCATCGACGACCGCAGCCAGTGTCCGCCATTGTCGAGCATCGCATAGGCGGTGGTGAGCTTGAGCGGTGTCGTGTCGCCCGCGCCGAGCGCCATCGAATAATAGAGCGGCATCTTGTCCATGATGCCAAAGCTCTCGACCGTGCGGGCTATCGACGGCAGCCCGATGATCGAGGCGAGCCGCGCCGTCGCCAGATTGCGCGAATGCACGAGCGCCTGGCGCAATGTCGTCGGCCCGACCGATGTGCCTTCATAGTTGACCGGGGTCCATTCCGGCATCCCCGGCCCCTGCGGCAGCGAGATCGGCGCGTCGAGGATCATGCTCGACGGCGTGAAATTGCCCTGCAACGCGGTGACGTAGACGAACGGCTTGATCGACGAGCCGGGCTGGCGTTTGGCCTGCGTCCCGCGGTCGAACTGGCTCGACTTGAAGTCCCAGCCGCCGACATCGGCGAGGACGCGCCCGGTCTTCGGGTCCATGACGACGACCGCGCCGCTGACATCGGGGATCTGGCGCAGGCCGTAATTCGGCGCCGGACCGGGCAGGCGCTCGACGAGGACGAGGTCGCCCGGCACCACCACGTCGCCGGCGCCGCGCACCGGCATGCCGAGCCGCTGGTCGGGGAGGGTGCGGCGGGCCCAGCGCAGCTCGTCGAGCGGGATGCGGCCCTGACCGCCGTACCGGAGCGCGAGGCGGGCGCCGCCGGCGTCGATGCCGGTGATCGCGGCGAGCTGCCAGGTCGGCAAGGTCGGCGGGATCGGCGTGTCGGCGAGCGCGACGAGGGCGGCGTTCGCGTTCGGCAGGTGCTGCAACGGCCCGCGCCAGCCATGCCGGCGGTCATAGGCGATGAGCCCGTCGCGGAACGCCTTGACCGCCATCGCCTGGTCGGCCGAGGTATAGCTGGTCTCGACCCTGAGCCCACCCTCGTAGACCAGCTTTTCGCCATAGCGGGCGATCAGCTCGCGGCGCACGTCCTCGACGAAATACCCGGCCTCGCCGACGTCGTCGGTCTCCATGATGCCGGGGTTGAGGCGCAACGGCTCGGCGGCGGCGGCGCGCGCGTCGCCCGGCGACAGCCAGCCCATCTCGGCCATGCCTTCGAGCACCCAGTCGCGCCGGGTCTTGGCGGCGACCGGGTTGCGCAGCGGGTTGTAGGTCTGCGGCGCCTTGGGCAAGGCGGCGAGGGTCGCGGCCTCGGCCGGGGTCAGCTGGTCGAGGCCCTTGCCGAAATAGACGTGGCTCGCCGCCGCCACGCCGTAGGCGCCGGCGCCGAGATAGATCTCGTTGAGGTAGATTTCGAGGATGCGGTCCTTGCTCAGATAGCGCTCGATCCGGTAGGCGAGCAGCGCCTCCTTGATCTTGCGGGCGACCGAGACCTCGTTGGTCAACAGAAAGTGGCGGACGAGCTGCTGGGTGATCGTCGAGGCGCCGAGCGGGCGCTGGCCGCGCCGAAAGCGCACGAGGTCGGCGACCGCCGCCCGGATGATCGAGAACGGGTTGACCCCGCCGTGGCTGAAAAACTCGCGGTCCTCTGCGGCGAGAAAGGCGTGGACGATCAGCGGCGGGACCTTGCCGATCGGGGTCAGGATGCGGTGTTCGTCGGCGAATTCGGCCATGAACTGGCCGCCCGCGGCGTAGACCCGCGTGCCGGTCGGCGGCTGGTAGCTCAAGAGCTGCTTCTGGTCGGGCAGGTCGCGGCCGAAATGCCAGACCGTCACGCCGGCGCCGGCGCCGCCCAGCAAAGCGGCCACGATGACCACGATAAATATCAGGCGCGCCAGCCCGCGCAGCGTCCGCAACATCGGCGGCGCTACGGCTGGGCGGTCGCGCTAGGGGGGATCGCGCCACGCTCCATCGGCGGAAAATGCCACGGCATCGTCGGCAGGGCCATAGCGTCGTCCCGGGCGAGGAATATCGCCTGGAGAACGCATCCCGCGAGCAACCATCCCGCGCCTGTGACAAACGAGCATTGCGCCATGCGCAAACCCCGCTTGTCGCCGCGGCCGGAGCGTGCGGCAATCGTCGAAACGTCTTTTTCGGGGGGAAATTTTATGCCAGCCAAGGGCCCGTCGGCGCGGCTAAGACGTATGCAGTGGCTCGCGGTCATCCTGGTGACCGCGGCGATCGCGCTCAACTACATGGACCGGTCGACGCTCGCGATCGGCAACCTGAAGATCCGCGAGGAATTCCATATCAGCGCGACCGCGATCGGGGCGCTGCAATCGTTCTGGGCGATCACCTACGGGCTGGCGCAGCTTCCGTCCGGATACCTGCTCGACCGGCTCGGGCCGAAGACGCTGGTCGGCGCGGCGATGGTCGCGTGGTCGCTGGCCCAGGCCGCCGGCGGCATGGCGTCCGGTTATATCCAGCTTCTGTGGGCGCGGATCGCGCTCGGCGCCACCGAGGCGCCGTGCTTCCCGTCGGCGACGCGCACCGCGAGCGACTGGTTTCACGTCAAGGACCGCGGCCGGCCGACCGGCGTGTACAGCTCCGGTGCGTATATCGGCCCGACCATCGCCCCGCCGATCCTGACCGCGCTGATGCTCGGCTGGGACTGGCGGATCATGTTCATCGTCATGGGGATCGCCGGGATCGTCGCCGCTCTCGGCTGGTTCTGGGCCTATCGCGACCCGCGCGCGGTGCCGCTCGAACCCGAGGACGAGGAATACCTGCGCGAGAACCGCCAGGCGGCGAGATCGGTGTCGATGAAGCAGTGGGGCTCGCTGTTCCGCTTCCGCGCGATGTGGGTCTTGATGCTGGGCGCGTTCACCACCGGCTACATCACCTGGATGTACCAGACGTGGCTGCCGGCTTATCTGGAGATGCAGCAGCACATCAGCATCGGCAAGACCGGGTTTCTCGCCTCGATCCCGCTGCTGTGCGCGTTTTTTGGCGCGCTCAGCGGCGGCTGGGTGTCGGACTGGCTGCACAAGCGCGGGATGGACCTGGTCAAGAGCCGGCGCCTGCCGCTGATTATCGGCCTGTTGCTGTCGGCCGTGTTCACCGGCCTCGCCGCGCTGGCGAGGACGCCCTTGGAGGCGGTGACCTGCATCGCGCTGTCGATGTACTGCATGCAGTTCGGCATCACCTGCAAATGGATCCTGGTGACCGCGGTGACGCCGCAGGCCTATATCGCCTCGGCCGCCGCCAACCAGAACTTCGCGGGCTTCCTCGGCGGCACCTGCTCGCCGATCGTGACCGGGTTCATCGTCGACGTGACCGGCTCGTTCGTGATCGCGCTCGCCATCGGCGCCGCGATCACGCTGATCGGCGCGGCGCTGTTCCAGTTCTTCATGACGACGGTGATCGACGAGGGCGAACTGAAGAAATACGCCGCCGCGGCCCTGCCGGCGGAGTGACAGGAGCGTGGGCGTCCCGCCCGCATTTCACGTAAAAGTGCGGGCGGGACGCCCGCGCTCCTTTACGTCCCAACGAGCCCCAATTGCGGGCTCGATGGTTCGGCGAAGGTGCGCATCGGGATGCGGCCGGCGAGGCGGGCGAGGCGGCCGGCTTCGACCGCGCCCCTGATCGCCGCGGCCATGCAGCGCGGGTCGTGCGACTTCGAGACCGCGGTGTTGACGAGGACCGCGTCGCAGCCGAGCTCCATCGCCCGGGCCGCGTCGGAGGCGGTGCCGATCCCGGCGTCGAGCACGACCGGCACGGGGCTCCGCCCGCAAATGAGCTCGATCGCCGCCGGGTTGGCGATGCCGCGGCCCGAGCCGATCAGCGACCCCAGCGGCATCACCGCGGCGCAGCCGACATCGGCGAGCTTCTGGCACGTGACCGGGTCGTCGTTGCAATAGGGGAGCACGATAAAGCCCTTGCGCACGAGCTCCTCGGCGGCGGGCACGAGCTGCTCGACATCGGGGTAGAGCGTCTCGCGGTCGCCGATCAGTTCGAGCTTGACCCAGTTCGTCTCCAATGCCTCGCGCGCCAGCTCGGCGGTCAGGATCGCGTCCTTCGCGGTGACGCAGCCCGAGGTGTTCGGCAACAGCCGGCAACGGTCGCCGAGCAGGTCGACCAGGCTCCCCGAATACCCGTCGAGGCTGATGCGGCGGATCGACATCGTCACCAGCTCAGCCCCGCTCGCTTCGAGCGAGTCGAGCATGATTTGCTGGTTCGGATAGCCGGCGGTGCCGAGGAACAGGCGCGAGCGCAGCGCGGTTCCGGCGATCATCAGGGGGTCGTTCATGGGCGCCATCCTACTCAAAACCACACAGTGCTACCCGCCTTGCAGCGGCCGGACGATCTCGACCTCGTCGCCGGAGGAGAGCGGCGCGGCGCCCCATTCGGCGCGACGAACCACGGCGCCGTTGATCGCGACGGCGAGAAAGCGCGTGCCGGGATCGATGCCGCGCGCGGCGAGCAGCTCGGCGATCGTCGTCGCGGCGATCTCGGCGGGCTCGCCGTTGATCCTCAGCTCGGTCATTGTGCGGCCGCCTCCAGCCCCGCCGCCGCCGCAAAGCGCTCGGGGCTGAACGGGCGGGCGAGGGCGGAGAGGCGGCCCGCCAGCACGAACTCGCTCATCACCTGGGCCGACACCGGCGTCAGGAGGATGCCGTTGCGGTGATGCCCGGTCGCGACCGCGAGCCCGTCGATCCCGCTCGGCCCCAGCATGGGCGCGTCGTCGCGCGAGCCGGGGCGGAACCCGACCCAGGTCTCGGCGATCGGCAGTTCCTCGATCGCCGGCACCGCCCGCCAGGCTCCGTCGAGGAGCGCGAGGAGCCCGCCGGCGGTAAGCTCAGTATCGAAGCCGCGCTCCTCGACCGTGCCGCCGATGATGAGGCGGCCGTCGTTGCGCGGCACCATGTAGCTGTGCGGCGCCCAGACGACGTGGCGGATCAGGGGCGCCGCCGGGTCCATCCGCAGCGCCATCATCTGCCCCTTGATCGGGCGCACCGGCGGCAGGTGCGCGGCCGGGATGCCGGCGATCTGGCGCGACCAGGCGCCGGCCGCGAGCACCACGACATCGGCACGGTCCTCGCCCTCGTCGGTGACGATCCCGGCGGCGCGCCCGCCCTTGAGGATCAGTTCGCGCACCGGACGGTTCTGGTGGATCTCGACCCCGGCTCGCCGGCACGCGGCGGCGAGCGCCAGGACGAGGCAGCGGTTGTCGACCTGGTGGTCGTTGCCGCAGAACACCGCGGCGGCGACCCCCGGCTTCAAATGCGGCTCGCGCCGCCGCGCCTCCATCGCCGAAATCCATTCGAGATCCAGGCCGAGCCCCTTCTGGAACTCATAGGAATGGCGCAGCGTCTCGGAATCGTCCCGGTTGAGGGCGACGACGATGGTGCCTTCGGTGCGATAGCCGATGTCCACGCCGGAGGCGGCTTCCAGCTCGCGCGCGAATTCGGGCCACAGGCGCTGGCTCGCCAGGGTCAGCGTGAGGAGCGTCTCCTCGCCGGGCTCGGTCTCGACCGTCGCGGCCAGCATCCCGGCGGCGGCCCAGCTCGCGCCGTGCCCGGCCTCGCCGCGGTCGTAGACGCGCACGCGGCAGCCCGCCTGCGCCAGGCGCCATGCCAATGACAGCCCGATCACCCCGGCGCCGATGACGACGGTGCTCGGACGATGCGTGGAAGCGGCGGTTGGTGTGGTGATGACGGACTCCCTTCGCCGGGTATCCCCGACCAGGTTCATTGGGTCTGATCTCAGCCGCCGCGCTCGCGCGAAACCGCGCCGCCGGCAGCACCCCAGCCTCGTCGTCAATTTCGGGCCGGGGACCGGGCGATGCAAGAATTTTCTTCGCACGCCGGCGGTCATCCGAGTGCGTTAACCGTTCGGTGACGTTTCGCCCGAATGATGGGGCATGCGCGCCTTCGGGTGCGCGTTGCCCCTTTTGGGCATCCTCCCCTCAGACTTTCAGGCCGCCTCCGGGCGGCCTTTTTTTGCGATTTGCCCGGTTGCAACGGCCCGGCGGGATGCTAGTGTCGCGCCGCTCCTCTTTCCCGCGGCATGATCAACCTAAAGGATGCAGCCATGGCCCCACGCTGTATGGCGGCAACTTTCGCGGCCGTGACGGCGCTGTGTCTTTCCGCCTCGGCCCAGGCTCAGGTTTCAGGCCCGCCGAACGCGGGTGCCGGCTGGTATCTTGGTGGCGAGGGGGGCTGGACCCAACTCGGCAGCGAGGAGGCGCACATCCCCGGGAACAAGGATGGCGAGGACTGGAGCAACGGGTTCGCCGTCGGCGCGCGCGTTGGCTACCGGTTCAGCGCGCTGCGGCTCGAGGAGGAGTTCCGCTACGGCAGCAACAATCTCGACCATATCGGGCTGCATCCGGCGCAGGGATCGCGCGACGCCTACGCGTTCATGACCAACGCCCTCTATGATTTCGACATGGGCTGGCCGGTCATCCCGCATGTCGGCGCCGGGATCGGCGCGGTCGAGCTGCATGACGGCGCGCACGTCGCTGGCCTCGGCATCCCGAGCTTCGACAACAGCAGCGACTGGGTGTTCGGCTACCAGGCGATCGCCGGGCTCAGCTATCCGATCGCGCCGCGGGTTTCGGCCGAGCTCGACTACCGCTACCTGGCGACGACGAGGCCTCACTTCACGACCTCGCCCGGTCTGGTCATCGACGGCGTGTCCCGTGGCAACGACGTCTTGAGCTCGGGTTACGCGATCCAGACCATCCTTGCCAGTGTGATATGGCGCCTCGACCAGATACCGTGAGGGGATTGGGTAGCGCATTTGACAGCGGGGCGGCGTGGGTTCTATGACCGGCGGGTACCCCCGCGGGAGCGTTTGATGGACAAGGTGTTTCCCGATGCCGAGGCGGCCCTGTCCGGGCTGCTGCATGACGGCATGATGGTGATGGCCGGCGGGTTCGGCCTGTGCGGCATTCCGGAAAAGCTGATCGCGGCGATCAAGGCGTCGGGGATCAAGGGCATCACCGC
>DATAUV010000102.1:0-7567 GCA_036268075.1 Allostellaceae bacterium | reverse complement strand
GCCTAAACCGCCATCCAGCCGCCGTCGACGTTGTAGCAGGCGCCGGTGACATAGCTGGCGCGGTCGGAGCACAGCCAGGCGACCATCTCGGCGATCTCGGTCGGGTCGCCCATCCGCTTTTGCGGGATTTGCGCGATGATGGCGTCGCCGCGCCGGCGCATCGTGTCCTCGGTCATGCGGGTCTGGATAAAGCCGGGGCAGACCGCGTTCACCCGGATCGGCGTGTCGGCGTATTCGAGCGCGGCGGTTTTGGTGAGCCCAAGCACGCCGTGCTTCGCGGCGACATAGGCCGACGACGTCTGCAACCCGATGAGGCCGGCGATCGACCCGGTGTTGACGATCGCACCGCCGCCCTGGGCCAGCATGTGGCGGATTTCCTCCTTCATGCACAGCCACACGCTTTTCAGGTTCACCGCGATCATGCGGTCGAACGAGTCCTCGGTCCAATCCGCGGTCTTCTTGCCGCTCGCCTTGACCTGGTAGGGAGCGATGCCGGCGTTGTTGAAGGCGCAGTCGATGCGGCCGTAGGCGGCGACCGTGCCGTCGACCATCGCGCGCACGGCCGCGGTGTCGGTGACGTCACCCGAAAACGAGGTCGCCTGGCCGCCGGCGGCGTTGACGAGGGCCACCGTCTCGGCGACGGCCTCGGGCGAAAGGTCGGCGACGGCGAGCCGCGCGCCCTCGCGGGCGAAAACCAGCGCCGCGGCCCGGCCGATGCCGCCGCCGGCGCCCGTGATCAGCGCCGCTTTCCCGTCGAGCATCCCGGCCATCGCGTCCCTCCCGCACCAGATACGAGCCCGCCAGCATATACCGCTTGCGGCGGCGGCGGGCGCGGGATTGACTCGCGCCCGAATCGAAACCGGAGCACGTCGATTGCGGTTCTGGCTAATGGCGGCAATGCTGGGCGCGAGCCTTCTGGCGACGGGTCGGCCGGCGTCGGCGGAGACGAGCGAGGTCAGGATCGCGCGGCAATACTCGCTCGCCGACTTGCCGCTGATGGTCGCCGAAAAGCGCAAGCTGATAGAAAAGCGCGCACTGGCGCAGGGGCTCGACCAGGTCAAGGTGCAATGGGTGACGCCCGACAAATCCGGCGCGGTCGACACGCTGCTGGCGGGCGACGCCGATCTGGCGCCCGTCTCGATCAGCCATTTCATCGCCGCCTGGGACAAGAAGCTCGGCACGCCGCAGGAGATGCGCGCGATCGCGGCGCTGGTGCGGCAGCCGTATGTGCTGGTCGCGCGCAACCCGGCGATCAAGACGATCCGCGACTTTTCCGA
This sequence comes from Allostellaceae bacterium, assembly GCA_036268075.1. GTDB lineage: Bacteria > Pseudomonadota > Alphaproteobacteria > ATCC43930 > CGMCC-115725 > DATARH01. The sequence continues at coordinate 6,290 of DATAUV010000102.1, read as the reverse complement.
CCGCGACCGGATCGCGGTCCCGGCGCTCAAATTCTCCGTGCCGGCGCTGATGCTGGAAATGGCGGCGGCGCAGGAATGGGGCCCGGAGCACTACGACAAGCTCGACGATGTAATCCGTTCCCGCACCGACACGGAGGCGTCGTTTGAACTGCGCGAGGGAAAATCCGAGCTCGACGCCCATTTCTCGCGTTCGCCCTATGTCGATGACGAGCTGGGCAGCAACGCCATTCACCGGGTCATGGATTCCTACGACATCGTCGGGCCGCACAGCGACAACGCGCTTGTCGCGCTGACGCGGTTCTACCAGGCCAACCCCAAGCTGTGCGCGGCGATCTTCGGCGCGCTCGAGGACGCCGACGCGATGATCCGGAAAAACCCCGGCGAGGCGGCCGAGATTTACGTCTCGATGGTCGGCGACCAGGAAATCTCGGTCGAGGATTTCAGCGACATCATCGGCGACCCGGATGTCGCTTTCTCCGTAGCACCTGCGGGAATCGGCCGCCTCGCCGAGTTCATGGCCCGGATCAAGCGGATCAAGCACAAGCCGGATGGATGGAAGGACCTGTTCTTTAGCGAAGCGCAGGCGTCACCGGGCAGTTAGGGAGTATAAGGCGGGATGGAACTGCGCATCCGCTCGATCGCCTACCTCGCCGAGGAGGTCAACGGGTACGAACTCGTCGACCCGAACGGGCGCGACCTGCCGCGGTTCAATGCCGGTGCGCATATCGCCGTGCGGATCGCCGGCGGGGCGTGGCGCGACTATTCGCTGTGGAACGACCCGGCCGAGCGGCGCCGGTATTGCATCGCGGTCTTGCGTGAGAAGGAAGGGCAGGGGTCGCGCCACCTGCACGACGCGGTGCGGCCCGGCGACATCGTCGAGGTGTCGTGGCCGCGCAACCATTTCGCGCTCGTCGACGGAGCCGAGCGCTATCTCTTGCTCGCCGGCGGCATCGGCATCACCCCGGTCATGGCGATGATCGCGGAGCTGCGGCGGCGGCGGGCCGATTTCCGCCTCCATTACTGCACGCGGGCGCCGGAAAAGACCGCGTTCCGCGACGAGCTGTCGTTTCTCGCCGCGCTCGGTCATGTCGTGTTTCACTACGACGGCGGCGACCCGGCGGCGGGGCTCGACATCGCCGCGCTGCTGCGCGAGCCGCAATCGGGGACGCATCTCTACTATTGCGGCCCCGCCGGGCTGATGAAGGCGGCGGCGGCGGCCTCGGCGCATTGGCCCGAGGGCAGCGTGCATTTCGAGTTTTTCACCGGCCCCGCCGCCGCCCCGCCGGCCGCGCTCGCCGACGACAAGCCGTTCACGGTCAAGCTCGCGCGCAGCGGCGGCGAGGTCGAGGTGCAAAAGGGCGAGTCGATCGCCGCCGCCCTCAACCGTCGCGGCATCCCGGTGCGGACCTCATGCGAACTCGGCTACTGCGCCGCGTGCCTCACCCGCTACCTCGCCGGCGAACCCGACCACCGCGACGAGATCCTGCGGCCCGAAGACCGCGGGCAATACCTGCTCGCCTGCTGCGCCCGGTCGAAGACGGCAGAGTTGGTGCTCGACCTGTAGGATGGGCTGAGCGCAGCGAAGCCCATCGGCTTTTTTTTTGGCGGAAAGGACGCAAAGGACTTCGCAAAGAACGCGAAGGCGCCTGAGCAGCGGCGCGCGCGGCGCAATTCAATTACACAATGAGGCAGTGAGACAGTGAGGCAGTGAGGCAGTGAGGCAGTGTCGCCTTAATCCACTGCCTCACTGTCTCACTGCCTCATTGTGATTTACTGCGGCTTCGCCGCGACACCGACGCCTTCGCATTGCGGGCGTCCTTTGCGCTAGATCGACTGCTACTCCGCCGCCTGCCGGGCTTGAGCGACATCGAATAGCCCAGCCTCCGCGTCGTGCTTCAGCGCGCGGCGGGCGTAGTAATAAAATGTCGCGCCGATCGCGCGTTCCTTGAGCCGGTAGTCGTGCGCCTCGCGGGCGAGCTCGGGATCGATCCGTTTGATGTCGCCCGCGCTCATCGCGAGGAGTTGGAGCTTGGCGGCGTGCTCGATATGGACCGCGAGCACCGCGGCCTCCTCGATCGTCGCGCCCGCGGTGAGTTGGCCATGATGGGCGAGGAGGGCCGCGCGCTTGTCGCCGAGGATCGCCGAGATGATCTCGCCTTCCTCGTCGCCGAACGGCACGCCCGGCCAATGCGGCAGCCACACGCAATCGTCGTGGAAGAGGGCCGTGTCCATGTGCGAGACCGCGAGCGGCACCCCGATCATCGACAGCGCCGAGACGTGCGGCGGGTGCGTGTGCATGATTGAATTCACCCGCGGCTTCGCACGATAGACCCACAAATGAAACCGGTTCGACGGGTTGGGCATGCCCTCGCCCTCGATCACGTTGAGGTCGTCGTCGACGAGCAGAAGGTTCGCCGGCGAAGCCTCCTCGAGCCCGAGCCCAAAGCGCAGCATGTAATAGGTGCCGGGCCGCTCCGCCCGCGCCGACAATTGCCCGGCGATCCCGGAATCATGCCCCTCGGCGGCGAGGATGCGCCCGGCGAGCGCCAGCTTCTGCCGCGGTGTCCAGTCTGGCACCGTGAAATGCCGCTCCATCCGCTCGCTGGTCTGACGGTGGTATTCGCTTTTGTCGCGAACGACGGCCATCGCGCACTCCTGTCTGATCCTCGAACGGTATACGCCCGACCCAACCGCACCGCCAACCCTGGACAGGCCGAACCCAGTTCCTCTATAAGCCCCCTCTCGCCGGTGCGCCCAGGTAGCTCAGCTGGTAGAGCAACGGACTGAAAATCCGTGTGTCGGTGGTTCAACTCCGCCCCTGGGCACCAGCGCTATCTAATTGGATCAAAACGAATTTATCTTGCTTGCATGCTGAAATTCGGTGCCGATCGTGTTGCAGGACCCTACTAGGCGCAAGTGGCGGATTTCCTAGCATTACCGACCGCTGCGCGTTATTCCTTGCAACATGGCTGCGACATGCGGCCTCTTTTTTGTTCTCGCGTCGTTCCTGTCATTTGACAGCCAGGGCGGAAATCAGAGTTCTCACTCTGCGACGGCAAACCAGTCTTCTAGCGGCGAGCCTTCGGATTCGCCTGGAGGTTAACTACATAGAGCCAACAGCGACCGGCTCGCGATGGCGCAGGCGGCCTCCGACTTCTAAGAAACGGCGCCTTGACCACGATTCCCCTCGACCGACGCTTTTTTGAGTGGCGTGACGACGGTCACTCCGACCCGGATTCGTTTCGGCGCTGGATGCGGTCGAGCCACCTGCTGTCATGGGACGATGTGGTTGCCCGACGCCGGGTCGTCCTGCTGGCAGAGGCCGGCAGCGGCAAGACCGAGGAGATGCGCGAACAGGCACGCTTGCGCAGCGCGGCCAGTCAATTCGCGGTCTATGCGACCGTCGAGGATGTCGGCCGTGAGGGGCTAGAACAAGCGCTCGGCGCCTCAGACCGCGCGCGGCTCGCCGCGTGGCGGAACACCGACGACAAAGGGTGGTTTTTTGTCGATTCGGTGGATGAAGCGAGGCTCGGGCAGGTGCGCTTTGACCGGGCGCTCCGGCAGATCGCGAATGGTATCTTCGGGACAGAGCGTCGGGCGCATATCGTCCTTTCCTGCCGCGCAACGGATTGGGGAGCGGCGCGCGACCTGGAGCGTCTCACCGAAGTTCTACCGATTCCACGCGATGCGCCGGCACCGCCGTCGAGCCCAGATCAGCTTCTTGTTCGCGTTCTCCATGCGAAGAAGCCCGAGGCGGCGACGGTTTCCGTCGAGGCTCCGCTGGTGGTCCTCATGGAACCGCTGGATCGCGAGCGGACTGAGTGCTTCTGCGCCGCGAAATGCGTGCCCGACCTCGGCTCGTTTGTCGAGGAAATCGAAGCGCGGAACCTGTGGCAGTTTGCCCGGCGCCCCCTTGATCTCGATTGGCTCATAGATTTTTGGCGAGAGCATCGGCGCCTTGGTTCGCTCGCGGAAATGCTTGAAACGAGCCTGTCCGCGCGCGTGCTTGAACCTAATCCCGATCGCGCCCGCGCAGACGATCTCGACCCAGCGCGCGCACTGCGCGCGTTAGAGCGTATCGGTGGCGCCCTCGTGTTAGGGCGCAGGCGCACGATTGCGACACTCGACAGCGATTTGCTGCGCTCCGATGACGATCGGCCACTCGATCTGCCGCAGGTTCTCACTGATTGGACCCCGCAAGATTGCATCCGGCTTCTGAACCGGCCGGTATTTGATCCGGCGACCTATGGCCGCGCACGTCTCCACAACGACAACGAGAACGTGGTGCGCGCCTATCTGGCGGCTCGCTGGCTTCATCGTTTGAGGACCGAGAACCTGTCGAAAGGGGAGCTTTTCGGGCTGCTCTTCGCAACTAGCTACGGTGTCGTACTCGTCAAGCCGTCGATGCAGGAAACCGCGGCCTGGTTAGCCCTGTGGGACGAAGATGTGGGACGTGAGGTTGCACGGAGAATGCCGGAGCTTCTTATGACGGCCGGTGACCCGGCGAGCCTACCGGCCCCCGTGCGGGAAGCGGCATTTTCCGACGTACTGGCCCGGATAACCACCGGCACTTGCCGCTTACCGCCATTCGCGGAGGATAGCCTGAAGCGGTTTGCCCAACCTGACCTAGGAGCGGCATTGCGCCGGCTCTGGCCGCTCTATAAGCACGACGCCGAAGCACGTCGGGTAATGCTTCAGCTTATCTGGCTTGGCGCGCTGAGCGATTGCGCGAATCTGGCGGCGGAGGTGGCGTTTGACAAGGACGCCGAAGAATACGGGCGTGCCACAGCAGGACGAGCTATCATCACCGCGGGAGATGACGGGCTGAAACGGCGGTATGCCGACTTTGTCGTGGAAAATTGCGGCGCCCTCCCTCTCATGGTCGTGACAGACGCCCTTGACGGCCTGTTTCCCACGAGGATCGGCGTTGGCGATCTCCTCAAAATTCTCGGTGAGATCGATGTGGGGCACTCGCAAGGCGCCTCGTCCGTCGAGCGGGAGGCGCCCGGCTGGTTCGATCGCCTCAATGATCGCGCCGAGATAGAGCGGCTCCTGGCGGGGCTGCTGATGCAGCTTGGCCCCGAGTCCGCGGATGTTGGGCGCATCCCAGATGCGCGCGAAGAAGCGTACCTGAGTGGGATAGCCGCCGCGGCGAGTCGACTCCTTCAGTTTTGCAACCCGGACGAACTGCCGGGGGATACGGTCGAAGCCGCACTTCGGGTGGGGCGCGCCGATCGGTACGGGCATTCAACGCTCCACGAGCGGCGCGATATTGCTCCCGAGCTCCAGCGCACGATAAAGCGCCGTCACCTGGCGTTTTGGCGGATTGTTGAACGACGGAAAGGGCGTGATTGGCTCGGAGGCCGTCCCATCGAACACATTGACCAGATGGCCTTATTTGGCTACGCACCGCACCTTGGCGAGGAAGACCTTGATTGGCTGCTCGCCGACGTAAAGACCCGCACGATAGAGAGCGAGCGTAGGCTGGCGATCGCGACCGCGCTTGGCGTTTGGCGTGACGCAGGGACGCGAGCCAAGGCCATCCTCGCCCGCATCCGCGAGGTCGCGAGTGGAGACGCGATGCTCACTGCGATCGTTCAGTACTGGCTCCATCCGCCTAAGCCATCCCCCGCCTACCGCGCGCAGGAGCGGAGGTACAAGGCGCTCCACAAGAAACATGAGGCGGAACGAGCCGAACGCGATCGATCGTGGGTCGAATTCGTCGAGCGGCTGCGTAAGAACCCCGGCGAACTGCGGGCGCTTGCGCCGCCGACGCCGCAGGGGGCCGACTCGCGTCTCTATCATCTCTGGATGTTTCTTTGCGACGCCATGGATACGAATGGCCGCTCCGCGATCGACTCGATAGCGCCAGTCGAGCCGATGCTCGGTAGCGAGGTAGCCATTGAGGTGCGCGATGCATTGATTCGGTTTTGGCGGGAGTGGACACCGACGTCGAAGAGCCAGCGCGCCAGTGGTCAGCGCAACAGCTACTCGGCACTGGACTGCATGGGGATCACGGGGGTCAGCCTCGAAGCCGCCACACGACCGCGGTGGGCACAGCATCTATCTCATGCCGAAGCTCGGCAGGCAGCCGTTTACGGGACGATTGAACTTAGCGGGTTCCCGGCCTGGTTCGAAGCGCTAGGAGATGCGCAGCCGACGGCGGTCCGGGAGGTGCTGTCGTGCGAGTTGCTCGCAGAACTTGCCGATCCCGAGCCTCGTGTTCGCTATGACGTCTTCGAAGACACGGCGCGCGCCGGCGCGGGCACAACGGCGTTGGTTGCACCCGA
>DATAUV010000101.1:0-17712 GCA_036268075.1 Allostellaceae bacterium | reverse complement strand
GGCGGCGGGGATCGACATCGTCAGCGACGGCGAGATGTCGCGCCAGCATTTCGTTCACGGCTTTCTGGAAGGGGTTGAGGGGGTCGACTTCAACAATCGCGTGAAGATCGGCATCCGCGACAACCGCTACGACGCGATGTGCCCGACAGTGATCGGGCCGGTGCGGCGCAAGCGCGGCATCCATGCCGCCGAGGCCGCCGCGGCGCGGGCGCACACGACCCGGCCGCTCAAATTCACGCTGCCGGGGCCGATGACGATCGTCGATACGCTGGCCGACGCCCATTACCGCGACCGGGTCGCGCTGGCGATGGCCTTCGCCGAGGCGCTCAACGAGGAGGCGCGCGAGTTGGAGGCGGCGGGGGTCGACGTGATCCAGTTCGACGAGCCGGCGTTCAACGTCTACATGGACGCCGCGGTCGAATGGGGCGTCGCCGCGCTGCACCGGGCGATCGAGGGGCTTACGTGCAAGACCGCCGTGCACATCTGCTACGGCTACGGCATCAAGGCGAATATCGACTGGAAGGGGTCGCTCGGGGCGGAGTGGCGGCAATACGAGCGGGTGTTTCCGGCGCTGGCGGCAAGCCGGCTCGACCAGGTGTCGCTCGAATGCGCGCATTCCCACGTGCCGTTCGAACTGATGGGGCTGCTCGCCGGCAAGGATGTGCTGGCCGGCGTCATCGACGTCGCCACCGATACCGTCGAGACCCCGGACGAGGTTGCCGCGACGATCGAGGCGGTGCTCAAGGTGGTGCCGCCGGAGCGGCTCTATCCCTGCACCAATTGCGGGATGGCCCCGCTCGACCGCACGGTGTCGGAGCGCAAGCTGGCGGCGCTCGCGGCCGGCGCGGCGCTGGTGAGAGGGCGGTAGCGGCGGATCACAGCGACGCGGTGACCTCGCGCAGTATCTTGCGCACCCAGACCAGCGCGGCCTGCTCGCCGAACTCGCGGTGCCAGATCGACTGGACCTCGAAGGACGGCGACGGATAGGGCGGGTCGATCAGCTTTAGCCGGAACCGCTTCTTGAACGCCTCGGCGAGCCGGCGCGGCAGCAGCGCGGCGATGTCGGACTGGCTGATCGCGACGAGCGCGGCGAGAAAATGCGGTGTCGTCACGGCCACCGTGCGGCGCAGCCCGCGTGCGGCGAGCACGCCCTGAAGCACCCCGGCGTCGCTGCGCGTCACCATCCGCTCGAGGCCGTGCTCGGTGACATAACCGTCGATCGCGCGCTCGTCCTCGCCGGTCGCCGAAATCACCAGATGCGGCAGGGCGGCGAGCCGTTCCAGGGTCATTTCCTGGTTGGCCGCAGGATGGTCGGCGCCGATCACCCAGACGCGGGTGTCGCGCATCAGCGATTCCGCCGCCGCCCATTCCGGCAGGCGGCGATAGCTGCCGATCGCGAGGTCGGCGCGGCCTGCGCGCAGCGAGTCGGCGACGCCGAGATTGCTCGGCAACACCCTGACCTCGGCGCTGGGCGCCTCGACCCGCATCCGTGCGACAAGCGCCGGCAGCACCACCGCGCCGGCATATTCGGTGCAGGTAAAGGTGAAGCGGCGGTCGGTGTTGGCGGGAGAGAAGTCGGTCGGGGCGAGGGCCAGTTCGAGCTGCAAAAGACCCTGGCGCAACCGGGGCGCGATCTCCGCCGCCCGCGCCGTCGCCTGCATGCCGTCGGAGCCGCGGACGAACAGCTCGTCCTTTAGCACATAGCGCAACCGCGCCAGCGCGTGGCTGATCGCGGATTGCGACAGGCCGAGCCTCTCGCCTGCCCGAGTCGCGCTGCGCGCCTCGATCAGCGCGTCGAAGACCCGCAGCAGGTTGAGGTCGAGAGACCCTATATGAACTTCATTCATGGCAGAGGTAACAAAATTGCATTTGCATCATTATCAATTGCCGCGAGAAAGTGAACCTGTTTTTGGAATACAAATTCGATCGGAGATCAGCATGTTCAGCTTCATTAGGGGGTCGGTGCTCGGCCTTGGGTTGCTCGCCGGCGCCGCGTTTGTCGCGCAGGCCCAGACTTCTGACAATACCGCCGCTCTGCCGCCCGGTGGCGGTGTTCCGAGCGCCATTGCGCCGTCGGGCAACTATCCTGGCCCCGCCGTCGGCGGCGGCAGCATCTCGGGCAAGCCCGTCATGGGCGGCCCGGTGGTCGCGTCCGGTCAGTATCCCGGCCCGGCGCTCGGTGGGGGCAATGGCGCGATGCCGCCGCATTTCGCCAAGCCGACCGGCTATGACCAGGACCGCAACATGGCTCCGTACAGCACCGGCTACGGCCCGAAGCCGAACTAAAAACGCACATTCGGGTTTGTATAACGGGCCGGTGCCTCGCGCGCCGGCCCGATCTTTTTGCGCGGCGCCCGGTTATGCGCGGTATCCGGGCCCGCGCAGCGCTATGGCGCGGTGGCGACGATGAACATCCGCCGGAACGGGAACAGCGTCTTGCCGTCCGGGCGGCGCGGATAATGGGCGTCGACGAGCCTGGTATAGGTATCTTCGAACTGGTTGCGCTCCGGCTCGTCGAGCGCGCCCAGCAGCGGCTGTAGCCAGGTCGACTTGGTATATTCCTTGACCGCGTGCTCGCCGTCGAGCACCTGCAGGTACTCAGTCTCCCACATGTCGAGCCGCGCGGCGAGCGGCGCCAGCAAATTGTAATAGAAGGCCGGCTCCTCGACCGGCGCCGGGCGCAGCATCGGTTCCAGAACCGTGCGCCATGGCCCCATCCGCGCCGCCTCGCCCATCGAGGTGTGCGACTTCGCGCCGAAATTGCGCGGGATCTGCACCGCGAAGGTGCCGCCGGGCGCGAGGCTCCGGAACAGCGCGGTAAAGATCGGCGCGTGGTCGACGATCCAGTGCAGCGCCGCGTTGGAATAGATCACGTCGGGCTTTTGCGGCGGCAGCCAAGTGGCCAGATCGGCCTGCTGCCACTCGATCTTCGGTAAATCGCCGGCGGCCTTGGCCAGCATCTCGGCCGACCCGTCGATGCCGACGATCCGCGCGTCGGGCCAGCGTTCGGCGATAAAGCGGGTGACGTTGCCGGCGCCGCAGCCGAGGTCGTAGACGAGCTTTGGCGCGGCGGCCTCGACATGGCCCAACAGGTCGATCGCGGGGCGGAGGCGCGGGCCGGCGAATTTAAGATACTGTGCGGGATCCCAGGGCATCGGATCTTTCTTCATGCAGGGTCGAAGGCGGGAACGTCTTCCCGGGCTTCACTCGGGGTCGAAGGCGGAAACGCCGTCGCGGGCGCGCCATGTATGCGGCTTTACGCCGGCGCGGTCGAGCAGGTCGCCGAGCTGCCATCCGGCGAGGCTGCGGCGGGCGAGGCCGGCGGCCGTCCACGGGTCGAATCCGCTCCACGGCACGAACGGGCTGCGCCGCCCATAGGCCCACACCTCGACCCGCAGCGAGCGCCCGGCGCTCGGGCCGCGGGCGTGGAAACCGTAGGTGTCGGCGACGACCAGCGTGTTGGCCGGCACGGCGAAGACGCGGGGCGGCGGCAGGCCCAGCGTCGCGAGCCCGGCCTCTTCCATGCGGAACGACCCCTGGCGCGTGTCCGCGTTCGGCGAATGCTCGGCCCCGACGCTCATCTCGCGCTCCCATTCGAGCCGCTGCGGCGAGAGGCGGTGGGAGCCCGGCACATAGGTGAACGGACCCGAATCGGCATCGATGTCGGTCAGGAACAGCCAGGCTTTGACGGTCGGGTGAAACGTGTCGGCATGAAGCGCCGTCTGGGGGTCGGGCGGGCCGTCGACGGCGTGGCGCAGTATCGACTGGATCCACACGACCGGCTCGGCGTCGCGGCTGCCGATATAGCGGATGAGGCCGCGCCATACCGGCGATTGGAGCACGTCGCGGAGGCTGGGGACGGCGGCGAGGACGCGCGGATCGAGCGCGATCTTGCGCATGATCGTGTCGCCCTCGGCGATCTCGCGCAATCCGCCGCGATATGCCTGGAGCTCGCCCAGCAGCGCCGCGAAGACATTGGCGGGCAGAAAATCGGGTTTGACGACAAAACCGTCGCGGGCGAAATCGGCGCGGTCAACGGGCGCGACCAGGTGCGCGAGGCGGCGGCGGCGCGACTCGGCGACCCGATGCGCGAGCGCGACCCGCGCCGCGTGCAGCCCGTGCTGGTTGAGCCGCCGGCTGCCGATCAGCCCGTTGCCCTCGAAGGATTTGGCCGCCGTCGCGAGCTGCGCCGCCCAAAGCGGAACCAGCGCCGCCCGGCCGATCCGCCCCAGCACCTCAGTCACCCTGGGTGTGTTCGCGCGGGACCGTGACTTCGTCTCCGGCTTCCCCGGCTTCTCCGGCCGCACGTTCGATCGCGCGGCGCGGCCATTCGCGCAGCCAGGCCGGGATCAGCCGCACCGCCCGCCACGCGATCGTCGGCGCGGCGGGGAACGCGATCACCGCGCGCTCGGCATCGAGGCCGCGGCGGATCTTCGACGCCGCCCGGTCGGCGCTAACCGCGACGAGGCGCGGATCGCCTCCCCGCGCGACAATATGCCCGGCGAGCCGGCTAGCACGGGCGATCGAGACGGCCGCCGGGGCCGGCGCCAGGCGATGCCGCAGCGAGTGGCCGTAGGCGAGGAGCCCGGCCTGGCCGGCGTCGTGCGCCGGCGCTCCGGACAATCCGGCGCGGCCCGCCAGCGCACTGACGATGCTGATACGGCCGCGCTCGCGCAGGCGCATCCGGTCCAGCAGCCCGCCCTCGGCGGTGAGGCCGGCGAACAGCTCGACGCGCGGCGCGTGGACGATCACCAGGTCGGCGGGCGTATGCCGGTCGTAGGATTCGATCGCCGCGATCATCGCCGCGGTATCCTCGGGCTCGACCGGCAGCAGCTCGATCTGGGCGCCGCGCCTGAGGCAATCGGCGGCGGCGGTGGCGTGCGCTTCCTCGCCGCCGCCGACAAGGCACAGCCTCGTTCCGGGCTCGGCGTAGGTGCGCGCCAGGGCGAGGCCGATCGCGCTCGGCTCGCCGGCGATGATTACGGTCTTGCTGCTGCGCCGCACGCGCCGCGCCGCGAGATCGGAGTCGCTCAGCGGCGGCAGCGGATAGAGCCCTTCCTCGAGCCGCTGAACCATGCCGGCGACCGCATGCGCCTTCGCCTCCCTGGCATGGAACCCGCCGGGAATCTGCGTCGTGCCGGCGAGCGCGCGCAGGAAGGCGGCGTTGAGGTCGGGGTCCGGCGCCTGCGGTGCGTGCCAGAAATCATCGAGCCGGCCCTGATGGGTGAGCCCCGGAACGTCATAGACCGCGCTGCCCAAGACCTTGACCGGAACGTCGTGATAGAGGGCGGTGATGCCGGTCGTGCTGTTGACCGTGATGATCCCGGCGGCGTTGCACAATAAATCGTTCGGGATGCCGTCCTCGAGCACGATCACCCGGTCGGCGACCCTCGTGCCGTCGACGAGCCCCTGGACCAGGCGGCGCCAGTTGATCAGGCCGTTGTCGAGCGGGTGGACGACCGCCACCAGCTTTTTCGGGCTGCCGCTCGCCGTGAACGAGGCGACGACCTCGCGCACCGCGTCGCGGGCGTCGGCGAACGGCGAGTTGGCGCGGATCTGGAAATCGGTCGCGAGCTGGAGCGGAAAGAGGAAATACGAGCCGGGCTCCTGCTGGAGCGAGACCTTGGTCGCGACCGTGGAGCGCTGGATCGCGCGTCGCCGGACCAGCGCGGCGAGCCAGCCGGCGTACTCCGCGAACGGGTGGTAGATGCCGTGCCAGCGGTAATGCGGGTAGAACGGCCGGCCGAGCACCTGCGGCACCGTGAACAGCACGTCGAGAGCGGCGACGAGCCGGAACGGCGCGTTGAAGCGGGGATGGAAATCGGGTTCCGGCAGATGCGCGGCGAGCTCGCGGATCGCATCGGGATCGCGGGGAAAGCGCGAATAATTGGTCATGCCGTCGTATTCGAAGGTGATCCAGCCCGGCCGCAGATAGCCGAAATCGGTGCAGATCACCGCGATGCCGCGGGCGCGGGCCTCCTCGGCGGCGACGATGTGGTAGGGCCGCCGGTCGCCCACCAGGATCATGTCGGTGACCCCGTTAGTGTCGAGCTCGGCCCCGATATAGTCGCGCCACTCGTCGAACCGGCCGCGGAAATGGCTGGCCTTGAGCCGCCGCCAGAACAATTGCTCGCCGAGATGGAGGTCGACGCGGCGGACCCGATGCCCGCGCGCGGCAAGCGCCTCGCCGAGCTCGCAGAAGAATGGCGACAGCGGACCCTGCAGGAACAGGAAGGACCGCTTGCGGGTGCCGTCCGGGCTGTCGGCGGGCGGGCTGTCGGCGGGCGGGCTGTGGGTGGGCGGGGTGGGGGCCACGGCGCCTCGCTACGCCGGGTCGAAGGCGGAAAGCGTGCCGCGGGCGCGCCACCTCTGCCGACCGAGCCCGGCCGCCTCGAGGAGGTCGAGCGACTTCCAGTGCAGCGTGGGCTTGCGCGCACCGAGGCGGCCGATCGACCACGGATCGAGCCCGCTCCACGGCAGAAACGGGTTGCGGCGGCCGAACGCCCAGATCTCGACCCGCTGCGCCGGCGCGGCGCTGGCGCCGCGGGCGTGGAAGCCGAACGTGTCGGCGACGACGAGGGTATTGGCCGGCACCGCGATCGCGCGCGGCTCGGGCAGCCGCATCTCGGCGATCTCGGCCCGCGACACCGCGCGGATGAGGCGCGGCTCGCCCTGGCTGAAGTCGCTGTCGATCGGACGGCTCGCGGCGATGCTGAGGCGGCGCTCCCAGGCGAGGCGCTCGGCGGTCAGCCGGTGCGAGCCCGGCACGTAGACGAACGGCATCGCATCCGCCTCGACATCGTTGAGGAACAGCCAGGCCTTGACCGTCGGATGGAACGTGTCGGTGTGCAGGTCGGTCTGCGGATCGGCGGGGCCGGCGCAGGCGCCGCTGAGGATCGTCTGGATATAGACCATCGGCGCGGCCGCGAACGAGCCGGCGTAATGGATCAGGTTGCGGTAGGCCGGCATGTCGACGAGCGCTCGCGCCGCCGGCGCCTGCCGCAGCACCGCCGGGTCGAGGGCGATGTGGCGGGTGACCGTGTCGCCCTCGACCATCTCGCGCGCCGGCGCCCGCAGCGCCTTGATTTCGGCGACGAGGTCGCGAAACACCGGCGCGGGCAGAAAGTCGCGCTTGACGATGAAACCGTCGCGGTCGAACGCCTCGCGGTCGGCGGGATCGAGCCGGGCGGCGAGGTGCCGGCGGCGGTTTGCCGCGAGCCGGTGCGCGATCCGCGTCCGCGCCGTGTGCAGGCCCCGCTCGTTGAGACGCCGGCTGCCGATCACGGGATTGCGCGCGAAGAATTTTTCCTGGGTGGCCACCTGTGCCAGCCAGAAGGGCATCAGCAGGGTTCGTCGCAGCAACGCCCGCAATGGACTCCCCCCGGCCACGGCTCTAGTACCTGTTTAATACGGCCGAATGGCGGCAACGTGCTCGCCTCCGACACAGATTCCGTCGATGCGGCGGTCTCGCCGAGGCCGACAAATTGATCAGCACCCATCCGCCTGTCGCTACCGCGCCGCACCGGCAAGTCGAAAGCGCGCTAATTTTCACTCTCGCGTTCGCCCTGTCCACGATTTTTTCCCTGCAATTTTTAATTGCGCGTAAAGGCTTAACAGGGTGTGCGTTAAATCGCCCGAGCCTGCCGCAGCCGCGCAATCGCCGCGCCGTCGTAGCCGAGCTCGCCGAGAACCGCGTCGGTGTCGGCGCCCATGGCGTGCGGCGGCTCTTCGATCGAGGGCCCGCCATGCGCGAATTTGAACGCCGCCAGCGGCACGCCGAACCCGCCATCGACGCCGGGCGCCGAATCGAAGCGGTGGAAAATGCCGCGGCCGGCGACATGCGGGTCGGCGATCGCCTCCGCCATCGTGCGCACGCGGGCGGCGGGGACGTGGCGCGCCTGGAAATAAACCTCCCACTCGTCGGCGGTCTTGGTCTTGATGATGTCGGCGATCACCCGGGCCTCCGCCTCGCGGTGCTCGATCCGGGTCTCGTTGTCGGTCTTGATCATGTCCTCGCGCCCGACCGCCCGCCAGAACCGCGCCTGCTGGCGGATGTTGCTGGCGCCGATCATCACCATGCCCTCCCGGGCGTCATAGGCGCTGTTGGTGGCGTAGGGCTGCTTGTTGCCGTGCGGCTTGGGCTCGACGCCGTTGCGGAAATAGCCGGTCATCAATGACGCCTGCATCATCATCGCGACCCCGACCATCGCCAGGTCGATGTGCTGGCCCTTGCCGGTCCGCTCGCGCTGAAAAAGGGCGGCGGAAAGGGCAAAGGCGCCCATCGTGCCGGTCGCGTAATCGACCGCCGGGGCGCCGATCTTGATCGGGTTGACCTCCTCGGTGCCGGTCGATGCCATGATCCCGCTGGTCGCCTGGATCACGTGGTCGTAAGCGGTCTGGTTGCGCCGCGGCCCGTCCTGCCCGAACGCCGAGATCGAGCAATATATGAGGCGCGGGTTGATCTTGAGCATGTCCTCGTAGCCGAGCCCCAGCGCGTCGAACGCGCCCGGCCGGTAGTTCTGGACCAGTACATCGGCCGTCGCGACGAGCTTTTTGAGGATCTCGCGCCCGTCCTCGGTTTTCAAATCGAGCGTGATCGAGCGCTTGTTCGACCCCTGGGTGAGGAACGAGGTGCCCATAAAGGCATGGTTGAGGGCGCGGTCGGTGCCGCTGTCGCGGCTCTGGTCGGGGTCGTCGGGGTGCTCGACCTTGATCACGTCGGCGCCGAGCACGGCAAGCTGATAGGCCGCGAACGGCCCGGCCAGCACATGGGTGATGTCGATGATGCGGATGCCCTCGAACGGTCGGGTCATGGCGAGCTCCCTGGCAGCTCCCCGGATCGTCGCATCCCGGCGCGGCAAAGGCAAAGCCTCGCCGTTATGGAAAGGTCGAAACAGCGGCAGCCGCCAGGTTCATCCGGGTTCGATGCAAAAATTCATAGTCGCCGGCCAAAAACCGTTGACAGCGAAGCGCTGCCGCGATTCAAGCAGTCAGGGCCGGGGGGCTGGCCTGAGTGGGGGATGTCGCCGGCGTGACCAGGCGGCTTGTCGCATATTGGATCGGCGCGACGGTGGCGCTGGGGCTTGCCGGCCCTGCGCATGCCCGCAATTCCGCCGCGCTCCCGGCCGTCGTGCCGGCGACCAGCGAGATTGTGACCTTTGGCGACGGCACCGGCCGGTCGGTCACGGTGATCCGCGGGTCAAGCAAGCCGGTTCCGCCGCCGCCCGCGCCGGCTCCGGTGGCCGCCGCGCGGCGCGGGGTCGAAACCGTGACCTTCACCGATCCCGGCCTCGCCCCGGTCACGGTGATCCGGGGCGCGGTGCCGGCACGCGCCGAGATCGGGCTGTTCCGTCCGGCCTCGGGCGGCGAGCTCGACCGGGTCGCGTTCGCGGTCGAGGGGGTCGAGAGCGGGCACGGCACCAACCTGCGCATGTGGCGGCCCGAATTCGGCGGGCCGCAGGGGCCGATGCAGGTCAGCGCCGCGGCGGCGCTCGATGTCGGCGGCGGCGACCGCTTCGACCTCGACGCCAACCGCCAGCTCGGCAAGGCCTTCCTCGCCCGCATGTACGAGCGCTACGGCAACTGGCCCGACGCGCTCGCCGGCTACAATTGGGGGCCGGGCAACGTCGATTCCTGGATCGCCGCCGGCCGCCCCGAAGAGCGGCTGCCGCTCGAAACCGCGCGCTACATCGAGATGGTCCTGCGCGACGCGGTGATCGGCAAGGTGCGGCGGCTCTAGATCATGCTCCCTCTCCGCCCATTGGGGGGAGAGGGCTGGGGTGAGGTGGGAATCCTCAACATCTCCGCGCGCCCACCTCACCCTCCCACTTCGTGGGTCCCTCCCTCTCCCCCCAATGGGCCCCAATGGGCGGAGAGGGGTCCGTCACCTCTCGCGGAAGATCATCGTGTCGCCGACCGCGCCGGGCAGGGTGACGACGACGGCGCCCCCGACCTCACGATAGGGCATGTCGAGGCGATCGCGCAGGCGGGCGAGGCTCGCGACCCGGATCGTCGTCGCGACAAAGCCGGGAAGGGCGCCGGCGGGGGCGATGCCGAGCGTGCCGAGATGCTGCGGCGTCGCGATGTTGAGCGCGCCTCGGTCGAGCGCGACGACGGTGATTCCGCCCATCTGCCGGGCTGGTCGGCCGGTGAAGCGGCTGTAGCGGGCGGCGGGTTCGGCCGGGTCCTCGGCGGCGAGCCACAGCGCGTCGAGCGCCTCGGCGCCGTTCGGGTGGTCGAGATAATCCGCCCGCCACACCAGGCTTTCGGTGTGGTGGGTCAGGAATTGGCTGCGGCCTTCCGGCATCGAGCCGTGCGCGGTGCGGGCGATCGTAAAGCGGGCGTCGTCGGTCGCGTCGCCGACGGTCACCGGGCGGCGCATGTCGACGAGCGGCAGCGTCGAATACCCGGCGCCGGCAAGACGGCGGTGCTCGGCGGCGGCGTCGGCCGTGCTGAACGCGGCCAGGTGCAGCCCGACATGGTCGGCGATGCGCTCGTTGAGCTGGCGTGAGAGCGCGCTGTCGCTGGTCGCGACCAGAAGCTCGACATAGCCGTTGCGCAGCATCGCGCAGCGGTTGCCGGTGCCCGACACGACCGTCGCGCCGCCCTCGCGGTTGGTCTGCACGGTGAACGGCGTCAGCCGAAACCCGCACCGCTCCAACCCCACCGCCGCCGGCCCCATCGCCGGCACGAAATGCGCGACATGATCGAGGAAGACTTCGCCGGGGCCGGGGAGCTGGTTTGCCATGACGTCATCCCTCAGTGGTCATTCCGGGGCACGCCGGGGGCGTGAACCCGGAACCCAAGAACACGGAATTTGGACAGTTGGGCGCAGTTCGTGTTCATTGGTTCCGGCTCTCCGCTTCGCTGCGGCCGGAATGACCTGGATTGTAAAGGATCACCAGCCAGACGGTTGGGTTTTCCGGGTCGGTCCACTCGACGCGGTGGCGGCGGTGCGGGGCGATTTCGACCGTGTCGCCCGCGGTCAGCGAGCGCGGCGTCGGCTCGTCGGCGAAGCGGAGGCGGGCGGCGCCGGCGAGGAGGACGACGAATTCGGCTTCGTCCTGGTCGTACCAGAACCCGTCGGGGCTGGCCTGGCCGTGGGAGACGATGCGTTCGATGCGGATCGCGTTTCCGGTCGCCAGGGTCTCGACGATTTCGTCGGCTCGGGGGCCGGGCAGGTCGCGCAGCAGGTTCATCGTCCGGCCGCCGCGAGAATTCCGGCGACGGCGCGTTGCCAGCCGGTGCGGCGCTCCGTGCGCTCGGCCGACCCCATCGCCGGGGTGAAGCGGCGCTCGGCCTTCCAGCCGTCGACCATCTCGGCCGGGGGCGGGCAGATGCCGCGGACAAACCCGGCGACATAGGCAGCGCCCCAGGCGGTGGTTTCGAGCGAGGCGGGGCGCTCGACCGCGACCGGGACGATGTCGGCGAGAAACTGCATCGCGATCCCGCTCGCCGCCATGCCGCCGTCGACGCGCAACGTCGCGATCGGCGGGGCGCCGTCGGCGTTCATCGCCGCGATCAGGTCGGCGGTCTGGTGGCCGACCGCTTCGAGCACGGCGCGGGCGATCTCGGCGCGGCCGCATTCGGCGGTGAGGCCGAACAAGGCGCCGCGCGCCGCCGGCTCCCAATAAGGCGCGCCGAGCCCGGCGAAGGCCGGCACGAGGTAGACGCGCTGGGCCGGGTCGGCGCCGGCGGCGAGCGCGTCGGTCTCGGCGGCGGTGGCGACCACGCCGAGCCGGTCGCGCAGCCACCGTACCGCCGCGCCGGCGACAAAGATCGCGCCTTCGAGCGCATAGGCGGTCTCGCTGCCGAGGCGGTAGGCGATCGTGGTCAGCAGCCGGTTGGTCGATACCGCCGGCTTGTCGCCGGTATGGAGCAGCGCGAAGGCGCCGGTGCCGTAGGTCGATTTCGCCATGCCGGCGCGAAAGCAGCCCTGGCCGATCAGCGCCGCCTGCTGGTCGCCGGCGACCCCGGCGATCGGGATCGCCCGGCCGAGTATCTCCGCCGCGGGGGTTCCGTAATCGGCGCCGGTGTCGCGCACCTCCGGCAGCATCGCGCGCGGGATGCCGAAACGGCCGAGCAGCTCGTCGTCCCAATCGAGCCGGTTGAGGTCGTAGAGCATCGTCCGCGAGGCGTTGGTCACGTCGGTCGCGTGGGTCTTGCCGCCGGAAAGCCGCCACAAGAGGAACGTGTCGATCGTGCCGAAGGCGATCTCGCCGTTGCGGGCGCGTTCGGCGAGGCCCGGCTCGGTGTCGAGCAGCCAGCGGATTTTCGACGCCGAGAAATACGGGTCGATGACGAGGCCGGTCCGTCGGGCGACGACATCACCGAGCCCGTCGTCGCGCCAGCGCCGGCAGATCTCGGCGGTGCGGCGGTCCTGCCAGACGATCGCGTTGTGGACCGGTCGGCCGGTCGCGCGGTCCCACAGCACCGTCGTCTCGCGCTGGTTGGTGATGCCGATCGCGGCGATCGGCCCGGGCGCGGCGGCGATGGCCTCGCGGCAAGTGGCGGCGACGGCCTGCCAGACTTCCTCGGGGTCGTGCTCGACCCAGCCGGGACGCGGATAGATCTGGCGCAGCTCGCGCTGAGCGACGTGGCGGATGCCGCCCGAGGCGTCGAACAGGATCGCGCGGGTGCTGGTGGTGCCCTGGTCGATGGCCAGCAAAAGATCGGTCGTTGTCATCGCGTTACCCGCCTGTCCGCCGCCCTTATTGCCACAGATCGCGCGGAGGCGGGGGATTCGCTTCTGGCAACCGGGACCGGTTTCGCTATGATGCCCCGCGTTTCTCGCCGCCCCCCAAGCGGGATACCCGTGATCTCGAACCCGTCGACCGACACGACCGAACCGCCGCACGCCGCCCGCCAGGCGGCGCTGAACGCAGTGCTGGCCCGGCTCGTGGCCGCGCCGCCACCGAAGCGGGCGCGACCACAGCCCGCCCCGCCGCCGCGCCCCCCGGCGCAAGCGTCCGAGCCGGCTGCGCCGTCGCTGCCCCCTGCGCTGCCCCCTGCGCTGCCCCCGGCTCCGACCCCTGCGCCGACCCCGGGGCCAACCCCCGCGCCGCCGCCGGGCTGGCTGACCGCGCCGGTGGACAGGCCGGTGGACAGGCCGGTGGACAGGCCGGCGGACAGATTGCCGATCCCCGACTCGCCGTTCGCTGCCGGAACCGCGCCGGAGCCCGAGCCAAAACCGGCGCCCCCAAAACCGGAGCTCGTCGAGAGCGCTGCCGCGGCCGAGGTGTTCGAAGTGCCGCCGCTGGTCGAGCCGGTCGTCGAGCCAAAGCCGGTCCCCCACGACCCTGCGGCGCAGATCATGAGCGAGATCGCGGCGATCGTCGCGAAGGCGCCGCGGGCGATCCCGGCCGTCGCCGTCGACCTGGCCGCGCTGTTGGCGGTCGACCCGCCCGCCGCGCCGCAACATGCGCCGATGCCGCAACCGGCGCCGGCGGCGACTCCGCGACCCCCCGCACCCCCCCGCGCCCGCCCTGACTCGGCGCGGCGGGTGCCGATCCGCCGCGCGCGGCCTCGGGTGGCTCGGCCCGCGCGCAAGAACGCCGCCGCGTCCCCGGCCAGGCCCAAGACCGTGCCGACAAAGCTGGCCGACCGGCTGGGCCGGGTCGGCGGCGCCGCCAGCCCCCAGCGCCCGCGCCCCGTGGCGGCGAGACCATCATCCCCGCAGGCAAGTGTCGCCGCGGCGCCGGCCCCGCAAGCGCGTCCGGCCGCCCCGTCCTCGCCCGCACCAGCGGCACCGCCTCCGCCGCCCGCGGCGAGGGCGCCGGCGCGCGACCGGCCGGTGATGGCGCCGGCCGCGGCCAATGTCGCGCGGGTGCCGCGCACGGCGCTCGCTCCCGCCGCGGTGCCAGAGACGCGGCCGCTGACGCAAAACCGGCGGCTCTATCGCCGGGTCATGCTGAGCGCCGAGCTCGAGATCGCCGGGACGCCGTGCCGGCTGATCGATCTGTCGATCGGCGGGTTCGCGGCCCAGGGCGCGGCCAGGCTCGACTCCGGTGCGCTGGTGCCGGTGACCCTCCGGATGACGATCGACGGGATCAACATCGGCACCGAATTCCAGGCGCGGATCGTCTATGGCAACGGCGCGCGCGCGGCCGGCCGGTTTGTCGAGCTGACCGCGGCACAGACCGCGTTCCTGCGCTACATCGTCACCTGGCGCGGCGAGGCGATCGGCGCGGTCGGCACGACGACCCTGCTCGACGCGATCACCCGCTGGCCCGAGCGCGCGTTCCAGCCGCACCCGAGCACGGTCAAGCCGCCGGCGGAGCGCCAGGGCTTCTGGTCGCGGTTGTTCGGCCGCATCCCGTTATTGGGTTGGCGCCGGCGGGACTGACGCGTCGTTCGCTTGGACGGAAACGCCCCCTCATCGTCATTCCCGAAGGCGGGAATCCAGGGGCCGTCGCTTCGTCACTTGCCCTGGACCCCCGCCTTCGCGGGGGCGACGATCCAAAGGTGACCTGGTCTTTGCGGTTCTAGTAGATCACCACGCTCCTGATCGACTCGCCGGCGTGCATCAGGTCGAAGCCCTTGTTGATGTCGTCGAGCGGCATCGTGTGGGTGATCAGGTCGTCGATGTTGATCTTGCCTTCCATGTACCAGTCGACGATCCGCGGCACGTCGCGCCGGCCCTTGGCGCCGCCGAACGCGGTGCCCTTCCAGATGCGGCCGGTCACGAGCTGGAACGGGCGGGTCGAGATCTCGGTGCCCGACGGCGCGACGCCGATGATCGTCGAGACGCCCCAGCCGCGGTGGCAGCATTCGAGCGCCTGGCGCATCGTCGCGACATTGCCGATGCACTCGAAGCTGTAATCCGCCCCGCCCTTGGTCAGGTCGACGAGGTAGGGGACGAGGTCGCCCCGCACCTCGCTCGGGTTGACGAAATGGGTCATGCCGAATTTCTCGGCCAGCGCCTTGCGCCGCGGATTGAGGTCGACCCCGACGATCATGTCCGCGCCCACCAGCCGGCAACCCTGCACGACATTGAGCCCGATGCCGCCGAGCCCGAACACGACGACCTTCGCGCCGGTTTCGACCTTGGCCGTGTTGATGACCGCGCCGACCCCGGTCGTCACCCCGCAGCCGATGTAGCAAACCTTGTCGAACGGCGCGTCCTCGCGGATTTTGGCGACCGCGATCTCGGGGAGGACCGTGAAGTTCGAGAAGGTCGAGGTGCCCATGTAGTGAAAAATCTTCTCGCCACCCGCCGAAAACCGGCTCGACCCATCAGGCATCACCCCTTGGCCCTGCGTCGCGCGGATCGCGGTGCAGAGGTTGGTCTTGCCCGACAGGCAGCTTTCGCATTGCCGGCATTCGGGCGTGTAGAGCGGGATCACGTGGTCGCCCTTCTTGAGGCTCGTCACCCCGCGCCCGATCTCGACCACCACCCCGGCGCCCTCATGCCCGAGGATCGCCGGAAACAGCCCCTCCGGGTCCGCCCCCGACAGCGTGTAGGCGTCGGTATGGCAAATCCCGGTCGCCTTTACCTCGACCAGCACCTCGGCATCCCTCGGCCCGTCGAGGTTCACGGTCTCGATCGTCAACGGCTTGCCGGCCTCTCGGGCAATGGCGGCGCGGGTTTGCATGGGGTTCTCCCTGGGAATTGGCGGCGCGACTATAGCAGTGCGATTGACGTCTTGAAGATGGCCAGATATGGCATAGGTCTGGGCATATGTCGGGAGTCGCCATGACCGCTGAACGACGCGTCAAGCTGTTCCGCAACGGCCGCAACAAGGCCGTACGCATCCCCCGAGAGTTCGAGTTTCCAGGCGATGACGCGATCATCCGTAAGGAGGGCGACCGGCTGGTCATCGAGCCGATGCGCCGAAAGTCGCTTTTGGAGCTGCTGAACTCATGGGAACCCCTTGACGAAGAGCCGTTCGAGATCGAGGAACTACCGATCGAGCCGGTTGATATCTGATGCCCCGCTATTTGCTCGATACGAACATTCTGTCAGACGCAATGTGGAATCGTGACGGGCCCGTGCTCAAAGAGATCGCGCGCGTCGGTCAGGATCAAGTGTGCACCAGTATCATTGTGGCGGGCGAAATGCGCTACGGCGCGGCGAAACGAGGCAGCCCGCGCATCGCCAGGCGGGTGTCGGAATTGCTGTCTACGATCGACGTATTTGCCCTGGAGGCGCCTGCGGACAGGGTCTACGGCGATCTGAGGGTAACTCTCGAGCGCGCAGGTCGCATCATCGGGCCGAACGATCTGCTGATCGCTGCGCAGACAGTCGCGCTCGGCCTGACGCTGGTCACCGACAACGAACGGGAGTTCTCCCGCGTGCCCGGACTTATGGTCGAAAACTGGCTGCGCCCGCTGGCTAATTGATCTTAGAGGCTGAGGGGACCTGGAATGCCACGCATCGCGGTCGGCGGTTTTCAGCACGAGACGAACACGTTC
Organism: Allostellaceae bacterium; assembly: GCA_036268075.1. GTDB lineage: Bacteria > Pseudomonadota > Alphaproteobacteria > ATCC43930 > CGMCC-115725 > DATARH01. The sequence continues at coordinate 1,299 of DATAUV010000101.1, read as the reverse complement.
GCGCCGCAGCGGGCGAGCTGGGAGGATTTCGAGCGGGCGGATGCGTGGCCGGGGTTTGTGCGCGGGGCGGAGCTGATCGAGGCGGTCGAGGGGTTCAACCTCGGGATCGCGGGGGCGGTGAAGACGCTGACGGGGTTGGGGCACGAACTCGTGCCGCTGTGCTGGTGCTCGGCGCCGCCCAGCTCCTATGTCGAGCGCGAGGCGTATGAGAAAATCGCCGGCTGGATCGTCGAGGACCTCGCGGCGCAGGGGCCGTTCGACGGGATCTACCTCGACCTCCACGGCGCGATGGTGGCCGAGCATTTCGAGGATGGCGAGGGCGAGCTGTTGCGCCGCATCCGCGCCGTCGTCGGCGACACGATCCCGATCGTCACCAGCCTCGATTTCCACACCAACATGACGCCGGAGATGGTGCGGCACGCGAGCGCGATGATCGGCTACCGCACCTATCCGCATGTCGACATGGCCGCGACCGGCAGCCGCGCCGCCGAGCTCCTCGACCGGCTCCTCCGGGACAAGCGGCCGCTCTACAAGGCCTATCGCCAGATCGATTTCCTGATCCCGCTGGTCTGGCAGTGCACCCTCAACGACCCCACCAAGGGCGTCTTCGACCTGATCGGCGAGATCGAGGAAAGCGGCGGGCGCGGCGGCGGGGCGCATAATCAGGGGATCGTCTCGATCACCCACACGCCGGGGTTTCCGCCAGCCGATATCGCGCAATGCGGGCCGGCGCTGGTCGTCTACGGCCATGACCGCGAGACCGCCGAGCTCGCCGCCGACCGCATCGCCGCCGCGATCAACGGCCGCGAGCGCGATTTCGCCGGCAAGCTCTATACCGCCGAGGAGGCGGTCGCCGAGGCCCAGCGCCTCGCCAAGACCGCGACAAAGCCGATCGTTCTCGCCGACATCCAGGACAACCCCGGTGCCGGCGGCACCTCCGACACGGTCGGGCTGTTGCGCGCGCTGATCGCGGCAAAAGCCGAGGGTGCGGTGATCGGGATGATCGTCGATCCCGAAGCGGCGGTCGCGGCGGTTGAGGCCGGGGTCGGAGCGCTGCTGCCGGGCGGGGTCGGGGCGAAGGTGGGCTATGCCGGGGAGGTTCCGGTCGAGGCCCAGTGGCGCATCGAGCGGGTCGAAAGCGGCGATTTCGTCGGCACCGGGCCGATGTTCGGCGGGGCGAAATTCCACATCGGGCCGATGGCGCTTTTGCGCGACGAGGAGAGCGGCGTCATGGCCGTGCTCGCGTCAAAACGCATCCAGGCGATCGACCAGGAGCAGTTCCGCCATGTCGGGGTCGAG
>DATAUV010000100.1:0-32993 GCA_036268075.1 Allostellaceae bacterium | reverse complement strand
TGCTGCTGTTCGCCGGCAACCCGCGTGGCGACACCAAGCCGCTCGCCAAGGATCTGATCGACCGCTTCGGCAGCCTGGCCGAGGCGCTGAGCGCCGATGCCGACGAGCTACTGACCGTGCCGGGGCTCGGCGAGGCCGGGGGTCGCGGCGCTGAAATCGGTGCGCGAGGCGGCGCTGCGCCTGTCGCGCGCGGAATTGCAGACCCGGCCGGTGCTCGGCTCGTGGGACAAGCTGATCGACTACTGCACGGCGACGATCGCTTACGGCAAGGTCGAGGAGTTCCACCTCCTGTTTCTCGACCGCAAGAACATGCTGATCGCGCATGAGCGGCAGCAGCGCGGCACGATCGACCACACCCCGGTCTACCCGCGCGAGGTCGTCAAGCGCGCGCTCGCCCTCGGCGCCTCGGCCCTGATCCTCGTGCACAACCACCCCTCGGGCGACCCGACCCCGTCAAAAGCCGACGTCACGATGACCCGCGACATCGTCAAGGCCGCCGCCCCCCTGGGCGTCACCGTGCACGACCACCTCGTCATCGGCCGCGGCAAACACGCGAGCCTCAGGGATATGGGACTTATGTAGAGGGCTAGGCGGGGGCCAGATCGAGGTTTAGGTGGCGCTCGATGCGCCGGAGTCGCTGCTCCAACTCACTGTAGAGAATGCCATGCCCGACGACGGTCGCGTGGTAGTCGGTCACAGCAGCGCGCAGGTCCGCAACGTTCGTCGCAAGGTCTTCAACGTTTCGCTGAAGCCCGGCGAGGTCCCGGTGAATGTGGTCAAATTCGTTGCCATGCGAACGCACCGTCTGCGCCACCTCACTGAGTAGCTGGTACACCGCACCCAGATCGACGCCATTGCCGCTTTGCGCCACGAATGCCCCTCCCGCAGACCTCGGCAACAATAGTCCTGCGACCTGGGTTCGGCAAACGCGCGCTTCGGCACAAGCACCGGTTTCAATTGGGAACCAGTTGGCCATCTCGGAGGTTTAGCGCAGGAGGCCCCTCGATCCGAGGCGGCGTTTCGCGTGACAGGAGCAAGCCATGAGCCCCCGCACCCTTCTTTTCGGCGCCGCCGCCGCGCTGGCGTTGACCCTCAGCGCCGGTTCGTCCTACGCGTTTTCGGAAGTCGAGATCATAAAGATGCACGATGCCTGCCGGGCGGGCGACCGCATGGCCTGCACGCACCGCGACGCGGCGATCCACGACCACGCGCACGAGGCCGAGTGGCGGCACTCGCACCCCGAATGGTATCGCTAGGCTAGGCTCCGCGACCGAGGCGTCAGCGGGCCCCGCCCGCCGGCGTCTCCTTGCGTGCCAACCGGGACATGAAGCGCTCGTGGTCGACCACGGTCCGCTCATGGAAACCCTCGCCGATCGGTTCGTTCTGGTCGCGGCACGCCACCTTGAACCGCAAAATCCGACCCTCGACCGCGACCAGCTCGACCTCCGCCGTCACCGCCATCCCGATCGGCGTCGCCGCGGTATGGGTCATCTCGACTCTGGTGCCGACCGTGCGCTGGTGCGGGCCGAGATAGGGCGCGAGCGCGCCGACGCAGGTCCATTCGACAAACGCGATCATCTGCGCCGTCGCGAAGACCGGCGGCATCTCGGTCGCCGGATCGAAGAACGCCGCCTGCGCCGGCACCGCCAGCGCCTCGCTGACGGTCAGCGTTTTCGCGTGGCGCAGCCCCGGCTTCAGATCGTCGAGGGTCATGCTCAGCCCTTGTACTCGAGGATCGTCAGACCGGTGTTGACGTCGGTCAGGTACATCATCCCGTCGGGGGCGACGTAGACGTCGTTGGATTGTATGACGCGCGGCCGGTTGGGGCGGGGGTCGACCATGCGCTCGGGCGCGGGGGGCACGAAATGGGCGACCTCGCGCGGCTGGAACGGGTCGCCGATGTTGAACACGCGGACGCCGGCGTTCTGGTAGGTCGCGAAGACCAGCTCCGATGTCTCCATCGAGCCGGGCCGGTTTTCGTGAAGGTTGTGCGGGCCGAACTTGGCGCCCTTGGCGCAATAATTGACCTCGGACGGCGTCGGCAGGGTCGAGATCGTCACCGGGTTCGTGGGATCGCGCACGTCGAGCACCCAGCAGCGCTGGATGCCGTTGGCGCAATCATCGAGATTGCCCTCGTCGGCATAGACCGCGAGGCCACGCTCGGGGAGCGGCAGCGGCGTATGGGTGCCGCCGCCGAAAGGCGGGCTCCAGTTGCGGTGGCTGAGCAGTTTCGGCGCGGTCGGGTCCTTGACGTCGAGGATGGTCATCCCGCCGTCGCGCCACGCCGCATAGGCGAGGTCGCCGGCGACGATCGCGTGGTGGAGGGCGTAGCGCTTGCCCTTGGGCCAGGTCGGCGTCTCGCCGGCGGCCTGGTTCATCCCCGGCAGCCAGAACCGCCCGACGATTTCGGGCTTTTCCGGGTTCTGCATGTCGATGACCGCGAGGACGTGGTCGGTAAAGCCCTGCCAGTGGCACGAGGCATAGGCATAGCGCCCGCCGACATACCAGAGCCGGTGCAGCCCGAGCCCGTCGACCGGCATGAACGCGATCTCGCGCGGCTCGGCCGGGCGCGAGATGTCGAACACGCGCAAGCCGGCGGTGAACTCCTTGTCGCGCTTGGTAAACGAGTCGGTGATCGACGATTTGAAATAGTCGTTGGGGTCGGCATAGCCCTGCATGACCCAGATGTTCGGCGAGTTGACCGTCAAAAGGAGGTCGCCGTGGGTCTGCAGGTGAAACGCGCGGGTGTTTGGCGGGGCGGCGAAAAAGCCTTTGTTCTGCGGGTTCTTGGCGTCGCGCACGTCGACGACGGTGAACCCGTCGCTGAACATGTGCCCGATATAGGCATAGCCGCGATGCACCATGATCTGCACGCAGTCGCCATGCCCGTCGAGCTCATGGGCGCTGACGAATTCGATATTGCTGGCTGAGTCGGGGGTCATCGCGGGCTCCCTTTGGGGGTCTGCGCAGTGGAAAAGCACGGCGGCTCAGAGGCGTCAACGTGATACCGTGGCGCCGCGATCCAAGCGGCGGAGGACGACATGACCCAGGCGGCGCGTTTCCGGGAGCTGTTGCGGCGGGACGGCATGGTGGTCGCGCCCGGCGCCTATGACTGCATCACCGCGCGGACGATCGCGCGGGCCGGGTTCGACTGCGTCTACATGACCGGCGCCGGCACCGCGGCGACATTGGGCTACCCCGATTTCGGCCTAATCACGATGTCGGAGATGGTCGAGAACGGCCGCCGCATCGCCGCCGCGGTCGAGGTGCCGGTGATCGCCGACGCCGATACCGGCTACGGCAACGAGCTCAACACCGTGCGCACGGTGCGCGAATACGAGGCCGCCGGGGTCGCCGGCATCCATATCGAGGACCAGGGCTTTCCGAAGAAATGCGGGCATCTCGACGACAAGGTGATCGTGCCACGCGAGGAATGGCTCGCCAAGATCCGCGCCGCCGCCTCGGCCCGGCGCGATGCCGAGTTCACGATCATCGCCCGCACCGACTCGCGCGCCGTGCTCGGGTTTGACGAGGCGGTCGCCCGCGCCAACCTCGCCCTCGCCGCCGGCGCCGACATGGTTTTCGTCGAGGCGCCGCAGACCCTGGAAGAGGTCGCCGCCGTGCCGCGCCTCGTCGGCGGCCCCTGCCTCCTCAACGTCGTCCGCGGCGGCAAGACCCCCGACCTCGACCTCAACGACGCCGAGCGCATGGGCTACAGGCTGGCGATCGTCCCGGGCCTCCTGATCAAGACCGTCGTCGGCATCTGCGAACAGGCCCTGGCGGAACTGAAAGCCACCCACCGCCACCCGCCGCTGCCGAAGGAAATGACCGTCCAGCAGGTCTTCCAGCTCAGCGGCGCCGACGAATGGGACGCGCTGCGCACGGCATTTCGGGACGCGGCGGAGTAGGCGGACCAACCGCACCCGACGACGCATGAGGCGGTTATGCGTATAATCGCCCCATGAAGACGCTGACTGAGCCCACAGAGGTCGCGCGATTCGCGGCGGCGGTCGTGCGCCGCCACCTGCCGGACCCTGCCTATCGAGTATTCCTTTTCGGTTCCCGCGCCGAAGGCTCCGCCCATGAGCGCTCGGACATCGACATCGGGATGAGGGCCCGGGCCCCGTGCCGCGCGAGGCGCTGGTGCTGATCGAGGAAGAGCTCGACGAGGCACCGACGCTGTACAGCATCGATGTCGTCGATTTCCGCCGAGTGGATGAGAAGTTTCGGCAGGTCGCCCGATCCCGGCTCGCCCTATGACCAAGACGGCCAGCCTGCGCGCGGCAGTCTAACCGAGCACCGGAAATACGTGCTCCCCGTCCGCCCCTAGCGGCAGGGGCACCACCCAGGCCGATTCTCCCGGTTCGATCATGCCGTAGACGTGGGGGAAGAGGGCGCCGCTGCGGGAGGGTTCCCATTTGAGGCGGTCGCCGAGCGCGGCCGGGTCGATCGCCAGCAGCAACAGGCCGGACTGGCCGGCGCGGTGGCGGCGGGCGCTTTCGACGATCTGGTCGGCGGTCGAGAAATGGATAAAGCCGTCGGCCTTGTCCTGGCTCGATCCGGCATAGGCGCCGCTCGCGACCGCGGCTTCCCACTCGTCGGCGCGGCACATGTGGTAGATCATCTGGGTCATGCCGGAAGGCTACCCGAACCCATCCAACGCTGAAACCCTGCGCGTCCTCGTTCCGCGGGCGGCCGCGATCGTGGCCGGGTTTCGCGAGGTCGTGTGGCTGACGCCGGACGGCGAGGTCGAGGCGCTGTCGCCGGACGAGGCGCGGCACCGGCTGCAAGACGAGACCGTCATGGTGTGCCATGCGCGAGCGACCGCGCGGCGGCTCGATGTCGGCGGGTTCGCGGCGCTCGACCTGCTCGAATTGTTCGCGTTTGTGCGGCCGGCGCGGTTTTGCGTGCCGACGCCGGGCGGGCTCGCCGCCGCGCTCGGGCTGCCGGCGCCGCGCGACCCGGTTTCCGCCTGCGTCACGCTGACGACCGCCGCCCGCGCGCTATTGCAGGAGCTCGCCGCCGAGGCCGAGCCCAACACGCGCGCGCTCGCCGAGGCGGCGGAGCGGGGCGGGTGGGGCTGGGGCGCCGCGGTGCTGGCCGCGCTGCCGCCCGCGCCGACCGCCCGCACCGCCGGGCTGCGCACCTGGATCGACCTCAAGGAGTGGCAGGACACGGCGCCGCCGCCCCCGCCCGGCGCGCTGCCGGTGTCGGGGGCCGAGGCGCGCGACCGGCTCGCGAGCCTCCTCGGCGACGATGCCGAGCCGCGCCCGCAACAGGCCGATTACGCCGAGGCCGTCGCCGCCGCCTTTGCCCCGCGCGAGGCGCCCGACCGGCCGCAAGCGGTGCTCGCCGAGGCCGGCACGGGCGTCGGCAAGACGCTCGGCTACATCGCGCCGGCGAGCCTCTGGGCCGAGCGCAACGAAGGCGCGGTGTGGATTTCGACCTATACCCGCAACCTCCAGACCCAGATCGCCGGCGAGCTCGACCGGCTCTACCCCGATCCCGGGCAGAAGCGCCGCCGCGTCGTCATCCGCAAGGGGCGCGAGAACTTCCTGTGCCTGCTGAACTACGAGGACGCGGTGCGCGGCACGGTGGGGCGGCCGAGCGGGGCGGCGGCGCTGGCGCTGATCGCGCGCTGGCTGCAGGCGACCGAGGCAGGCGACCTCGTCGCCGGCGATTTCCCGGGCTGGCTCGCCGAGCTGATCGGGCGCGGGCGGGTCAACGGCCTCGCCGACCGGCGCGGCGAATGCGTGCACTCGGCCTGCAGCCATTTCCGCAAATGCTTTGTCGAGAAGAACGTGCGCGCCGCCCGCAACGCGCGCCTCGTCGTCGCCAACCACGCCCTCGTCATGGCCCAGGCCGCGCTCGGCGGGCTCGACGACGGGACCGTGCCGACGCGCTACGTCTTCGACGAGGGCCACCATCTGCTCGAAGCCGCGGACAGCGCGTTTTCGGTGCGGCTGTCGGGGGCGGAGGGGCGCGAGCTGCGGCGCTGGCTGCTCGGCGCGGAAGCCAGCCGCTCGCGCGCCCGCGGGCTCCAGCGCCGCATCGGCGACCTCGTCGACGGCGACGACGAGGGCCACCAGGCGCTCATAGAGATCCTCGTCGCCGCGCGCATATTGCCGGCGGATGGCTGGCACCAGCGCGTCGCCGAGGCGCACGGCCTGCCCGGATTCGAGCATTTCCTGTCGATCCTGCGCCGCCAGGTGCTGGCCCGCGCGCCGTCGGGACCGGGCGGCGACAGCCCCTACGGCGTCGAGGCCGAGGCGCGGCCGACGGTCGAGGGGCTGGTCGAGGCCGGCGGACGTCTCGCCGAAGGGTTGGACCGCCTCGCCGGCGGGCTGCGGCGCCTTTCGGCCATTCTGCGCAAGCGGCTCGAAGACCCCGACGACCCGCCCGAGATCGGCCAGCGCCAGCGGCTCGACGCGGTGATCCGCGCGCTCGACCGCCGCGCCGACATGGTGCTCGGCGCCTGGAGCCGCCTGTTGCGCGACCTCGCCGAGCCGGCCCAGCCCGAAACCGTCGAGTGGCTCGCGCTCGACCGCAGCGACGGCGCCGAGACCGACATCGCGCTCAACCGCAACTGGATCGACCCCGGCATCCCGTTCGCCGAGGCGGTCGCGAAGCCGGCGCACGGGATCGTCGTGACCTCGGCGACCCTGACCGACGGTGAGCCCGACCCGGCGCTCGCCTGGGGCGCAGCCGAGGCGGCGACCGGGCTCAGGCACCTCGCCGAAAGCCCGCGCGCGGCGCGCATCGCCTCGCCGTTCGACTACGCGGCGCAGACCCGCATCGTCGTCGTCACCGACATCCCGCGCGACGACATGGGCCAGGTCGCCGCCGCCTTTGCCGCGCTGATGAAGGCGTCGCGGGGCGGCGCGCTCGGCCTCTTCACCGCGATCGCGCGTCTCCGCGAGGTGCATCGCCGCATCGCGCCGGTATTGGAGGCGGACGGGCTGCTGCTGCTCGCCCAGCATGTCGACGCGATGACGACCGCCACGCTCGTCGACATCTTCCGCGCCGAGGAGGATTCCTGCCTTCTCGGCACCGACGCGATGCGCGACGGCGTCGACGTGCCGGGCCGCTCGCTCCGGCTGATGGTGTTCGACCGGGTGCCGTGGCCGCGCCCCGACATCCTGCACAAGGCGCGGAAGCCGGTCTTCGGCGGTGCCGCCTATGACGACCGCATCGCCCGCCTCAGGCTGCGCCAGGCCTATGGCCGCCTCGTCCGCCGCGCCGACGACCGCGGCGTCTTCGTCATCCTCGACCGCCAGCTCCCGTCGCGCCTCCTCGGCGCCTTCCCGCCCGGCGTCCCGGTAAGCCGCATCCCGCTGAACGAGGCGGTGGCGCTGACCATGGATTTTATATCTTCCGCTTGACAGCACGCCGGCAGGTTTGGTCTGTCCCGCCGGTCATTTCCCAGAAGGAACGGCACATGCTCGATCCCCACGGCGCGCTCGTCTACACGATGGTCCTCGTCTCCGGCGCCGAGACCAGCATCGATTCGACCGAGCAGGCCATCATGGGCGACATCATCGGCCATATGCCGGTGTTCCGCGGCTTTGACCGCAAGGAGCTCCCGCAGCATCTCAACGATTGCGCCGAACTCTTGAGCGGCGAAGACGGGCTCGACAAGACCCTCGCCGCGATCAAGGCCGCCCTTCCCGACCGCCTGTGCGAGACCGCCTACGCGATCGCCTGCGACCTCGTCGCCTCCGACGGCGAGGCGACGCAGGAAGAGCTGCAGATCCTCGAACTGATCCGCCACCGCCTCCAAATCGGCCGCCTCGCCGCCGCCGCGATCGAGCGCGGGGCAAGAGCGAGATTCAGGAAGCTGTAGCCATTTTGGGAGAGAGCCCGCCGCGCCAACTCCCCTCGCCCGCACTGCGGGAGAGGGTGGCCGAAGGCCGGGTGAGGGCTGCTTCCGCCGCCACCATCGCCAAAAACAACGCGCGGCGCCTCCGTCAAAACTCCACCGGCGCCGAGCAACGCCTGTGGTGGCTGCTCCGCGACCGGCGCCTCGCCGGGTATCGCTTCCGGCGGCAATACCCGGTCGGGCCGTTCGTCGCCGACTTCGCGTGCACGCGGCACCGGCTGATCGTCGAGGCCGACGGCAGTCAGCATCTCGACAGCGAAGCCGATGCTCGACGAACGGCGTTTCTCGAACGCGCTGGATGGCGGGTTCTGCGGTTCTGGAACAACGACATCGCGAACAATACCGACGCGGTGCTGAGCGTGATCCTCGACGCCCTCACGTAGCTGGCCCTCACCCGGTGATCCCCGGCTGTCGCCGGGGTCACCCCCCTCTCCCGCATTGCGGGCGAGGGGATTCCGCGCCAACTCCCCTCGCCCGCATTGCGGGAGAGGGTGGCCGAAGGCCGGGTGAGGGCTGCTTCCGCCGCCACCATCGCCAAAAACAACGCGCGGCGCCTGCGTCAAAACTCCACCGGCGCCGAGCAACGCCTGTGGTGGCTGCTCCGTGATGTTGAGCGTGATCTTCGACGCCCTCACGTAGCTGGCCCTCACCCGGTGATCCCCGGCCGTCGTCGGGGTCACCCCCCTCTCCCGCAATGCGGGCGAGGGATTCCGCGCCCAATCCCCTCCCCCGCAATGCGGGCGAGGGTGGCGAGCAACGCGAGCCGGGTGAGGGCCGAGCGGGGTGGCTCAGTCCTTTGCCAGCGCTTTCCTGATCGCGGCCTGTACCTCGGCGGGCTGGGCGGCGAGGGCGTCCACCAATCGGGTCATCTGGCGCCTGAGGCTGTAGACCTGGTCCAGCAATCCCAGCACCACCTCCATCGCGTCGTCGCCGACGGCGTATTCGTGGCGGACGTGGAGGATCAGCTCGACGCGGGCGATGTCGACCTCGTGGAAGACCCAACGGCCGCCGGCTTCGTCGGGGAGGATCCAGCGGTTTTCGACCCAGCGGGTGAGTTCGGCGCGTTCGAGGCCCGAGAAGCGGGTGATGAGGTCGTCGAGCCCGATCATCACACGCCCATCCCGCGCCGGGGCTCGGTCTTATGCGTCTGCGCCCAGGTTTCGAGGAATTGCGCCAACTCGGAATCGCCCGCCTCGCCGATGACGATTTTCAGCGTCACGTACTGGTCGCCCTCATGCCCCTTCTTCTGGATGCCCTTGCCGCGCAGTCGGAGCTGAGCGCCGCTGTCGGAGCCTTTGGGGATCGCCATCGTCACCGGACCGGTCACGGTCGGCACCGTGACCCGCGCACCGAGCACCGCTTCGGCGAGGCTGACCGGCAGTTCCAGGCGAATGTCGTCGCCGTCGCGGCGGAAGAATTCGTGCGGTGCGATGTGCACCTCGATGAGGGCGTCGCCGGGCGGGCCGCCGCCGAACCCGGCGCCGCCCTTGCCCTTCAGCCGCAGCACCTGGCCGTCGGCGATCCCGGCCGGGATCGTCACGTCGAGCGACTGGTCGGGCGCGAGCGACAGCCGCCGCGTCGCGCCGGTCGCCGCCTCGACGAAATCGACGGTCAGCGAGTAAAGGCTGTCCTGCCCCGGCATCGCGAACCCCTGACTGCCACGCGCCCGCCCACTCTGCGTCCGATTGGCGCGCTGGCCGAACATCGCGAACAGATCGTCGAGGTCGTCGACGTTCATCTCGCCCTGCGGCGCGTATTTGCGGCCCTGCGCGCCCTCGGCATGCGGCCGGTAGGAATAACGCGGCCGCTCGGCCCCCGTCTCGTCGATCTCGCCGCGGTCGTAGCGCGCGCGCTTGTCGGCGTCCGAGAGGATCGCGTGGGCCGCGCCGACCGCCTTGAACCGCGCCTCCGCCTCCGGCTTGCCGGGGTTGAGGTCGGGGTGGAACTGCTTCGCCAGCTTGCGATAGGCCTTCTGGATCTCGGCGGCGCTGGCGGTCTTGGCGACGCCCAGCACCTCGTAGGGGGTTTGCGCCATCGCGCCCTACCGGATCATGCGCTTGGGGCTGGTCGCGACGGCCTGCTCGACCCTGATGTTGAGCGTCGTCTCGGCGCCCTTGCGGTCGACGGTCAATTTGACGTCGGCGCCGACCGGCGACAGGCCGATCAGGTTGCGGAGCTGGGTCCCGCTGCGCACCGGGGTGCCGTCGACGGCGACGACGAGGTCGCCGCTCTTGAGCCCGCCGCGCTCGGCGGGCGACCCCGCCTCGATCCGCGCGATCACCGCGCCGGTGGTGTGCTTGGTGTTCATCGCCTGGGCGAGGTCGGGGGTCAGGTCCTGGATCGTCACGCCGATGCGCCCGCGCTTGACGACGCCGTAGCGGATGAGCTCGTCCATCACCCGGCGCGCCATGTCGATCGGCACGGCAAAGCCGATGCCGATATTGCCGCCGCCGGGCGCGAGGATCGCGGTGTTGATGCCGATGAGCTGCCCCTCGAAATTGACCAGCGCCCCGCCCGAATTGCCGGGATTGATCGAGGCGTCGGTCTGGATGAAATCCTCGTAGCCCTCGATGCCGAGCCCGCTGCGCCCCAGCGCGCTGACGATCCCCGAGGTCACGGTCTGGCCGAGCCCGAACGGGTTGCCGATCGCGACGACGAAATCGCCGACCTGCAATTTCTCGGAATCGCCGAGCGGCACCGCGGTGAGGTTGCCGGCCGGGATCTTGAGGACCGCGATGTCGGTGTCCTCGTCGCGGCCGATCAGCTTTGCCTCATAGCGGCGGTTGTCCTTGGTGGTGACCTCGATACGGGTCTCGTTCTCGACGACATGCGCGTTGGTCAGCACATAGCCCTGCGCCGCGTCGACGATGACGCCGGAGCCGGTCGCCTGGGTCTCGCGCTCGAGCTGCTGGCCCGGCGCCACGTTGAAAAAGCGGCGGAAGAACGGGTCCTGCAACAGCGGGTTCTGCTCCTTGACCCGGCCGCGCACGGCGATGTTGACGACCCCCGGCGTGATCTGGCGCAGCATCGGCGCGATCGTCGCGGCCCCGCCGCCGGCGACGAGCACCGGCAACGGCGCGCCCGCCCCCGCCGGCAGCGACAGCGCGAGCACACCGCCCAACAGCACGAGCGATGACAGGACCAGTTTCATCGTGGTGAGGACCTTCGAGCCGTGACCCGCGCCGCCGCAAAACGACGCGCATCCCCCAACGTTCCCTTGGCGTTACTATGTAACCTTCGGGCGCAACGCTTCAAGGCGACGCGGTGGTATCGGCAAGCGCGACGGACCCACGATCGGGGGCAGCGGAGACGGGCACGCGCGCTGTCGCGGGCTGGCTCTTCGCGTGCTGTGCGATGATCTTTCTGATGGTCGTAATCGGCGGGCTGACGCGCCTGACGTTATCCGGCCTCTCGATCACCGAGTGGGAGCCGGTCAGCGGCGTCGTCCCGCCGCTCTCGGGCGCGGACTGGACCGCCGAGTTCGCCAAATACCAGCAGATCCCGCAATACAAGCTGATCAACGCGGGGATGACCCTCGCCCAGTTCAAGACGATCTTCTGGTGGGAATACACCCACCGCCTGTGGGGCCGGCTGATCGGGTTCGTCTACCTGCTGCCGTTTTTGTATTTCCTGATCCGCCGTCAGATCCCGCGCCGGCTGGTGGCCCCGCTCGCCGGCATCTTCGCGCTCGGTGGGGCGCAGGGCGCGCTCGGCTGGTACATGGTCGAAAGCGGCCTCGCCCAGCGCGTCGAGGTCAGCCAATACCGCCTGACCGCGCACCTCGCCCTCGCGCTCGCGATCTACGCCGCGACCTTGTGGACGGCGCTGGGGTTGCTGAAACCTGGACCGCGGGCGTCCCGCCCGCATCTACCGGAAAGGGCGGGCGAGACGCCCGCGGTCCAGGTTTGGCCCCGTCGCGCCTCCGAAGCCATCCTTTGCCTCGTCGCGGTCACGATCGTCGCCGGCGGGTTCACCGCGGGGCTCAATGCCGGGCTCGTCTACAACACGTTTCCGCTGATGGGCGGCAGCTTTGTGCCGGGCGAATACGCCGACCTCACGCCGTTCGTCCGCAACTGGTTCGAGAACGTCGCCGCGGTGCAGTTCGACCACCGCATCCTGGCGATGACCACTGCCGCGTCGGTCGTCGCGTTCTGGCTCTTCGCCCGCCGCGCCGCCTGGCCCCGCGCTGCGCGCATCGCCGCGCACGCGCTGCTCGGCGCGGTGGCGCTGCAATTCTCGCTCGGCCTCTCGACGCTGCTGCTGGTCGTGCCGATCCCGCTCGCGGCCGCGCACCAGGCCGGTGCGGTGCTGCTGCTCACGGCCGCGATCGTCCTGCGCCACACGCTGCGCTCGTCGTGACCCGCGCGAGCGGCACCGAGGCCAGCAATCCTGGTCCGGGAGCTCCCGCGGGGTTGGTGAAAAAGGGGGTTAACCCTCTCCCTTCGCGAACGCCTCGCGGAACTCCCGCGAGCCCATCGCATCCGGGACGAAGGTAAAGCCGCCGGCTTTCATCTCTCGCGCCGCCTTCAAGAACTGGGTCAGCAGCCAGCGCGAGACGCTGCCGCCGACGCTGATGCGCTTGACGCCGGCGGCGGCGAGGTCGTCGACGGTGAGCGTCGGGTCGCCGTAGGTCATCACCAAATTGACCGGCTTTGTCACTGCCGTACACACGGTGCGGATCGTCTCGATGTCCCTGAGACCGGGCGCGTAGAGCACATCGGCGCCGGCGGCCTCGTAGGCCTGGAGCCGCTTGATCGTGTCGTCGAGCCGGTCGGGATAGCCGACGATCAGATTCTCCGCCCGCGCGGTCAGCAAAAACGGCGCCGGAAGGGCGCGCGCCGCCGCGACCGCCGCCTGCACCCGCTCGACCGCGAGGGTGAAATCGTAGATCGGGTTGGCGCGGTCGCCGGTGAAATCTTCGATCGAGCCGCCGCTGGCGCCGGCCTCGGCGGCGAGCGCGATCGCCTTCGCCGCCATTTCGGGCGCGTCGCCGCCGCAGTTTTCGAGGTCGGCGTTGACCGGCAGCGGCGTCGCCGCGGCGATCTCGCGGCAATTATCGAGGATTTCCTTGAGGCTCACCGTCGAGTCGGCGCGGCCGAGCATGTTGGCGAGGCCGAGGCTCGTCGTCGCCAGCGCCTCGAACCCGAGCGAGGCAAAGAGCTTCGCGGTTCCGGCGTCCCACGGGTTCGGGATCACAAACGCGCCCGGCCGCTCGTGCAGGGCGCGGAAGATGGCGGATTTTTCCTCAAATGTCGGCATGTGGCCTCCTTGATCTCGGCCACTATAACACCGTCATCCCGGCGCAGGCCGGGACCCACGGCTCAAACGCACGAGCGGTGGATAAGTGGGTCCCGGCCTTCGCCGGGATGACGGCTGTGAGGCGGTGCAACCCGATTGAAATCTGCTCTACACTGCCACCAAAGGGAACGCCAGGAGCAAACCCGATGCAGTTCGATCTGGAAACCGATTTTGTCGTCATCGGCGCCGGCTCGGCCGGGTGCGTGCTGGCGAACCGGCTCAGCGCCGACCCGCAGACCCAGGTGACGCTGATCGAGGCCGGCGGCAAGGACCGCGATTTCTGGATCCACGTCCCGGCCGGGTTCTACCGCAACATCTACAACAAGAAGATCACCTGGCAATACGAAACGGAGCCCGTGCCCGAGCTCGGCGGGCGGCGGGTGCCGTGGCCTCGCGGGCGGGTGCTGGGCGGGTCGTCGTCGATCAACGGGCTCATCTACATCCGCGGCCAGCGCCAGGATTTCGACCTGTGGCGGCAGATGGGCAATGCCGGCTGGTCATATGACGACGTGCTGCCGTATTTCCGCCGCGCCGAGGGCCAGGAGCGCGGCGGCGACGAGTTTCACGGCGCGGACGGGCCGCTTTCGGTCTCCGACCTGCGCGCGCAGCACGAGCTCCACGACGCCTTTATCGCCGCCGCGCAGGAGGCCGGTCACAAGGCCAACCCCGATTTCAACGGCGCCGAGCAGGAAGGCGTCGGCGCCTATCAGCTCACCGTGCGCAAGATGCGCCGCTGCTCGACCGCCATCGCCTATCTGCGCCCGGCGATGAAGCGGCCGAATTTGCGGGTCGAGATGCACGCACTCGCCCAGCGCATCCTCTTCGACGGCAAACGCGCGGTCGGGCTCGAATACACGCAGAACGGCGCGACGAAGCGCATTCGCGCGCGGCGCGAGGTGCTCTTGGCCGGGGGGTCGATCCAGTCGCCGCAATTGTTGCAGCTATCCGGCGTCGGCCCGGCCGCGCTCCTCAACGAACACGGCGTCGATGTCGTCCACGACCTCCCCGGCGTCGGCGAAAACCTGCAGGACCACATCGGCTGCCGGGTCATCTACAAAGTCCAGAAACGCAACACGCTCAACGAGATCTCGCATAGTTGGCTGCGCAAGGGCTGGACCGGGCTCGAATACTTCCTCGGCGGCCGCGGCGCCTTGATGATGGGCGCGGCGCCGATCGGGCTCTTCGCCAAGACCCGCGAGGGCCTCGCCTCGCCGGACGTGCAGTACCAGTTCCTCGCCGGCAGCCTCGACCAGCCGGGGAAGCCGATGCACCCGTTCCCCGGCTGTTCGCTCGTCTGCATTCCGTGCCGCCCGGAAAGCCGCGGCTGGCTGCGCATCAAGTCGCCCGACCCGACCGTGCTGCCGGCGATCCAGCCGAACTACCTCGGCACCCGCGGCGACCGGGAGACCGTCGTCGCGGGGATGAAGATCGCCCGGGCAATCTTCCAGACGCCGACGATGAAGCGCTATGTCAGCGCGGAATTCTGGCCCGGCGACGACGTGCAGACCGACGAGGGCTGGCTCGACCATGTCCGCAAGAACGGCAGCACGACGTTCCACCAGGTCGCGACCTGCATGATGGGCGACCACCCGACCGCCGTCGTCGATACCGAACTCCGCGTACACGGGATCGAGGGGCTGCGCGTCGTCGACGCCTCGGTGATGCCGACCGTCATCTCCGGCAACACCAACGCCGCGACGATCATGATCGCCGAAAAAGCCGCCGACCTGATCCGGGCTACAGGGCAGGCGACGGCGCGGGCGGCCTAAGGAAGGGGCCACCACGAAGGCACGAAGAGCGCGGAGGCGCGCGCAGCGCATTGAAATTTATCCACAATGAGACGGTGAGGCAGTGAGATGCCGAGCCGCTGAATCTCACTGCCTCACCGTCTCATTGTGAAAAAATCGGTTCTTCGTGCCCTTCGCGTATCCCTCGCGGCCTTTGAGTCATCGATCCTCTTCGTGTCCTCCAATGCGAAGAGCGCGGAGGCGCGCGCAGCGCGTTGAAATTTATCCACAATGAGACGGTGAGGCAGTGAGATGCCGAGCCGCTGAATCTCACTGTCTCACCGTCTCATTGTGAAAAAATCGGTTCTTCGTGCCCTTCGCGTATCCCTCGCGGCCTTATCCTCTTCGTGTTCTTCGTGCCTTCGTGGTGAATAACTTTAAGAAAAACCGTGCCCATTTTATGAAATCGAACCGTCATATCTCCATAACAAAAGTAAAATTCACAATCTGTTTCAAGAACGTCACATTGATGCCCCAAACACGGGGCATCCTCCGGCCTCGTTCGTATCCTCACGGGTCGGCAGGTTCGTGGTGAACGGGCGTAGGCAAGGGGATTTCGGCACTATTCACGTGGAATCGTTGGATTCATCGGCGCATAGCCTTGGTGCGATGCTATCCGCTTGCCGGCATATTCGATCGCGCGGCCGCCGCCTCGGGACGGTCGCTTTGCAAAGCTTAATGAAGCCTATTTGAAGAGGGAAGAGATGACCTATCGCATCTCCTACGACGAAATCCGGACGGCCAACGACATCGCTCGGACCGAATATTACCGGACCGAGCACGAGGCGCTTCACCGGGCGCGGGAATTGATCGAAACCGCCGATCACGAAGGGATCGCGGTCTCCGACAGCTCGGGCAACGTGGTGGGCGGCTTTCGGCTGCAGCTAAAGCTGGGTTATACCGCCGGGGAATAGCCCGGCCGGCGCGCGAATAGGGGGCGGTCCGCACGGGGCCGCCCTTTTTCGTTTCTGCCAGCCGACTGCGCTTCCTATCCTCTCGCACCGCCTTATGATGCCGCCCGCATACAAGGGGAGCGGCGGCACATGGCGCAATCGCCTTTGGCGGTCTATCAGGCCCATCTCGACAAGGGCGAGCTGGCCTATCAATGGGACAAGGCGGCGAGCCGCGCGGTGTTCTACCCGCGTGTCGTCAGCCCCCATTCCGGCAGCACCGACATGGAATGGCGGGTCTCGAAGGGACTTGGCACGGTCTACGCGACGACCGTGACCTATCCGTTCAAGGGCGACGGCTACAACATCGCCCTGATCGATTGCGACGAAGGGTTCCGGATGATGGGCCGGGTCGAGGAGATCGACCCGCTCGCGGTCAAGATCGGCATGCGGGTCAAGTTCCGCATCCACCCGGCGAGCGGCGACCAGCCGGCCTATCCGGTCTTTATCCCAACGGAATCCGGCGTGGGGGGCGGAGCATGACGGGCCCAAACAATCAGGGAATCAAGCGCGGCGGCGCGGCGATCGTCGGGGCCGCCGAAAGCGATATCGGCGAGGTCGCGCCGGGGTTCAACGTCATCGACCTGATGGCCCAGGGCATCGTGCGCGCCCTCGACGATTGCGGGCTCGCGTTGAAGGACGTCGACGGCCTCATCAGCTCCTGCACCCAGAGCCGCACCTCGCCGTTGAACCTCGCCGAATATCTCGGCATGTCGCCGCGCTATATCGACGGCACGATCATCGGCGGCTCGTCGTTCATGTTCCACATCCAGCACGCGATGATGGCGATCGAGGCCGGGCTGTGCGAGGTCGCGGTCATCGCCTACGGCTCGACCCAGCGGACCATCGGCCGCCAGAACGCCAGCGTGCGCGAGATCAATCCCTACGAAACCCCCTACCGCCCGTTCCTGCCCTCGACCGCCTACGCCCTCGCCGCCTCGCGCCACATGCACGAATTCGGCACGACCCGCGAACAGATGGCCGAGGTCGCGGTCGCGGCGCGCGAGTGGGCGCTCAAAAACCCGGTCGCCTGGGAGAAAAAGCCGCTGACGGTCGAGGAGGTCCTCGCCGCCCGCATGGTCAGCTACCCGTTCACGGTGCGCGACATCTGTCTCGTCACCGACGGCGGCGGCGCGATCGTGATGGTGAGCTCGGATCGCGCCAAATCACTCAAGAAAAAGCCGGTCTACGTGCTCGGCCAAGGCCAGTGCATCACCCACGCCAACATCTCGTCGATGCCCGACCTCACCATCACCGGCGCGCTAGAAAGCGGCCGCCAAGCCTATGCGAGGGCCGGCCTCGCACCCAAGGACATCGACGTCTGCGAGCTCTACGACGCCTTCACGATCAACACGATCCTGTTTTTGGAAGACCTCGGTTTCTGCAAAAAAGGCGAAGGCGGCGCCTTCGTCACCGGCGGCCGCATCGCCCCGGGCGGGTCGCTGCCGGTCAACACCAACGGCGGCGGCCTCAGCTACTGCCACCCCGGCATGTACGGCCTCTTCCTCCTGATCGAGGCCGTCCGCCAACTTCGCGGCGAATGCGGCGACCGCCAGGTCAACGGCGCCGAAACCGCGATCGCCCACGGCAACGGCGGGGTGCTGTCATCGCAGAGCACCGTCATCCTCGGAACGGAAGCGACTTTATGATTCACCACAGAGGCGGTGAGGCAGTGAGAAGGTGAAGTGAGAAGGCCAGTTTGATGCTCGCGCAGCGAGAAAATGATCCACTCACGGAGAAGATTATCGGCTTCGCCATCGAGGTGCATCGGCAGCTCGGACCGGGTCTTCTAGAGTCGGCGTATGAGGAATGTCTGTGCTACGAATTCCGCGAAAATGGAATCGCCTTTCGCCGCCAAGTGCCGCTGCCGGTCATCTATAAGGATATCCGACTCGACTGTGGCTATCGCATCGACCTTGTTGTCGGGGATGAGCTGATTCTTGAACTCAAAACCGTGGAGCGCCTGATTCCGGTCCATGAAGCGCAGTTGCTCACATACCTCAAACTGAGTGGGCTCCGCACGGGCCTATTGCTGAACTTCAACGCCGCGGTATTGAGGGATGGCATAAGACGCCTGGTACTCTAGCTCTTCTCACTGCCTCACCGCCTCTGTGGTGAACCTGATCTATTGGAGAACAACATGCCCGACACCCCCCTGGTCCGGTTTGAGAAAGACGGCGATATCGGCGTCATCACGGTCGACAACCCGCCGGTGAATGCGCTGTCTCCCGGGGTGCCGCAGGGCATTGTCGACGCACTCGACCAGGGCAACGCCGACCCCCAGGTCAAGGCGATGGTGCTGATCGGCGCGGGGCGGAGCTTTATCGCCGGGGCGGATATCCGGCAATTCGGCAAGGCCAACGCCGCGCCCGCCCCCACCCGCCGGCATTACGACGTGATGGACCAGAGCCGGAAGCCGGTCGTCGCCGCGATCCACGGCTATGCGCTCGGCGGCGGGCTCGAAACCGCGCTCGCCTGCCACTACCGCGTCGCGGTGCCGAGCGCCAAGGTGGGCTTGCCCGAGGTGCTGATCGGCATCCTCCCCGGCGCCGGCGGCACCCAGCGCCTGCCGCGCCTCATCGGGCCGAAGGCGGCGCTGGAGATGATCACCTCCGGCCGCCACGTGCCTGCGGCCGAGGCTGAAAAACTGGGAATAATCGATGAGATCGCGCCGGAAGGGCAGCTCAAACAGGCGGCAATCGCCTTCGCCCGCAAGATCGCCGACAAGAAGCCGCTGCCGGTCATCCGCGCCCGCGACGAAAAACTCGCCGAGGGCACGCCGGCGCTGTTCGACAGCATGCGCAAATCGATCGCCCGCCGCGCCCGCAACCAGCGCGCGCCCTATGCCTGCATCGAGGCAGTCGAGGCGGCCTGCACGATGCCGTTCGACGAGGGCTGCAAGCTCGAACGCAAATTGTTCGACGAGCAGGTCGCCTCCGAGGAAGCCAAGGCCCTGCGCTACGCCTTTGTCGCCGAGCGCGAGGCATCGAAAATCCCGTTCATCCCGGCCGACACCAAGCAGCGCCCGACCGACCACCCGGCGGTCGTCGGCGCCGGCACGATGGGCGGCGGCATCGCGATGTCGTTCGCCGACAACGGCTACGACGTGAAGATCACCGACGCGACGCCGGAGGCGCTCGAACGCGGCATGGCGCGGATCAAGGGGAATTACGAAACCAGCGTCAAGCGCGGCAGCCTCGCGCAGGACGAGTACGAGCGCCGCTTTGCCCGCATCCACCCGGTCGCGAGCATCGAAGAGCTCGGCGATTGCGATGTCGTGATCGAGGCGGTGTTCGAGCAGATCGACGTGAAGACCGACGTGTGGAGGAGGCTCGACGCGGTGATGCCGCAGGGGGCGCTGCTCTACTCCAATACGTCGGGCATCGATATCGACATCATGGCGAACGCGACCAAGCGGCCGCAGGATGTCGCCGGCACGCATTTCTTCGCGCCGGCCAACGTGATGAAGCTGTTCGAGGTCGTGAAGGGCACCAAGAGCGCCAACGACGTGCTCGCGAGCGCGATGTCGCTCGGCCGCAAGATCGGCAAGGTGTCGGGCCTCGCCGGCAACGGCGACGGGTTCCTCGCCAACCGCAGCCGCGCGCCGTTCAGCATGGAGATGAGCATCCTCGTCGAGGAAGGCGCGCTACCCGAGCAGATCGACAAGGTCATGGTCGATTACGGCTATCCGGTCGGGCCGTTCGTGGTGTCGGACATCTCGGGGCTCGACATCGGCTACGACACGCGCAAACGCCGCGCCGCGCAGATCCCCAACTACCGCAAATCGCCGATCTCCGACCGCATCGTCGAGGCCGGGCGGCTGGGACTCAAGACCAATGCCGGCTGGTACAAATACACCCCCGGCGACCGCACCCCGCAAATCGACCCCGAGGTCCACAAGATCATCAAGGACACCGCGGCCGAATTCGGCTTCCCCCAGCGCGAGTTCGCCGACGACGAAGTGTTGAAGCGGCTGTTATTCGCGTCGGTCAACGAGGCCTGCAAGATCCTCGAGGAGGGCTGCGCGCTGCGGGCCAGCGATGTCGACGTGATGTGGCTCAGCGGCTTCGGCTTTCCGCGCTATCGCGGGGGCCTCATGTACTGGGCCGACACGATCGGGGTGCGCGAGGTCTATAACCAGATCGCGAGCTGGCACCAGCAATTCGGCGACCGCTGGCGCCCCTCCGACTACCTCCGCGACCTCGCCGCCGCCGGCACGCCGTTCAAGGAGGCGAAGGCTCAGCGGGCGATGCCGTAACCGTGCGAACCTCCGGCCGAGGCTGGTTGCCGTAGGATGGGCTGAGCGTCGCGAAGCCCATCGATGCTTGTCGCGGCTACCGCGCCCCCAGATTCCGCAACTGCGCCATGTAATACGGCCGCAGCCGCGCCGGGATCGGCGACAGGTAGAACACGTCGGCGGGGATGCAATCCCACGGCGCGGTGTCCTCGAGCTGCGTCACCTGCAGCGCGACCTCCTGCCCGGCGGCGAGGTCGAGCCGCTGCGCCGACGGCACGGCGCTGGCGCATTGGTCGACATTGAACACGTGCATCCCGGCCGGCACGTCGCGGTAGAACATCGTCGCCTGGGCGCTGATCGCCATCGGTGTGCCGTCGGCGGTCACCATCGGGGCGTGCGGGGCGACACCGGGTTCGAGCACCCGCATGATCCACACCCGCGCATCGCCGGGCGGGATCGGCGGGACGGGCGCGGTCTGCGCCACGGCGGGCAGCGCGATTGCGGCCGCCGCAGCGGCGCCGAGCACCATCCGTTTCGCTTCCCGGGAAATCATGTCAGCATCCTCCCGGACCGAGACATGGCGATCGGAGGCGGGCGATGAAAGTCCTGACCAATGCACGGCTGATCGACGGCACCGGCGCCAGCCCCCAGATCGGCGCGACGATCGTCATCGATCGCGACCGTATCGACACCGTCACCGGCCGCGTCGCCGATTTTCCGACTCATGCCGAGGTGATCGACTGCGCCGGGATGACCGTGCTGCCCGGCCTCATCGACGTCCACGACCACATGGCCAACCACCGCTACGACCTGGCGCATCGCTGGGGCATCGACGAGCCGCACTCGACGCGCCACCTGCGCACCGCCGCGGTGCTGCGCCAGACGCTCGAAGCCGGGTACACGACGATCCGCGACGCCGGCGGGCTCGATGCCGGGTTCCGCCGCGCGATCGACGAGGGGCTGATCACCGGTCCGCGCCTCATTCTGTCGATCTCGATCATCTCGCCGATCGGCGGCATTGGCGACCCGGTGAGCCCGTCCGGCGATTCGTGCTGCATCCCCGGCGACCCGCTATTGCCGAGCGGCGTCGTCGAGACGCTCGGCGACGTGCGGCCGGTGGTGCGGCGGATGGTGCGGGCCGGCGCCGACGTCATCAAATGCGCGACGACCGGCGGCGCCAGCAGCCGGCCCGGGCACGGCCCCAAGGACAGCGCCTTCAACCTCGACGAGATGCAGGCGCTGGTCGAGGAGGCTCACGTGCTCGACCGCAAGGTGATCTGCCACGCGCTCGGCGGCCGCGGCCTCGAAGTCGCGATCGAGGCCGGCGTCGATTCGATCGACCACGGCTGCTACCTCGACGAGGAGGAAACCCAGCTCGCGCGAATGGCGGAAAAGGGCATCTTTTTCGTGCCGACGATGCTGGTCTACGAATACCACCGCCGCAGCCCGCAGCCGCACGTCAAGGAACGGGCGATCGACCTCCACGAGCACCACGTGCTGGCGATCCGGCGGGCGCTCAAGGCCGGGGTCAAGGTCGTCGCCGGCACCGACGCCGGCGGCCACGGCCACCCGCCCAACGCCGGCGAGCTCGACTGCCTCGTCCGCGCCGGCATGACCCCGATGCAGGCGATCCAGGCCGCCACCGGCTGGGCCGCGGAATGCGTCGGGCGCGAGGGCGAGATCGGCACGGTCGAAAGGGGCAAGCTCGCGGATTTGGTCGTCGTCAACGGCGACCCCCTTGCCGACATCGCCGTGCTGCGCGAGGCGAAGAACATCGCCCTGGTGCTGAAAGGCGGCGAGGTTGCGAAGGACCGTAGGGCGGAGCTGTCACCGGCAGCGCGCTGAAGCGCGCCCCTCACCCGCCCTTCGGGCACCCTCTCCCGCAATGCGGGCGAGGGGATGAGTTGGACCGCGGGCGTCCCGACCCCACTCCGAACAAAAAGTTGCGGGCGGGACGCCCGCGCTCCTTGATTTCCCTCGCCCGCATTGCGGGAGAGGGGGGCACGCGAAGCGTGACGGGTGAGGGCTGCCCGCCTCAGACTCCCGCCCGCGCCAGCACAAAATCCCGCATCAGCTCGCACGCCCGCTTCGACGCCTCGCTCCCGGGATCGCGTGGGACAAACGTATGCGGCTGGCCGTCGAATTTGTGGAGCTCGACCGCGCCGCCTTTCGCACGCCAGGCGGCGGTGAGATTGTCGGCCATGTCCGGCGTCACGTTGTCGTCGGCGGTGCCCTGCAACAGGATCGCCGGCGGCAGCGACCCGGCCTCGCCGCTGTCGACGATGCGCTGGGGGCTCCCCTCGCTCATCTCGGCCTCCGAGGCCCAGTAGGCGTCGTGCGATTCGACGATCCGCGTATTGCCCTTCTCCTTGACCATGCGATAGCGCGCGAGCGGGTCGGAGATCGGCCAGCACAGCACCACCCACGGCAGGCTCGCATCCTCGCCCGGCGCCTCGGCCAGCGGCAGCGCGGCGTAGCGCGTGTCGGCGGGCTTCAACAGGCTCAGCAAGAGCTGATGCGCGCCGCTCGACGTGCCGAGCCCGCCGACGAGGTCGCGCCGGCTGCCGAACTCGCCGGCATGCGCCTTGAGCCAGCGCGTCGCGTAGTTGATGTCGGCGATCGAGGCCGGGTAGCGGTGCGCCGGCGGCATGCGGAAATCGATCGACAGCACGACGATGCCGCTTTTCGCCAGCGCCACGGCGATCGGCGCGTTGTTGAGCCGGTCCCCCGACGCCCACGCCCCGCCATGCACCTCGACCAGCGCCGGGAACGGCCCCTCCCCGCTCGGCCGATAAACCCGCGCCGCGAGCCCCGGCCGATATTCGAGGTCGCGCGTCTCGACCTCGTGGCGAGCTTCGATCGCGACATCGTTCGGCATCGTCTCGTCTCCTAACCGTGATGGCTGATTATGGACCGCGGGCCTCTCGCCCGCTCTTACAAAAGATGCGGGCGAGACGCCCGCGGTCCAAGCTGTTCGCGCCCGCCGCGGTAAGACTTACTTCCCTTCCAGCAACCCACCCAAAAACCCCGCGAGTTCGCCCATCGCCGATCGGCCGGCCTTCGCTTCGGCGTCGGGGTTGTAGTTGGTGTTGGTGTTGACGTCGTAGGTGTAGACGCGGCCCTCGTCGTCGCGGATGAACTCGATGCCGGCGACCTCGACACCGTTCCTGGCGAGGAAGGCTTCGTATCGGGCCTGTTGCGCCGCGTCGATGCCGGCGACGATCGTGAACTTGTCGCGCGGCTCCTCGCCGACCGGGCAGAACGCATCGCCCACCTGGCAGACATCGGCCGGGCACAATTCGAACCCTTCGCTCGTGTCGACCTCGACCGCGTAGAGGAAGCGCCCGCCGACGAATTCGGCGCGGGTGATCAGGGCGTCGGGCGAGCGGATGTATTGCTGCAGCAGGTGGATGCCGTCGACCGGGGCCTCGTAATCGGGGCCGGCGATGTAGTCGGCGAGCGCCTCGGCGGTGTGGAAGAGGCGCACGCCAAGCCCCTTGCCGCCGCGGTTGGGCTTGAGGATCACGGGCCCGCCGGGGAAATGCTTGTCGGCCGCGGCGACCAGCCGGTCGTCGCCGGCGACCAGCACCGTGCGCGGCGTCCTGATCCCGCTGGCTTCGAGCGCGGCGTATTGCCGGGCCTTGCTGATCTCCATGTCGAGCGCGCGCGGTCCGTTGACGATGCGCCGCCCGTGCCCGTCGAGCCAGGCCAGCACCGACGCGGTCAGCTCGGCCGCATAGCGATGGTCGCGCGTGTGCGAGGACGCGCTCATGCGGTTATAAAACACGCCCTCCGGCGGCGGCTGCGACAGGTCGAAGACGCCGCGGTCGAGATACCAGTCGCGCCAGGGCAGTTTCTCGGCGTCGAGCGCCTTTGCCAGCGGCCCCAGCCAGGCCTCGTTCTCGTGGATCACATGGATATGCATCGGGGGAACTCCGGGTCGACCTGCGGCAGGATACGATATACAGACGTGAGGCGTCACTTTCGTCCTTTCAACGCGATCACAACGTAATTCGCCAGCCGCGGAAAAACCTTCATGCTGGCCACAGCTTCCAACTCCAGCAGCACCGGCCCCGGACCATGACCGACACCCCGCCATCCACCCGCCTGCTCGCCGATTTTGTCGCCGCCTCGCGCTGGGAGGACATCCCCGCCCCGGTGCGGCGCGAGGGCGTGCGCTCGCTGCTCAACACGATCGGCTGCTCGCTCGGCGGCGCCGGCGACGAGGCGATGGAGATCGCGATCCGCGCGCTGAGCCCCTATTTCGGCCCGGCCCAGGCGCGCGTGATCGGCCGCCGCGAGCGGCCCGACGCGCTCAGCGCCGCATTCCTCAATGCGCTCAGCGCCAACGTCCTCGAATACGACGACACGTATCTGCCGACCGTGATGCACCCCGCCGCGCCGGTCGGCCCGGCGCTGTTCGCGATTGCCGAGCGTCGCCAGGTCAGCGGCGCGGCGCTGGTCCACGCCTTTATCCTCGGCGTCGAGACGAGCTGCCGGGTCGGCAACGCGCTGATGCCGAACCATTACCGCCGCGGCTACCACATCACCGCGAGCTGCGGGATATTCGGCGCGGCCGCGGCGTCGGCCAAGCTGCTGGGGCTAAACCCGGACCAAACGCGCTGGGCGCTCGGTCACGCCGCCACGCAATCGGCGGGGCTCGTCGAAAGCCTCGGCAGCATGTCGAAGAGCCTCGGCGTCGGCAATTCGGCGAAAAACGGCCTCGCCGCCGCGCTCCTCGCCGCCGAGGGCTTTACCGGCGCCGAGCACGCGATCGAGGGCAAATACGGCTTCGCGAACGTGACCAGCGAGACGATCGACCTCGGCAAGATCACCGGCGGGATCGGCGAGGATTGGCAGATCCTGCAAAACGCCTACAAACCCTACCCGTGCGGCGTCGTGCTGTTCCCGGTCATCGACGCGTGCCTCGACCTCCGCGCTGACCACGCGCCGGCGCCGGACGGCATCCGCCGCGTCGTCGTTCGCGGCCACTCGCTCTTGCTCGAACGCACCGACCGCCCGGTCATCCATAACGGCCGCGACGCCAAGGTGAGCCTGCAGCACAGCGTCGCCGTGGCGTTCCTGTCCGGCGCGGCCGGGCTCGCGGAGTACGAGGATGAACGCGTCGCCGACCCCGCCGTGCGCGCCCTCGCCGCCCGGGTCGAAGCAATCGCCGACGACACCGTGCCGGTCGAGAGCGCCTACGTCACGGTCGAGACCGCCGCCGGCACGCTCGAACACCACATCCGCCACGGCCGCGGCACCCCCGGCCGCCCGATGAGCGACGCCGAGCTCGACGCAAAGGTACGCGGCCTGATCGCCTTCGGCTCCCCCTTCGTCGACGCCGACCGGCTGATCGCGGCGGTCCGGGGGATCGAGGGCGAAGCGGATGCGAGCGGAATCGTTGCGATGACGGTGCCCGGTTAAGTTCCGGTCCCGTAGGATGGGCTGAGCGCAGCGAAGCCCATCAATTGCCGCGCCGAAATCACCGATGGGCTTCGCTCTGCTCAGCCCATCCTACGGCCTCACCCGAGATCAGCTTTACAAGTCAGGCGAAGACCGATGCCCAACGCGCTGAAAACCAAACTTTCCTCCAACTCCCTCGTCACCCTGATGTCGGCACACAACCCGCTCTCGGCGCGGCTCGCCGAGGAGGCGGGGTTTGACGGGATCTGGGCGAGCGGGTTCGAGTTGTCGGCGGCTTATGGCGTGCCGGATGCGAGCCTGTTGTCGCTGACCCAGCATCTCGACATGACGCGGGCGATGTGCGAGCAGATCGGCATCCCGGTCGTCGCCGATATCGACACCGGCTACGGCAACGCGGTCAACGTGTTTCAGGTCGTCGGGAGTTACGCGCGGGCGGGCGCGGCGGCGGTCGTGATCGAGGACAAGGTATTTCCGAAGGACACCAGCCTTCTCGCCGGCGGGCGGCAGGAGCTGGTGCGGGTCGAGGAATTCCAGGGCAAGATCGAGGCGGCGAAAGCGGCCGGCGCGACGCACGACCTCGTCGTCATCGCCCGCACCGAGGCCCTCATCGCCGATCTCGGCGAGGCCGAGGCGCTGAAGCGCGGCGCCGCCTATGCCGAGGCCGGCGCCGACATGCTGCTGATCCATTCGAAGCGCAAGACGCCGGACGAGATCGTGTCCTTCGCCAAATCCTGGCCCGGCACGATCCCGCTGGTGCTGGTGCCGACCGCCTACCCCGATCTGACCGAGGCGATGATCCGCGAATTGGGCAAGATCGCGATCGTCATCTACGCCAACCACGCCATCCGCGCCGCCGTCGGCGCGATGCGCGACGTTTTCGCCGCGATCAAGCGCGACCAGGGGATTCACAAGGTCGACAAGACGATCCCGACCGTGGAGGAAATTTTCGACCTGCAACGGGTCGGAGCGATGAAGGCGGCGGAGAAGAAGTACCTGCGGTAACAAAACAAAACCGTCATCCCGGCGCAGGCCGGGACCCACGGTTCAACTGTTCGAAAAGCGGAAAAGTGGGTCCCGGCCTGCGCCGGGATGACGATTGGGTAGCGGTCGGCGGCGCTCCCTCACATAAACAGCTTCTCGCCCTTCACCCCGTCATACATCGAGGCGACGTAATCGCCGTAGCCGTTGTACATCTGGGTCGGTACGCGGCTGTCGGTGCCGATCACGCGTTCCGTGGCCTGGCTCCAGCGCGGGTGGGCGACCGCCGGGTTTACGTTGGCCCAGAACCCGTATTCGCTCGGCCCCAGCTCCTCCCAATAGGTTTTCGGACGCTTGTCGGTGAATTCGAAATGGACGATCGATTTCGCCGATTTGAACCCGTATTTCCACGGCACGGCGAGACGCAGCGGGGCGCCGTTCTGCTTGGGCGCGGGCTTGCCGTACATGCCGGTGACGAGGAAGGCGAGCTCGTTCGTCGCCTCGGCCATCGTCAGCCCCTCGGTGTAGGGCCAGGGGTAGAAGAACTTGTTCTGCTCGGGCGCGACCTTGGGGTCCATAAAGGTTTCCATCTTGACGTACTTGGCCGAGCCGAGCGGCTTTGCCAAATCCACCAGCGCCTTCATCGCAAACCCGCTCCACGGCACCGTGAACGACCATGCCTCGACGCAGCGGTGCCGGTAGAGCCGCTCCTCGAGCGGCATCTTCTTCAGGAGGTCGTCAATGCCGATCTCGAACGGCTTGTCGACCATGCCGTCGACCTTGACCGTCCACGGCCGCACCGGCAGCGCCTGGGCCGGCTCGACGATGTCCTTGTCGGTGCCGAACTCGTAAAAATTGTTGTAGGTCGTGGGATACTTCTCGGCGGTGAGCGGACGGTCGAGCGTGTATTTGCCATCATGCTTGAACGGGTAGAGCCCGGCCGAAGGGTCTGGCGCGTCGGCGGCCTCGGCCTCGTTCGCGAACAGTCCGCTCGCCAACAGCCCGCCGCCAAACAGCCCGCTCGCGGCGATGGAGCCCGCCGCCAGCCCCTTGATCAGCTCGCGCCGGTTCCAGAACGCCGTCTCGCTGGTCGCCGCGCTTTCCGGGATTTCCCAGCCGCGCTTCCGCCGGATCAACATCGCACCCGCTCCCCATTCCAATGACGCCGATTTGGGCACAGCGGTGGACGAGGCCAAGTCACGGTTTCGCGATCCTGAAAATAAAGGTGCCTCGATTGTCCCCTCGCCCGCATTGCGGGAGAGGGCGGCCGAAGGCCGGGTGAGGGCGCGACGCGCAGCGGAGCGTGTGGCAGCCGCTGCCGGCCCTCACCCTGTTCGCTCCGCGAACGGTCCCTCTCCCGCAATGCGGGCGAGGGGAAAGCATCCCTACTGCGCCGCCTCTTCCTGCCGCGACTTGATCACCATCTCGGCGGTGCGGCCGGTCAGCTCCTGGAGATGGTCGAAATGGTGGGCGAAGCTGCCGACGCCGAGGGTCAGCGAGCGCAATTCGACGATCAGGTCGTGCAATTCGCTGCGCGGCAGAAAGGCGCGGACGACGTCCCAGCCGGGCCAATCTTCCTTGGCGTCATAGCCGAGGATCTGCCCGCGCCGGCCCGATACGAGCCGCTGCACGCGCGCGGTGAACGCGTTCGGCACCGAGACGTCGACCCCGTCGATCGGCTCCAGCAGCACCGGCTCGCATTTCGCCAGCGCCTCCTGGATGCCCTGGCGGCCGGCGGTCTTGAACGCCATGTCCGAGCTGTCGACGGCGTGGAACCCGCCGGTGATCAGCTCGACATGCACATCCACGACCGGGAAGCCGAGCGGCCCGGTTTTCAGCGCCTCCTCGATCCCTTCCTCGACCGCCGGGATGAAGTTGCGCGGGATCGCGCCGCCGACGACGCTGTCCTTGAACACAAACCCCGAACCGCGCTCCAGCGGCTTTACGTCGATGACGATGTCGGCGAATTGGCCGTGCCCGCCCGATTGCCGCTTGAAGCGGGAATGGGTCTGGGTCGAGCGCTTGATCGTCTCCTTGTACGGCACCGCCGAGGGATGGCCGACGACGGCGAGGTTGTGGCGGTTGCGGAGGCGGTCCATCGCGATCTGCACGTGCACGTCGCCCTGGCCCCACAGCACCATCTCGCGGGTGTCCTGGTTCTGCTCGAGCTGGAGCGCCGGGTCCTCGTCGATCAGCTTGGCGATCGCGCCGGAGAGCTTGACGTCGTCGCCGCGCTTTTCGGCGTGGATCGCGAGGCCGAAGACCGGCTGCGGCACTTCCGGCCGCGGCACCTCGCCGCCCTTGCCCGATGGGGTCAGCACCTGGCCGGTGGCGATGTCCTCCATGCGGCCGAGGCCGACGACCTCGCCGATCTTGGCCGAGGCGACCTTCTCCTGCGTCGCGCCGACCAGCCTGAGGATG
The DNA here is from genome assembly GCA_036268075.1 of Allostellaceae bacterium. Taxonomy (GTDB): domain Bacteria; phylum Pseudomonadota; class Alphaproteobacteria; order ATCC43930; family CGMCC-115725; genus DATARH01. The sequence goes on along the minus strand of DATAUV010000100.1, from coordinate 4,016 downwards.
CCGGCGACGCGGGTGCCGTCGAGCACGTTGCCTTCCGAGATCGTGCCGCGCCACACCCGCGACAGCGACAGCTTGCCGGTATGCGGCAGGTGATAGGTCTTGATGACCGTCGCAAGAGGCTCGCCGGTCGGCTCGATGCCGAGCCGCGCCGCGGTTTCCTCGGCGCTCGGCGTCTCGTGCCGCAGCGCCTTCCACAGCCGCCTGACGCCGTGATCCTGCGTCGCCGCGCCGACGAACACCGGCACGATCAGGCTTTTCTGCATGTCGGCGGTCAGGTGCTTGTAGATGTCCTCCTTCGACGGCTGAATGTCCTCGAGAAGCTGTTCGAGCAGCGCGTCGTCGAAATCGGCGAGCTTTTCGACGAGGCCGGAGCGGGTGTCGCCTTCCTCGTCCCAGAACCCCTCGGGCAGCGGGATCAGATCCGACGCCTGACCCGGCTTGTAGGTGTAGGCGCGCTCGCTGACGAGGTCGACATAGCCGGTGATCTCGCCGTCCTTGCCGGCGAGCGGCACCTGGCGCAGCACCAGCGGCCGCTCGGTATAGGATTGCAGCGCCGCCAACACATCGCTGACCCGCGCGCTCGCGGTGTCGAGCTTGTTGATAAAGACCATGTGCGGCACGTCATGCCGGTCGAGGAAGCGTAACAGCGCGCTGACCATCACCGCGCGCTCGGCCTCGGGGTCGCACACGACGACCGCGACGTCGCAGGCCAGCATCGCCTCCTGCGCCTCATAGCTGAGCTCGGACGAGCCGGGGCAGTCGAGGATCGTCCAGGTGTCGCCGAGAAAGGTCGCGTTGGCGACGTTGAGTTCCGTGGACATCTGCCGCGCCCGCGCCTCGGCGACGTGGTCGCCGACCGAGTTGCCGTCGCGCACGCTGCCGCGCCGCGCGATGCTGCCGCTCGTCGCCAGCAAAGCCTCCATCAGGCTCGTTTTTCCCGACAGATACGGGCCGACCAGGGCGACACAGCGGTGGGTCGCGTTGGCCATCAGGCGCCTCCATTTCCATCCCAGGGGGCCGCCCGCTTAGAGCGGCATTTTCTCGATCCCGAGAGTGGCGCGGGCCGCCTCGGTAACGCAACGGAAATTTGGGCGCAACATGGGCCATGAAGGTGCGCCTCCCGCCCGCATCGCGGGAGAGGGTGGCCGAAGGCCGGGTGAGGGCGCGACGCGCAGCGGAGCGTGTGGCAGCCGCTGCTGGCCCTCACCCTGTTCGCTTCGCGAACGGTCCCTCTCCCGCAATGCGGGCGAGGGGTAGTTTTTCGGTTGGGGTTTGACGGCGTCACCTCGCGCGCCTTCAATACCGCACGACAGGGGCCCGGCCGATCCGCCGGATCGAGCCCGGGGAGGAAGCGGCGGTCATGCTCGTCGGTACGCGGCGCTCGTGGGACGCCAACCTGCTTCTCGGCATTTTTTTCATCTGTCTGTCGGGGGTGACCTCGCCGCTGATGAACGGTTTCGCCAAGCTCCTCGGCGAGGATTACAGCTCGCTCCAGGTGTCGTGGGCGCGCTCGTTCGGCCATGTCGTCTTCATGCTGGCGGTGTTCGTGCCGCGGTTCGGCGTGCGCATGCTGGTGACGCACCGGCTGCGCAAGCACCTCCTGCGGTCGACGTGCCTGTTCGTCTCGAACCTCGCCTATTTCTTCGCGATCGGCTTTATCCCGATCGCCAAGGCGGCCTCGATCAACATGATCGGGCCGCTGCTCGTCGCCGGGCTCGCCTGGCCGATGCTGCGCGAGCGCACGACCGGAGGGCGGGTGGTCGCGGTGTTTGTCGGGTTTGTCGGCGTGCTGGCGATCATCCGGCCGGGGTCCGAGGTGTTTCACTGGGCGGCGCTGATCATCGTTTTCAGCGCGCTGATGAACGGGCTCTACCAGATCACCACGCGCGAGATCGCCGACACCGAGCCGCCCGAGACCTCGGCGATCTACAGCTCGGTGGTCGGCGCGTTCGGGATGCTGGTGGTGCTGCCGTTCGTCTGGCGCACGCCGGCCAATCTCGGCCATCTGGCGCTTTTTTGCAGCCTCGGCGTGCTCGGCGCGATGGGGCATTATTTCATCGCGCTGTCGCTGCGCTTCGCCCCGGTCAACATCGTGACGCCGTTCCAGTACGTGCAGATGCTCGGCTCGGTGCTGGTGGGCTACCTGTTGTTCGGCGAATTGCCCGACGCGATGACCTGGCTCGGCGCGGCGATCGTCATCGCGTCCGGGCTCTACATCGGCTGGACCCAGACGCGGCGGCTGGCCTGAACGGGAGGCGGAGATGGCGGGGTTGAGCGGCAAGGTCGCGCTGGTCACCGGCGCGTCGAGCGGGATCGGCAAGGGCGTGGCGCTGCGCCTCGCCGCTGACGGGGCGGACGTGTTCGCGGTCGCCGAGGGGCCGGAGGCGGCGCTGCGCGAGGTCGCGGCGAGCTGCGGCGGGCGCTCGGCCTGGCGCGCGATCGACCTCGCCGAGGCGGGCGCGGCCGAGCGGATGGTGGCGGAGTGCATCGCCGCGCTCGGCCGGGTCGACATCCTCGTCAACAACGCCGGCGTCCGCTGCCGCAAGCCGTTCGGCGAGTTCACCCACGAGGATTGGGAGTTCGTCACCGGCGTCAATCTGCGCGCGCCGTTTTTCGCCGCCCAGGCGGTGCTGCCGGCGATGCGGGCGCGGGGCGGCGGGCGGATCGTCAACATCGCCAGCCAGTTCGGCTCGGCCGCCTATCCCGAGCACGCGCTCTACGGCCTGACCAAAGCGGCGACGATCTACCTCACCAAGGCGATCGCGCTCGAATGCGCGGGCACCGGGATCACGGTCAACTGCGTCAGCCCCGGCCCGACCGACACCGAGTACATGGTCAACCGCCTGTCGAACCAGCCCGAGATGCGCGAGCGGATGACCGCGCGCGTGCCCATGGGCCGCTTCGTCCGCACCGAGGAAATCGCCGAAGCCGTCGCCTTCCTCGCCACCAGCGACGGCACCGCGATCCAGGGGCATAATCTGGTGGTCGACGGCGGCTGGCTCACGCAGTGAAAGAGAGCTCAACTTCGTAGGATGGGTAGAGCGCAGCGAAACCCATGCGGAGTGGGGGACGCGACGAAGCAACGATGGGTTTCGCTGGCGCTCTACCCATCCTACGGAGCTGCGGGGCTACGGAGCTACTAGACCAGCGCCGTACAGGCCCGTTCGATCCTCCGGCAAGCCTCGTGCAGCGTCTCGGTCGAGCACGCGTAGGAGATGCGGAAATGCGGGGCGAGGCCGAAGGCGTCGCCATGCACGACCGCGACCCCCTCGGAGGCCAGCAGGTAGCGGGCGAAATCCTCGTCGGTGTTGATGATCTCGCCGTTCGGCGTCTTCCTGCCCAAGAGCCCGGCGCAGGACGGGTAGACATAAAACGCCCCCTCCGGCCGCGGGCAATAGAGGCCGGGGATCTTGTTCAGCGCGTCGACGATGATGTCGCGGCGCTGCTTGAACACCGCGGCGTTGGGCGCGATGAAATCCTGCGGCCCGTTGAGCGCCTCGATCGCGGCGGCCTGGCTGATCGAGCATGGGTTGGCGGTCGAGTTCGACTGGATCGCCCCCATCGCCTTGATGAGTTCCCTCGGCCCGGCGCCGTAGCCGATGCGCCAGCCGGTCATGCAATACGCCTTCGACACGCCGTTGACGGTCAGCGTGCGCTCGTAAAGCCGCGGCTCGACCTGGGCGATCGTCTTGTACTCGAAATCGTCGTAGATCAGGTGCTCGTACATGTCGTCGGTCATCACCCAGACATGCGGATGCGCGAGCAGCACGTCGGCGACGGCGCGCAAATCGGCCTCGGTATAGGCGGCGCCGGTCGGGTTCGACGGCGAGTTGAGGATCAGCCATTTGGTCTTGGGCGTGATCGCGGCTTCGAGGTCCTCCGGGCGCAGCTTGAACCCGTAATTCTGCGGGCAGGCGACCGGCACCGGGTTGCCGTCGGCGAGCAGCACCATCTCGGGATACGACACCCAATAGGGCGCCGGGATGATCACCTCGTCGCCCGGCGACAGGGTCGCG